>JAIOAT010000007.1:66280-128660 GCA_019873685.1 Chloroflexota bacterium
GCGTCGATCTGGCCCTGCAGGTCTTCGATGGTGACCACGGCCATCGGCTCGCCCCGCCGGGTGGTCAGCTGGCGGATGCCTTCCACCAGGCCCACCAGGCGCACTGGTTTCTCGTGCAGTTCCTCGCCGTTGTCACGAATCTCCCGGCTCTGGCTGACGCTGGTGTACGGACTCTGGATGTAGTCCAGCACGCGGTCAAGGGGGTGGCTGGTCACGTACAGCCCGACCAGTTCCTTCTCCCACTTGAGCATCTCCCGCGGGTCAGCTTCCGGAACGTCCGGCAGGTTAGTCAACAGGTCATCGACCACATCAAACCGCACGCCGGTTGCCTCCCCGAACAGGCTCAACTGGCCGACATCCGCCGCCCGGTGATGCTCCGCGCTGTAATTCAACATGCGGTCAAGCAGCGCCAGCAACTGGGTGCGTGAGCCAAAGGAATCGAGTGTGCCAACCTTGATCATGCTTTCAAGGGCGCGCTTCTGCACAATGCGCAGGTCAACGCGCCGGCAAAAATCAGCCAGGTCGGTGAATGGGCCGCCCGCCGCCCGCTGCTGCAGGATGTGCTCCAGCGGTCCCGCCCCGGCGTTCTTGATCGCGCCCAGCCCGTAACGGATGCCGCGCCGCCCGTCCGGCAGCTGCTCAATTGTGAAGTCCAGGTCGCTGGCGTTGACATCCGGCGGCAGGATCGGGATGCCCATCCGGCGGCATTCCGCCGTGAAATGGGAGACTTTGGAGGTATCGTCGCGCCAGACGGTCAGCAGGGCGGTCATGTACTCGACCGGGTAGTGCGCTTTGAGGAAGGCCGTCTGGCAGGTGATCACAGCGTAGTCGGCGGCGTGCGACTTATTGAACCCATACCGGGCGAAATACTCGATGTCGTTGAAGATCGCCTCGGCGGTTTCCGGGTCGACGCCGTACTGCGGCCCACGCTCCATGAAGATGGCTTTGTGCTCCAGCAGGTCCTTTTCCTTCTTCTTGGAGACCGCCCGGCGCATCAGGTCAGCGTCGCCCAGTGAGTAGCCAAACAGTTCTGAAGCGATCTGCATGATCTGTTCCTGGTAGACGATGATGCCGTACGTCTCTTCCAGGATCGGGATCAGCTTGGGGTGCTTGTATTCGACCGGCTCTTCCCCATGCAGCCGCCGGTTGTACATCGGGATGTACTCCATCGGCCCGGGGCGGTAGAGGGAGATGGCCGCAACGATGTTCTCAAAGGTCTTGGGGCGCATCTCCGTCAGCATCTTGCGCATCCCGGCGCTTTCCACCTGAAAGACGCCGATCGTCTCGCCTCGTCCAATCAGGTCGAACATCTCCTCAACCATGCGCGTCTTGACCGGGTCGTTCGGGTCAGGCCGGTAAGGGATGTTCTCCATCGTGTAGCGTACACCGTGATACTTCTCGATCAGCTCGCACGCCTTGCGCATGATCGTCAGCGTGGCCAGCCCCAGAAAGTCCACCTTGAGCAGCCCGATCGATTCGCAGGTCTCCATATCGAACTGCGTCACCAGCTTGACCGGGGCGTCTTCTGCTGAGCCTTTAGTCGGGCGGTGCAGGGGGATGTACTCGTCCAGCGGACGGTCGGCCACAATCACGCCGGCGGCGTGGGTGCTGGCGTGGCGCACCACCCCTTCCAGGCTACGCGCTGTGTCGATCAGCTTCTTGACTTCCGGGTTGGAGGCATAAAGTTGCTTGAGTTCGGCAACCGCCTTGGTCGGATCGTCGCCCAGTACGTCGCTGAACTTGGCCGGTTTGGCCCCGCCGGGCACCAGCCCGGCGATCCGGTTGATGTCCGTCTGCTCCATGTCCAGGGCGCGGCCCACATCACGGATGGCTGCCTTGGAGCCGAGCGTCCCGAACGTGATGATCGCGGCGACTTTGTCCTCACCGTACTTGTGCGCGGTATAGGCGATCATCTCTGCCCGGCGGTCATCCGGGAAGTCCAGGTCGATATCGGGCATGGACACGCGGCCCGGATTGAGGAAGCGCTCGAAGATCAGACTGTTGCGTAGCGGGTCGATGCTGGTGATGCCCAGGCAATAGGCCGCCACACTGCCCGCGCCGCTGCCGCGCACATTCCACCAGATGTCCGCGTGGCGGGCGAACTCACACAGGTCCCACACGATCAGGAAATACGTGTCGAACCCCATGCGGTGGATGATCTCCAGCTCGTAATTCAGGCGCTCCACAATCCGCGGATCAGTGGCCTGTTCTCCGTAGCGCCAGGGCAACCCCTTCTCGCAAAGATAGCGCAGGTAGGACTGCTCGTCGTACCCCTCCGGCACAGGGAATACCGGCAGGTGGTAACCGTCATACTCAAGCTCGACCTCACACTGCTCGGCAATGGCCAGCGTGTTGGTCAGCGCCTCCGGGACTTCGGCGAAAAGTTGCCACATCTCTTCCGGCGTGCGGAGGTGGTAGCTGGGATCGGTCATGCGCATCCGGTTTGGCTCGCTCTTCACGCTGCCGGTCTGGATGCACAGCAGGGTATCATGCGGATCGAAGTCTTCCGGCATGATGTAGTGCGTGTCGTTGGTTGCCACCAGCGGCACCCCGTTGTACTTGCTGTTGGCCACCAGCCAGCGGTTCAACACCCGGAGCTGATCGATGTCGTGTTCCTGCAGCTCCAGGTAGAAGTTCTCCGGGCCAAAGACATCCTGGTACCAGCCGATCAGATCGCGCAGGGTGCGGTCATCTTTGCCTTCTTCCAGCAGGCGCGGAATTTCCGCCGCCAGGCAGCCACTGGTCGCGATCAGCCCCTCCGCATGACGGGCAAGCAGTTCTTTGTCCACCCGCGGGCGGTAGTAGTAACCGCGGATCTGGGATTCGCTGGCCAGCTTAAGCAGGTTGCGGTAGCCCGTCTGGTTGCGGGCCAGCAGCAGCAGATGGTACGGCTTGGAATCCAGGGTCGGATCGCGGTCATCCATGCTGCGCCGGGCCAGGTACGCCTCCATGCCAATCACGGGTTTAATTCCCGCCTTCCGGGCGGCCCGGAAGAACTCGATCACGCCAAACATCGTGCCGTGATCGGTGATCGCCAGCGCCGGCATGCCCAGTTCTTTGGTGCGCGCCACCAGCCGGTCGATCTTGCTCAGGCCGTCCAGCAGGGAGTATTCGGTATGGACATGCAGATGGACGAAGGGTTTATCCGCGCTCATGACCGCTTCCAGTACACGCGCTCAGCCATTCAGGAGGGGAACAGCGGGCCAGGCCGCCTGCCTGCCGGCCATTATAGCACAGACGGTCGCCCGACCGCCCGGATTTTAAGGTGCGGCGTCACATTCGGCGTTGTCCAACCGGCGCCGAACGCCCATAATAGAGGTCGAAGGTCAACATTCTGGCACTCTCGGAGCAAGCATGCCTGAACTCCCCGAAGTCGAAACGGTAGTGCGCGGGCTGCGTCCGGCTCTCAGCGGGCGCGTGATCACCGGCGTCTGGCTGGACTGGCCCAACTGTCTGGTCTTTCCGCCCGTGGAGGACTTTGCCGCGCAGATCGCGGGGCAGGCCATCCGCCATCTGTGGCGGCGGGGCAAGTACATCCTGGCCGATCTGGATTCCGCTACGCTGATCATCCACCTCAAGATGACCGGGCGGCTTTACGTCGTCCCGGACGCCGCCCACAACGAGGGCGACCGCTGGGTGCATTTCCGCTTCCAGCTGGACAACGCTCACCAGCTGCGCTTTTCCGACGCGCGTAAGTTCGGGCGTGTCTACCTGACACCTGATCCGGGCCTGGTGATCGGCAGGCTTGGCCCGGAACCGCTGGCCGACGATTTCACGCTTGACCGCTTTGTAGAACGTCTGGCCGGGAGGCGCGGCGCGCTCAAACCGTTGCTGCTTGATCAGGCATTTGTCGCCGGGATCGGCAACATCTACGCGGACGAAGCACTCTTCCGCGCTGGCCTCCCCCCCCGGCGGGAGGCTGACTCCCTGAATACCGACGAGCAGGCCCGCCTGTACGACAGCATCCGCGCCGCCCTGGCCACGGGCATCGATCACGAAGGCGCCAGCGTCAACTGGTACCGCAAACCGGATGGCACGCCCGGCGAATCGCAGGAACATTTCTACGTCTACGGGCGTACCGGCCAGCCCTGCCTGCGCTGCGGGACGCCTATCGAGCGCCTTATCATTGGCGGGCGCTCCACGCATATCTGTCCGGCTTGCCAGCCGCCTCATTCCGGTTGACAATGCAGATGCAGGACAAACCCATCGAGGCTCCAGACCATGGAAAACCGGATCACTCTTGAACAGATCGTGCCCCTGATGTTCGCCCTCAGCGCGGTAAGCGTGCTCTTTCTGCTGGGCGCGCTCTTCCTCTGGCGGCGCAACCGGCAGAGCCGCCGCGCACCACGTCCCCCCGCCGGTGCGCGGCAAGTTGCGCCTTTGCCACAGAGCAGCCAGCCCACGCCAGGCGTGCTGGCCCGCATCTGGCACTTCTTCTTCTACACGGAAGAGGAGAAAGCCGCCATGGAAACGAAGCGCGCACGCCCCGCTTCATCCGCGCCGTCACCCGCGGGGGTACGCGGCGCGGCGGCGCCCCGGCCCGCCAGTGTGCCGCCCGACGCGGTAGAAGTGATGCAGCTCTGGCGCGATGTCACCGATGGATCGCTGATCGTCCAGATCGGGCATCAGAGCTTCCGCAGCCTGGCAGAAATTCGGGTCTCCGGGCATGAGCGCCGCTTCATGGCCGCCTTGCGCGAACTGGCCATCATCGCCCGCACCGACCCCGCTGAGGCTCCGCCCGCGCCGGAACCACCGCCTGCGCCGGTAGAACAGCCCGCCCCCCCGACAGCGCAGCCCACCCCACAGGTTGAAGCGCCTCCGGCCCCGCCGATCGCGCCGCCGCCTGACCTCATCACTGATGTCGCGCCGCCAGCGGAGCCGATCGGCTCGTTCTTTGACAATGTGAGAAAGCTGGTGCAGAGCGGTGGACGGGTCCCCGGGGGCGCCCCCGTGCCATTGAGCATCCCGGAGCAGATCGACGCCGTGCTCCAGCAAATGCTGCTGCGCACGCCGGAATTCGCCGGGCGCCGGATTCACATCAGGCAGTCCAGCGCAGGGGGTGTGCTGATCGAGGTGGATGACGACTCCTACGAAGCTGTCGCCGATATTACCGACGAGGCTGTGCGCGCTTTTGTGCAGGAAGCCATCCGCGAGTGGGAACTGCGCAGCTAGGCGCAGGGAAACGGCACCGGGGCGATCTCCGGCAGGCCATCGCCCGCCTGGACCAGCCGTCCAGCGGCGATCTGACTGTCGTGAGAGAAGATCAGCAGGGCATTATTCTCCAGCGCCCAGCGCGTCCAGCGCCGTTTGGTTTCCAGCGTGACCAGCGGCTCCACATCGTAGGCGGTCATCCAGCCCAGCCGGACAAAGTGAACGGCAAGCGTCGCCAGATCACAGACGAACAGAGCCTGCTCGCCGCCGCTTTCCAGGCGCACGCACATATGGCCGGGCGTATGCCCTGGCGTCCGTACGGCGAACACCCCTGGCGCCAGTTCCTCTTCTTCGCGCTCCAGCAGGCGTAGCTGCCCGGCGGCGGCCAGCGGCTGGTAGTTGACCGGGAAGTATGTCGCCCGTGTGCGCTCGTTGGGCTGCATGGCATCCTCGTATTCACGCCGCTGCACCACATACTCCGCATTGGGGAACACTGGCACGACAGCGCCGGATTCGTCCAGGCGTGTGTTGCCGCCGCAGTGATCGGCGTGCAGATGCGTATTGATCACCAGATCGACCGTTTCCGGGCGCATGCCCAGTCGAGCCAGCCCGTCCAGCAACCCGCCCTCTGGCCGCTCAAGATGCCAGATCGCGCGCATCCTGGCCGAGAGCTTATCGCCCAGGCCGGTATCCACAATGATGGTCTTGCCGCTGGTTCGCACCGCCAGACAGCGCAGCGTCATCGGCACCAGATTGTGCTCATCCGCGGTAATCACCTGGCTCCACAGGACACGCGGCACCAGCCCGAAGGCTCCGCCAGCGTCCAACCGCATCAGCCCATCGTTGATCAGGTGCACTTCCAGATCGCCCATTCGCAACATTACGTCTCACCTGTATCTTGTGCTGTCTCCGGATAGGGCTGTACGGCGGCATGGCGCGCCAGCGCCTCGCGGAGTTCGCTCAGCAGTTGCGCCTTTTCCTGCGCGGGCAAGAACGATACCTGCGCTGCCGTCATGATGCTATGTCGCAGGTCAGCCAGGCTAAATCCGAGCTGCCCCAGCGCCAGCGCATACTCATCGGTGAGCGTGACACCGCTGACCGCCGGATCGTCCGTATTGATAGTCACGGGCAAACCCAGATCGCGCAGATCGCGCAGGGGATGCTGCCCGGCGCTGCGTACCGAACCGGTCTGCAGGTTGCTGGTCGGGCAGATTTCAAAGGCCACCCCGCGCTGGCGGGCCAGTTGCACCACCCCTGAATCCTCGATAATGCACACCCCGTGCCCGATGCGCTCGGCGTGCATGTGCTCGATGGCATCACGGACGTTCTCCGGCCCGTGCCATTCCCCGGCGTGGATGGTGATTCCCAGCCCGGCTGCTCTGGCCTCCAGGAACAGCGGGCCAAAGGGCCGCGCCGGGAAGTCAGCATTCTCATACCCTGCCAGGTCCAGACCGACCACACCCCGGTCACGGCAGGCCAGCGCCGCCTCGACCGTCTGCAATCCCAGCTCGATCGGCTCGTGTCGGCTGAGCGAGACTACCAGCCCGACCCGGATCGCCTGGCTGCGGGCTGCTTCCGCCGCGGCGTCGGCGACCCATTCGACCACATCCCTGAGGCGGTAGCCCATCTGGCTGGCCAGCGCCCAGGGCGTAAAGCGCAACTCCAGATAGCGCACCTGATCCGCCGCCGCGTCGGCGATCGCCTCCGCCGTGATCCGCCTGATGATTTCCGGCGAGCGGTAAAAGCGCCGCAACATATCGAACTTACTCAGGAAGCATGCCACCGTGCGGGGGTCCGCAGGCATCATCTGGACATACGGCCGCAGTCCCTCCGGGTCAAGCGCCGGGACATCCAGCCGGCAGGTGCGGGCGATCTCCGCCAGCGTTTGCAGGCGGATTGCCCCTTCCAGGTGGCGGTGCAAATCCACCTTGGGCATGGCCGCCAGCCAGTGGAGACGCTCAGCGATCATGCTCATGCTGCTCCGGGTACGGCAGCACCAGCGTAAAGCAGCTGCCACGCCCCTTCTGGCTCTCCACCCGGACCTGCCCGCCGTGCGCCTCCATGATCCGCCGGACCAGCGCCAGGCCGATGCCTGACCCACCGGTTTGCGGGTGCGCCGGGTCCCTGGCCTGGAAGAAACGTTCGAAAAGATGGGGCAGATGCTCCGGCGCGATCCCGATTCCGGTATCGGCGACGCTGATCTCCGCCGTGCGTTCATCATCGTTCAGGCGCGTCGCTACGATGATCTTGCCGCCCCTGGGTGTGAACTTAACGGCATTACTCAACAGGTTATCGATCGCCTGGTTGAGCCGACGGCGATCCGCTTCCACCCGGATCGGCTTCTTCGCCAGGCGTAGTTCAAAGACCAGTCCCGCCGCCTCATAGGTCACCTGTGCAGCCTGCAAAGCCTGGCGGGCAAGCTGATTGATCTCCACCGACTCGCGCTCCAGCGTTGCCTCAGAAATCTGCTCCAGCCGGACCACATCGCTGATCAGACGTTCGATGGCCTCTGCCCTGTCCATGATGATCTGCACAGCTTCCTGTTGCGGGGGTTGCAGGGTGCCCAGGTCGCCTTCCTGCAACAGGCTGCCATAGCCCTTGATGTAGGTTAGCGGCGTGCGCAATTCATGGGAAAGGTTCTGCAGCAACTCCTGGCGCAGCTTCTCCAGGCGCTGCAACTCGGCATTGGCCGCCGCCAGGCTGCGACTGCGCTCAGCTTCCTGGCGGTAAAGCCGCGAGATTTCCAGCGCGGCAGCGACCTGGGCTGCCGCGATAGTCAGCACATGCTCATGTTCAGGCAAGAAAGCGTCAACCTGGGCGCTGTCCAGATTCAGGGAGCCAATCACCCGCCCCTGAGTGGCGATCGGCACAGCCATCACGCTGTGCACCTCCGGATCAAAAACCTGCACGCCAGCCGCAGCGTGAACATCGGGTACATAGATCGGCTGGCCAGTGGCCACCACCCGCCCGGCGATCCCTTCGCCAACCGGAAAGCTCACCCGTCCCAGCCACTCCGGCTTGATTCCTGCCGCTGCCCGGATCGTCAACTGTTTGCCATCAGGATCACACAGGGCAATTGCACAGGCCCGGCAGCGGAAGATATCGCGCAGGGTGTTGACCACCAGCGTCAGAATCTCCTCGCTGTTCAGCTGGCCGGTGATCCGCTGCGCCAGTGCATACAGCGCCGAGACCTGTTCCAACCGGCGAGCCAGCGAATCGTGGTACTGGTTTCTGTCCAGCGTGGCAGCGGCCTGGCGAACGATCAGATCAAGGGCGCGTTGCTCGTCCTGACTCCAGTGATGCGCCGACCGGTACAGCACCGCCAGAAGACCGAATCTCTGCTCACCCCGGCGGATGGGCAGCAGCGCCAGCGCTTCCGGAGACCAGCCCAGATCCGCCGCCAGCGCCGGATCGTCGCCCGCCATGCCGATGAAGCGCGGCTCTGCCTGCTGGCTGGCCCGGCTCAGCAGGCCATTGCTGGCCGGATCGCCGAGCAGCTCAACCGTCCCGGCAGGAGTCCAGCCGCCGACAGGGCGAAGTTGCCCGGTCAGGCGATCGGTAAAATACAGCAGCACTTCCTCTGGCTGAAACACGCGCAGGACGGCCTGCCCCACCGCCTCGGCCACCTGCCGATCCTCAAGGGCCGTGCTCAGCCGCATGGAGAAATCCTGCAGGGCAACCAGGGTCTCCAGGCGCGCCGCTGTCTCGCTGTACAGGCGGGCGTTGGCCAGCGCCACCGCCGTCTGTGCGGCAATCGCTTCCAGCATCCACAGGTCTTCTTCAGTGTAGGTGTCCGGCTGGTAACTCTGGATGGAGAGGACGCCGACTACCTGCTCATGTGCGATCAGGGGCGCCAGCATCAGAGAGCGAGATAGCGGCTGTGCTTTATGGCGGATATAAGCCACCGGCAGTGGATCGCGCAATACATCGCGGACAAACAGCGTCTTACGGTTGTCCACCACCCAGCCGGTCAGCCCCTGATGCGGCGGTAGAGTCGGGCCGTCCTCGCACTGGCCGTCGCTGAAAAACTCCCGCAACCGGGTCTGGCCTGTCTCGTGGTCATACAGCCCGACCAGGAACACGTCCAGGGGCATCAGGCCGGCGATACCCTCGCGCACCGTGCGCAGCACATCATCCAGGTCCAGCCGGGAAATAACCACGCCAATCCGGTACAACGCGCTGAGGAACAGCAGGCGGCGATACCCCATCGGCTGGCACACTATGATAAAGCCGCCCGCATCAACCCTTGCTGCGACCACGGTGACTGGCAATAGCTCGCCGCCTGCTTTTAGCAGCGCCGCCGCCCGACCTTCCGGCTGCTCACCCGCCTCCTGCTTGAGCGCTGCCCACCAGGCAGGGAACGGGCGGCTGTCGTATGGCTGCAATAATTCCCGCAGGTGCAACGGACCGGGCGGGCCTCCCGGCGCCGACCGCAACACTGGCGGCAGGATGCCGCCGCGAACCCACCCATCAGCATCGACAAGCACAGAGACCAGCGCGGAATCCGGCTGGCCTGGGGAGATCATGGATACTGGATCAGGGGGAATCATAGCGCGTCAGGCCGTCTCCTCAGCGCTGGCGCTCGCCAAAGAGCCAGCTCCAGTAACGCCAGGCAACCACCAGGCCAAGCATTACCCCCAGCGTAAAGAGCAGGTTATTGAGCAAAGTCAGGCGGTCATCCACATAGCCGACGCTCACCAGGCGGCCCAGCGTGCTCAGGCCCACCAGTACGGCGGCGACATAGCACCAGCGGTAATACGGCGGCGTCCGGGTCACCGCGCCCAGGCGCTGGCTGAGCAGGCCGATAACGACCAGCGTCACCGCAACGCTGGCCGGGCCAACCACACCCAACGAGGCCAGTACCGCAAAAGTCATGGCGCATCCTACCGTCCCGCCGTCATCTGGCGGTAAAGCGACAGGCACAGGCCCAGCAGTATCGCGCCACCGGCGAACATCAGGCCATCCCCCAGCAGCGCTTCCCTGCCCTGGGCGGCAATAGCATAGTCCGCGGCAGCCAGCCCGAATAACACCATGGGCAACACAAACAGCGGATAGCGGGTTTTCTCGCCGGTCAGCCGCTGGTAGAACCGGGCGATCAATAACAGGATCGCCAGCAACGCCACCAGCGGAAACCATGCAAAGATCGTCAGTATCTGGTTGAGCCGGGCCACATCCATAATAGCCCCCTGGCGGTCAGTCCCGGCGCGGGCGGCCAAACGCCCGGTCAAACGCCTGGGCCATACTCGGCACAGCATTGCCGCTCATGATCCCCTGCCGCCCCTCAAACCGCGATTCCACAACCAGCCCGTGCGGCGTGATTTCATATTGGCGGATGTCTTTGGCGTGGTCGGAACCGCGCAGCTTGAGCACGAGCATCGCCTTGCGCATCACGCTGTCAATCTCGACATAACGCAGCAGGATGTAACCATCGACCAGGTAGGCCACGGGCTTGCCCCCCGGTTCGCCGGCCAGCCCACCCAGCAGCGTCGCGGTCTCCCAGGTCAGAATTGCCGTCAGCCCCAGCCGTTTGAGCGCGTTGATGAACGTAAATACAGTCTCCCGGAAGGCCAGCCGATCGTGTTCCCCGCGCTGGTCAAGGGCAATGCGCTCGAAGTGCGACAGGCTGTCCACCAGGATGCGCCGCGCGCCGATCGCCTGCGCCTGCTGTTCCAGCAAACCACCGGTCCGTTTGAGATCGGCCAGCGTCACTTCCGGACTGGTCATGATCACCCGTAGCTTGTCCTGCGCTTCCAGCGCGCGCAGGTCCCAGCCAAAACCCGCCGCGTCCCGGTAGTACTGCTGTGGAAATTCCTCAAAGGTCAGGATCAGCCCTGGCTCATCGCAGGCGGTGATCCCGTTGATGATGAACTGCAGGCCAAGCGTAGTCTTGCCGGTGCCCGGAGCTCCTTCCACCAGGATCGCCGACTCCGGCAGGAAGCCGCCGTTCAACATGGCGTCCAGACCGGCGATGCCGGTCGCTTTGCGCTCGATCATGCCATCCCCCGAACCATGTAGTACATCGCCTTCACCCGGAACTGCCGGTCCTCGCAGGCCAGGATGAAGCGCTGAATGAGAGCGCGTGTTGCCTCGTCGCTCGTCAGCATATACACGGTGATGCCGGAGACATCCTGTTTGTTCAGGACGTTCGCTTCCACCAGCTCCTGTAGCGCTGGGGCAATAGCGGACACATCACGACCGGTATAACGGGCGATGTTCTCGGCAGTGTCAACCGTATTGACGTTCTCATGAAAGAAGCGCACCAGGTCCCACTTGATGAACGAGTTCACCCTGGTTCGGAGAAACGCCAGCAGGTGTGGATCGATATCCGCTGCCGGACGTGAAGGTTGATCGTCCTGGTCGGCCATCTTCCACTTCCTTTTTCCCACGCAATCCGTCGCGCCGTTTCTCTATCCACACCACCCTGCCGGCGCGCGCAGGCAAAGGCACCAGCCTGGCGTCCTACTCACCCATCCGGACAGACGCTCACCGCCGCCGATTGCCGCTGCGCACCGGCCCACCCCGCTGGGCGCGACGCTCTTCCTGATCCGCCTGATAGTGGCATTTCTTGTACTTCTGACCGCTGCCACACCAGCACGGATCGTTACGCCCCAGCTTTTCCTTCTCCGTCGCCCGGACGGGCCGCGGCGCGCCGCCATCCTCCCCGCCACGCCCGGCGCGGATGTTCTGGACGGTTGGCTGTGGCGGCTGGGCCAGCTGCACGCGGAAGATGTTCTGCACGGCCCGGCGCTGAATCTCGCTCTGCATCGACTGCCAGATTTCAAACGCCTGCCGCTTGTACTCGACCAGCGGGTCCCGCTGGGCCACCGCCATCAGGCCGATCCCTTCCCGCAGGATATCCAGGTCGGTCAGGTGACGGCGCCAGAAGGTATCGATGGCGTCAAGCAGAACGGCGCGCTCAGCCAGGGCCATACTGGCCCCCAGCGCCTGTTCCTTCTGCGCGTAAGCTTCGCGCACACCCTCGCGCAGCTGTTCCTCAATCGCCTCGTCGTCGAGGTTGTACCAGCCTTCCGGCGTGATATGAGCGGGGACGGGGAACAGCGCCAGGCACTGCCGGTAGAGTTCCTCCAGGTCGCGCTCGTCAGCGTAGTCGGCGCTCAGGTATTGCCGGCAAAGCCCCGCGATTTGCTCATCGGCCATCTCCAGCAACCGGTCGCGGAGCCGCTCCGCTTCCAGCACCTGGCGACGCTGGCGATAGATGACCTCGCGCTGCTTGTTGACTACATCGTCATATTCGAGGATGTGCTTGCGGATGTCGAAGTTGTAGCCTTCCACGCGGATCTGAGCCTGCTGGATGGTCTTGGTGATCATCGAGTGCTCGATCGGCTCGTCTTCCGGCAGGTCAAGCCGCTCCATCAGCCCTTTGACCCGCTCTCCGCCGAAGCGCTTGATCAGATCATCTTCCAGCGATAGGAAGAAGCGCGACTCGCCGGGATCACCCTGCCGGCCAGAACGCCCGCGCAACTGGTTATCGATCCGGCGTGCCTCATGGCGCTCGGTGCCCAGCACAAACAGCCCGCCTGCCGCCAGCACTTTCTCGCGGTCAGCGGCGCACTCCGCCCGCGCGGCCTGCAGGGCGGCCTGCCACTGCTCCGGTGTGGCGGTCGTCACATCGATCCCCTGCTTGCGCAGCTTCTCGCGGGCCAGACCCTCCGGGTTGCCACCCAGCAGAATATCCACGCCACGGCCAGCCATGTTGGTAGCAATGGTGACCGCGCCGGAACGCCCGGCCTGAGCGATGATCGCCGCCTCGCGGAAGTGCTGCTTGGCGTTGAGCACTTCATGCGGGATGCCCACCCGCTGCAGTTCGCGCGAGAGTCGTTCGGAGGTTTCGATCGCCACCGTGCCGACCAGCACGGGCTGCCCCCGTTCATGCAGCTGGCGAATCTGCTCCACCACCGCCCGGAACTTGGCCCGCTCGGTCATAAAGACCAGGTCTTCGTGATCCACGCGGATGACCGGCTCATTGGTGGGGATGACCGTCACTTCCAGGTTGTAGATCTTCTCGAACTCTTCCGCCTCGGTCTGCGCCGTGCCGGTCATACCGGCCAGCTTCTTGTACATGCGGAAGTAGTTCTGGAAGGTGATCGTCGCCAGCGTCAGATTTTCCCGCCGGACCTCCACGCCTTCCTTGGCCTCGATGGCCTGGTGCAACCCTTCGGAGAAGCGCCGGCCATGCATCAGTCGCCCGGTGAACGCATCGACGATGATCACCTGTCCCTGTTGCACCACGTAATCGACATCGCGCTTAAAGAGCGTCACCGCCCGCAGCGCGTTATCCAGGTAAGGGATCATGTCAGCGTTGTCGGGATGGTAGAGCTGATCGATCTTCAGGGCGCGCTCAACCTTCTCGATCCCGGCCTCAGTCAGGTAGACGATGCGATCCTTGATATCGATGACATAGTCGCCATCCGGCTCTTCTGCCTCGACGCTTTCCGGGCTGCTGGGACGCAGCTTCTTGCAGATTTCGGTGAAGACGCGGTAGTAGTCGGAAGGCTTCTCCGCCGTGCCAGAGATGATCAGCGGTGTACGCGCCTCGTCGATCAGGATATTGTCGATTTCGTCGACGATGGCGTAGTGCAACTCGCGCTGCACCATCTGGTCAAGACTGAGCACCATGTTGTCGCGCAGGTAGTCGAAGCCGAACTCGTTGTTGGTGCCATAGGTGATATCGGCCAGGTAAGCCTCGCGACGGCTGACAGGATGCAGGTGCTGGTAGTGATCGTCATCAGAAACGTAGGTGGGATCGTAGACGAATGAGCCACGCGACGGGTCGGCGGCAGCGTTCTGGATCACGGCAGCGGTGAGACCCAGGAAGTGGTAGATCGGCCCCATTTGTTGCAGACCGAATTTGCTCAGGTAGTCGTTGGGCGTCACCAGATGGCAGCCCTTGCCTTCCAGCGCGTTGAGATACAGCGGCAGGGTGGCTACGAGCGTTTTGCCTTCGCCCGTCTTCATCTCGGCGATCTTGCCCTGGTGAAGCACAATGCCGCCGATGAGCTGCACGTCAAAGTGGCGCAGGCCGGTTGTACGCACTGAGGCTTCCCGCACGACCGCATACGCTTCCGGCAGCAGATCATCGAGCGTTTCTCCGGCGGCCAGCCGTGCCCGGAAGCTATCCGTCTTCGCCCGCAATTCGGCATCGCTGAGCGCCCGCATCTGCGGCTCCAGCGCGTTGATCTGCGCCACCACCTCGCGGTGCCGGTTCAATTCCCGTTCGTTGGGATCGCCAAAGATCGACTTGGCCAGTTTGTTTAGCATGGTTTCTTTTACCCAGCCCAACCGTTACCAGAGAGAAGTACCATTCCCTGGCGAGGATTATAGCACACCGCCTCTACGCCCGGATGCAAGAACCGCGTTGGAAAGCGCGTCAGGCCAGGATGCCCGTATAAAGCCCACGCCCGGTCAAACCCTGTTCGTCGAACGTCACCGCCACGCCTGCCGCCCGGAAGGCGCCCAGGTACTCCTCATGGGTGAACAGCATCAACTCATGACGCTCCACGAAGGTCTGGACGCCTTCCAGCGTTGCCACCATGTGATGCATGTCGATCACCGCGCAGCGACCTTCCAACCCGTTGAACGAGAAGCGGGCGATCTTGAGGTCGGGCTGATCGACAAAGTGGGCGCCCAGCGTCCCCGTCCGGTAGACCTGCGGGGCCAGCCACGGCTCGATAACCAGCACGCCGCCCGGTTCCAGGTGGCGGGCCATGTTCTGCACAGCGGCGTTCATCCGCTCGACCGTACGCAGGTAGCCGATTGAACTGAACAGGCAGACAATCGCGCTGTAGCGCCCCGGCAGAGCGAAGTCCACCATATCGGCGACGTAGTAGGTCGCTTCGGGGTTGCGCTGGCGGGCGATGGCGATCATATCCGGGTTGATATCGAGTCCCTCCAGGCGATAGTACGCCTTCAGGTGCTCATCGTGCTTGCCCGTGCCACAGGCGACATCCAGCAGCGCCGCCCCATCAGGACAACCTGCCGCTTGCAGCAGTGTATGGAGGTGGGCCGCTTCCCCTGCATAGTCCTTGAAGCCATAGATCGCGTCATAGTAACGCACTGAATGGCTGAACATCGTTTCCCCTCTTTCAGGCAACAGCCCCGCCTACCCGGACTGGCCTCTGATCTCAGCGGCCAGCCGGGCCAGGTTAACGCTGAATGGCGGGCGAATCACGCCGTATTCCGTCACAATCCCGGTGATGTAGTGATTCGGCGTCACGTCAAAGGCCGGGTTGCCGGCTGGAGAGCCGGCAGGCGCGATCGGTTGCCCTTGAATGACTTTGACCTCATCTGCGTCGCGCTCCTCGATCTCGATCAGGTCGCCGTGCAGGATGGTCATGTCGATCGTCGAGTACGGCGCCACCACGTAGAACGGTACGCCGTTCTCCCGCGCCACCACTGCCAGGTTGTACGTCCCGATCTTGTTGGCCGTATCGCCATTAGCGGCGATGCGATCCGCGCCGACCAAACACAGGTCAACGCCGTGCCGCCGCATGTAATGGCCGGACGCGCTGTCGGCGATGATCGTGTGCGGAATGCCCGCCTGCAATAGCTCCCAGGCCGTCAGGCGCGCGCCCTGCAAGCGAGGCCGCGTCTCATCCACGAGCACATGCACCCGCTTGCCCTGTAGCAGCGCCGCTGTGCGGATGATGCCCAGCGCTGTGCCCCAGCCGACCGTGGCCAGGCTGCCAGTGTTGCAGTGATGGATGATTGTCGCCCCGTCCGGGACGAGTTCCGCCCCGTGCTGGCCGATGCGCCGGTTGATGGCAATATCTTCGTCGGCAATGCGCTGGGCTTCCGCCAGCAGCGCCGCCCGCAGCGCGTCCGCTGATTCCCAGGCGCTCCCTTCAGCCAGGCGCATCATCCGATCCAGCGCCCAGAACAGGTTGACCGCCGTCGGACGGGAACGGGCCAGCACCTCCCGCGCTGAGCGCAGATCGTCCAGCAGCCCTTCAACCGACCCGGCCCGGCTCTGGCGGGCGGCAAGCGCCACGCCAAAGGCAGCGGCAGCGCCGATCGCCGGCGCTCCGCGCACGACCATCGTCCGGATCGCGTCGGCGACGCCCTCAACCGTGTCATAGCGCGCCACCTCGAATTCAAAAGGAATGCGGCGCTGGTCAATCAGGCAGACCTGGCCATCCTGCCAGAACACGGTGCGGGTTTCTTCGGTCATGATCAGGGTTCTCCTTTTCACTTGTCCATCAGTACTCTGCCGCCATACTGGCGGGCTAACACACAGAGCCGCTATTGTAACGCACCCGCCCCGCCATTGACGCCCCCTCTCCCCGCCGTTACAATACAGGGCCGATTAACTCATATTTAGACGGGATTAAGGCGGCACACCATGCACTACTACATCTGGACACTGGGCTGCCAAATGAATACCGCCGACTCCCAGCTGCTGGCTTCCGAGCTGGAGAAGCATGGCCACCATGCCACCGAGAACTGGGAAGATGCGGACATCTGGGTAATCAACACCTGTGTGGTGCGCCAGTCCGCGGAAGACAAAGCCTACGGGCGGCTGTACCAGCTGCATGCCCTCAAACAGCGCGATCCTTCGCGCATCATCGGTTTGATGGGTTGTCTGGTCGGCGTGCGCGATCCACTGCGGTTGCGCCAGAAGCTGCCGTTCGTCGATGTCTTCATGCCGCCTTCCGACCCGCGCCCGCTGCTAACCTTCCTCGCCGATCGGGGCGCCGAAGCCGAGGCGCTGGCGGCTGACGCTGTCGCCCGCGCTCACCGCGATGCCCTGCAGGACGAGGACGACATCGCCAGCGGCGACCTGGTGCTGCCCGTGCATGAGCGCAATAGCCTGGTCAGCGCCCATGTGCCGGTTGTTTACGGCTGCTCCTTCGCCTGCACGTACTGCATCATTCCCTTCCGCCGCGGCGTGGAGCGCAGCCGCCCGGTGGGCGAGATTGTGGCCCACGTGCGCAGCCTGGCCCGCCAGGGTGTGCGTGAGATCACGCTGCTCGGCCAGATCGTTGACCGCTACGGCAAGGATATTCCCGACGGCCCCGACCTCTCCGACCTCCTGCATATCGTTCACGACGTGGCCGAGGAAGAGGGCGTGGCCCGCATTCGCTTCCTGACCAGCCACCCCAACTGGATGACCGACCGCCTGCTCGACACAGTGGCCGCTTTGCCACGGGTCATGCCGCACATCGAAGTACCCAACCAGGCCGGCGATGACGAAGTGCTGGCGCGGATGAAACGCGGCTACACCGCCGAAGATTACCGTCGCCTGATCGCCCGCATCCGCGAGCGCATCCCCGGCGTGGCCATTCACACCGATATCATCGTCGGCTTCCCCGGCGAAACCGAGGCACAGTTCCAGCGCACCTACGACCTGCTGGCCGAGTTGCGGCTGGATAAGGCCCACATCGCCAAGTACAGTCCGCGTCCCGGCACAGTCAGCGCCCGCCGTATGATCGACGATGTACCGCCGGAGGAAAAGGAACGCCGCCGCAAGGCGCTGGACGACCTGCAGAGCCAGATCGTAGCGGAGATCAACGCCCGTAGCCTTGGCGCGACCGTGCCCGTGCTCTTTGAGGATCGCCACCGCGACAAGTGGCGCGGTCGCACCCCGCAGAACAAGCTCGTCTTTGTGGAAAGCGACCGCGACCTGCGCGGTCGGGTGGAAGACGTCCAGATCACCTGGACCGGCCCCTGGAGCATGCAGGGCCGCCTGCTGAGCGATGTGCTTGCTACTGCGTCAGGAGACACGATCACGCTGGCAGTCACCCGCTGATTGCCCCCACGCGGCGAACATCGCGGCGGCCTGCACCGGCCGCCGTTGTTTTTTGGGCTATAATGGGCGCATCACCGCCGCCGATCGATACCTGTGACCGGCATGCTGGAGGGCACCCGCGATGACCGCTGTCGATATCCGTCGGCTGGCCAGCCGCCGGCTCGGCCAGTACGTCCTTGAGGAGTTGATCGGCCTGGGCGGGATGAGCGCCGTTTACCGCGCTCACCAGCCTGCCCTGGCGCGCGAGGTCGCCATCAAGGTTCTGGCCACGCAACTGGCCACCGACTCCGATTACCAGCAGCGCTTCGCCCTGGAAGCCCGCACCGCCGCTGCGCTGGAACATCCACACATCGTCCCCATCTACGACTACGGCGCCCAGGATGGCCTGCTGTATGTGGTCATGCGGCTGCTACCGGGCGGCTCCTTGGCCCAGCGTCTGCGCTACAGCCAGGAGACCGGCCACCCGCTCCCTTCCGTCGGCGAAGTTGCTGATCTGCTGGACGCCCTGGCGGACGCGCTGGCTTACGCTCACGGGCGCGGGATCATCCACCGCGACATCAAGCCGAGCAATGTCGTCTTTGACCACCAGGGCGCGCCGCACCTGGTGGACTTCGGCATCGCCCGGATCATGAATGCCGACCTCAGCCTGACCGCCGCCGGGACAACCATCGGCACGCCTAATTACATGGCCCCTGAACAATGGCGCGACGAGCCGCTCACCCCGGCTGTCGATCAGTACGCGCTGGGCATCCTGATCTTCAACACCCTGACCGGCCGCCTGCCCTTTGAAGCCACCACCGCCCACATCCTGATGCACAAGCATCTCAATGAACCACCGCCGCCCGTGCACACCCTGCGCCCTGACCTGCCGGAGGCACTCTCGCCAGCTGTGGAGCGGGCGCTGGCCAAGCTCCCGGCAGAGCGTTACCCGGCAATCGGCGACTTTGCTGCGGCTTTTCGCGCTGCCGCAGGCGCGAGTCTCGGCGAACCGACAGGCTTCTTCACCTTTCCCCTGCCGGCCAGCGCCCTGGCCCTGCAACCGACTCCTCCTGCCGACGCTGTCGCCGCGCCCGCGGCATCCATGGCGCAGGCGGTGCCGCTGGCTGCGCCCGGCGGTGTGACCATGGCCGCTGATGTCCCTCCCCTGCCGGAAGACTCGCTGGCCGCCGTGCCGGGCCAGGCGGAACCTCCTTCCCTGCCGGAATGGTCGCGGGCAATGGCCGCGCCCCCACAGGCCGCCCCGGTGCGCCAGCCTGCTGGCAGCCGTGCCCGGCCCGCCACCCCACCCATGGCGCCTGTTGTCGCGCCCGCTGCTGCGCCCGCTGCTGCACCACCGCCTCGCCAGCAGGCGGCACGCCATGCCCTCGGCGCCACGCCACCCCACCCCCGGCGCAGACCAGCCACAACCCTCAACCGGGTCGCCTTGCTCGTCTGGCTGCTGGCCCTGGCCGCGATTGTCGCCCTGATCGTCTTCATCCTCACCATCCGGACAATCAATGCGGAGCGACTGATCGGCCTTGTACCGAACGCGCTGCCAATCGCGCAGGGCGTCGTCGCCGCATGCAGCATTGTCCCGGCAACCGGGCATCTCTGCACCGGTCACCTTCGCCTGGCGATGGTTACTCCCCCTGATCTGCTCACGGATCAAAAACAGCCGGGCAGGTTCCCGGCTGTCGGGGTATGAAACCTGACGTTCCGCTCAGGCGGACTGGCCGTCATCCTGCAGTGAATCGGTGTCAATCAGCCGCTCAGCAGCGCTCTGGATGCCTTCGATCAACGTGTCAAAGATTGACGGATCGGTGCTTTCAAGAGCAAAGTCGCTGGGCGGAAGCGCTTCAACTTCCTCGCCCTTGACCGGATCACCCAGTTCCACGACCCCGGCCTGCAGCAGGCTGATCACCACCCGGCGGACTTCCATCGCATCCATCTGGTTCTGCCGGGCAATCTGGCGGATGCTAACGCCCGGCTTGATCGACGAGATCACGCGCCAGGCCCGCGCGCTGAGCCGGGTGTGCTGCAGCCGCTCGTCCACATCCGGGGTAAAGCGCAGGGTTGCGCTCAGGTTGGGCAATTCCTGAGTCATGCGCAGCACTTCCCGAACATGCGAGCCGTGTTCCACCAGCACATCGCCCAGGTCAACCGAGACGGTGATGTGATCGTCCAGCGTGGGTGTCTGTTCCTCAAACAGGAAGGAGCCGTCCGTCCACATCAGCACGGTGTGGATGTCTTCTTTGAGTTGCTCGGTGAAAGCCTCCAGAATGTCCGCTTTGGTCACAAAATCGCCCTCGATCAGCAGCAGAGCCTGGGCTTTCTCGTTCACGTCCTTGAGCCGGTTCTGAATCCAGTGCGCCTGCATGGGGCTGAGTTTGCCCGTCCGCCGCAGCAGGGCCACCAGATCGCGCACCTCCACCATGCTAAGCACGGGTTTGCCCTGCTGGAAGACTATCCGCGCTCGCTTGAGCGAGGTGCTGGTGGTAACCGAGGTCGGCTGGCCAATCTCCTCAGGATTGTCCGGCACATTGGCAAAGATGGTTAACGTGCCAGACTTCTGAGCCAGGTTGATCAGGTTGAGGATCTGGCTGGTACTGAAGTCTTTGAGATTGCCCTGGAGTGTCACGCGAGCCACCTCCGATAATCACATCGTCTTCACATAAACTGATGAATAGCGTTTACCCGCCATAACGGCGGGCGCCTGGAGCGCTGGCTTGCCGATAAAGTGCATCGCCGTTGCTCCCTGCAAACGTATAACCATACTATACACAAAAACCGCCGTGGTGTAGATAAAAAGAGTGAAAATTAGCCTTACCTGTCCCTCCACGCTACTTCTATATTAGCACACAGGTCAAGCCCGCGCTCGGAAGACTCGCCCCGCCCCGCCGCGCCATGATAGAATCAGGTCAGCAAACATCAACCATTCTCCCGGCAGGTTCGTCGCCGGGGATAGCCGATCAGGCGGCGAATGAGGAGCATTCCGTGAACCAACAGCAGCGGTGGCGGCGTATGCTGGTGATACTCGCGGTGCTGATGGCCGGGTCGCTGGGCTGCAACCTGACGGCCCTGCTGCCGGGCGCAGGTGGCCTGGCTACGCCAACCTCCCCCCTCGGCGTGCCCAATGTGGTGATCAACAGCCCGCCGAATGGCAGTGAAGCGGTGATCGGCCAGGAAGTCCTGGTGCAATCGACAGCCCAGGACAGCATCGGAGTCACCCGCGTTGAGTTGCGCGTCAACAGCTTCATCGTCAATACGGTCAGCGCCCAGTCAAGCAATGGCGAGCGGTTGTTCTCCGTCATTCAGTCCTGGATTCCAAACGAAGCCGGTGTGGCCAATCTGGAGGTCATCGCCTACCGCGGTCTGATCGCCAGCGTGCCAGCGCGGATCACACTGCTGGTGCGGCAGAGCGCGGCTCAGGTCACGGCCACGCTGCCGCCGCCAAGCGGCGTCACCCTGCCCCCGCCTGAAGATCGCACCTGCCGCGCCCGCGTGGAAGTCTCCGGCCTTAACTTCCGTACCGGCCCCGGCACCAACTACCCCATCCTGCGCGTCCTGGAAGCTGGCACACTGGTAGATATCATTGGCCGGCTGGGGGACAATAGCTGGTGGCAGGTACGCACCGGCCTGGAAATCGGCTGGCTGAGCGCCACCTACACCAGCGAATCAGGCGATTGCAGCCTGATTCCGGTGGCGGTGCCGCCGCCCAGCCCCACCCCGCGTCCGGCTACCGCTACACCCACGGCGACCTTCACCCTCAGCCCGATCCCCGGCTCGCCCACGCCGACCTTCTCGCCCACGCCCACCATCCCCGATCTGGTCGTGAGCGCCATCACCGGCCCGGAGGTGCTTCAGCTGAATGCCACGGGCACCGTCGGCGCGCGCTATACCGTCCGCGTCTACAACCAGGGTACTGGCAACAGCGGGCAATTCACCACCAGCTTCCGCCAGCCAGACGGCTCGGTCATCCAGTTGCCCATCGTCGTCAACCTGGCCCCGGCGCAGTATGCCGACCTGGGCGTGGATGTGCTGTTCACCGCTTCTAATACCTACCGCCTGGAGGCCTTTGTGGACAGCGGCGCGCAGGTAGCGGAATCCGACGAAGGCAACAACATCCGCACGTTGAACGTAGTCGTCACCACGCTGCCCGGCCTGCTGATCACCCTGCCGGGCGGCGGACTGGCCCTGACGCCGGTAGGGCCATGACCCGCGCCGCCCCGGATAGCCGGCGCTGTGGCCGGCAGGTGGGAATCGCTCTGGCGCTGCTGATCCTGCTATCCAGCCTGGCCTGCAATCTGGTCGGCGGCGGCCCTGCCGCAACACCCGCCCGCGCCCCGACAGTCGTCCCAGAAGGCCGCCCACAGGTGGTGGTGTTGTGGCCGCCCAGCGGTAGCGAGTTCGTCGTGCGCAGCGAGGTGACCGTGCGCGTCAACGCCACCGACAGCGTGGGGATCACCCGCCTGGAATTGCGTTCGGCCACCGCGATGCTCAGCAGCGTACCTTCGCCGGAGCGCAACGGCCAGCAAGTCATGGACGCCATCCTCTCCTGGACG
Organism: Chloroflexota bacterium; assembly: GCA_019873685.1. Lineage (GTDB taxonomy): Bacteria > Chloroflexota > Anaerolineae > Aggregatilineales > Ch27 > Ch27. The sequence goes on from JAIOAT010000007.1 coordinate 88,739, forward strand.
CCCACCCGCGCCGGACAGCATGATCTGGAAGTGGTTGCCTACCGGCGCAACGTGGCCAGCGAGCCGGTACCGCTGACGCTGATCATCCGCCAGCGCCGCGCTGACGTGCTGGCTACACCCGTCCCCTTCGGCGCGGAGCCAGCGGCGGCTCCGGCGGAACCAGGGACGGCCTGCCAGGTGCGCGTGAACATCGGCAACCTGCGTTACCGCAGCGGACCGGGTACGACCTATCCCGTGCTCGGCCTGCTGGATCTGGGCGAGGTCCTGGCCGTCACCGGTCAGAACGCCGCCCGCACCTGGTACCGTATCAACCGGGGTGGTCAGGTTGCCTGGGTCTCGGCGGATCCAGCCTACAGCACTGCGCTGACTGCTTGCACAGCCGCGCCGATCGTCGACTGAACACGCATCTGCGTTGACGCTGCCTTGGCGCAGGACTACAATGAGTTCGGCACAGGGATGGGGGAGCACATGTTCAGCCGGATACTTTTCGTCGATAGCGAAGCCGCGGCCCTGGCCCGTATCACGCGGGCGATTGAGCGCACCGGTCTGTACGAGGCGGATGCCTTTGTCACCGGTCAGGCTGCTCTGGAGCACGCGGCGCTCCATCCGCCCGACCTGGCGGTCATCGCGCTCAACCTGGGCGATATGCCGCCGGTGGCGCTGGCCATGCGCCTTCGGGAAATGCGCCCCGGTCTGCCTATTGTGCTGCGGGCGACGACCGAGCCGGACGCCGAAACCATGCGCCTGGTCAGCCCACAGGGAGTCGTGCGCGGCAACTATGCCGCCCGCGAGGTGCTCCCACTGCTGGAATACGCCCTGACCGAAGGGCAGTCCCTGGCAACTCAGTCATTCCTCGCCCCGGAACCAGCCATGCCGGATAGCACCGCCAGGATTGAGGCGAACTTCGGCGAAGCGCTGGCTCCGCTGGAGCAGAAACCCCCTGACATACCGGACGATTTTGACCGTCTGGTGGACTCTTTGCGTGCACCAGAAGAGAAGCCGTCACTGCTGAAGCGTGGCGAGTCGCTGGCCGCCCCACCCGGAGACCAGCCGATCACCCCTGTTGAGGGGCCTCCCCCGGCGGATGACAGCTTCTACCGCCTGGCAGCAGAGGAGCCGCCCCTGCCGGGCCTGGAGGATACCGGCACCATCAGCGACCTGATTGCCGTCGCCAGTGCCGCCACACCGCAGGAGCGCGCTGGCGTGATTGATATTCCCGAAGAAATGATCGAAGACACGCCCTCCACCGTCCTTGCTGACACCGCCGAACTTGTCACCAGCGCTGCGCCCCCCGGCCATGCTGGCCCCGGTCCACTGCCGCATCTGCCTGCCGCCAGGACGCGCCCGGTCGGCCAGGAAGCCGAACCGGCCAGCGCCGATGTCCGGGCTGCTGCCCTGGCGCTGGAACTGACCCAGCACACCCTCGAATCAGCGGCGCAGGCCAGTGTGCTGATCCAGCAGGGCCAGGTCATCGCGGTGGCCGGTCAACTCCCCCCTGAAGAGGTGCGCCAACTGGTCGCGGTCATTGATTGGCAGGCGGTGCTGGCTGAAGGCACCACCAAGATCAAGTTCGCGACGCTGCCGGAGTCGCGGGTCAACTACATGATTGTGGCGGCCCCGACGGTCGAAGACATGGTGCTGATGACGGTCTACCCGGAAAACATGCACCTGCGCACCATCCGCCAGCAGACGCGGGCGATCGTGGAGGCACTGGCGCGCGCCGCGGAGACACCGCTACAAGAGCAGCCGTCCGCCGCTGCACAGGAAGCCGTCCCGCCGCCAGAACCCCCTCCCGCACCTCAGTCCTCCGCTGCTACGCCAGAACCGCCCGCCCCGCCACGGGACGAGGCTCCCCAACCAGCTCGTACTCCGGCTGGCCCCCACCCCCAGCCGCAAGCCAGCAAACTGGAATCGCTCGCCTGCGCCTGGATTCTGCGCAACCCGACTGGCGAACTTGACCCGGACACCATACGGGCGTTAGCAGCGACCCTGAACGGTGTCCTGGCTGACCGTAACTGGACCGCCGGGCAGGTCGAAATCCAGCCGGATTACGTGAGCGTCGTGCTCAGCGTCCCGGCGGAGGAAGCGCTATCCCGCGTCATTCAGACGCTGATGGGTGAGACTGCCCGCTGCGTGGCGGCCCTGCGCCCGGAACTGGGACCAGCGGCGGATGTCTGGGCTGACGCCTACTATGTAGTCACGCCGGGCCGCCCCCTGACCGCCCTGGAAGTCGCCCAGTTCATCAGCTATCAGCGCCAGACCTGACCGTGTGTACCTTCAGCGCTTGCTTAACCGGAACACCTGTTCTATATTAGAACAAAAGGCAATGCGGCGTCCACGTCCCTGACCGTGCCCGTGCCGCGCCGGAAGCGCCAGACCCGGAGAGTGATTGCTCATGCCAAGCGCAGCCAAACGCCCAACCCTGATCATGATTGACGGGCATGCCCTGGCTTACCGCCAGTTCTTCGCCCTGCCCCTGGAATCTTTCAGCACCCATGGCGGCGAGCCAACCAACGCTACCTTCGGCTTCGCCCGCACCCTGCTGGACATTCTGGAAAAGGATCGCCCGGATTACCTGCTGGCCACCTTCGATCGCGGGCTGAGCGGTCGTAATCAACTCTATCCCGACTACAAAGCCACCCGCGACAAAATGCCCGACGAGTTGCGCATCCAGATGCAGCGCATCCACGAACTGGTAGAAGCGTTCAATATCCCGCTGCTGAGCATCAACGGCTACGAAGCGGACGACCTGCTCGGCACGCTCAGCGATCAGGCTGCCGCCCGGGACCTTGATGTGCTGATCGTCACTGGCGACCGGGACCTGCTCCAGCTCGTCACCGAACGCATCCACGTCCGCCTGCCGGCTGCCCGCCGCGCAGGGAATGGCGACCAGGTCTTCGACCCGGCGGCCTTCCGCGAAGCCTATGAGGGCCTTGAGCCACCGCAACTGGTCGACCTGAAAGCTCTGATGGGCGATCCTTCCGACAACATCCCCGGCGTCAAGGGCATTGGCGAAAAAGGCGGGATCAAGCTGCTCAAGGCTTACGGCTCGCTGGAAGGCATCTTCGCGCATCTGGCCGAATTGCCCGCCGGGCAGCGCCAGAAACTGGAAGAAGGCCGCGAGATGGCTTTCCTCAGCCGGGAGCTGGCCCGCATCCGCCACGACGCGCCAGTGACGCTGGACCTGCCTGCCTGCGTCGCTCAGGATTATGACCGTGATCGCGTCGCCGAGTTATTCCGTACGCTGCAGTTCCGCAGCCTGATCGGTCGGCTGGCCCCGGTGGGCGAAGCGCATGCTACCCCCGGCGTCGCCAGGCAACTCAGCATGTTCGCCACCGCCGAGGAAGCCGCGCCGGCAGCCCCCCACACCGGGGCAAGCGCAGCCATTGCCGCCACCGTCATCATCCAGGACGAGAAGGCCCTCGCTAACCTGGTCAACAGGCTCAACGCCGCCTCCGCCATCAGCTTCGACACAGAAACGACCAGCACCGACCAGATGCAGGCTGAGCTTGTGGGCATCTCCCTCTCCACAGATGGCGAGACCGGCTACTACATCCCGGTCGGTCATACCCCGCCACCCGGCGCCGGGCAGGAGCCACTGCTGGAGGAGGCAGCGCTGCGCCAGCTATCGCTGGAACAGGTGATCGCCGCGCTGCGCGGCCCGCTGACCGACCCGCGCATCCCCAAGTACGGGCACAATGCCAAGTACGACCTGATTGTTCTGCGCCGCTACGGGCTGGATGTGACGCCGATCCGCTTCGACACAATGGTAGCGGAGTGGTTGTGTGACCCGGACAGCCGCAACAAGGGCCTCAAGAACCTGGCCTGGATCCGGCTGGGGTTGGAGATGACGCCGATCACCGATCTGATCGGCAGCGGCAAGAACCAGATCACCATGGATCGCGTGTCCATCCCCGCGGCGGCCTCCTATGCCGCCGCCGACGCCGCTGTGACCTTCCGCCTGGTGGCGCCGCTGCGCGCTGAACTGGAGGAGAAGCGCGTCCTCAAGCTCTACGACGATCTGGAGATGCCCCTCCTGCCCGTCCTGGCCGACATGGAAATGGCCGGCATCCGTCTGGATACCGCTTACCTGGCCCAGATCAGCGCCGAACTGAGCGCGCGCCTGGCGGCGTTGGAACAGGAGATTTACGACCAGGCGGGCGGTTACGGGCCGTTTAATATCAACAGCCCCAAGCAGCTGAACGATGTACTCTTCGGCAAGCTTCAGCTTCCGGCGGAAGGCGTCCGCAAGACCACACACGGCCTCTCCACTTCCGCCGACGTGCTGGAAGACCTGCGCGACCTGCATCCCATCGTTGGCCTGATCCTGGAACACCGCGAACTGACCAAACTCAAAGGCACTTACGTCGATGCGCTGCCGGAGCTGGTCAACCCGCGCACCGGGCGGCTGCACACCAGCTTCAACCAGACCGGCACAGTCACCGGGCGGATCAGCAGCGACAACCCTAACCTGCAGAACATCCCGGTGCGGACGGAACAGGGCCGCCAGATCCGGCGGGCTTTTGTCGCCCCGGAAGGGCACTATCTGCTATCGGTCGATTACAGTCAAGTCGAATTGCGCGTGCTGGCGCATATCAGCCAGGACCCCACCCTGCTGGAAGCCTTCCGCCAGGGGCAGGACATCCACCGCACGACAGCTGCTACTGTCTACGGCATCCCGTTTGAGGCAGTGACTTATGACCAGAGGCGCTTTGCCAAGAGTGTCAACTTTGGCCTGCTGTACGGCATGGGCGCTTTCCGGCTGGCCCGGGATAGCAACCTGACGCTGGCCCAGGCGGAAGCCTTCATCCAGGCCTATTTTGAGCGCTTCCCGCGCGTCCGCGCCTACCTGGATGAGACCAAACGCCTGGCGGCGTCGCAGGGCTACCTGGAGACGCTGCTGGGCCGCCGCCGCTACTTCCCGGAATTGCAGGCTTCTGCCAGCAGCCGGGCCAGCGCCGTCGCCCGCCAGCGGGCCGAGCGCCAGGCGATCAACATGCCCATCCAGGGCACAGCAGCGGACATCATGAAGCTGGCCATGATCCAGGTTCAGGAGCGCCTGAAGGCCGGCAGGTATCCGGCGCGGATGCTCCTGCAGGTACATGACGAACTGGTGCTGGAGGTGGCCGAAGACGCCCTGGAGTCGGTGACCCGGCTGGTGATCGAGACCATGGAAGGGGCCTTCGCCCTGGATGCGCCGCTCCGCGCCGACGCCCGTTATGGCGCTAACTGGCTGGATATGCAGGACTTCACGGCATAGCTATCTGCCCGGCGCTGCCTGTACACGGTGGATTTGTCCAATCCGCCGGGCTGAATTTTTGTACATCTGTGTTTGTTTAATGGTCTGTTTCTGTCTATAATGAGCGTATCCGCTTTCGGCTGGCGGAGAAGCAAGCGTCACAGGCCGTGTCGCGCGCGCGGGGGAACCTGTGGCCGCCAGATAGATGTTCTCTCCAAAGAGTGTTAAGCGCGTTCTGCGGGCACGGAAAGGAGAGCGCTACCGCCGAGATCACCCCCTCACCCATGCTTGCCGGGGCGCAGGCTGGCCGGCGCCGGGCTGTTTTGCCTCTGTTCCGTACATAAAGCTTCTGGGAGGAGCAATACATGTTCAAGAGAAGCCTCCGGGTTCTTCCCGCAGTGGTGATCATCGTGACGATGATCGTGGGCGCGCTGCCTACTTTCGCTTCTGACGCCGAGATCACCTTGACCGGCCTGCTGCAGCAGGAAAAAGAGTACATCACCCATTACACCGCGGAACACAGCGGCTCCCTGATCTCCTCGCTCGACCCTCAGGTGGCGACCGACAGCGTCTCGATTGACTACATCGAGAACCTGTTCCTGGGCCTCACCAACAACAATCCCCTCACCGGGCAGATTGAGCCGGAACTGGCAACGTCCTGGTCCTATGATGAAGCGACTTACACCTGGACGTTCACCCTCCGCGATGATGTGCCCTGGGTAAAGTGGGACCCGGCGACTGACACCGCCACCGAGCTGCGCAAGGTCGTGGCCGGCGACTTTGTCACCGGCATCCGTCGCGCCTGCGACCCCAACAACCCCTCGCTGTACGCTGAGGTCGTTGGCTCCACCATCGCTGGCTGCCTGGAAGTCTACAAGATGGACCCGGCCAGCGTCACGCCGGAAAGCTTCGAGGCAATCGGCGTTGAAGCGCCCGATGACACCACGCTGAAGATCACCCTCTCCGGCCCCATCGGCTACTTCTTCTCGATGAGCGGCATGTGGGTGCTGCGTGCGGTCCCCGGCGAGGTCATTGAGCAGTTCGGCGAGCCGGTTGGCGGCAGCACGTGGACTCAGCCCGGCAACATCGTCACCAATGGCCCGTTCGTCCTGGACGAGTGGGAAAGCGGCGTCCGCCAGGTGCTCATCCGCAACCCGCTCCTGCCCGCTGACCTGCAGGGTCCCGGCAACATCGAGCGCTTTGTGGATATCAACGTGGAAGATGCGGGCACGATCTACGCCCTCTTCCAGGACGGCCAGATCGACTTCTCCGGCGTCCCCTCAGCCGAGTTGCAGAATGTCCTGGCCGACCCCGAACTGTCCAAGCAGGTTGTGCAGGTGCTCAGCCTGTCCGTCTTCTACTTCGGCTTTGCCCATGACAAACCGCCGTTTGACAACGTGCATGCCCGTCGCGCCTTCAGCGCTTCGATTAATCGCGAACTGCTGGTCTCCGAGGTTCGCGGCGGTCGCGGCGTCCCGATGATGCACTTCGTCCCGCCCGGCATGTTCGGCGCGGTCAACGTCAACGAGGTTGGCATCAACGGGGAAGGCATCGGCTACGATCCGGCCTACGCTCAGGCGGAGATGGAAGCCGCCGGTTATCCTAACTGCCAGGGCTTCCCGGAGCTGAGCGTGGTCACCTACCAGGGCTGGGCGCCCTACGCCGAGTTCCTGCAGGCTGAGATCGAGAACGTCCTGGGCTGCGACCCAAGCCTGTTCACGATCGAGCAGCAGGAATTCTCCGTCCTGCTGCAGACCACCCGCGCTGAAACGCCTACCGAAGAGCGCCCGAATCTGTGGTCGCTGGGCTGGGCGCCGGACTACGCGGACGCCAACAACTGGTTCTTCGATGCTGGCCTGCACTGCGAATCCAGCAACGACTTCATGCGCCCGTGCGATGAGGTCGATAACAAGATCATCCAGGCCCAGACCGAAAGTGATCCGGAAGTTCGCGCTGCCCTCTACCGCGAGATCGAGGAAGACTTCTTCGGCTACGACGGTCTGCACCCGATCATGCCGCTGTTCATGCCCGCCTCCTTCTATCAGCTTGCGCCCTGGCTGGACAAGCCGATCGAGACAGACGGCCTCTTCGGCGGCAACCACTACGACTGGATCAGCATCGATCCTGAGCTGCAGGCAGCGGGTCGCGGCGGCTAAGCTGCGCCCGATTGCGGCAATAGATCAGCGCCCGGCGGTTCGCCCGAATCGCCGGGCGTTTCGCTTTCGTGCGGCCGCCGTTCATGCTATACTCGCCCGTGTCTCTTACACCCTTTCATCCGGAGAATCAACCCACTACCCCTATGAAACCCAATCACTTCATCGACCTGACCGATTGGTCTCCGCAGGACCTGCTGGAAATGCTCGATCTGGCCGTCTTCCTCAAGAAGGAATGGAAGAGCGGCGGCAACCGTCCGGTGCTCAAGGGCAAGGTACTGGGCATGATCTTCCAGAAGCCCTCTCTGCGCACCCGTGTCTCCTTCGAGGTCGGCATGAAGCACCTCGGCGGCGATGCGCTCTACCTCAGCCCGGCGGAGATCGGCCTGGGCCAGCGGGAAAGCATCGCCGACGTGGCCCGCGTTATGGCCGGATACGTCCAGGGCATCATGGCCCGCGTCTTCGCCCACGAGCATGTGGTCGAACTGGCGCGCTGGTCGAGCGTGCCGGTCATCAATGGCCTGAGCGACTACAACCACCCCTGCCAGGCGCTGGCCGATATGCTGACCATCTACGAGCACTTTGGCCGCCTCAAGGGGCTTAAGCTGGCCTTTATCGGGGATGGCAACAACGTGGCTACCTCGCTGTTGATGGCCAGCGCCATGCTCGGCCTCAACTACAGCATCGCCTCCCCGCCCGGTTACGAGCTGGCGCAGGAGACCCTGGCCAAGGCGGCACCACTGGCCAAAGCCAGCCAGATCACGGTAGAGACACACGAAGACCCGGTTGCAGCGGTCGCTGATGCCGACATCATCTACACGGACACCTGGACCAGCATGGGCCAGGAGGCTGAGGCCGCCGTGCGCCGCCAGAAGTTCCAGCGCTATCAGGTCAACGACGAGTTGCTCAGCCGGGCTGGCCGCGGCGCGGTGGTGATGCATTGCCTGCCGGCCCACCGTGGCGAGGAGATCACCGACAGTGTGGCTGATGGCCCGCAGTCGCTGCTCTTCCCGCAGGCGGAAAACCGGATGCACGCGCAAAAGGCGTTGCTCGTCACCCTGATGGCTTAGCGCCGTCGGCAACAGCGTTCGTCGCCGGGTACGTGAGCACAGGCAGCGGAAGCACCTATGGCCGGAGATCGCACGATTTACGAGAAGGCAATGAACGCCGGGCACAGCGCGGCCTGGGATCAACAGTGGGATCGCGCCATCGCTGCCTATGGGCGGGCTGTCCAGGAGTTCCCGGAAGACCCTGATGCGCACCGCAGCCTGGGCCTGGCCCTGTTCCAGGCCCAGCGCCTTGAGGAGGCGCTTAAGGTTTACACCCGCGCGCATCAACTGGCCCCTGACGATCCGATCCCGCTGGAAAAGAGCGCCGACATCCTGGAGCGCATGGGCCGCCTGCGGGAAGCCGCACAGCTCTACATCCAGGTCGCCGACGTGTACATCGCCCAGCGCGACCTGGACAAAGCGATCGCCAACTGGGAGCGGGCTACGTACCTGACCCCCGGCCTGATCCCCATCCATGCCAAACTGGCCACCGCTTACGAACGCACCGGCGCCAACAAGAAAGCCATCCGTGAATACCTGACGCTGGCCTTCAACTTCCAGCGGCTGAACGATACTGAAAAAGCGATCCAGGCCGTGCAGCGTGCCCTGCGGCTGGAACGGGACAACCCCCAGGCGCTCAACACCCTGCAGGCGCTGCAATCCGGTACGCTGATCCCCCGCCCGCCGGTCGAGGAGGAGCCTCCTGAAGCCATGAAGCGTCAGGATTCCTTCGACCTGCCGATCCGGCAGGCCGACCGGACAGTCGGCGAAGCAGACGCACGCGGCCCGCTGGGCGAGGCGGAGGAGATCGCGCTGAGCGGCCTGGCAACCTATCTCTTTGACACTGGCGAGCTTGGCGGCGGGGGCGCTTATGTCCTGCAGGCTATTGAACTGCATCGCCAGCGGGAGATTGGCCCGGCCATCCAGGCCTACCGCCAGGCCCTCAACGCCCGCTTCAGCCATCCCAGCCTGCACCTGTGCCTGGGCCTGCTCCTGCTGGAACAGGATCAGCCGCAGGCGGCCATTGAGCAGTTCAGCCGCATCACCAGCAACTCGGCCCTGGCCGCCGGGGCCAATCATGGCCTGGGCCAGGCTTACATGAAGCTCAAAGAGCCAAAGAAAGCGGCCAGTCACCTGGTCGAAACGTTGCGCCTGGTTGACCTCAGCCTGGCCATTGACGAATCGGAGCGCGTCCAGCTCAACGCAATCTACAACGACCTGCAGGCGACCATCCCGCAGAGCGACGACAAACAGCTCACTGCCATGAATCAGCGGTTCTTCAGCCTGCTGACCGGGCCGGACTGGAAGCAGCGGGTGGCCGAAACACGTCGCCAGCTTGAGGATACCGCCCATGCGGAAGGCGCCACCGGCATGGTGGAGCAGCTTGCCGAAGGCGGCGAGGAACTGACCGAATCGATCGCCCGTGTGGATCGCTATCTGCGCAACGGCCAGCTGACGCTGGCGATGGACGAGGTCTATCATGCCATTGAGTTGGCGCCGACTTACCTGCCCGCGCACATCCGCATGGCCCAGATTCTGCTGGCAGATAACAACATCGAGAACGCGGTCGAAAAGTACCGGGTGGTGGCGGAAACGTACATGATCCGCAACCAGACGGACCGCGCTGCCCAGATCCTCAACGAAGTCCTGCGCGTCGCCCCGGTTGACCTGAGCATCCGGGCTACCTTGATCGAACTGCTGGAGAAGGAAGAACGCTGGCCGGAAGTGCTGGAGCAGTACATCGACATGGCTGACGCCTACTACCAGCTGGCCGACTTTGATGCCGCCCGGAAGACCTACGAGCAGGCCAACCAGCTGGCCCAGCGGCTCAACGCCGACCCGCAGACGATCGTCCGCCTGTTGCACCGTATCGCTGACATCGATATCACCCGGCTTGACCTGCGGCAGTCCCTGCGCACCTACGAGCAGATCAAGAGCATCGCGCCGGAGGATGAACGCGCCCGCCACGCGCTGATGGAACTTTACTACCGCCAGAACAACCGCGTGGAGGCCATCCGCGAACTGGATGAGTTGCTGCAATTGTACGCCCGGCAACGACGATTCGATCAGATCGTCCGGATACTGGAGGAACAGGTCGCGCTGTACCCGAAAGAGATGGCGCTCCGTTCCCGGCTGGCTACCGTCTACCGGCGGCTGGGACGCATTGAGCAGGCGGTGGAGCAACTGGACGCCCTGGGCGAGTTGCAGCTGGAAGCGAATATGCGCAGCGCCGCCGCCGAGACCATCCGCCAGATCATCAGCCTTAATCCGCCCAATGCGGATGAATACCGTAAGCTGCTGAGCACCCTGGGGGGATGATCCCCAGCTGCCGCGATGGAAATTCTGTGGGCCTTCGACAACTTCAACCTGATTTCGCTGCTGGATATCCTGCTGGTGGCGGGGTTGTTCTTCGCTGCCAGCCTGTTGATTCGCGGCACACAGGCGACGGCCCTGCTGCGCGGCACCCTGCTCGTGCTGATCCTGATCGGTTTGTTCACCAGCGTGGTGCAGCTGGTAGCCCTGCGCTGGTTACTCAGCCACATCGTCACCGGTGCGGCCATCGCCATCCCCGTGATCTTCCAGCAGGAATTGCGCCGCGCCCTCAGCCAGCTGGGCGAAACCGCGATCTTCGGGCGGCAGCGGGGCAGGTCCCAGGCGCAGCACATCATCGAGCAGGTCTGCACCGCCGCTGAGCGCCTGGCGGAACGCCGGCATGGCGCGCTGATCGTCCTGGAGCGCAGCACCAGCCTGGAGGAGTACATCAAGACCGGCGTGGCGCTTAACAGTGAGGTCACGCCGCAGCTGTTGCTGACCATCTTCTGGCCTAAGACCGAACTGCATGACGGCGCGGCGATTCTCTCCGGAACGCGGATCGCAGCGGCGGCGTGCGTGTTGCCCCTCTCCTCCGGCCACCGCATCACCGAGCGCAAACTGGGCACCCGCCACCGCGCCGCGCTGGGCATCAGCGAGGTCAGCGATGCGATCTGCGTGGTTGTCTCCGAGGAAACCGGCCAGATTTCCGTCGCCAACAGCGGACGCATGATCCGCCGCCTGGACGGAAACCGTCTGCGGACGATCCTCAGCGCCTTCTACGAAGATGAGCGGCATGCCACGCCGCGCAGCTGGTTCGCCTGGTTACGTGATCTGCGGGATCGGCTGACCCGCAGCCAACCGGATTGACGTCGATCATGCGCCCACCCGCCTGGCTCCGCTTTCTGAGCGCTAACCTGAGCTGGCTGGCGGCATCGCTGCTGCTGGCCATGTTCGTCTGGATCGCGGCCACCATCCAGCAGAATCCGGTAGAAGCGCGGCGCTTCCCGGAACGGCTGCCCATCCAGATTCTGACCGACGAAGGCATGATCGTCACCAACAATCCGATTACCACCGCGCAGGTCGTCCTGCGTGCTCAGGCGGATGTCTGGGCGGTGCTGGAAGCGCAGGACATCGTGGTGACCGCTGATCTGCGCGGCAAGCCGCCTGGCACGTATACGGTCGATTTGAACATCACCTTCGCTACGTTCAGCCGCATTGTGCTGGAGGATTGGCTGCCGCGGCAGGTCACCGTCTCGATCGACCGCGCCGCCGAAATCCTGGTCCCGATCAACGCCGACATCCGCAGCGGACCACAAACCGGCTTTGAGATCGCCGCCATCACCTTCAGCGCCCAGGAGGCGCGGGTGACCGGCCCCGCCTCCCAGGTGGAGCGGGTCGTCAGCGCCGATGTCCGGCTAAACCTGGCTGATGAGCGCAACCCCTTCACCCGCAATTACCGCCTGTATGCCATGGACGCGCAGGGGCAGACCGTCCCCGGTGTGACGCTCATCCCGGACAACACCGATGTCACGGTCGACATCCAGCCGCAGGAGAACTTCCGCGAGGTGTTTGTCACGCCCAATATCATCGGAGAACCAGCCAGCGGCTATGTGGTCTTTGCCATCACCTATGAGCCGCAGACCGTCCTGGTCAGCGGCCGGCCCGGCGCCCTGGAACAGATCACCGGCACGATTCAGACCGCGCCCATTGACCTGACCGGCCAGACCGCCAGCTTCAGCCGGACGGTGCCGCTGGAGCTGCCGGCGGGTGTCTTCCTGCCTATCGAGCAGAACGTGACCGTCAGCGTCGTCATCGATACCCTGCCCGCCAGCCGCCGCTTCGAGCATCTGCCGGTGCAGGTGCAGGGCCTGGACCCGAACGCCAACCTGGAAGCGGTGATTATGCCGACTGAAGTCACCATGCTGATCACCGGCCCTCAGCCCATTCTTGATACCCTGACGCCGGCGGATATCACCATTGTGGCCGACCTGACCGGCCTGGCGCCCGGCGGGCACCAGGTCCCGTTGCAGGCCATTGTCAGCCGCGATGGGCTGCAATCGGCGAACATCTCTGTGCTGCCGCCGGTGCTGGATGTGCAGATTACCGCGCGGACACCTGTCACGGAGACTCCGGCGCCTGAAGCCGCGCCAGCAACCCCCACAGCAGCGCCATAGCGACCGGGAGCCTGAGACCGGGCTTGATTACCCCGGCGACGATGCTACAATCGCCCGGTGTCCAGACAGTGAAATGTATAGAAAACCATGAAACCGAAACCGATGGTGGCGCTCGTCGGGCGCCCCAATGTTGGCAAATCCACCCTGTTTAACCGCCTGGCCGGGTCGCAGCTGGCGGTAGTCCACGAGATGCCGGGTACAACCCGTGACCGCCTGCAGGCCGATACGGAATGGAACGGCGTCGCCTTCACCGTGGTCGATACCGGCGGCATCGAGGTCTACCAGCCCAAAGGATCGCGCGATGTTTCGCCGCTGGCCGAGGGTAGTATTGACTTCGTCCCGCAGATTCGCGCTCAGGCCCTGATCGCTGTTGAAGAGGCGGAAGTTATCATCATGCTGGTCGACGCGATTCAGGGTCTGACCGCCGCTGACGAGTACATCGCCGAGATTCTGCGCCGCACCAACAAGCCAGTATTCATCGCCGCCAACAAGGCTGACAACGCTGAACGCCGTGAGGCAGCAGTCGAATTCTACAGCCTGAACCTGGGCGAAGTCTTCCCCATCAGCGCCCTGCATGGCACCGGCACCGGCGACCTGCTGGACGCGGTGGTCAGCGCGCTACGGCGCGCGCCAGCGCCGGACTACGAGACTGATCAGGACGAAGAGGCGCTCAAGATCGCCATTGTGGGGCGGCCTAATGTCGGCAAGAGCAGTCTGGTCAATCGCCTGCTGGGTGAAGAACGGGCCATCGTCAGCCCGCTGGCGGGGACAACCCGCGACGCCATCGACACCCGACTGGTCTGGGAAGGCATGCCCGTCATCCTGATCGACACAGCGGGCATCCGGCGGCGCGGCAAGATCGCCCCCGGGGTGGAAAAATACAGCGTCCTGCGGGCCATGAAGGCTATCAAACGCGCTGACGTCGTGCTCCTGTTACTGGACGCCACAGAAGGCATCACCGCCCAGGACACGCACATCGCCGGCATGATCATCGAGGAGATGAAAAGTGTGGCGGTCATCGTCAACAAGTGGGACGCCGTCACCAAAGACACCTATACAATGAATGTCTTCACGGAGAAAATCCGGGAGCAACTCAACTTCCTGCCCTATGTGCCAATCCTGTTCATCAGCGCCAAGACCGGCCAGCGGATCGGCCAGATCATCCCGCTGGCGGCGCAGATGCAGGAGGAGCGCCTGGTGCGCATTCCCACCAGTGAGCTGAACCGGATCGTTCGCGACGCGGTGGAACGCCATGCCCCGCCCTCCAAAGCGGGCAAGCGCCTCAAGATCTACCTGGCCCAGCAGGTGCGCACCGACCCGCCCACCTTCCTGTTCCACGTCAATGACACGCGGTTGGTGCACTTTAGCTACGAGCGCTACCTGGAAAACCAGATCCGCCAGGAATACCCGTTCACCGGTACGCCGGTGCGCCTGTCCTTCCGACCGCGCGAGGGACGCCTGACATGAACAAAGCGGGCCTGCTCCCACGTGGCCGTGGAGCATGGTCGGATTGGCTACGGCTACGTCGAACCGGTCTGGCCGCCCTGCTGGTCTCGCTGACGGTGCTGCTGGCCATCACGCTACAGCCGGAAAACGATCGCCAGATTCTGGAACGTGACTACGGAATCCGCGTCACTGACGCCCAGTTACTGTTTGGCGGCCTGGCGCTGGCCAGCGCCCTGTGGTTTGCCCGTGAGCCAGCCATCCGCGCTGAACTGAGCGACGGCCGGGCGACAGCGCTGATCGTCGCCATTGCTGGCAGTGTCAGCTTCATGGCCGCGCGCCTGGCCGTGCCCGACCAGGCGTACCGACTATTTCGCTACCCCTCCAGTCTGGCCTGGATCAGCGCCGGGCTAATCGTGCTGGCGGCGCTGGCCATCCTGCCGGTCACCCTCAACCCGCATGCCCCACCCGGTCGCCGGCTGAGCCGCTATGCCGCGCTGACGCTGGCGGTCGGGGGCACAGCGCTGGCCGTGATGCATGTGCTATCGGTCGGCCACTTTATGCGCCTGGACCTGCCGGATGAGCCAATCCTGGGCAGCATCGCCACGAATTACGCCCTGACCGGCGACTTCAGCACTGCCTATGATGGTTCAATCTACGGCAGTCCCGATCCCTCGGCAGCCCGCTACTACCTGCTGATGGGGCTGTGGTTGCGCGCCCTGGGCCACACCGATCTCGTCGCGTTGCGAGCGTTTCCGTTGCTGGTCGGCGCGGCGGCGCTGGCGCTGGTCGCGCTGGCGCTGTGGCGCGCGTCGGGGCTGTCCCGGCTGGGGCGGCTGGCCGGAATCGTCACCTTCATGAGCCTGACAGCGGTGGTACGCACCTCGCACAACCTGCGGGCTGATATCGGTCTGGCGCTCTACGGGGCGCTGGTGTTGCTCAGCGTCGTGCAGTATCAGCGCGACGAACGGCAATCGGGGCGCTGGCTGTTCGTGGCCGGGCTGGGGCTGCTGATCGGCCTGGAAAGCCTCCCCACCTACGCCCTGAGCTTCGCCGCCGCGCTGGGCCTGCTCCTGATCGCCGCCGCGATCCGCCGGCCTCTGCGCCGGACACTCTGGCGGCAGCCCGTCCTGTATGCGGTGGGCTGCGCCCTGGCCTGCGCCGCCTTTGCCGCCCTGCATTTCCTGCCGGACCCCGCGGCCCAGTGGCAGGGCCTGCGAACCTTCGCCGCCAGCTATGCTGCTGAAAACGCCGGTCGGCTGGCTGCCAACCCGCTCGATGCCCTGGTCGGCTACTTCTTCAGCTTCAGCCACAAGCTTTCGCCCGCGGAATGGCTGCTGGTCACGCCAGCGGTCGGGGCGCTGTTCTGGCACGGCACAGGTCGCGAGCGCTGGATCGGCGCGATCATTGTGGCCGGTCTGGTGACGCTGGTCTTCCCGTGGAGTGGCAGCTACGGTTATCTGGCCCTGCTGGCGCCTTTCTTCGCCTATGCTGTGGGCTACTTCCTCCGCACTGAGCGAACCGTGATGGTTGGCGTGTTTGTGCTGCTGGTCGCCCAGCTCTCCGCCCCGATCCACGATCTGAGCGCGGAACGGCTGGCGCGTTACAATGTGCAAACCCTGGCTGAAGCCGATCTGCTCACGTGGCAGATTCCGGAGGGCGTGACCGTCCTGGGGGATGACAAGTTCTGGTTCACCCTGCACGCTGGTCGCCGCTTCATCGGCTGGCATGGTCTGAACGCAGCCATGCGCATCTACCAGGTAAACGCACAGGAAGCGCTTGAACAGCTGGGCGTGGATATCGTGATCTGTCGGGAGGATGATCCCCGCTGCCCGGCAACAGACGACGCACGTTTCGCCCCGCCGACGGACTTCACCATCACCGACGGTAACTACCTGGTCTACCGTCGCCGCTAATGGCCGGGCGTTGCTAGGAAAGCACCTCGTACACAGTCACCGGCTGCTGACGCCCCTTGACCTGCATCACCCCCAGCGAACGCGCCCGGATCGTATCGCCCAGCGCGATCAGCACGCGGTCAGTGATCAGAATCTGCCCCGGCGCGGCGTTCTCCTGCAGACGCTTGGCGACGTTGACGGCGTCGCCGATGGCGGTGTAATTCATGGCACGGGCAGCGCCGATATTGCCGACCACCGCTTCCCCGGTATGCACGCCGATGCCAAAGGTCAGGCCAGCCCGTCCCTGGCGGTTATTCCAGGCGGTCACAGCATCGCGCAGGGCAACCGCTGCATCCACCGCCCGCCGGACATGATCCGCCTGCGGTTGCGGCGCGTTGAAGAAAGCCATCACGCCATCGCCCAGGAACTTGTCCAGCGTCCCCTCGCGGGCCATGATGACATCCGTCGCAATCTGGAAGTAGGTGTTCAGCAGTTCTACCACCTGCTCCGGCTGGGCACGCTCACTGAAGGCAGTGTAGCCGCGAATGTCGGCGAACATGATCGAGATCGGCTGACGCTGGCCGCCCAGCTGCAACGCTTCCGGGCGCTCCAGCACGCGATCCACCACCGAGGGCGCGACATACCGCTCGAACATCTGGCGGATCTGCCGCTTTTCGCGCTCTTTCGCGGCCTGCAGCTGGCTGAAGTTGTTGGCGTTCTCGATGGCGATCGCGGCGTAGTCAGCCAGGGCGCTGAGCAACCCCTGATCGTGACCGGTGAAAACCCTTCCGCGCTCGTTAACACTGTTGACTCCCAGCGCGCCCAGTACCCGATCCTTGATGATTAATGGGACCGCCAGCGCCACACAGGGGAACGCCAGTCGCTTAACCCGCAGCCGCTCCTGTTCCTCTGGCGCCAGTGCCAGCGGACGCCCGGTCTCCACCACCCGCTGCGCCAGAGGATCAACGCCCACCACACACATGGGCTGAGCCTGTTCCTCGCCGGCCCGGCGCGCCGCGCGGCATACCAGTCCCTCCCCTTCCCGCAGAAAGAGCGCCCCCTCCTCCGTCCCGGTCACGGTGACCGCTGCGTCCACCACGCGCGGGGCCAGTTGCTCCAGTTCAAGCTGGGCGGCCACATTCTTGCCCATCCGGTAGAGCACATTCAGTTCGCGCACGCGCTGCTGCAATTCCCGGTTGGCCGCCAGCACGCGCTGCATCAGGGCTTCTTTTTCATGACGCAGACGGGTTTCGGTCAGGCTGCGTTCGATGGCCGCCAGCATCTCGTCAATCGTATACGGCTTCTTGACGTAATCCTTGACGCCCAGCCGGAAGACCTCAACGGCGATCTCCTCTGAGCCGTGAAAGGTCATCAGGATTACGGGGATGTTGGCCTGGGCCTCCGCCAGCGCCTTGAGGACGGCCACGCCATCCATATAAGGCATTTGCAGGTCGAGCAGAATCAGGTCCGGGCGCTCGTTCAGAGCTTTGCTCAGTCCCTCACGGCCATCGCGGGCCACGCTAACCCGGAAGCCATTGGGCTTGAGGACATAATCCACAACGAATTCACGGTTCTCCCGGCCATCATCCACGACCAGGACATGCTCACCGGCCACGCGATCCCTCTCTGCTTGCTGTCGTCATGCGGGGCCAGTATAGCCCACAACCGCGCCGCTCACCATATTCACGCGCAAACGCACGCAGGCGAGACCTTTTTCGATTAATGGAGCGATAAACAAACGCCAGAAAGCCAGGAGACCTGGAGGCCGCCGGTTGCTCATGGCAACTACATTCTGCCTCCAGAGCAAGGCAGAAGCCAGGACATCCCCCGCAGTGACGCCCGCGCCGTGTAAGAATCGGAGTAAATCGGTAAATTGAGAATTGCCCTCTCCCCGCCGCGCCTCTATAATCAGGAGCAGTGTCATGAGAAGCGCCGCTGGCGATGCGAGTCCGGCGGTTGCTGCGGCGGGTTAACCCGCCTGACTCCAACAGCGTTTGGCGTCCCGCTGCGTTGAGGATGCCCCTGGAGAACCTGATGCCCCACAACGAGAATGACCTGTGTCCGGTCTGTCATGTAGGCCGCCTGCGCCTGCGTCCGGTCACCTATACCCAGGTCTACTATGGCCTGCTGGTCAGCGTGCCCAACACGCCGGCCTGGGTCTGTGACGTGTGCCACACGGTTGAGCACGATCGCCAGTCGGTACAACGGATCGAGGCGCTCATGGAACACGCCGGGCCGCCGCACCGACGGGCCGACAGGCGGCCAGCGGAACGGGCCAGAACACGCCTCTACCCTACTGACTCCTGAGCCGCAACTACCCGGCGCGCTCACTCGACCCCGGCCCGGCTGGCAGCAGTGAAGATCGGCTATGCTGGCCGGGCCGGAGAACCGCCATCACCGAAGTCATGACACTCCACACCGCCGCAACACAAGTTTGATGAGACTGCACTATGACCATCAATCTCTGGCACGGCCTGCCGCCCGGCCCCAAAGTCCCCGATATCGTGTACTGCATCGTGGAAATCCCCAAAGGCAGCCGCAACAAGTACGAATACAGCAAGACAGCCGGCGTGATCAAGCTGGACCGCGTGCTCTATAGCCCGCTGCATTACCCCAGCGACTACGGCCTGATCCCGCGCACCTTCTACCCGGATGGCGACCCGCTGGACATCATGGTCATGATCAACGAACCCACCTACCCCGGCTGTGTGATCGAGGCGCGGCCTATCGGCATGTTCCGGATGATCGACCGCGACATGCCTGACGACAAGATTCTGGCCGTCCCTGCCACTGATCCTATCTTCGACGATTATCACGATCTCGCTGATGTCCCCCGCCATTTCCTGGCGGAAGTCGCTCACTTCTTTGCCACGTACAAGCAGCTTGAAGCCGATGGCAACATCCAGCCGATTGGCTGGATCGGCGCTGCCGAAGCCAAAGAGCACATCCTGCAGGCCGTCCGGCTGTACGAAGAGAAGTATCCGCTGGCTGGCGTCTAGGGGCCGTTGCTACTATGCTTATAAGCGCGGGGATGCGGACGACGCTCCTTGCGCGTCTTTGGCTTGGAAGTCCAGCGCAATGTGAACAGGCTGCATGACCACGCCCGAACTGCTCTCCCCCGACCTGCTGGAGCTGCTGGGGCGTATCATTGCCCGTGCGCGGGCCGCCCTGTCCTTCGATTACGGCGGCATTGCTCTGAGCGCTGCTGCGGAGGAGACGTTGACGCTCCACCTGGCATATCCTGCTCCGGCCACCTATCCCATCCAGGCGGGCTTGTTGCGTCGGGCGGCAGTGCAGCGCCAGCCGATCCTGTTGCCAGACATTCAGCCTGGCTCGCCCGACTGGGCGTTCCGGCCAGCACTGCGTGCAGCGCTGCTGATCCCGCTGGCGCTGGAAGGGCAGCTGTCGGGCGTGCTTCTGTTCGGCAGCGACACCCCGGGAGCTTACGACGCCGAAGACCTGCGCCTGGCCACCGCCCTGGCAGACCAGGCGGCGCTGGCGCTGGATACCGCCTTACGTGCAACTGCTGCCCGGAGCATCGCGGCGGAAAACGTCACCCTGATCGCAGCCCTTGAGCAGCATGCCGCCGAATTACGCGAAGCCAACCGTCTCAAGAGCGAGTTCCTGGCTAATATCAGCCATGAGCTACGCACCCCGATGAACGCCATCATCGGCTTCTCCGAGACGCTGCTGAGCGGACTTTACGGGGAATTGAACGCCACCGCCGCCGACCGGGTGGAGCGCATCCTGCGCAACGGGCGCGGTCTGCTGGCCCTCATCGATGACTTGCTGGATCTTTCCAGGATCGACGCCGGCAAGCTGCAACTGGCGCCGGAGCCGCTGGCACTGGAGGAAACGATCAAACCAGCGGTCGAGGCGGTGAAAACGCGACTCGCCAGCAAGAGGCTGAGCATCGCCGTTAGTGTGCCCGCTGACCTGCCCCCCGTCGAAGCGGACCCGACCCGCCTGCGCCAGGTGCTGGATAATCTGCTGGACAACGCGATCAAATTCACCCACTACGGCGGGATCACCATCTGCGCCGGGGTTGAGGAGGGCGTTGAGCCAGCCAGAGTCTGGTGCAGCGTGACCGATACAGGGATCGGGATAGCGCCGGAGAATCAGGGGATCATCTTTGACGAATTCCGCCAGGTTGACGGCACCTCGACCCGCCAGTACGAGGGCACAGGGCTGGGATTGGCGATCTCCAGGAGGCTGTTGAGCCTGATGAACGGTCACATTGCGGTGGAAAGCAGCCCTGGCCAGGGCAGCACCTTCACCTTCTGGCTGCCAGTCGCCCGGTTGAAGCCGCCTGAGTCCTACAGCATCCAGAGCACGGGGGGCCTATGAACCAGGTCATCCTTGAGGACTTCATCACCATCGCTGCGAGCATCCTGAGTCTGAGCGTTGCCATCGGGTTGATGCTTGGCATGGTACTCCAGCCACACCGGGAATCCGCCAACGGCTGGTTTGCCCTCTTTCTGGGCAGCCTGGCCCTGTGGGGCGGCGCGGCACTGTTGCTGACGCTGCCCGGCCTCGCTCACCGTCTGGACCTCACCACCGTCTTCTATCTCTATCTGGTTGGTCTGGGCCTGATCCCCGTCACCTTCTACTTCGCTGCGGTGGCCTTCTGCGGGATCAGGACGCTGCTTACACGGGCGGTCGCCCTGATCACGCCGGTGCTCCTGGTGGTGTTCCTGATCCTGCTGTGGAGCAATCGCCTGTTCATCCTGGAAGTCACTACCGCCGCCGAGTCGATCGCGTTCAGCGCCCTGGTGGATTCGGTGCATATTACGCCAGCCGGGACCGCGGCGATTGTGCTGAGCGCGGGCTACCTGCTACTGGCGCTGGCCCTGATCTGGCGACGCCGGGGAGAACGGAGCCGCCTGCTGCGCATCCCGGCGCTACTGCTGAGCATTGGCAGCCTGGGCAATCTGGTCGGCCCGCTCAGCCGCACACCCTTTGACGCCATCCTGACCACCCTGGCTGCCGGCTTGATCGGCTACGTCCTGATCCGCGTGCAGGTCTTTGACCCACTGACCACGATGAACCGCCAGCTTAGCGACGCCAATCAGGAACTACGCTCCCTGATCAAAGACCTGGCCGCTGAGAAGGAACGGGCCGACGCCCTCAACGCAGAGTTGCGTACGGTCAGCCAGTACAAGTCCGAATTCCTGGCAACGATGAGCCATGAACTGCGCACGCCACTGAACTCCATTGTCGGCTACAGCGAACTATTGCTACAGGGCCTCTACGGGGATCTTAACGAGCGCCAGAGCGACCGCGTGGAAAAGATCCTGCGCAACGGACAGGCGTTGCTGGCGCTGATCAATAACATCCTCGACCTGAGCAAGATCGAAGCGGGCCGGATGGATTTCACCTTTCAGCATGTCGCGCTTTCTGACGTGGTGGAAAATGTAGCCCCTGAGTTCACTGCTGCCGCCACAGCGAAAGGCTTGCAGCTGGAGATCAGCGTAGCGCCTGACCTGTACGCCGTTTATGGAGACGCCCAGCGCATCCAGCAGATCCTGCATAACCTGCTCAGCAACGCGGTCAAATTCACCCCGCAGGGTAGCGTCCGCCTGGAAGTCTTCAACGCCCAGGTCAAGAACGGCTACAGCCGGGCGCTGACGCTGCCCGCGCCGGGCTGGCTCAAAGACGGCAACTGGGTGATCCTCCGCGTCACTGATACCGGCATCGGCATCGCCCCGAAAGATCACGAGCGCATCTTCGATGAATTCCGCCAGCTGGACAGTTCCGCCACCCGTGAGTTTGGCGGCACAGGATTGGGCCTGGCCATTACCAGGAAGCTCGTCGCTCTCCACAGCGGCGCGATCTGGCTGACCAGTGCGCCGGGCCAGGGTAGCACGTTCTACGTAGCCCTGCCCGCCAGCAGCCGCGCTATCAGCGAGACCAGGCCACAACCCGAGGCCGGGCCAGCACGAGAACAACCGCACATCCTGGTCATCGACGATAACCAGGATGCGCTGGACATCCTGACCACCTTCCTCACCGAGGCCGGTTACCGTGTTACCCAGGCCAGCAGTGGGGCGGCGGGGCTGGAGCTGGCCCGGCAGCTACAGCCGGACGTGATCACCACCGACCTGATGATGCCCGGTATCACCGGCTGGGAACTGATCGAGCAACTCAAGGCCGACCCGGCCACGGCAGCCATCCCGATTGTCACGGTTAGCATCGTCGACAGCCAGCCGCTGGGCTTGTGGCCGGCGGTTGACGCGCACATCAGCAAGCCCATCGAGCGCGAGGCGCTGCTGGAAGCCGTCGCCCGCCTGCTGACGGGGCAGCCAGGCGACCGGCCCATCCTGATCGTGGACGATGATCCTTCGGCCCGGCAACTGGTGGCCGATGTGCTCAGTTCAGCCGGTCACGCCAGCGTGACGGTTGACAGCGGCCAGGCGGCCATGGACTGGCTGGCTCATAACCGGGCCAGCGCGGTTGTGCTTGACCTGTTGATGCCGGATATCAACGGTTTCCAGGTGCTGGAGTATATCCGCCAGCAGGAATACCTGGCTGACCTGCCGGTGCTTGTCGTCACCGCCAAGACCCTGACCGTCCAGGAACGTCTCTTCCTGCAGCAGCACCTGGCGACGCTGGTTCGCAAGCAGGGGCTGCAACGCAGCGATCTGCTGGCCCTGATCGAGCAGGCGTTAGGCGGCGCATCTGACGGCAGGCCAGCAGGCACGATACAATAAACGGTACACGGTGCAGCTTGCAGGCTGCCCGCCGTACGATAATAATGATGCTTGGGTAACGGTTAGTCGCGGGGATCACCGCCCGACCGGGGGCAAGATGACCGTGATTCGATCAAGGAGTGGGCCTGTATGGGCAGTCGTCGTGTCCTGATCGTTGAGGACAATTCCGATAGCCGCACCCTGCTCACCGACATCCTGTCCACGCTGGATTGCACCGTCCTGGCTGCCAGGGACGGCGCTCAGGGCATCGCCCTTGCCGCCAGCGAGAAGCCAGACCTGATCCTGATGGACCTCTCCCTGCCGCAGGTGGATGGCTGGACAGCGACCAGCCGCATCAAAGCAGATGAGCGCCTGCGGCACATCCCCATCATTGCGCTGACCGCCCACGCGATGGTCGGTGACCGGGAGAAAGCCCTGGCCGCCGGTTGCGACGATTACATCTCCAAGCCCATCGACCTGCGCGAACTGCAGCAAAAACTGACCAAGTACCTCGGCCAGCCGTGAGAGCCGTTCGCCGGCGCCCGGCAATGGCCAGCGCAGGGCGCCAGAAATCAACCTTGACCGGGCCTGACCGGCATGGTACACTAACGCCCGTCAACGCCCCCATCGTCTAGAGGCCCAGGACGTGGCCCTTTCAAGGCTAAGACAGGAGTTCGAATCTCCTTGGGGGCACAGAGCAACCATGCCCGCTTAAGCAGCGGGCATGGTTTTTTGTTGCCTGGTTGTCACACACCCTGACGCGATCCTACGTCACTGCCGCAGGATCATCCTCCAGCCCTTCGAGCGGGAACCGCCGCAGCTTGAGGAGTTGCAGGATCACCAGCGCCACGAACAGCGGGTTGTTGACCAGGTAGCGCTTCCACAGGCGGCGCGGCTCCGTGAGCAGGCGGAAAAGCCACTCCAGGCCGCTGCGCTGCATCCAGCGCGGAGCCTGCCTTTAGAGTACTAGCCGTAACGTAGTTCACGGACAGGGAACGCCCCGCTGGGAATCTCGCGTGTGTACAAACGTGTTAGCTGCAGAAGAAGAAGAAAAAGAAACAAAGGATTGAGAAGCAGGTAGCGGCGCCACAGACGTCGGGGTTCTACGACAAGTCGAAACAACCACTCAAGTCCAAACTTTTGTAGTAGTGAAGGCGCTTGTGGAACTGTTCCCGCGTGGAAGTCAAATGCGGCCCCGACAGCGATTATTGGAATAGAGAGATAATCGGAATACTCGTAGACCCAGACTTCCTGCCTTGGACAGCCAAGACCAACCAGGACGATTCTGGCCCCACTATCACGAATGGTCTCGATTATTTCCGCCTTCTCTTCAGTGGTTGTCTGGCGGAACAACGACGGTCTTGCTCCAGCAATTTTCAAGTGCGGAAACCGCTCCGTTAGGTTCTTGATCAGTCTCTGCAATACAACGTGCTTGCTACCATACAAGTAGATGGGCAGTCCTTCCTCTGCCGCCTTTTCGCAAACGCGCAGAGTCAGGATCGGCCCGTATACCCTATCAGGCAAATGGGTATTGTACAGAAGATTAAGCGACCACCTAACCGGCTGACCATCAGGAACGATAAGCTCAAAACTATTGAGACGACGTTGATGTTCTTTGTCAAGCACTCCTGTCATCACACCATGAACAGCCAAAGCGGAGACTGCCATCCTCTGTTTGGCATGGGCTGCAGAAATGATCTTTGCCACAGCACTGTCATAGTCAACTGCATCTACTCCAATCCCAAGCAAGTTCTTCTTACCTTTGTCAATCATCTCTTGAGCTCCAACCAACGCTCCACATTACACTGGTAGATTTCTTCGAGGATACGTTGAACATCGTATTTCTGCTGCCAATTAGGGTAATGAGACCGAAACTTACTTAGGTCGCTAATATACCAAATGTGATCACCTACCCGATTTCGATCGGTATACACTGTTTTCATCTTTTTTCCAGTGATCTGCTCACACATGCTAATGGCTTCCATCATCGAGCAATTGCTGAAGCGTCCACCTCCAATGTTGTAGACCTCAGCAATGCGAGGTGCCTTGTAGAATTCATACATCGCATTGATGAGATCTGAACTGTGGATGTTGTCCCGCACTTGTTTTCCCTTGTACCCGAAAACAGTATATTCAGTATCTGTGACCGCACACTTCATCAGGTAGGCCAGAAAGCCATGGAGTTGTGCTCCGGAGTGGTTGGGGCCTGTCAGGCAGCCACCGCGCAGGCAGACTGTATACATTCCAAAGTACCGGCCATATTCCTGCACCATGATGTCAGCGGCAACTTTCGAGGCACCAAACACACTATGCAGTGAAGCATCAATCGACATGTCCTCTGGAATGCCGTTACTATATGGATGTTCAGGAATGATCTCCCAGCGAGTCGGAAGTTCCTCCAGGGGCAGCCTATTGGGCGTATCGCCATATACCTTGTTAGTAGATGTGAAGATAAAAACGGCATTAGGGCAGTATTGCCTGGTCAACTCCAGCAAGTTCAGCGTTCCGGTTGCGTTGATCCCAAAGTCCGTCAATGGTTCCTTGGCCGCCCAATCATGTGAAGGCTGAGCCGCAGTGTGCACTATCAGGCTGATATCCTTGCCGTAGTGGCGGAATTGTTTTTCCAAGGCATCATAATCTCGTATGTCGATTGACTCATGATGGTAACTTTTTCCCAGACGCTGTTCTAGAAGCTGCGCACGCCATGTTGTAGATGCCTCGTTACCAAAGAAGTAACTGCGCATGTCATTGTCTATACCGACAACTTCTAGACCAAGTTGCGCAAAGAACTCAGCAGCCTCTGAACCAATCAGACCAGCAGACCCTGTGATAATGGCGACGGACATATTCCCTCCAAGGAATTCAGACTTTATGTCTGAAATATATAACCAAGACAGCTACCTGCAAAGGAAAATTATCATAATATTGTAGTGATACAAATGACACTCTAATATTCCAAAATCTACTCACATCATGAACAAGCTTTCGCCCGCGCGATCGCCGTGCGGTAGATCGCCATCAGCATCTCGTAGTTGCGCTCCGGGGTGTACTTGGCCTCGTATTCGGCCCGCGCGTTCCTGCCCATCGCCGCCATCTCCTCCGGATGCTCCCACGCCCAGGCCACCTTCGCCGCCAGGTCCGCCGCATCCCCCGGCGTGAAGTGCAACCCCGTCCGGCCATCGGCCACGATCTCCGCCAGCGCCCCCAGCCGCGATGCGATCACCGGCGTCCCACACGCGAAGGCTTCTACAACAACCATTGGAAAACTCTCATACCATGTCGAAGGCACCACGACAAAACGGGCCTGCCGGAGCAGGTTGAGCACCGCCGCATGCGGTTGCTGCCCAAGCAGCGTGACAGTCCCCTGCCGGGGAGGCGTCATCTGCGCCGCCAGCGTAGCCCGAAGCGGGCCATCCCCGGCAATCTTCAGCGGCACATTCAGCTTCTCCCAGGCAGCGGCAAGAACATCCAGCCCCTTTTCCACGGAGAGCCGCCCCACGAACAGCGCAAACGGTTCGCGGCCCAGACCTTCGCCCGGATCTGGCTGAAAATTCGGCTTGACGGCGATCTTCTCCGCCGGCAGCCCGCCCTGGATGAACTTCTGGCGGGCGAACTCGGTCAGGGCAATGTAGCAGTCCACCTGCTCCTGCCATGTCCTGCGCCAGCGATGGAAGGTGAGCATGGCCGCCATCCCCGCTGTCTGCAGGCGCGAGCCGCGGTAGCAGCCATAGCGCACGCCGGGCCAGGGCGGAGTCCGGCCCAGGCACAGCTCGCAAACGGCCCCACCACGCAGGAAGAGCGCGTTCGGGCACAGCAGCCGGTAATTGTGTAGCGTCTGCACGACCGGCACGCCCGCTTCCCGGCAGGCATAATAGGCGGCGGGCGAGATCATGAAGTGCGTGTTGTGGAAGTGCGCCACGTCCGGCTTCTCGCGGGCGATGAGCTGCCGCAGCGCCCGCACGCTATCCCCTGCCCAGACCCAGCGCGCCGGAAGCGTCAGCCTGCCCCACGCGCCAAGCGCCCGCACCTCGTCATTGGAGCGGGTGTAGGTGATAACGTGGTGGCCCGCCTCCCGCAGCAGGGCGCCCTCCGCGGAAAAAACCGCGTCCTCACCGCCGGGCTGCTGATAGTGGTTATGGATGAGAAGGATGTTCATCTCAACAAACTTCTTCAGGAACCTGAATACCTCTTCTGAGAAGTGTCGCAAAGCCCAAGATCAATAACGAGTCAAGTGCAGGGTGCCAGACAAACATCCCGGCGGTGAACATAGAACGTATGAGCAATACAGTGAACACGGCAGTAGCTTCTGTTCTCAGTGACTGGCACAGATTGGAAGTGGGCTTACTCTTCCACAGAATCCATACAGTTCTGGCGATTCCAACCAATAGCGGAGTAGCACCTAGCATGCCACCTCCTAGAAGTGCCTCCACAAATGCGTTGTCAGCCCCGGAAATCAGTCCACCAACATAAACGTTTTCGGGCTTAGCCATCCGTAACATGAACCTAGTGGCAGCGTAAGCACCATAACCCAAGAGCGGCCGATCTGTGATAAGGCTCCAGCTCACATTCCACAGATAAACACGCCCGGTGAGCGTGGCAAACTGCCGGTCTGATTGCCCACGCCTGAAATAGGCCCAAAGAACATCGCCCAGATTAGTTACTGTAAGCAAAAGGAATAACGCGATTGTGAGGAATCCCAAGATACCAAGGCGACGGGAGAGCACAAGTAAGAGCAGCGTCGCGAGCAAGAAAGCAACAATCGGTGATCGACTTTGGGCAAAAACCAGTGTAACCATACTAACTGCGAAGACAAAGAGATAGGTTCGTTCAGTCCTATAGCGTGTTAGCATCCGACTTACTGAAACCACCCCCAGTGTTGCTCCCAACTGTCCTACGACATTTGCATCAACCAGTGGGATGAACCCATGTATCTGGACACCGAGCAAACCAACAGCAGTAATTGTTTGACTAGGCCAGACAATTACCTGAATCCACACTGAGACCATAAGTGTGCCATACAGCGTCCAGACTAGGTCAAAGAAGGTCTTGTACTCGTGCGCACTTCTGACCGAGGCTAAGATGCTTGCTAGCAGGGCAACATCAACTAGATACTCCACCGATTTATAGAGCGTCCAAAACGGCTGAACAGACCACAAGGTAGAGAAAACACCAACGATTCCGAAGCCAGTGAACCAAACCACCGGATCCGCGAAAAGGTATTGCAGCCAGTTTGTTTGCCCGCTGATTAATCTTGTTATCAGTACAAAGGCTACGATAGCCACAAGACCAGCACGATAGATGGTCCAAATGTCGAGCAGGTTGTTCTCTATCGTCTCAATGTCGCGTACGCGAAAGATTAATGCGCTGAGGAATAATAGGACACAACAAACGTGCCACCAGCGAATCTGACTCAAGAGATGACGAAGTTTACGCCACAATTCCGGGATTACGACGATGCTGGACACTACCACAGTGCTGCCCGCCAACCCAGCTAGGAGTCTTGTAGCGCTGGAATCCAGAGCGCCAATGAAGAATCCAGCCAGGCTGGACATCAGAGCTACTGCTATGAAGATGCTTACCGTCTTCTCAGATCTGATTGTCATTGGCCAACAAAACCCTTGCGTATGTCACGTCAACTCCCCTTTTCATCCCACGTAAAGTGCTCCTGAACCCCCCGCCGCCCTGCCGCGCCCAGATCCCACGCCGCCTGTTCGAGCGATAGCCGCCACCCGCGGCGTCGGCCCGCCCAGATCGTAGTGATCAGTTCCGGCCGACTGCCTTCGAACACATATTTATCCTGCGAAGGAACATCTCCATGTTCGTACTGGCCAACCGTCTTTCAAACAGCTGCTCATAAAATCTCCTCAGTATCCACTGCAAAAGCGGCTGTTTCGTGGTCCTATCCGCAATTCGGGGCAAGAACCAGTGATAGATCCAGGCGCTGGCAAGAACCTCGATGACAATCTTGAGTTCCTTCTGTGGATTGTACCCCGACCAAAAGGCTTCTTCCCATTTCCACACAACTTCGCACGGGATCAATGGATTGAATAGCTTAGCTCGCAAGTTGGAGACCAGGACGACCGGGTCGTGAACCACGGTGCGTATAGCTGTATGTTCAAAATCAACGATAGCAGGCTGGTTGGTGTCTTCGCACCAAAGAATATTGGGCAAAGAGAGATCACCATGACTAAGTGTTGTGGGGAGCAATATTCTCTCTCTACCCAGAGCCTCAATGCCCTGCGTCACAATCTGTAGAGCGAATTGGTAGAAAGGCCTTAGTGCGACATGCACATCCCTCTGTTGTGCAAGAATATTCCGCACGTGAGCGAGATCAAGGAATGTTTGTTCGACCTCATGCGCTTTCTGCGAGTCCTTTAGCCATGCACCCACTCTCCAAAGAGCACTAATGCCGATCTCTCCCGTACGATCTGCCCCAATTGCACGTTTGATGATCTGCGCTAACGGCCTGCTGTTACTTAGGGCTTGCCAGATCATAGTCCGATTGATTTCTGAGCATGCAAGTTGCCTGGGCATAAGAACAAGGGCATTAGGCTGCTGGAGACGACTTGCGACTACCCACTCAGCCCGAATTTGATCTTTCGCTGACCTCATCCTATCTGAGTAGTCCGAGCAAGAGGCTTCAGGCACAAGCACAGGTGCCAGATATGGAAATTCGTCAGCCAAGAGGAGCTTGGCAAAAAACATCTTCCCATTAGCCCTGCCAATACAATGGAGACTCGAACCGCTGGTGCTCGTACCAATATGGGAGAGATTCACCTCCCCTACAGGGATACCCAATGTATCAGCTATTCGGCATAGTATTGTTCCGCGATCTAGCACATTCATGATCAGTCGTTAAGACAGTGGTTTTCTACTGACCAGCAGAAAAGACCCCGCACCTAGGCCGAGTAATCCTAACAACGCAAGCAAGCGATAGTAGTTCTTGCGAATAGCAGGCATTCTGGAAGCCTCGCTTGCTTGAAGCGCTGCGGTTGACAGTTGGCTGGTCGACTTCATCATCTCTTTGTCCAGGCACACGGACTGCCAAGGACCAAGCAGTACCCTAGGATACTGATAGGTGAATAGAGGGACATACACTTGAGGCAACTCAAATCCAGCGTCAGATAGCAGCCTTCGCCATCCCCAATAGCTGTAGACAAACCCTCGATAGCGGTAACCCCACAACCTCGTTGACACAAAATCTGCCCAGCGACGAGGCAAGACGTTCACCAAGGGCTTGTTGAGTTGGGCATCTCTCCAAAGGTATCGAGGAAATAGCCGATTCTTGGTGCCAACAATCAGATATCCCCCCGGTCGCAACACACGGAAGACCTCTTTCAGCGCATCGACTTGAAGTGCTTGAACAGGCTTCTCGTAACTAGTGAAACCGATCCACTCAATAACTCCGATCATCAATGCTGTATCGGCAATGTCACCTTCAAGAGGAATTTTAAGCGCAGAACACTGTAGCGGAACAACTTGCCCAGGTGATGCCTCCCCCGCAAGAACTCGACCCCGAACGACCTCAATATTTGCGGAGTCTTTGTCTATTGCATACACTGTCTTACCAGTCTGCGCAAACGCAAACGAGAGACCGCCGTACCCGCAACCGACATCGAGTATTACTGCACCGAGGTCTATTGCCAGTTCACCCAATCGATCTAGAAGGAGCTTTCCTCGTTCACTCCCTTCTGTCAATGGGTCAGTCTGCGAATAGTCACGTAGTTGTTTCGGTTCCACAAACAGACTCCATTCCTTATGCTAGAAGTCAGCTTCAGCAGTCAAGCCACATCTGATTTGTACTTAGGTCTGTCAATATAGAAAATAATCATAGTTAATCCTGTTATAATAGCTGTAAGGGTCTGGCTCAAGATTGCACCAAGCAGTCCAATTAACACGATCAGTGCAACCCCAATAGTCAGCGAAAACAAGCTAGAAACAAGATAGCTACGAAAAATCAGATCAGGACGCTCCAAGGCTCTAAGTGCGCCCCCCATGATGACATACGCACTTGAGGCGAGAGGAATAAAGCCTACTACAACCAGTAGATCTGCATAGGCGTCATACCGTCCTTTATATAGCCAGTGCAGCAATTCTGTGTGCACCACCGCAAGTAAAAGGCCATATACAAGAGCGAGGCTGAATAGTAAGGAGACTGATTTGAGAACAACGTTGTCGAGCTTTGACTTCCCATGAGTCCTAAGAATTCTGACATATTCAGGAACCAGAACCAGGGTTACTGCTGAGATCGTGAGCAAGACAGGCATTATGAAATTCTGCATGGCCTTGAGCGCGGCACTACCCTGAAAGCCGATCCATGCCGGGACAAGGATGTAGTTGATGTTACCCGGCAGCCACATCAGCCCGGCGGTGGCCGTTGACCAGCGGCCGTACGTCCAGTGGTCGCGCAGCATCTCCCGCCACGCCACGCCGCCCCACTGCGGGCGCAGGATGGTGGTATACAGGGCGCAGGTCAGCAGCGCAGCGGCGCCCATCACGACGAAGGCTGCCAGCGACGACAGCGCTCCCAGCTGGTTCACGCCAGCTAAGCCGACCAGCATGACCGCCAGGTAGATCGCCCCACCGGCGGCTGCCCACTGCGGCCGGGCAACAATGTAGAACACCTGCCGCAACAGCCAGAGCAGCATGATAAACGGCGCGGCCAGGGCCAGCCCCAGCAGCGCCAACCCCAGCGCCCCCGATCCAAAGCGCAGCACGAGCGCCCCGCCCAGCAGCAGGATGGCGCTGGCCGCCAGGCTGATCACCGCGTGGCTGGTGTAGCCGAAGGCCAGGTAGCGGCGGAAGTGCGACGCATACTTGCCGGAGCCGAAGACCATCATCGGCTCGGCCAGCATCGCACTGTGGAAGGTGTTCAGCAGCAGGAAGAGCGAATAGGCGGTGGCGAACGCCCCGTATTCCTCCGGGGGCATCCATCGTGCCAGCACAACATTGGCCAGGAAGTTGGTGGCCGCGAACAGCCCGCGATCGGCTACCGCAAACCCGCCCTTTTGCAGCCAGGGCCACCAGCGCGCCAGCGCCTGGCGGATAGAGCGTCTCTCAGCGATCGGCACGGTTTTCACGTCCATCGTCGGCACACACTACAGAGCGCCCCACCCCACAGCAGCGGACGCTTCCTGGTCTCACATCGCGCTTCAGAACTTGCGGCTTCAGCTTGTAGCGGCTCGACAGTCGGGGTCTTCGGATCAGGCGACCTTTCAGCGGAGTGATAACAGCCACAATGAACCCGGTCGCTACAGCGACGCGCACACGCCGCACCGCAGCATCACCGGGGGTCACCTGAATGGCTATCGATTGCTACCCTCGCTAACATACCACCTTACCCGGACTTACGCAATGC
The DNA here is from genome assembly GCA_019873685.1 of Chloroflexota bacterium. Lineage (GTDB taxonomy): Bacteria > Chloroflexota > Anaerolineae > Aggregatilineales > Ch27 > Ch27. The sequence goes on from JAIOAT010000007.1 coordinate 121,052, forward strand.
ATTGCCCGGGCAGATTCCCACCCTCTTTCGCGCCCGCGAGCACCGACAAGCAGGAGAGGGCCTCAACCTGCGCGAAGCCCTCTCCTCGATCAACGCATTGTCCTTGTACTATCCACCCGCGGGGTAGTAGCCGGTCAGATGCTGGCAGACCGCCGGCGGGATACGCCCCAGGTCACAGTTGCGGATGATCTCGTCATAGGCCGGGCTGTCCGGCGGAATCTCAATCTTGTCAATCGGGCCGCCGACGCCGGAGGCGCGGGTCACCCGCGGGACGCGGAAATCATAGCGGAACAGGTTGTCGGGCAGACGTTCCAGCACCTGGAGTTCCTGGCGCTCCGGGTTGCTGAAGGGCACGGGCAGGCCGCCCTCGCAGAAAGCGATCTGGTCGTTCGGGTCGTCGTCCCAGCCATCAAGCAGGTCTGGCGGCGTGAGCTGGCAGGCGGAATAAGAGAAGCCCGCCGGGATGATCACCTCATTGGGCGTATCCGGATACAGCGTCAAGAAGCCGCTGATGACCTGGAACTTGAGCACATCGCCGGGGAGAATCCGCGCGAAGACGGTCGCCGAGTTCAGCCGCAGCGGCACGCCATCGAGGATCAGGTCGGCGCGGACGCCAGCTGGCGCCTGCATCAACAGCCCGGCTGGGGTCGCCTGGTTGCACTGCGGCGCGCCGGAGCCGGTGCGCAGGTAGAACGATTGCATCGGGCTGAGGCTGTCCGGGCCGATCTCCGGCAACCCGGTCACATCGACAGCGAACAGATCGCCCAGCGGGACCCAGCCTGCCTGCATCTCAAAAGCCACGCGCACCCATTCCCCGTCCGGGCTGATTCCGTCCGCATACAGGGTCAAGCCAGCGGCTGCGGAACCGAGCGTTTCCGCCGCCGTGTCGGGCGCGGCCTTGACAGCCGTCTCGGTCTCAACCGTGACCGGGAGGAGCGCCTCCGTCGGAACATAAAGCGCATCTTCCGGCACAGCGCTCTCTACGGTTGCCTCGCCAAAGAGCAGGAACAATACACTCGGGTCAACCGGCAATTCCTCAGCCAGCCCGCGCGGGATATTCGCCTGCACATTCAGCGCGGCCAGCCCCCATACCGCCTTGGCGACATCCATCGCTGCGGCGCTGAAGCTGCTGTAATCCTGCAGCACAACCCACGAACCGGGCAGGAAATCCTCATCGACCGGATGGGCCGGGTCGGCTGCAAAACGAGCGACTACCTCCTGGTACCCGTAACAGGCGGTATTCCCGGTCAGGTTAGCGCAATTCAGGGCCAGATCATCCTCAGCCGCGCGAACCAGCTGCGGGCAGTTGCGCGGCTGGTTGCCCTGAGCCGATACAACGGTCCAGCCGGGCAGCCCTGCCAGAACCAGCGGCAGCGCCAGCAGACCCACAAGGACAAGATGAAAACGACGGTTCATCACAGACTCCTTACAAGCTCTTGGCGAGACAGGCCCGTACCCAGCGCACTCACAGGATTGAGAGGAATGATGAAGCTAACATGAAACCTGTGCGGAAGTTTAAGTGGTATTTCTCTAAACATCAGTATAATAGTCCCCGTCTGCAATCAAGGCAAACGACTTTTCGGTCTCCAAACCCGGATAACGCGGTGTTTTGTGCGAATTGCCCAAACTATAAGCGTCCCAAACACAGTATAGTGCAGAACTGCGCTTGCATACAAAGGGGGAATGGCAACTCATCATGGAATTCGCCGACTATGTAAGGCTGGTACGCAAGTGGCTATGGCTCTTTGTCGTCGCAGCTGTGCTGGGCGCAGGCGTAGCCTATGTAGTCAGCAGCACACGACCGGATGTCTACCGCGCTGAGACGATGATCTCCGTCGGCGGGTTCATCCAGTCGCCCAATCCTGACTCCGCTGATATTCGCACCGGCGTGGACCTGGCTCAAAACTACGCCGTGCTGGCCAAGACTTACGAAATCCTTGAGGCGGCCATCCAGGCGGGCCAGTTCCCCCTGACCCCCAAGGACCTCAGCGAGATGGTGGATACGCGCGTCCTGGCCAACACCTCCATGCTGGTGCTCAGCGTCGAGTACACGGATCCGGTGCTGGCTGCTGACCTCGCCAACGAGATCGCCCGGCAGCTGATCCTCAATAGCCCGTCCAACCTGACTCCCGCCCAGCAGAGCCAGCTTGAACTGGCCAACGCGGAAATCGAAAAACTCAACATTCAGCTTCAGGACGCCCGCGCCCAGCTCCAGCTGGTCGACTCCCAGATCGCCAACGCCCAGACTCAGGGGGAGCGCAACCTGCTTCAGGTTCGGCGGGATACCCTGATGCAACAGATCAACCAGGCGTCCAGCAACCTGGCAGAGTTTTCCGCCACGGTTGCTGCCCTGCAACAACGCACCAACTCGCTTGACATCGTCGAGCGCGCCCGCATCCCCACAGAACCGAGCGGCATGAGCGTGGCGGTGATCACCCTGGTCGGCGGCATTGTTGGCCTGGGTATCGCCTGGGTAACCATCCTGGTCATCGAATATCTGGATGACACGTTGCGCGTCCCGGATCAGGTTCTGCAGGCGGTAGGGCTGCCCGTACTGGGGACTATCGCCCGCTTTGGCAAGAAAAATGATGATTACCCCAGCCGCCTGATCACCGTGCATGACCCCGGCTCGGCCATCGCTGAGAGCTACCGCACCCTGCGCACCAACCTGTTGTTCTCTGCAGGCTCCGCTAGAAAACAGGCCTACATCATCACCAGCGTTGGCCCGCAGGAGGGTAAGAGCATCACCGCTGCCAACCTTGCCGTTGTCATGGCCACAGCCGGCCTGCGCGTCCTGCTGGTGGACGCCGACCTGCGCCGTCCCAAGCTGCACCATATCTTTGAGATCTCCAACCGCACCGGGCTGACCACCCTGCTGGCTGCCAAGCCGCTGGAAAAAGAATCCGCCACCCTGGACGAGATCTTCCCCAGCGCCTCGGCCTGTGAAGAGTGTCTGCAGGATACACAGGTGAACGGCCTGCGGATCATCCCCAGCGGTTTTACTCCCTCCAACCCTACCGAAGTGCTTGGCTCCGCGTTGATGCGCCGCTGGTACGAAGCCTTCCTCTCCGCCAACAATGTGGATGTCGTGATCTTCGACGCCCCGCCCGCTCTGGCGGTCTCGGATAGCGTGGCCCTGGCCGCGGCAACCGGGGCAACCGTGCTGCTGGTTGTTGAAGCTGGCCGTACACGGCGGCGCGATGTACAGCAGGCCAAAGAGCAGTTTGCCCAACTGAACGTCGAAATCAAGGGCATCGTGCTCAACCAGGTCAACCTGCGCGAGGCAGGCTATAGCTATGGGTACTACTACTATTACTACAGCAGCGACACCTCTTCGCCCAGCGCCAACGGCAAACAGCGCCAGCAACCAGTAGCTCAGAAGACCCGAACGGAGTAAGGTCACTACCTGAACAGCAAGAGCCGGTATCGCGCATCATAGCAGGCACGCGCAGTACCGGCTCTTCTTTTCGTTCAGAACGCGCCGCGCCGCTTGAGCACCGCCATCAGAGTCTTCCAGAGAATCACGATGTCGAGCAGCAGGGAGTAATTCTGAATGTAGTACAGGTCATCCTCAGTGCTCAGGTGCATCGGCTTGTTGCTGCGGCCGTTGACCTGCCACCAGCCGGTAATACCCTGCGGCACAGCAAAGCGCTTACGCTGCCAGCTCTCGTATTTTTCCACCAGCCAGGGCAGCTCAGGCCGCGGGCCAACCAGACTCATCTCCCCTTTGAGCACATTGAAGATCTGAGGAAGCTCGTCCAGACTGGCGCGGCGGATGAACCGACCCACGCGCGTCACTCGCGGATCATCTGGCGACTTGTGCAGGATGTGGCCGTTTTCGTCCTGGCGTATAACCTCGGCCTGCCGCTTCTCAGCATCCACGTACATCGAACGAAACTTGTACATGATGAACGGTTTGCCGTTCTCGCCTATTCGTTCCTGCTTGAACAAAACCGGCCCCGGCGAATCAAGCTTGATGGCGATGGCTACCAGCGCCATCACCGGGAGACTGCACAGGCCAACCAGACTGCCCACGACCAGGTCAAAGATGCGCTTGACCAGGCGCTGCCCCCAGCTCAGCGCCGGATCGCGGAGGTTGATCAGCGGCATGCCGCCGAAGTCCTCAACAGTGGCCCGGAACAGAGCCAGGCTGAAGTAGCACGGCACCACCCGCACCCGCACCGGGAGTTCATGCAGGGTGGCCACAATCCCGTTGATCTTGTCGTACGACTGATCCCGCAGGGCAATGATGACCTCCTCAATGCCATGATCGAGGACCACACGGCGGAGATCAGCGAGGCTGCCCAAGATGGACAGTGTCGTCTCAACCTTGGGTGGGGGGTCATCCACCAGTCCGCGCAGGTCAAGCCCTGCCCAGGCGTACTCCCGAATATGCTCGGCGACCTGCATGGCGATTTCGGAAGAACCGATGATGATCACCGGCCGCCTGCGCACAGGCCTGGTGTAACGAAGTAGCCGTCCCGCATAATGAACCAGCAGGCGCCAGCCCAGCATCAGCCCTGTACTGGTGAGAAAGAAGTAGATAACCAACAGACGGGAGATTTCCCTGTAAGTAAAGTACAGCGTGCCTGCCAGGGTTAGCATGGCGAAGAAGCATGCCAGCAACAGGCGCTCCACTTCGACGATCAGACGGTAGTTCTTGTCCGGCACATGGACCGAAAACATGACGAAAAAGACATTCCAGATGATCAGAACGCCGATGACCAGGAGCAGCGGAAACTTCTCCGGCGCTGCAACCGAAAAACTGAACGAGAACGTGTTACGCAGGTGCTGCGAAACCAGCATGGCAACCAGCAGACTCAGGATGTCGAGCAGAATGGCGAATAAAGCCTGATTGACGCGATGACCGTGAAGCATACCCCCCCCTATGAGGTAAGCAGCCCCGATGAGGCAACAACCGGAACAACAAATGAATATGGTGATCAGCAGATACAGAGAGATGCTATCTACACTAATCTATAGAGAATAATGCAAATTGAAGAATAGTCAATTCGGCTACGGCATTTCAACGGTCATTCGGGGCAGTTATGTATCATACAGGCAAAAGGAATAACCAGATTGGCGGCACCGCTAATCCATGAGCAAACGGGGCTTCCCCTCCAGCGCCTGCTCAGTTGGTGGTGTAGTACACCTCAATCCAGCGGTCGGTTTCCAGAGTGACGCGGAACTCCAGAATCTGCCGCTCCAGCTCGTAACTGGCCAGCACCTCGGGTGACGCGCTGACCATGCGCGCTCCCGGCGGCAACGTCACCTGTACGCTAATCGCTTCACCCCGTGTGCCGGGTTGTTTCTGGATCAACAGGCGATAGTGCCGGTACGGCCCATCCGTGCGAACAACGGGCGGGGTGTTATAGAGGAATTGAAAACGCTCGCCGCTGTTGTAGGCCACATGGGTCTTGACCACAAAGGCTGTATGCGCGTCACCGCGACTGGTGACCACCTCGTAGTCAACATTGTCGGTGCCAATCAGCGTGCTGCTGGCCGGGACAAAGACCTGTAGCAGATTGTCGTAATCAATATCCAGATAGTGGCCGTTGACGATGGCCGGGTCGCTCTCCGCAACCGTCGCGAAATAGTCGTAGGAGACAGTCAGCCGACCGGCGACAGCGCCATCCGCCTGGATATTGGCGTCATAGGTGAGATGGCGCACAACAGACTGGCCGATCTTGCTGGCCCCAATATTGGCATCCGCAACCAGCACATAATCATGCTCGATGGCCGGCTGCTGGCGTCCTGACCAGCCCAGAATATCTACGGCCTGGTTGAGCGCCGCATCGTCCCGGAAGTAGAGCATAATATGCTTTTCCTGCAGCGCCCGCAGGACCGCCCCGACCAGTTCCACGCCACGTGTGCGATCGACCCGCTGCCAATCCCCCAGAATCTGCCGGTAGAGCGCGGCCAGGAATCGCTTATGTTCCAGGTCTGCCGCGCCCTCCGCACGGATCTTGTAGACCATCTCCCGGAAGTTCTCAGCGGTGACGATCTCCTGGTAGCCCGGCACAACCACCGTGCCCAGCCCTTCCAGGATGTATTCAAACCCCACGGTGTCAATGGCAATGACCCCATTGACCGGTGCATGGGGATTGCGTCCGCTGTCATAGTACCAGGCAGCCATCTCTGCCGTGGTGGGGAAGTCCGGCGACCAGCTACCGTCCCAGGCCGCATAGATCGGCGATTCATACTGCAACCACCAGGCTGGAACGGCGAATTCCGTCACCGTCCGTTCAGAGGGCGGGATCGGCGAGCGTTCGGTTGTCGGGCTGTAATCATAGTCAATGATGCGCGCGTTGCGGACTTCCAGCCAGCCATAGGTACTGATATACCCGCCAGCAGGCCGGATTTCATCGCTATTCTGGGCCAGCACCAGGTAATTGCGAGCCGCATCCAGACCCAGTGCACGGGTGAGCAATCCCGGCCCATTCAGGAGGATGGCATTCAGGTTTTCAAGCTGGCTGGTATAAGCTCCCAGGTTGCGGACCGTGCTCAGCCATGTGACCGATGACACGTCGGAGAATTGCGCCAGGATTTCCCTGACCCGGTGCAGGTGCTGCTGCGCGCTGACAAACTGCCCCTGGCCCAGCCGCAGTTGCTCCACGATGCGTTCCCCGGCGGAAACCTGGATGGTCATGCTTTCCGCCGATTCGCCGCCAGTGAGGAAGAACAGCGTAGGCTCGACGCCAGCAAGAATGGTGCTGGCCGCCTGGCCGAGTTCCTGGGCGGCATCCAGCAACAGGAAGGTCTGCGCCCATTCCTCATTCAGACCCGCCGCAAAACGGAGGAACGACGTTTGGGCGGTAGCATTCTGCAACGCATTGAGCAGATCATCTACTCCGGTCTGCAACCGCTCAAAATCTGCCAGCGTCAGCTCGGTTCCGGGTTTCTGGTTGATTGTGCCGATTACCCGGCTCAGGCTCTGCCAGGAATCCTCAACTTTGTTGCGGGCGTTGGTCACCACCACCAGGACGCCGACAGCCAACACAGCCAGTACCACCAGGGCTGTCAGGAAGACCAGCCCCCATGAGGTATGGCGCACGCGCCGCAGGAGGCGCTGCCAGAACGTGCGCTTGCGCCGCCGGCGCTCCCGGTGGACTGAAGGCGCCTCGATTGAGGTTTCCGCGGGAAAGCCTGAGGGGGATTCGGACATGTGATCAGATCGCCTGCCAGTTGAGGTCAAGAGGCCTGTTGCAGAACCATCCTGTATATTCACCAGGATAATAAAGCTACCCCGTTGATTATCCTCGGAAACACGGCAGTGTCAATGAATCTGCCGGCGGCCGGCGCTGATGGATAATAGCCGTAGCTACCACGCACCGGGCAAAGAACCCTAGCCGGACACCCCCAGGCAACAATCCCGCTTCGTCTTACCCCTTCAACCCCGTAAGCTGGATGCCCTCAATGAAGTAGCGTTGCGCCAGGAAGAAGATCACCAGCATCGGCGTCATGCTCAGCACCGAGGCCGCTATCAGCCGATCATAGTAAACTGCGCCGTACTCGTCCTTGAAGAAGTTCAGGCCCACCGAGACCGGAAACAGACTCGGCGTGCTCAGGAAGATAAACGGCTCCAGAAACCTGTTCCACCCCCACCCCA
>JAIOAT010000008.1 GCA_019873685.1 Chloroflexota bacterium
CATCCAGCGAAGCCTCGATTGTCGGCGCGGTCAGGTCAACGTCGATATCTTCAACCGTCACCGAAGCGCTGTTGCCCGCCACATCCTCAATCGTCTTGCTGACCGACTGATTCTCCCCTTCGCCCAGGGTCACCGCGGCAGGACACTCGACCACACCGGACAGGTTGTCGCCACAGGTGAAGCTCACCTCCACTTCGCTGACATACCAGCCGTTGTTGCCTGCTGTACCATCCAGCGAAGCCTCGATTGTCGGCGCGGTCAGGTCAACGTCGATATCTTCAACCGTCACCGAAGCGCTGTTGCCCGCCACATCCTCAATCGTCTTGCTGACCGACTGATTCTCCCCTTCGCCCAGGGTCACCGCGGCAGGGCACTCGACCACACCGGACAGGTTGTCGCCACAGGTGAAGCTCACCTCCACTTCGCTGACATACCAGCCGTTGTTGCCTGCTGTACCATCCAGCGAAGCGATGATCGTCGGTGCGGTCTTGTCGATCTTGATGCCGCTCACCGAGGCTGAAGCGCTGTTGCCTGCCTTGTCATATGTTGTGCCGGATGCACTGAGATTATTCCCCTCGATTGCGCCCAGTGTGATATCAGCAGGGCAGGAGGCAGTGCCAGACAAGGCATCACTGCACGTGAAGTGAATGGTGACGTTCGTGTTGTACCAGCCGTTGCTGTTGGGGGATGTGGTCGGTGCAGCGCTGATCGTCGGCGCGGTCTTGTCGATGTTGATGCCGGAGACAGTCTCCGAGGCGCTGTTGCCTGCCTTGTCATAGATTGTACGTGCTACAAATTGATCTGCCCCTTCGCTACTTAGTACTTCGTCGAGGCCACAATCTACCACGCCTGACAAATTATCATTGCACTCGAACGACACCGTCACATCCGAGTTGTTCCAGCCGTAGCTATTTGCAACTGGCAAACGCGACCCGCTGATCGTCGGCGCGGTCTTATCGATGTTGATGTTGGAGACGGTCGCTGAGGCGCTGTTACCGGCGTTGTCAACGGCTGTTCCAGTGACAAACTGCCCTGCACCTTCGCCGGTGAGTGTTGTACCTCCCGTGCAGGAAGCCACGCCTGACGTCCCATCATTGCACGTGAAGGAGACCGTCACATCCGAGTTGTTCCAGCCGTAGGCGTTTGCACCCGGCGAACGCGACCCGCTGATTGTCGGCGCGGTTGCATCGCGCTTGATCGTGACCGACTGCGAGCTTGTCCCGCCGGCGCTGGTCGCGGTGCAGGTCAGGGTGGTGCCAGTTGTGTCGGCACTGATGGTTGTTGACTCGCAGCCGGAAGCAGTTACGGGCGAAATGTCAGTGTACGACCAGCTTACAGCCACATCACTCGTATACCAGCCATTGTTGCCGAGCGTGCCATTGACAGTGGGAGTGATCACTGGCGCAGTCTTGTCGATGTTGATGTTGGACACGGTCGCTGAGGCGCTGTTGCCCGCGTTGTCAACTGCCGTGCCCGTTGCAGACTGCCCCGCGCCTTCGCTACTCAGGGTCACATTCGGGCCACAGGAGGCAACGCCTGACAGGTTGTCCGCACACGTAAAGGACACGGTCACGTCGGTGTTGTTCCAGCCGCCAACAGGCGCAGGCGCTGCTACCCCGCTGATTGTCGGCGGGGTCGCATCGCGCTTGATCGTGACCGACTGCGAGCTTGTCCCGCCGGCGCTGGTCGCAGTGCAGGTCAGGGTGGTGCCGGTTGTGTCGGTGGTGATGGTCGTTGAGCCGCAGCCGGAGGTAGAGGTAATTGGCGACTCGTTATCGACAACAGTCCAGCTCACGGTCACATCGCTCGTATACCAGCCGTTATTGCCGAGGGTGCCGCTGATGCTGGGCGTGATCACGGGCGGGGTGGAGTCGGGTGGGGCGAGGACGTGCAGGGTGAACTTAGCGGGGTTAGTATTGTAGGTGCCAGTACCACTGTCACTCACTGAGACAGTAATCTCAAAGTTGCCTGTAACAGTGGATGTAAACACAGTTGGCACATACACACCGCACGCCGTAAAAGTGAGGGGATTTGGATTGGCCGTAACCCCTTGAGGAACGTTGATTGTGACTGTGGCCGGGGAGCCGTCACTTGCATTGCAGCCGGTTTGCCCGTCGCCGCTGTTCGCGGTGATTCTGTAATTCACAGTTGTTGAGCCGCCGAGTATGAAGGTGTCGTTGCCACCAACTACAACATCGTTTTGGACGTTGTCCGCCAGTACGACATAGGCCGAGAACAACAGAAGAGCTGCAATCACCAATGTCCAAAATCGATTGAACCGCTGCCTTTGCTTCATGATAGGTCCTCCGTATGAGCCATGAAAAGTCAACAGATAATGTGGCAAAGATAAAGTACAACACGGCAGTCGCAAAGCCGGTGTTCAAATAACACCGCCGGGTCGCAGGAATCGCGCCCGCAGTCGCAATCCGACTGCGGGCGCCACCGTATGGATAGAAATCGGTTTGAGCGCTGTTGGAATTGCGCGGGGCGGGCCGGGCGCTAGGGGTAGAAGGTGTAGCCCTCGCCCGCCACAGCCACGATGTGCCGGGGCTGGGCCGGGTTCGGCTCGATCTTGCGGCGCAGGCGGTACACCACGTTCTTCACCAGCGTGCTATCCGCCCCGCCCATATAGCCCCATACCCGGTCGATGATCATGCTGGTTGGCAGCACCTGCCCGGCGTGGGCCACCAGCAGGTGCAGTAATCGCAGTTCCAGGTTGGTCAGCCTGACCGTTGTCCCGTTCGGCGTCACCAGCTGGCGCTGGCGGGTATCCAGCCGCAGCGGGCCGATCTGCAGCGGATCCAGCGCCTCCGCCGGAGCCTGCCACGAACGTGCCACCCACACCCGCACCTTGGCCAGGAACAGGCGCGGGTCCAGCGGCTTGCCGACGCACTCACTGGCCCCGGCCTGGTAGGCTTCCAGCGCGTGCGCCTCGCTGTAGTCGCTCAGGAGCAGCAGGATGGGCGCGGCGGCGACCGTGCGCAGCGCGCGCACGATCTCGATCCCGCCCTGGTACGGCCCGCACACGTCCACGATGATCATCTCGCTGGCCTGCCCGCCCCACCAGTCCAGCGCTTCCTGTGCGGAATGGAGAAGGGTGGTCTCGTAATCCTTCGCCTGCAGGAGATGCGTCCACAGGTGCCCGCTTTCGGGGTCATCAGCGATAAAGAGGATGCGTACTTTGAGGACCTCGTTCATGGGTGCCTGCCCGGTACTTAGCACTACCGTTAAATAATACGTAGTCTCCAAGGCAGAATCCGGTCCTTCCTCTGATTTCATTATGGTCTGGTAGCGCGTACCATGCAATCCACCGGGCCTAAATTTCTCATAAAAAATGTCAGGATGCGCCGGGCTGCGCGGTGCTGCCGCCCGCGATTTGGGCTGCTGCAGGCGGCGGGTTACAATCGCCGGGCAAAGGTACGGCAGCGGAGCACTCAGGAGCGCGGCGGTGGAACGGACTTTCACGGTGATAGCGGCGGTTCTGGGCGGGCTGGCGGTGGCGCTGGGCGCCTTCGGATCGCACGGGCTGGCGGCGCACTTCGCCGCTCACCCCGATCTGCAGGGGCCGTATGAGACGGCCAACCGCTACCACATGGCGCATGCGCTGGCGCTGCTGGCCGTGGCCTGGGCGGCCACGCGCTGGAACAGCCCGCTGTTGCCCTGGGCGGGGTGGCTGTTTGTGGCCGGGGTGATTCTGTTCTCCGGCAGCCTGTACGCCCTCAGCCTGACCGGGCTGCGCTGGCTGGGCGCGGTGGCGCCGCTAGGTGGGGCGGCGTTCGTGGCCGGCTGGGCGCTACTGGCGCTGGCCGCCTGGCGGGGGTAAAGAACATTTCACATGTAATCCTCTATCGTGGCCTTGCTGATAATCCCAACGGAATTCGGCATACGTTCATGTGAATACCACGGAATAGGCGAACATTAGTTTCGCCTGCTGGCCCGAGTCTGGTATAATTCCGGCTGAATACACTGAGAAAAGCTGAAATATGCCGAAAGAAATGCAAAGCAAAGTAGCAATAACTTTGGGGCTAGAGTATCGTGAGATGCTAATCAACCTGTTGAAAAGCGACCTGGATTTCCACGATCAGGTCAGTAATTATGCATCACATAACTTTCATGCTTTTCCTGCCAAATTCCCTCCTCAGTTACCTCGAAAGTTCATTGAAGGACTTACAAAGCCTGGCGATGTTGTTCTTGATCCAATGATGGGGTCAGGAACAACAGTGGTTGAAGCCCTGTTGGCTGGGCGAGAGTCGATCGGCTTTGATATTGATCCTTTAGCTGTCCGTCTTTCCAAAGTAAAGACAACATGGTTAGAAATTGAACGAATCAAGGAGATCGGTCAGCGAATTGTTCGCCAAGCGTCGTTGACCCTGAATGATCCAGAAATGCTTTTGGACAAATTAGCCACGCGATTTGATGCCAAAACAAGAGAGTTTGTTGACTATTGGTTTGCGCCTGCCACCCAACTTGAACTTATTGCTTTGGTGATTCAGATAGAGAAATTAGCTGAGCCTGAACTTAGAGATTTCTTCTCAATAGTTCTTTCAAGCATCATCATAACGAAATCGGGAGGTGTGTCTCTAGCATTTGACCTGGCACACACTCGTCCCCACAGAGCAAAGGTAGTTTTGTCCAAGGCTGGAGAGGTCATTGTGGGAGACGCTTGTAGCAGCAATTCACGACGCGTTAGGCTGCTGACTAAGACGTTGCGTTCACCTATAGAGGAGTTCGAGAAGCGGTTACAGCGTAATTTGTCGGGATTCATTCAATATACACCGAGTACAATTCCTCCAAGAATACAGTATGCCGATGCACAGCAGTTGCCGCTCGACGATAAGACAGTGGATTTGATTGTGACCTCACCACCTTATATATCAAATGCTATAGACTATATGCGTGCCCACAAGTTCTCGTTGGTTTGGCTGGGCTACTCAATTCAGGAGCTTGGAGACAAACGTAGAGCGTACATTGGCGGGGAAGCCGTCTCTGGTGCAAGGCTTCTTGATTTGCCTGATGCTGCCCGCCAAGTGGTGCGTAGCATCAGCCAACTTGACATAAAAAAAGCACAAGCTGTTCATCGGTACTATTCGGAAATGACCCTTGTATTGAAAGAGATGTTCCGTGTTCTACGCCCTGGAAAAGCAGCAATAGTGGTCGTAGGTACTTCTGTAATTAGAGAAATTGACACACAAATTGATCTCTGTCTAGCAGAGATTGGCAAGCATATTGGATTTGAAGTTCCTGCCATTGGCGTAAGGAATCTGGATCGCAATCGCCGCATGTTACCGGCAAGCGCGATTATAGACAGCAATTCTCAGATTCAACAGAGAATGCATGAGGAATTTGTCATTGGTTTTTATAAGCCGATGGTAAGACGGAATAGCAATGATTATAAATGATCTGCGCCAAAGGTATCACCAGCAAATTGGTAACGAGATTATCCGAATCAGAGTCAGTAAGAAGAGGGGTAAATATCCCAATTTCGCCGATGGAGATAATGCTAACAGCATCAGAATCGCTTGGAACATTATCGAGCAATTGAATCTCAAATCGAATGAGACAGAATTATCTGAACAAGGGGTAGGAAAGCTTTTTGAGAAAGCGACTTGCCTCTTCCTTGAACAAGTCTTTCAGTGTCTTTCTCATTTACGGCCGGGGCGTTGGCTGTACAAAACCGATACTGAGATTTCTAGCTTTGAACAGTATGAACATCTAGCTAATGTCGCGTCCATTCTGAAGAAAAACAAGGAATTGGCCTCAGTTCTAGGAAGTGACTATATTGTTACCCCAGACATTGTTGTTGCTAGGTATCCTGTTTCAGATGAGGAAATCAATGCCAGACAAGCACTTGTAGACAATTCAGTAAGCATTGTTAGACTGACTCCGCTTCGAGAAGGCAACCGACAGCAACCTTTTCCTATTCTGCATGCCAGTATCTCGTGCAAATGGACAATACGCAGTGATCGGTCACAAAACACACGCACGGAAGCTCTCAACCTGATTCGTAATCGCAAGGGCCATCTGCCCCATGTTGTTGCTGTAACGGCTGAACCGCTTCCAACGCGAATTGCTACTCTTGCGCTTGGCACAGGTGACTTGGACTGCGTATATCATTTTGCGCTTCCAGAACTAAGCCAGGCAGTAAGGGAGGCCCATACTGAAGATCAATGGGATATGCTTTGTACCATGATTGAGGGAAAGCGGCTAAGAGACATCAGTGATCTGCCGTTTGACTTGGCTGTCTAGCTAGATCGACGCTAGATATCCCCCCACGCCCCGGCGTGCGCCCGCGCCTGCTCCAGCGTGGAGCCAGCCATCATCAGCCCCAGCGTCTCCACGTCGGCTTCCTCGCGGGCCAGCTCGCCCATGATCTGCCCTTCGTAGAGCACCACAATCCGGTCGGAGAGGGCCATGATCTCGTCCAGGTCTTCCGAGATCAGCAGGATGGCCACGCCGGCGCTGCGCTGCTCCATCAGCACCTGGCGGATGTATTCCGTGGCGCTGATGTCCACGCCGCGCGTCGGCTGGGAGGCGATCAGGACGACCGGCTGGCGGGAAAGCTCGCGGGCCAGGATCAGCTTCTGCACGTTGCCGCCGGAGAGATTCTTGACCGGCGTTTCCGCTGAAGGCGTCTTGATGTTGAAGCGGTTGATCAGCCCGCGCGTGTGGGCGGCGATCGCGCCGAAATCGAGGAAGATGCCGCGCGCGAACGGCTCGCTGGCGTGGGTTTGCAGGATCAGGTTTTCCGCCACCGTGAAGACGCTGATCGTGCCGTGCCGGTTGCGCTCCTCCGGGATGAACGAAAGCCCGGCGGCCAGCCGTTCGCTGACCGGAGCGTGGCTGATCTCGCGTCCGGCCAGGCGAATCGCCCCGCCGCTGACCGGCCGCAGCCCGGCGATCGATTCCGCCAGCTCGCGCTGCCCGTTGCCAGAAACGCCAGCGATGCCGACGATCTCCCCGGCGCGGACGTTCAGGGAAACACCTTGCAGAGCGGGCAGGCCCTGGTCGCTGAGCACGGTCAGATTCTCCAGCGCCAGGCGCACCTCACCCGGCTGGACTTCCGGTCGGTCGGGCTGGAGCTTGACATCGCGCCCGACCATCATCCGCGCCAGGGTGCGCTGCTCGATCCCGTTGTTGGGCACGGTATCCACCACCCGTCCGTCGCGCATGACCGTGATCCGGTCGCATAGCGCCTGCACCTCATACAGCTTGTGGGAGATGAAGATCAGGGCGTGGCCCTGGTCGCGCATCTGGCGCAGCGTACTGAATAGCTCGTCAACCTCCTGCGGGGTCAGCACGGCGGTCGGCTCATCGAGGATGATCAGCGCCCCGCCTCGGTAGAGCGCCTTGATGATCTCCACCCGCTGCTGCTCCCCTACGGAAAGCTGCCAGATGTAGGCATCCGGGTTAACCTTCAGCCCGTAGATCGCGGAAAGCTCCAGCAGGCGCTCCCGCACCTCCGCCAGGTTGAGCACTGTCCCCGCCGGCTGCATCCCCAGAGCTACATTCTCGGCGACGGTCAGCGTCTGGACGAGCATGAAGTGCTGGTGGATCATGCCGATGCCCTGCGCCAGCGCATCCGAAGGCGATTCCAGCCGCACGGGCCGGCCGTTGATCAGAATCTCGCCCTCGTCCGGGTGGTAGAGACCGTAGAGGATTTTCATCAGCGTGCTTTTGCCCGCGCCGTTTTCGCCCAGCAGGGCGTGAATCTCGCCCGCCTTGACATCGAAGTTGACATGGTCGTTAGCCAGGACGCCGGGGAAACGCTTGACGATATTGCGCATCTCCGCGCTATCGATGCGGGTGTGGCCGGAGGGAAGGGTTACGCCTGAGGACATCATCGGACCCCCTTGCGGCTGGCCGCCGGGAAGCGGCGGGCGCTGAACGATCGGCTGGCCCCGGCAGGGCCGCCATGCCCCCAATGTATACCATCAGAAGGCGGGTAGCTACAAGCGATAGTGTGGCAAACGAAAACAGGCCGGGCAGGAAGGCGTGCCCGGCCTGCCGGAATGCGGGTTAGCGCTGGCGGAGCGTGGCGCCGATGCGCGTCAACGAGAGCACACGGCCATCCGGCAGCGTCAGCACGACCTCGGAAGCGTAGTAGGAACCGCGCTGGCCTGGCCGGGCGAAGTCGTTGGTCTCCTGCACCTGGATGGTATAGCCCTGCTCCGGGGCGGTGGCCCAGCCCAGTGCATTCCGCACGCCGGGATCGCCGACCCACAGCGTGCCAAAGCCCCGGATCGGCTGGAACAACCCCTGCGGCGGCGTCTCGCTGTAGACGACATCGCCGCCTGCCCAGCGGTCCGGATCGATGCGGCCATTGCCGCTGGCGTCCAGCCACCAGATCCGCCCCTCGAACCAGATCATCAGGCCGCGCTCAAACGGCTGGTAAGCGGCCTGGGCAAGGCGGGCTGGCGCGTTGGGGCAAAAAGTCTGCCGTTCCCCTGCGGCAAACCAGGGGTAGGTGCAGGTGATCGTCACCGGGATGCCCTCCTGGCCGGTCCCATCCTGCCCGAAGATCGTGAAACGGGCGGAAGTGACTTCCGTCGGGGCGCTGATTGTCAGCGAGCCGGAGAGCGGCAGCAGGGCGCCCGTTCCGCTCAGGGAGACGCGACGGGCGGGCAGCGCCTCATGCCACATCCACAGGCTGACGCCGTTGACGCCGCTGACATCCCAGGTGAGCGTCAGCGGCCCGCCCGCGGCCACTGTGCGCGGCTGCACATCAAAGGCGTGGATCACCAGGCCGCTCGGCGCTTCGCCCACCGGGACGATGTATGACAGGCGCTCGTCGGAATACTCGTAAACCCAGCCGGTAACGCCGCTGACCTCAGAGCGCACCTTCCACTGGCGGTGGCCGAGCGTCTCCTGGGTGGCCGGTTCGATGCGCAGGCAGTAAGGCCCTTCGATCACGGTGAAGGTTTCGCCCGCCTGCAGACTGCCGGTAGTCTGGCTGCCGCCAGGCTTATCCGCTGTATCGCCCATCAGGCTCAGGCCGTACTGCATCGTGTCGGAAAGCCGTGCGCCGAAGCCCACGCGGATGCCGCGATCGGGCAGGAACGGTGCGCTGTAGCACTGCGCCGGGTCGTAGATGCGGTAGCCGCGGAACACGCCGAAGTACAGGCGGTAATCGGTGAACGTCCCGCTGTATTCGTGAATCCAGCCCTCCAGCCCGGAGCGCTCTACGCGTACGCGCCACTGGCGGTGGCTTTCGCTGCTGCCCGGCGCGCGGTAACAGAACGGCCCTTCCAGTACGACGAACGTCTCCCCGCGCGGCAGGTAGCCTACCACACGTCCGCCCACGCCGCTGATGGCGGTCATGGGCAGGCCGGCCGGTAGCTGCTGGCTGACGATGCCGCGCGCCCCGACCTGGACGCCGGTGCTGGGGATATAGGGCGGCTGGTAACAGGCATCGCCGCTGGCTGTGGCAAAGCCGCCCAGCGGCAGCGGATTCACCGGCACGCGCAGCTCCGCGCGGGCCAGCGTCGCGCCGGTGCTCATAGCGATCACGCGCAACTGGAGGCGAATCTCGGTCGCGTCGCCGCCGGGCAGGATCGGGATCACGCTCCCGCTGCCTTCAGAGGGCACTTCCACAAAGTGGCGGGGCCGCTCAACATTGAACGTCCGACCGTCCGGGAAAACTTGCTCAAAAACCAGGTTAGTGCCCGGCGCACGGTTGTCTACCCGCCAGTTCAGCGTTACTTCCTCCCGCCCCAGGGCCAGGTCCAGAGCGTCCACGCCGATGGTGTCGGTGGCAAAGCGCGTGATCACCGGCGGCACCAGCGTACTGGTGGGCGAGGGCGTGAAGGTGGCTGATGGGATGGGCGTAGCGATGATGCCCAGGTCCACCACCGTTGGGACCAGGGTGTATAGCACAGGCGTGAGCGTTGGCGGCGGGGTAGCGGTAGGCAGGGCGGTATGGGTGGCCGTCGGACTGGCGCGCAAAGCAGCCAGGCTCAGGGGGGTGTTGGTCGGCCCCGGGGCGGTCACCGGCGTTTCCGTCGCCGGTATCGTGCCGGTCGGCATCGGCGGCGTACCACCTCCAGTGCAGCCCGCCAGCGCCAGCACGCCGGCCAGCAGGACGGCGACGCGCTTCGTCCAGTGACACATCATCTCCTGCTCCTCCTCAAAAAGATTACTTTCACTTACAGGGTACAGGAAAAAACAGGCCGCCGGAACTGGCGCGGCGGCGGTACGTTGGGCAAGCGTGGGGATAGCGGTGGGTAAGGCGCGGGACGCTAGCCGGCGTCGCCCTCGCTGACGCCGGTCGGCGATCGCCCGGCAGCCGCCTTGAGCCGCCGGAGCGCCCGATGGTGAGGCTTCAGCCAGCTTTCCCCCAGGGCGCGGTCGAGCAGGTCGGGCCGGCAGCGGATCGCTTCCAGCAGCCATTGGTGGGCGGTATCGCGCTGGCCAAGCTGCGTGTAGCAGACGGCCATGCGGTAGCAGATGATGCCGTGGCGGCTGGGATCAATCGTATCCAGCACGCGGTCAACCGTCAGGGCTTCTTCCCATTCCTGGCGGATCAGGTGCAGCGAGGCCAGGTTGTTCCAGGCCTGGCTCAGTTCGAGGATGGCGATCTCGCTGGCCCGCTGGACGGCGGCCAGCGCCTCGTCATGATCGCCCTGCTCCTCCAGCGCCCCGCCCAGCAGCAGCCAGGCGTCAAAGTAGGTCGGCCAGATGGCAATCGCCCGCCGGCAATGCCTGATGGCGTTGTCCCACTCGCCGCGATCCATATGCTCCAGGGCGTAGGCCCACTGCTCCGAGGGGTTTTCCTCCCAGGGGATGTGACGGCGAACCTCGAGGATACTGCGATCATCATCGGGGGGCATGGGACGCGCTCCTGGTTCACACCGGGCGAGTTGCCCCTCATTCTAGTATGGCCGCTCATGGCGGGCAACCGGGGGATCAGGCCAGCGGCAGCGTGAACCCGAATGTGCTGCCCTGGCCGTAGACGCTGTTGAACACCATTTCCCCGTTGTGGCGGGTGATGATGTTGCGCACCAGGTGCAACCCCAGCCCCGTGCCTTCCACCGCGGAAACCTCGCTGCTCTTGGCCCGGAAGAACGGCTGGAACAACCGCTTTTGTTGATCTTCGGGGATGCCGTAACCGGTATCGACGACCTCAAAGCGGGCTTTGTCGCCATTGAGCTGCACCTGTAACTGTATGGCCCCACCCGCCGGGGTGTATTTGATGGCATTACCGACCAGGTTCGAGATGGCCTCATACAGCAGTGATGGCTCCCCCTGCACCATCACCGGCCCCGGGGCCAGCGCCAGCTCGAAGCGTTGCTCCTTGCGGCGGGCCTGTTCATGGTAGTCGCGGTAGGCCTGCTCAACCAGCGCCTGCAGATCCAGTAGTTCGGTCCGCAGGGCGCCCGATTCGTCCAGCCGCTCCAGGGAGAGGATATCGGTCGTGATCTTCTGCATCCGTTCGGCGGAGCGCTCAATGAAGTCGAGGTATTCCAGCGCCTGCGGCTGGGTAACCGGGTCCAGTTCGCGGCGTAGCAGGTAGGCAAAGCCAATGATGTTGTTGAGCGGGGCGCGCAGGTCGTGCGTGGCGATGCGGATCATGTCCGTCTTCATCTGCTCCAGGTTGCGCACCTGGTTGTACAGCTCCTGGAGCTTGGCCAGCTGGCTGCGGGACTTCTCATACAGCCGGGCGTTATCGACCGCCGTAGCGATCCGGGCGGCCAGCAGCTTGAGGAAATCAAAGGTTTCCTCGGTGAAGCGGTTGGGATCGGTGGTTTCCAGGTTCAAGAAGCCCACCAGACGATCCTGGGACAGCAACGGGATGGCGATCTGGGCGCGGGTCTGGGGCAGCAGCGGCAGGTAATCCGGGTCGGTGCTGACATCCAGCACACGCTGGGGCTTGCGCTCCCGCAGGGCGCGGCCCACCACGCCGCGCGTGAGAATCGTCTCATCCTTCAGGTCGGGGACATTGTAGTTGATATCCCTGACCAGCCGCAGGTGTTCATCCTGCAGCAGG
The DNA here is from genome assembly GCA_019873685.1 of Chloroflexota bacterium. Classification (GTDB taxonomy): domain Bacteria; phylum Chloroflexota; class Anaerolineae; order Aggregatilineales; family Ch27; genus Ch27. The sequence continues at coordinate 11,984 of JAIOAT010000008.1, forward strand.
CCGATCAGGCCAGCGCTGGCCACGCTCAGGCGCACGGCGGTATCCAGGGCCATGGTCAGGACGTAATCGAGGTCCAGGTGGCGGGTTAGTTCCTCGTCAATATCGCGTAGGATGGCCAGACGCATATTCTGGCGGTTGCGATCGGCCTGGACACGCTGGCGCTCGATGGCATAGGCGATCGATTGGGCCAGGGCGCGCATATCGGTGTGGCCCTTGACCAGGTAATCCTGCGCTCCATTCTGCACGGCGCTGAGCGCGATCTGCTCGTCATCCAGCCCGCTGAGCACCACAATCGGCAATTCCGGGTCAGCCTTGTGCAGGCGGGCGAAAGTCTCCAGCCCCCGTGCGTCGGGCAGGGTCAGGTCCAGCAGCACCGCGTCAAACGTGCGCTGTTTGATCTCCACCAGGGCGTCGCTGAGGTAGTCGACATGCACCAGCTCGTACTGCCGCCCGCGGGAGCGCCGCAGCGCCGTCGCGATCAGGCGGGCATAGCCGGGATCATCTTCCACCAGCAGGACGGCGGTGCTTTCACTGCTCATGCTTTCGTACTCCACTCTGCCCGTAAGCTATTTCGCAACCATCATATGACGGGCATGGCCGGTCAGGCAATCGATCATGCCTATGGCAACCTACTTCATTGTAGCACGCAAACGCTTATACTGGCCTGACGGCGTCGCCAGTGGTGGGCCGGGAGGCAGGGGACGAGCGGCAAACAGGCGGCACGGCCTGAATCCGGGCGGCAGGCAGATCGCTGGCAGGCGGGTACCTGTGCCTGTTTGACCCCATCGCGCTCCCCCAGAATGACACTCACGCCGCTTCCAGCGCGGAGGCGGCGTGAGTGTCCCGGCCAGTTACCGGGAGAGCTTCAGCCAGGCGCGGTGCTCAGCCGCCCAGCGCCAGGGTCACCCCGCTGGATACCCCGGCCAGCAGGTCGGGGAAGACGCCCAGGATCAGCGTTCCCAGCATGGCAATGACCAGGGCGACAGTCAACGAGCGCGGCAGCCGCGGCGTGGCTATCGTGGCCGGCCCTTCCTGCAGGAACATGGCTACCACCACCCGCAGGTAGTAGTACGCCCCGAACACGCTGGTCACCACGCCGAGCACTGCCAGCCAGACTAGCCCGGCGTCCACCGCGCTCAGGAAAACGTACCACTTCCCGACAAACCCCGCCGTCAGCGGGATGCCGGTCAGGCTGAGCAAGAAGAGGGTCATCAACAGGGCCAGCAGGGGATGTTGCCGCCCCAGACCGGTGAAGTTTTCCAGCTCAACGCCGCTGCCATCGTTGCGCTCCACGGCAATCACGACGGCGAAAGCGCCCAGGTTGGTGAAAGTGTAGGCCAGCAGGTACAGCAGTGCCGCCTGCACGCCGCGATCGGCCACCCCGGGATGCCCTGCCGCCGCCACCGCTACCAGCACATAGCCCGCATGGGCGATGGAGGAATAGGCCAGCAGACGCTTGAGGTTGGTCTGCCAGATCGCGGCCAGGTTACCCAGGATCATCGTCAGCGCCGCCATGACCGCCAGCGCGTCCACCCAGGCCGCCCGTGTACCTTGTGCTATGACCAGCGTGGGCAGCCCCACCAGCAGGACGCGCAGCAGCGCCGCAAAGCTGGCCGTCTTGGTCCCCACGCTCATGAACGCGGTGACCGGTGTGGGCGCTCCTTCGTAGACATCCGGCGTCCACATGTGGAAGGGCACGGCGGCTACCTTGAAGCTCAGCGAGACGGCAACCAGCCCCACGCCCAGCAACAGCAGATACACTGTTGACGAGCCGCCCTCCACAATGGCGCTCACCGCCTGCCAGACAGCAGGCAGGCGGGTGGAGCCGGTCGCGCCGTAGATCAGGGCGATCCCGAAGACGATGAACCCGCTGGCAAACGCGCCCAACAGGAAGTACTTCAGCGCCGCTTCCTCGCTCAGCAGATCTGGCCGGCGGATGCCGCTCAACACATACAGGGGGATGCTCACCAGTTCCAGGGCAATGAAGATGATGATCAGGTCGTTGGCCGCGCCCATCAGCATCATCCCCCAAGTGGTGAACAACAGCAACAGGTAGTATTCCGTACGGTGTTCGATCTGGGCGCGCCTGAGATAATCATTCGCCAGCAGGATACTGATCGCGGCGGCAGTCAGGACGGTCACATTGACCAGACTGGCGAAGGGATCGGCGCGGAGCATCCCGCCGAAGGCTTCCCCGCGTAAATCAAAATTGACCAGAGCGATCCCCAGGCTGATCAGCGTGATGAGCAGGGCCAGCCAGGCAATCCACCACTGGCGTCGCTGCGGCAAGAGCAGCTCGATCACCAGCAATACGATCGTGCCGATCACCAGCGCCAGCGCCGGGAGCGCCGCGCCCATATTGAGGCTTTCCAAGGTTGGCAGTTCGAACATAATCGCCCCTGGTTGGTCAGGATCGCTAAGAACGCAGCGCAGCATGGCTCCCGGGAACGCAGGCATGACGCAATAGCCCAGGCGCCAGAAACTCTACCAAACCTGTCTATGACGGTCAGTATTGTATCCCGTCGCTCCGCAATGCGCCAGAAGCCGGCCTCCCTGCGGCTTCATTGTCAGGCAGCGCGGAGTCGGGTAAACTCCGCGCCGGATCGATGGGGGGCGGGCGTCCGCACAGGCCCGCCCCTCCTGTCTGTAGCCGGACTGTACTGAGGACAGCGGACTGATGCCCGGAACCCTGACCCGTGTTGCCCGTACCGTGATCGCGCTCGCCGCGCTGGTCGGCCTGCTTGCCCCGGCGGAGGCCGGGGCGCAGGAGGGGGCGACTTTGCGCGTCGCCGCCCGGCCCATCTCCGGCGCGACGGCGGGAATCCCCCTGCCAGACCCGCAGGCGCTGCCCGCCGGCCCTTCCGCTGCCCGCGATCTGGTGGAGAATCTGTTCGTCGGCCTGTTCCGCTACGATGCGGCCACCCGCCAGGCGACGCCCGTCCTGGCCCGCGACTGGTCGGTCAGCGCTGACGGCCTGACCTGGACCTTCCGCCTGCGGGAGGATATCCCCTGGGTAAGCTTCAACGCCCAGGAGGGGGCGATCCAGGCCCTACGGCCGGTGGTGGCCGATGATGTTGTCGCCGCGCTACGTCGCGCCTGCCACCCACTCAAGCCCAAACCGTCCAGCACGGCCATCTTCATCATTCGCGGCTGCTACGCCGCTATGCAGGCCAACCCGCTGCTCACCACTGATGAGCAGGTCGCCGCCCTGATCGGCGCGGAAGCGCCCGACCCGACCACGCTGGTGTTGCACCTGACCTTCCCGGCGGCCTACCTGCCCGGTTTGCTGACCGCGCCGGAGTTCCGGCCCATCCCCCGCGAGTTCGCCGCCTTCACCGCCGCCTGGCCGATGCAGGCCAGCAGCGGCCCCTATGTCCTGACCGGCTGGACAGCAGGCGAGCGCCTGATCCTGGAACGCAACCCCTTCTGGCCGGACCCCTTGCCGGGCAACATCAACCGGGTGGAGATCGCCTACGCCGACGATCCGGGCGAGGTCTTTGCCGCTGGCGGGGCCGACTTCGTCCGGCTGGGGGCGGAGGCCGCGCCTGGCGCATCCGCGCTGCGCGGCGACCGGGTGACCATCCTGGGTTTCTCCACCGAGCGAGCCTTTGTCAGCGCGGCGGGTGTCCGGCAGGCGCTTTCGTGGAGCATCGACCGCGCCGCGCTGGTCGCCGATGATCCCGACCATCTGGCGGTGACAACGTTCACCCATCCGGGGAGCATCGCCGGGCCGGAGGAAGCGGCAGCTGTCGGCTACGCGCCGGAGGCGGCCCGTGCGGCGCTGGCGGCAGCCGGTTATCCGAACTGCACCAACGTACCGGAAGTCCTCAAGCTGGGCGTTCCGCCCGGCCAGGAGTCGCTGGCGGAGCAGATCATCGGGATGTGGTCGAGCGTGCTGGGCTGCCAGCCGGGGCTGTTCGAGGTGGTGCGGGTCCGTGCAGCCACACTGCGCAACATTGGCCGCGACCTGATCGACGAGGAAGCCAGCGACCGCATTCACCTGTGGCTGACCGACTATACGCCTGAGCATCTGGACGCCCACGGTGGTGCGGCGGATGCCTTCCATTGCACCTTTGGCTATTTTCACAGCGGTCTGCCGTGCGGTGCGGTAGACGCGCTGATCGACTGGGCGGCGACCAGCGTCGCTGACCCCGGCGAACGCGCCGATGTCTACACCCGGATTGAAGCGCGGCTTTTCGGTCCGGCGGGGACACTCCCGGCGGCTCCGTTGTTTGCCAGTGCAGAATACGTCGGGGTCGCTGCCGGGCTGACCGGCGCGGGGAGCTACGGCCCGGCCTGGTGGGGCGCGTGGACGAAAACGTGATGCAACCCTGGCCCCCGCCCTGCGTACAGAGGATCAGAGTCGCAGCGGGTGGAAAGGAGCCAGACCATGCGCGGATTCATCCTGCGCCTGATCATCAACGGGATTGCCATCGCGGTTGTCGCCGCGTTATTGCCGGGCATCACGGTGGCCAACAACGATCTCGGCACGCTGGCGGTGCTGGCGCTGATCATCGCCCTGGTCAACGCCCTGGTGAAGCCGGTGATTATGTTGCTCGGCTGCCCGTTCATCATCCTGTCGCTTGGCCTGCTCATCCCGATCATCAACGGCCTGCTGCTGATGCTGGCAGCCGCCCTGTCCGGCGGACGCCTGATCGTAGACGGCCTGGGCTGGGCCATCCTGGGCGGGCTGATCATGGGCGTTGTCAGCATGGTGCTGGAAGGCGCGCTGGGCGTGAAAGAAGAGGAGCGTCAGGAGCAGCGTCGCTAGGCTGCTGCTGACTTCTGCGCCGGGTCAGTTGCCGGAGCGCAATAACTGACTGCAAAACGCCGGAGGGAGCATCCTCCGGCGTTCTTTTACCTGTGGTCAGCCAGCCGCGTTTACAGCATCGCCTGTAACGTAGCCCGACGATCCGCCAGGGCCTCGTCAGTGAGTAGCGGGGTGCATTCGTCCACTGTCCGCTGCCCCTGGATCAGCGCCACGGCGAAGGCCATGCAGGTCGGTTCCCCGCAGGCTTTACAGTTCGTCTGCGGCAGCAACGACCAGACATCCATCATGCGCGGGGCGCGGCGGGCCGCCCTGGCCGGGGCCAGCGCGGCGCGTTCCGCCCAGGTAGCATTGATGGCCTCCACCAGCGCCCCCAGCAGCGCCAGCCCTTCCTCGACATCCGCTACCTGGGTGAAGTACACCCGGTCAGGATACAGCGTCAGGAAGCCGCGCTGGCGGCGAAAGGTCAGCGCGCCCTGCTGCGGGTCGTAGGTGATCACATCCGGCAGCGTCGCCAGGTAAGGCAGCACATCATCCAGCGATCGGGACGGTTGCCCGATCACGATGATCCGACCCGGTTCCGCCAGGCAGGGCAGCGTTCGGATCAGCGCGATCGATTCCAGGTACGGGCTGTCTTCCGGCGGCTGCATGGGCTATCTCCTTGCACAGAGCAGGCGCTCACACCCCCTGCTAAAGTGATGGGCCGGTCTCTGGCGACTCTGCCGGGAGGGTGGGATCACCCGCGAACATCCGCCGGCCCAGCCACAGGGCCACGTAGACCAGGCCGATGAGCACCGGCACCTCGATCAGCGGACCAACGACGGTCGCCAGCGCCTGGCCGGAAGCGATGCCGAATGCGCCCACCGCCACCGCGATCGCCAGCTCGAAGTTATTGCTGGCTGCCGTAAAGGAGAGCGTGGCTGAGGCATCATAAGGGAAGCCCAACCGCCTGGCCATGAAAAAGCTCATGGCAAACATAATGACAAAATAGGCCAGCAGAGGCAAGGCGATCCGCAGCACATCACCGGGCAGGGCCAGAATTTTCTCGCCCTGCATACTGAACATGACTACGACGGTGAACAGCAGGCCGATGATCGCCGTCCGCCCCAGGCGCGGCGCGAAATCCGTGTCGTACCAGACTTTGCCCCGGCGGCGGATGAGGGTGAAGCGGGTGATCACCCCCGCCACCAGCGGGATGCCCAGGAAGATCAGCACGCTTTTGGCGATGTCCCACATGGTCACGCCGACACTGGCCGTGTCCGCGCCGAACCAGCCGGGCACGATCGTCAGGTAGAAGTAGGCCAGCGGGCTGTACATGACGATCTGGAACACAGAATTCAGCGCAACCAGCACGGCGCAGTCCTCGCTGTTCCCTCCGGCGAGCATATTCCAGATAAGCACCATGGCAATGCAGCGAGCCAGCCCGACAATGATCAGGCCAGTGCGGTATTCGGGCATATCCGGCAGGAAGAGCCAGGCCAGGCCGGTCATCAGTGCCGGGCCGATCAGCCAGTTCTGCAGGATGGAGACGCCAAAGAGCCGGCCCTGGTTCCGGATCCTGCCCAGTTCCTCATACTTGACCTTTGCCAGTACGGGGTACATCATCCACAGCAAGCCGATGGCAATGGGAAAGGAAACAGTGTCAATACGCAGGGCGTCAAACGTCGTCTGGATGCCAGGAAAAGCGGCGCCCAGTGACACGCCGACGGCCATTGCCAGAAAGATCCACAGCGGTAAGAACCGGTCCAGCAGCGAAAGCCGCTGAAATACACTGGCCGCCTGTCGGCGGGATGCGAATGCTGTTTCTGTCATGGATCTACTGCTCCTTTCAGACATTCCTCCGGTCAGAGAATTACTTCAAAAAACCACCAAGAGCGCCCGGCAGGGCCGCCAACACGCAAGGCTCCGCCATCTGCCGCGAGGGCAGGCATTTCACCACAGGCGCTCAACACCCTGGCATGAGCAACAGGTAGCGCTGGACAAGCAACCTACCGGAAGCGCGCCTTCCGCCTGAAGAGATCGCCCTGCATCCTGGCTGTACCCGCACCGGGCGCCTGAATGAGCACCTTTCAGCCGCCTTCGAGCAGGTTGCGCACCTGGCCTTTCAGATGGGTCTTCAGGAAAGCCAGTGCACCTTCGGGGTCTTCATCGAGCAGGATGCGGTATAGCTCGATGATTTCCTCGTGATCCAGAATCAGCGTGACAGCCTTCTTCATCGCAGGCTCCGCGCGGCTATCCGGCCTGGCGGTTTCGGTCATTGGCTCTCATCTGTCGCTACAGCGCGGCCAGGAACACCCCGAACAGGTACCCGGCCAGCGTGCTGAACACAGCTACCAGCGAGACATACACTGCCGTCTTTCTGCGGCCCAGGATGCGCCCGGTCACCAGGATGCTCTGCAGACTCAGCTCCGGGTCGGCCAACAGGTAGGCCAGCAGCGGCCCGCGATGCATCCCCAGGTCCAGGAACATGCGGGCGATCGGCACCTCGACCAGCGTCGGGAAGTACATGAAGACGCCGAACAGCACAGCCAGCAGGTTAGCCGGGAGCGTGTTCTGCCCGGCCAGCGTCCGGATCCAGTCCTCCGGGATGATCGCCCGCGCCATCCCGGCCAGGAAGACGCCTACCAGCAGCAGGGGGAAGATCTGCCGGACAAAGCGCCACGTCTCCCACAGCCAGTGAGCCAGTTCGTCTTCGGTGAGTCTGCGCGTCGCCACGTAGCCGATCGCGCCGATCAGCACCAGTTCGACCACAAAGCGCCCGGTGATATGGATGACCAGGCTGCCTGCTTCGGTGGCCGGGGCGGCCAGCAACACAGTCAGGCCGACCAGCGCCAGGGCGCCCCACGTCCAGCCGCTGACCGCGCTCAGGACGTTGTTGAAGCCCTTCCAGGCCAGCGGCGCGATGATCACCAGCATCAGGATCAGGACGGCTCCCTGCAATGTCAGGTTAAGCGCGTCCAGCGTGTTTGCCACCCCGGCAGGCAGTTCCAGCGGCAGGGTCACACTGAAGAGCGTCCCGGTCAACAGATCGATCTGGAGCGTCCCGGCGATCAGGACGGCGATCAGCAACCCGAACAGCGCCCACAGCGCCGGGCGCAGCGCCGCCCGCGCCTCAAACATGGCGGCGTTCTGAACAGCCGTCTGCTCTCCCCGGAAGATAGCGGCCATGATCATGCCGATCACGATGCCGAAGGTGATCGATAGCACGATCCGGGCCAGAGCGATATCCATCCCGATCGCCGCGCCGGTGTAGCTGATCGCCAGGATGTTGACTGCCGGACCGACAAACAGGAAGGTGATCGCCGGGCCGAGGCCCGCGCCGCGCTTCCAGATTCCGGCGAACAGCGGCAGGATGGTGCAGGAGCATACCGCCAGCAGAAAGCCGCCGATCGCCGAAGCCGGGTAGCTGATCCACTTCGGCGTCTTTGGCCCCAGGTAGCGGGTGACAATTTCCTGCGGCATCAAACCGCCCAGGTAACCGGCGATGAAAAAGGCGGGCAGCAGGCACAGCAACACATGCGCAGCCAGATAGTCCAGCAACCCCGTCCACCCCGCCTGGAGCAGGTGCAGAATCAGATCGCCAACAGACATAGCGTCCTCCTGAAGGCGGTTCGCCGTGGCGATACCCGCCGATGAACCGCAAAACATTCACATTTCTGAATGAGTCCGCGCCAGCAAAACGCCTCGCCGGGGCGAGGCGGCAGGCATCCTAACCGGCTTCCAGTGCATCGGCCAGCCAGGTCATGATCTCGTCGGTGGAGGGGATGCGCCCCTGGGCGACGACTTTCTCGTTGATCACCAGACCCGGCGTGCGCAGGATGTAGCTGCTGATTTCCATCGGGTCTTTGACCTTGATCAGTTCGTAGCCGCCTTCCGGCTGGAGCATCGCCAGCGCCTGGCGGGTGCGTTCCTCAACCTTCTGGCAGTTGGGGCAACCGGGGCCGAGCACTTTAATGGTGAGCATAGGGTTCCTCCTCTTCGCTCAAACGTAGCGTAGATGGGTTCGCCGCGGCGCAACGCGGGCAGGGGCACGCCTCCAGCGCGGGATTCTCCACCGGGGCCGGGCCGAACAGATCGTCCAGCAGCCGCAGCGTCCGTTCCTCCGTGATCCAGTAGAAGACCTGCCGCCCTTCCTTACGGGAGTCGATCAGGCCCGCTTCGCGCAGGATCATCAGTTGCTGGGAGATGTAAGCCTGCCGCCTGCCCAGTGCGGCTTCCATATGGCAAACACAGACCTCGCCCGCCCGCAACAGACTCAGGATTTGCAGGCGGACGGGATGAGCCAGAGCTTTGAATAGCGCAGCGCAGGCATCGAAGTCAGGCATGGCAATACACCTATTCAATATTCTGAATGTAAATCTACCCCTCTCCCGCTGCCGGGACAATAGCCGGATGTCATCTCAATGGCATGATCTCCGGCTGGCGCGGTAGCAGGCGGAGCAAAAGCTAAAGGCAAGCGAAGGTTTTCATCAGGTATTCATTTTCCGACCCGCCAGACCCGTTATAATGCGGAGTGTTTCGGTTGGAGAAAGACGCTGCCGCGATGAACGCTTTCCTCTCCGCTTTGCTGAACCGCCTGTGGGCTGTGCTGGGCGGAGTAAGCATCCGGATCAAGGTGCTGGGGATCGTCCTGGGCATGGTGACGCTGCTGGGGGTGTTCGTCACCTTCCAGATGCGGGAGGTGCTGGCCAGCACCCTGAGTCAACAGCTGGAAAACCAGGGCCTGGCCCTGATTGAACGGCTGGCGGAGCGCAGCGCCGGCTACGTGGCAGCGGGAGACAGCCACAGTCTGGCGCTCTTCCTCAAGGAGGAAGAAATCCACTATTCCACCGAAGCCCACAACACCCATATAGCCTACATCGTTGTGCTTGATCAGCAGGGGCAGGTGATCGCCAGCACGTTCGGAGACGACCTGCCGCCCTGGCTGGCGGCCCATCTGGGCACGCCGACAGGCAATGGCGACCACCACACCATCACGGCACTGGAAGGGGGCGCTTCCGGCCCCGTGCTGGATGTGAGCAGGGATGCACCGGAAAGCGGCCTGGAGGTGCATCTTGGCCTGGCGCAAGAACATCTGCTGGGGACGGCGGACACGGTCACCTGGCAGCTGGTGCTTACCACACTGGTCATGGTGGCGGTGGGGCTGGTGGCGGCGATCTTCCTGACCTGGGTATTGACGCGCCCCATCCTGGAACTGGTCGCGGCGGCGCACGCCGTGGAGCGCGGCGACTTTTCCCGGCGGGTCGGACGCTGGGCAACCGATGAGATCGGCGATCTGGCCGATGCCTTCAACAGCATGACCGAAGCCCTGGCTGTGGCTGACCGTGAACGGGCCGAGCGCGAACGGCTGCGGGCGCGCTACATCAGCGGCGTGATCGTGGCTCAGGAGGCCGAGCGCCAGCGTATCGCCCGCGAGCTGCACGACAGCACCAGCCAGTCCCTGACCTCGATTCTGATCGGTTTGCGCAATCTGGCGGAAGGGCCGCAGGGGGCATTGCTCAAACCGCAACTGGACGAGTTGCGCCAGATTGTTGACGCTACCCTGAGCGAGGTGCATACCATCGCCTGGCAACTGCGCCCGGCGGTGCTGGATGATCTGGGCCTGCTGGCCGCGCTGGAACGGCTGGCCGAGGATTACCAGCGTCGCTACGGCATCCCGATCGATCTGGTCGCCAAAGGGCTGGATCGGCGGTTGCCGCTGGAGATGGAAACAGCCCTGTACCGGATTGTGCAGGAAGGGTTGACGAATATCGTCCGGCATGCGGAAGCCAGCGTGGCCAGCGTGCTGATCGATTGCCAGGATGGGGCACTCCAGATCGTGATCGAGGATGATGGGCGCGGCTTTGACGCGGCGGCCATCAGCGGCGGCGCAAGCCTGGGCCTGCAGGGTATCCGCGAACGCGCCCGGTTGTTTGAGGGCAACCTGACCATCGAGTCACAACCGGGCCGGGGAACCAGCCTGTTCATTCGCCTGCCGCTGCCGGAGGATCTCCAGGATGTTGCCCGCCAGAAGGAGGACCCGTATGCCTGAACCCAGGCGAATCTTGCTGGCCGACGACCATGCCATCCTGCGGGCCGGGTTGCGCCTGCTCATCGACCGCCAGCCGGACCTGGCTGTAGCCGGCGAGGCGAGCGACGGCCAGGAAGCGGTGCGCCTGGCGCTGGCGCTCCAGCCAGACCTGATTCTGCTCGACCTGAACATGCCGGGGCTGGATGGGCTGGCCGTGCTCCCGTTACTGCGGGAGAAGCTGCCCCAAACCCGTGTCCTGATCCTGACCATGCATGACGACGCCAGCCACCTGCAGAAAGCCCTGCAGCTGGGCGCGGCAGGCTATGTCCTCAAGAAAGCGGCGGACGCCGAATTGTTGCTGGCCATCCGCGCTGTGCTGCGCGGGGAAACCTACGTCCATTCCGCCATGACCCAGAAGCTGCTGCAGAGCGTCCTGCCCGGCGCGGGCGGTAACAAACCCTCCGCCGCCAACCCCTGGCAGGAGCTTTCCGAGCGCGAGTACGAGGTGCTGCGCCGCGTGGCGCTCGGTTACACCAACGCCGAGATCGCCGAGGAAATGTACATCAGCGTCAAGACGGTGGAGACGTACCGGGCGCGGGGGATGGAAAAGCTGGGGCTACAGACGCGGGCGCAACTGGTGCGCTCCGCGCTGGAGCACGGTGTGCTGGAATGAGCAGGCCACGCCGGTTCCGGCGGCCTGTCCGCGCGCTGTAGCTGCTTTCCTGGCGTGTGGAGTTCAGACCCTCAGCAAGCCGCGGAACCCTCTGGCGCTGTAGAAGGAGGGTGCGCTGTTGTGATATACGAAGACATGGCCGTAACGCCGATCGGCAAAGAGGGCGCCGCCAAGCTTTCGAATGTCAGGTGGAGTCTTCACCCAGCTGGAAGTCTTCGTATCGAAGGCGCCGAGGCTCTGCAGGGCGCGGTACTGCTCCTCCGATAGCAGTTCAATACCCATGGCGGCGGCCATATCCACCGCGTTGCCGTGAGGATGTATCCCCTGCTTTTCCCGCGCCTGCTGCCCCTCACGGTCGTAACACACATTGCGGCGGCCCGCCGGACTTTCCGCGGAACAGTCGCAGAAGAGGTACTCGCCTGTCTTTTCGTCATAGCCGATAACATCCGGTTCGCCGCCGGTGCTTTCCATTTCATGGAGCGACCGGAGCTTTTCCGGGCTGGCTTCCAGCTTTGCCTGTACCCCGGCCCATTCAAGCCCCGGATGGCGGTTCATGTTCTGCTCAAAGCGGGCTTTCAGTAGCCCAAGCAACTCCTGGCGCTGTTCCACGGATAACACCATCCGACACCCCTTCCAGATTTTCTGACAAAAATGATACATATGTTCTACAAGGAAGACTATACAGGAAGTTGTAGCAGCCGTCAAGCTGTCTGTGGCGTGGCCGGGCCGCCGGTCTCGTCGCGCCAGCGCCGGAAGAAACCTGTCCGGTCCCCCGTAGCGGGCTGTCAGGATTTCCCCGGCGGAAATCCAGCGCGATCCCTGACAGGCGGCGGAGTAAAAGCGGGTTTTCCCCGCTACAGGCATCCCTTGTCCAGCGTTACCCTTGGGTCATCACTGTGGGTAGCAACAACGAGAGGATACCATCATGGCCAACCTGCTCAAGCGTCATCAGGATCGCGTGATTGAAGACCCGGCGTTCGTCAGGACGCTGTTCAACGATGTGCGGTTTTCCATCCTGTGGCTGGTCGTACGCATCTGGCTGGGTTACCAGTGGATCGACGCCGCCAGCCACAAGATCGGCAACCCGGCCTGGGTGGTCACCGGCGACGCGCTCAAAGGCTACTGGAGCAACGCCGTTGCCATCCCGGAGACAGGGCGCCCGCCTATCGCCTTTGACTGGTACCGGAGCTTTATCCAGGGCCTGCTGGACGCCCAGGCGTACACCTGGTTCGCCAAGCTGGTCGCTTATGGCGAGTTGCTGGTCGGCATCGCGCTGATCGTCGGCGCGTTTGTGGGAATCGCGGCTTTCTTTGGCGCGGTCATGAACTGGAACTTCATGATGGCCGGCAGCGCCAGCACCAACCCGATGCTCTTTGTCGCCGCGCTGCTGCTCATCTTCGCATGGAAGACGGCTGGCTTCCTGGGGCTGGACTACTTCCTGCTCAACTGGCTGGGTACACCCTGGGGACGCCGACGCGCCGCCAGCGGGTCGGAGTCGCTGCGGCGGGAACCGGCCTCCGCGCCCTCCGGCGACTGATCAGAACCGCCTAGCGTATGCGGGCCGCACCCTGCCGTGCGGCCCGTTCTGTTTGCCCCGTGGAGCGTTCGCTCTGCCGCGGCCATTGGCGTACAATCAGGCATCCATGCGCCGGCGATGTACGCTGATCAGGAGGGATGACCCGCCATGACCACCCCGCCGACACCCCGCCGCAGCCGTCCACAGATCGAAAAAAGCTATGGCATCCCCGAAGAGGAAGAAGGGATGCTCCCCTGGGAATTCGTTGACGCGCAGATGGCCGCCGCCCGCAACTACTGGCTGGCGACGGTCCGCCCGGATGGCCGCCCGCACGCCATGCCGGTCTGGGGCGTATGGCTGGAAGGCGTGTTCTACTGCAGCGGCGGCCCGACCACGCGCTGGAACCGCAACCTGGCCGCTAACCCCAACCTGGTTGTGCACCTGGAAAGCGGCGACAACGTCGTGATTCTGGAAGGACAGGCGCAGCAGGTCAGCGATCCGGCGCTGGTGGCCCGCATCGACGCGGCTTACCTGGCCAAGTACGACACGCCACATGGCGAGCCGATGTGGGCGTTGCGGCCCCGTGTGGCCTTTGCCTGGACGGATTACCCCACCACGGTGACCCGCTTCCAGTTTGACTAGCGACGCGGCCCGCAGGCCACCTACGGGCTGCCGCAGTCTTTGATGAGGGGCTAGAATTCCTCCCGCGCAAAGCGCCAGAGCGCCACGCCGACGAAGACAGCGATCCAGACGATGGTGGCGATGATCGGCAGCAGCGAGGGCACAGGATCGCCGCGCGCGATCAGCAGAACCAGGGCCGGGTTATCCGGCCCGGCCTGTACAACCAGACCGTAAGGCGTGATCTGGTGCAGGCCGGGCGCGATCCCCAGCAGGATCTGGTAGCCAAAGACCAGCAGCAGCGGGATGGCGATCACCGGCCCCCGGTTGTCAAAGAGCACCCCCAGCATCAGCGTCAGGGTCAGGTAGAACAGCAGGTGCAGCCCCAGTATGCCCAGCGCCAAAAGGAACGGCCCCGGCGCCACGTCACTCCCCGCCAGCCGCAACTGGGCAAAAGCGACTGCCCCCTGCAGCAGGATCATGATCGCCAGGGCGCCGATGCTGTTGGCAACCAGCTTGGCGATGATCACCGCCGGACGGGCGACCGGCTTGGAGAGCACCCAGGCCAGCGTACCGGACTTTTTCTCGTCCATGATGGAATCCTGCATGATGATGGCGATGCCGACGGCGGTGGCCATCGCGCTGATCATCAGGAAGACCTCCAGTCCATCAACGGCGGCCTGCTGTCCGGTGAGTTCTTCGGCGGCCCGGCCAGCTTCCGCTGCCTGGCGCGATTGCGCGGGAGCCACCCACAGGATCATTGCCAGCAGGCCGTTGCAGATCGCCAGCCAGATGACAGCCTGAACCAGCCAGGCCCTGGTGCCCCACCATTCGCCGTTTTCCTTGCGCAACAGGTTGGCCAGTCCCACCCGCCAGCCACGCTCATTGATGCGCTGCAGTTTGCTTTCGCTGACCATCAGGCTTCCCCTCCCTCGGTCATCCGGAGGAAGATGTCCTCCAGCTCATAGCGCCGGCGGCCAAATTCGGTTACGGTTACACTCTCGTCAGCCAGCACCAGCCGCAGGAGTTGCGCCTCGGCGGCAGCCTCGTCGCTTACGCTGACCTGCCAGTGAGTCAGGCCGTGCCCGGCGGCAGTTGCGCTCACGTCTTTCACCCACGGCTGGGCGCTCACCACGGGCAGGACACGGCCCGCATCCCCGCGCAGGGTCAGGGCATACACGACGCCCTCGCTGCCGGCCAGTAACTGCTCGATCGGCGCCTGGGCGATCAGCTGCCCCTTGTTCAGGATGGCCACCGTGTCGCTAACCTTCTGCACATCATCCAGGATATGGGTGGAATAGAAGATCGTGGTGTACTTGCGCAGGCGTTCCATCACCTCCAGCACGTCGCGGCGACCGCCGGGGTCCAGGGACGCTGCCGGTTCGTCCAGGATCAGCAGGTCAGGGTAGTTGACCTGTGCCTGAGCGATGCCCAGCCGCTGCCGCTCGCCGCCGGAAAAGCCGCGCACCGGCCGGTCGGCCCTGTCCTCCAGACCAACCAGCCGCAACGTGTCCTCAATGCGCGCCTCGATGGCCTCCGCCGGGCCGCTGTAGAAGAAACGGGCGGTAAAACGCAGTGTCTCGCGCGCGGTCATGTGGTCGTAAAAGCGCGGGTCCTGGGCCAGGTAACCAACGCGCTTGCGGATTTCGGCGCTGTCATGCCGGATGTCGTGGCCCAGGATCGTGCCGCCGCCGCTGGTAGGGCGAGCCAGGCCGAGCAGCAGCTTCATCGTGGTGGTCTTACCCGCGCCGTTAGGACCAAGGAAACCGAAGATCGAGTTCCGACGCACCCTGAGGTCCAGCGCCCTGAGCGCCTGCACGTTGCCGTAGCTCTTGCTCAGGCCATGCGTTTCGATAACATACGTGTCCGGCTGGTTCATTGATCCCCCCTTCTCCAGTCGGGCGGTTGTTTTGCTCCCCGTGCAGTGGCACAATGGGAGCAGAGTCACTGCCCCGCTATACGGGGAAAACGGTCGTCTGGTTGCGGCGGGTTTCCGCCGTACCGGGTTGCCGGATGGTTGTCAGAGGCGTAAGGAGAGTACAATGCGGGTGGGTCTGCTGGCCCCGGAACTGAGCGAAGCGCATGGCTGGGGCCGCTACACGCTGGATCTGGCGCGGGCGCTGGCGGCGCAGGGCGATATCGAGCTGGTCATCACCACTTCATCGGCCAGCCCTGGCGATGGCGGCCTGCCGCACGCCGGCTATTACCCGATCCTGCCACCGCTCATCCCGGCCCGGCGGGGCACCAGCCTGCGCAGCCTGCTGGCCGTCCCCCGCCTGCAGGCTGCCCTGCGCGGCTGCGACGTGATCCATGCTGTTGCCGAGCATTACCTGCCGGTGGCAGCGGTAGTCGCCGGGCGCCGCCCACTCATCGCCACGGCGCACGGGACGTATTTGCCCCTGCATCTGGGGCGCTGGAGCGGCCCGCTGTTCCGCTGGGCGGCGCGGCGGGCAGTGATCCTGCCCGTCAGCGCCTATACTGCGGGACGTGTGCGCGAACAACTGCCGGAAGCCCGCCTGCAGGTGATCCCCAACGGCGTACACGCGGAACGCTTCGCCACGCCGCCGGCTCACCTGCCGCCCCGGTCCGGCCCGACCGTGCTGGGGGTGGGCGTCAATAAGGCCCGCAAAGGCTTTCACATCCTGTTGCAGGCGGTTGCGCAGGCCCGCGCAACTGTGCCGGATATTCAATGCGTGATCATCGGCGACACCAGCGACGCCGCCTACCAGGCGGAACTGGCCCGCATCAGCGCGGAAAACGCGCTGGAGGGGCGCGTGCACATCCTGGGTCGCGTGCCGGACGAGACGCTGATCGGCTACTACCACATCGCCGACGTGTTCGCCCTGCCCTCGATCAACATTGGCGGGCGCTTTGAGGGCTTCGGCCTGGTCTATCTGGAGGCTGGTGCGGCGGGCCTGCCGGTTATCGGCACGCTGGGCTGTGGGGCGGAAGACGCCATCGTGAACGGCGAGACCGGCTTTCTGGTGCCCCAGCATGACGCCGGGGCGCTGGCCCGCGCCATCGTCCGCCTGTTGACTGACGCCGACCTGCGGGCGCGGATGGGCGCGGCGGGCCGGGCGCGGGCGGCAGCCTGCTCCTGGACCAACGTGGCGGCGCAGGTTCGGGCCGTCTATGAATCCGCCCCGGTGCTGCCCGCCGCCAGTCGCTGACGGGCAGATCACCTTTTAGATTCCCTGGGGGGTGCCTGCGTCTGCGGAAACAGGGAGCAGGCAGGCGCTGGTGCGGCCCCTGCCCGGTTTCCCGGCCTCTGGCTATCATAGGCGGATGGCCGATTGAAAGGCGGCGCAAAACCGGGTATAGTGCGCACGCTGGAGACCGGAGCCGGTCGCAGCGTCGGCCCGGAAGCCGACGCTCTGGAGAAGCGCAGTATGGAACTGAAGAACCTGTGGAAGATGATCCGGCGGCGCTGGTGGCTGATCCTGATCCCGCCGGCGGTGGTGCTGGCCCTGACCTATCCGGCCCTGCTCAACCCACCGGGCGGCGCCTTCACCACGGCCATGCACATTACCGCGGCCCAGCCATTGGCCGGTATTGAGCGAACATACGAGGACGCCAGCTACTTCCCCTGGCTGGCCGCCGAGCAACTGATCGACGCCCTGACCATGTGGGCGCGCACCAGCACCTTTGCCGAAGAAGTGCGGCTGGCAGCAGCCGAACAGGGCGTCGCACTGCCGCCCCGGGCGCTGCTGGGCGCCTTCGCCGCTGACAATTCGCAGATGGTGATGCGCCTGATCATCACCTGGCCGGATGCCGACCAGCTGGAGGTTATTGCCCGTGCGGCGGTGGAAGTGCTCAAGAACCGCAACCGGGACTACTTCCCCTCGCTGGCCGATAACCCGGCGCAGGTGATTGGCCTGGACGAGCCGGTGCTCAGCCCGGTCGCCCCACCGCTGCTGACCCGCTACCGGCCGGTGGTGCAGATCGCCCTGGCGCTGGCTGTCGGGTTAGGGCTGGCCGCCCTGCTGGAATATCTGGATACCGCTGTTCATTCCCGCGAAGAAGTGGAGGCGCTCGACCTGCCCGTGCTGGGGGAAATCCCGCGTCATCGTGGCCTGCGCTACTGAGCAGCGCCGGGGAAAAGGGAAGGACTGCCTGATGAACGCTGACGCGCCGTCCACCCCGCCCGGTTACCGGCTGGCGCACCGCTTCCGGCTGAGCCGCCGCTGGACGCTGCTCTGGATCAACGTGACTGCCATAGCGCTGTTCGTGGTCACGCTGGGCGCGGCTTTCAGCGGCCTGTTGATCTACGCCCGGCTGGGCGCGCCGCTGGTGCGCACCGACCTGCCGGCGTTCCTGCCGGCCTGGGCCTACGTCCTGTTGCTGATCGGCACGCTGATCCTGCACGAAGCGCTGCACGGCCTGGCCATGCTGGTCTGCGGAGCGCGCCCGATCTTCGGTGCGCAACTGACCCGCCTGGTGCTCTACACCACCAGTCAGGCGTTCTTCTCCCGCCGCGCCTATCTATTCGTGACGCTGGCCCCGCTGTTCGGCGTGACCCTGCTGGGCCTCCCGGCCATGCTCCTGCTGCCGAGCGGGCTGGCGATCTGGGCGGCGATCATGGTCGCCATGAACGTCGCGTCCTCCCTGGGCGACCTGTGGATGGGAGCGGTGATCGCCAGCTTTCCACCGGAAGCGCGCTTCCGTGACGAGATGGATGGCATGAGCATCTTCCTGCCGGAAGGGTTACCGCTCGAGATGTGAACGGCGTAGCAACGTAGGACAACATTCAGGGCAGGGCGCGTTCAGCCGTGCCCCATCCACCGGAGATGAGAGCCGCTCATGGCAAGCGACACGCCCGTTGCTCTCCCCGGCGGTCGCCGCCTGGCCTCCTGGCGGGCAGTGGGGGCCTGAGCAGCACCCGCTGCAGCGGGCGCTGCAGCGCATACCGCAGCGGCCACCGCCCGGACCCCCGCCTGAACTGCTGAACGGTTATTGCTCGCGCGACCAGCGCTCGCGGTCAATTTCCGTGACGAAGACGACGTTGCCTTCCTGATCCAGGATGCGGATCTCCTTGGCCTGCAGGTCGGTGTCCAGGTTCCACAGCGGCACGACCAGATCGACAACCACACTGGTCTGCATCTCAGAGGCATGAGCTACGTCGCGTTGCTCCTCGCCTCCGCCGTAAACGTGCAGACGACGCGGGTCCTCGATCCCGAAGCTCAGGTTGCGCTCCCCGATGACTTCGACTGTCCACTCTCCGGGGCGCTCAGCGACATTGGGCGCATAGCTGTTGACGATCCGCCCCCGTTCAAGCTGGGCGCCCTTGAGCCTTCCCTCGGGGTCCGATTCGATGACCAGGGTCAGGATAGCAACCTGCCGCCCATCCGGTGGGGTTGGCACCGGCGTCAGGGCGTCAGCGGGCACAAAAGTCGGCTTGGGGCCGACTTCATTCTGGGCGGTGATGGCGGCGGAGCCGAACAGGAGCACAGCCCCGGCCAACACCAGCACACCCAGCCCGGCGGTCAGAAGGATAGTCTGTTTGCGGTTCATCGCCAGGCTCCTTTGCCTCTACGGCCAGTCCCAGTTGGTGGGGGCGAACACGCTTGGCGCGTTAACCGTCGCGCCGAGCGCAGTGAGCACATTGCGCACGATCACCCAGTCAGCCGGCCCGAATTCCCAGACAGTCGGCCCGGCGTCACGCATCAGGTCGATGTTGTTGTCCTCGGAGCGCCACCAGGTGGTGCCATTGTTAGCGGTAAACGATCGGCAGTTGCGCCAGCCAGCGTTGGCCGGGTCGCTGGTACAGGCGGTTTGACTGTTGTACAGGATGGGGGAGATGTTCCAGTAGCCGCCGTCGCAGCAGTATTCATCCGGCAGACCAAAGGCTGCATGCCCGGATTCGTGGACGGCGATCCACTCTCTGCCGCCCCCGGCCATGGCACTGGCCCGTCCGCCGCCGCCGCAATCGCGTACGCCTGCCTCGCGGTGAACGATCACGACCAGCTCGGCAAAGGCGGCGTCGGCCAGGTTCGGCCAGGTGACGCGCGGGCAAATGCCGCTGGTCGGCGGCTCAACATCACCACCGGCAGCCGTAGAGAACCAGAAGTTGAACAGCCCCAGGTTAGCGCCGACGACGGCGTTCTGCCAGAAGCCGGTATCAATCAGGTCGGCCACATCATTGAGGAAATTCTGGCGGTTGGCGGTGTTGGTCAGGGCGCCATAGCCCTCATCCGCCACGAAGACAACATCGATCGCGCTGGCCGGATCGCGCCAGCGGATGGCCGAAAATACGGTTGTGCCGACGGAAAACGCTGGTGTCGCCGTCGCGGAGAGGGTGAAATCGCAGCCGGTCAGGATCAGGGCCAGCAGCGTCAGTCCGCCCAGCAGGCGACGCCAGGGCACGGCACTTCGGCGACGCTTGTCCATAACAAGGCCTCCTTCAGATGCTACAGGGCAGGGTGAATTCGGACGCGCAACACTCACAGCGCGACGACACAGTTGGGTTGACGGCGTAGCACCCGGGCCAGACCAAAGGACCGCCGGTCGACGACCGGCCGGGGCAGTCCGGGGAAGTCCGCGCCCGCCGGACATCCTTAGCCACTGTACAGGAGTTTTATGGAGTGCGCAAATCCGATTTTCGGGGTTGTATACAGCAAACGGGGTAGACAAAAACGAGAGCGCCGGGCACAGGCTCCGGCGCTCTCCTGCTCGATCGGATTGCCGCTGGCGGCGCTCATGCGCCGGGCATGGTGTAGCGCTCGCGGATGTTGGGCACCAGGTACTCGTCAAAGGCGCGGCGCAGGTCGTAATCGGGCGCCCAGCCCCAGTCCTGCCGGGCGCGGCTATCGTCCTGGTTGACCGGCCAGCTATCCACAATGCCCTGCCGCCGCCGATCCGGGACAAAGGTGATCTCCGCGCCGGGGAAGGCCCGCAGCACCTCCCCGCGGAAGTCCCCGGCGGAGAGGCTGAAACTGGTCACATTGTAGGCGTGGGTGGTCAGGCGTTCCTGCGGCGCGGCCTCCAGCATCAACAGGGCCTTGATCGCGTCCGGCATGGCCATGAAGGGCATGGTTGTATCTTCCCGGACAAAGCAGGCATACGGCTCGCCCCGCGCGGCAGCGTGGAGCATCTCCGGGCCGTAGTCGCTGGTGCCGCCGCTGGGTACGGTGAAGGCGCTGATCAGGCCGGGGAAGCGGATGGCGCGGAAGTCAACAGTGTGCTGGGGGCGTTCCGCAGCCAGCTGGCGGTAGTGATGGGCGTAGTAGCGGCCCAGGTGCTCGGCGTAGAGCTTGTTGCAGCCGTACATGGTGGTCGGGATGTTCCACTCATGTTCGCGGACGGCCCCGGCGCGGGCTTTGGTGGCCAGGTCCGGCAGGCCGTAGACGGCGATCGAACTGGGGAAGATGAACTTGACCGGCTGGCCCAGCCACATGGCCTGGTCAACGGCCAGCTTGAGCAAGCCCAGCGTGCCATCAACATTGACACGGTGGGCGGCTTCCGGCGTGAATTCCGCGCGGGTAGAAAGCAGAGCGGCCAGGTGAAAGATGCGCGGGATGGAAAACTCTGAAACCAGGCGATCCATCAACTTGTCATCCAGCAGATCGCCGGTGATGCTGTACGGGCAGTGCTTACGGATTTCGTCCGGCAGGGGGCGGACATCCAGGGCCAGGATATTGCGCACGCCGCTGGCGGACAGGCGCTGGATCAGGGCCTGACCCATCTCGCCACTGGCGCCCGTCACAAGCACAACTTCTTTGCGCATGGCTTCTCCTCAAGGTGAGTATCGCGGTCTCCCGGCCGGCGGGTCAGCGCCTCAGGCGCTCCAGCTGGCCGGTGAGGGCATTCTAGCGCCCTCAGGCGGCGCCTGCCAGGTTCCGATCCTCATCAAGCGGGACGCCAAGTGACCTGTCATGCTCGCGTAGCCTGCCGCCGTACGGCAGCAGACCGTCAGGCGCTGGCTCGCCGATCAGCAGGAGCGATCGGCGGCGGCAAACATGGAAATCACCGCGGCAATACAGCATCAGGTAAACCCGCCGGGCGTTCTGGCGGAAGTAGGCGAACATCGGACAGGCATCCACAAACTCGCAAACCTGCTGTTCAGGGGCCATGCGGAACGTTGCCTCTCAGCCAGATAGCGAATCTCTACCGGTTGTCATAATAAAGTATAAAACTAAAATACAGATTATCACCCGGAATTTACGGTTTATTTACGATCCAGAGGAACGGCTACCCGGCCACGCCCTGCAGGATGGCCGCCAGGGCGGCCAGCGCCAGGCCGGTCGCCAGCAGCAGCGGGAAGGGGAATAGATTCGCCTGCTTGAGCCGGAAGCGCACAAAGGCGGCATGGAAGAGGAACAACAGCAGGTAGCCCAGGACAGTTGTCCAGGCGGCGGCGGGGTAGCCATAACGGGGGATGAGGGCCACATTGAGGGTGATATTGGCTGCCGCCGCCAGAATCGTCCCCAGCGAGATCGTGCCGGTGCGCTTTGCGTAGTATTCCAGGTTGACGTAAAAGGTGTGCGGCAGCATGAAGAAGCAGCCCGCCATCACCACCGGGATGATCGCCAGCCCTTCGCGGTATTCCGGCGGCGTCACCAGCCGGGCCAGCGGCGGCCCGACGACGATCAGGATGGCGGTAGCCATGGCAAACAGCAGGGTGTACTGCCCGGCGCGGGTGCGTACCGCCGCGTGGATGGCGGTGCAGGCGTTAGAGTCGCCCTCCCGCTCTGCACGGGCCATCTGCTCAAAGAACCAGGGCACCCAGGCGCGGTTGGCCCCGGCCCACAGCACAAAGACTACACTGCCGATCTGGTAGGCAAAGCTGTAGACGCCCGCCGCCCCCAGCCCGGCATACTGGCCGATCAGCACGCGGTCAAACTGGCTCAACAGCAGCCCGGCCAGCAGGTGCGGAATCAACGGGACGCTGTAGGCCAGGGCGTAGCGCCAGGCCGCCCGGTCGAGGGGGCGCCGTCCGCGCCACAGCAGCCCCGCTCCCAGCGCCAGCCCTCCTCCCCCGCTGACCAGGGTGATGCCCAGGGCGCGGGCCAGCGCCCCGTCCACGTCCGGCAGCCGACCCGGCAGCATGGCGATAAGGGCGAGCGATAGCGCGATACGCAGAACAGCCAGCCCCAGGCTGACCACCGTATACAGCCGGTAGCGGTAGGCGTAGAGCCAGACTTCCAGGACAATCTCGATGACAAAGAGACCTGCCGCCGCGCCCGCCGCCAGCAACACCAGCCGCCGCTCGATGCGGAAGAGCGCCGCCAGTGTCTCCCCCGGCAACAGGGCCAGCCCGCCCAGCGCCGCCAGCGCCGTCAGCGTTCCCAGCGTGGCGATGGCAGAGAGAAACTGGCGGAAGCGCCGATCATCATAGTCGTAGCGGGCGCGGCCCACCGCCCGATCCAGCCGGAGCGTAATCGTGCTGTGGAAGATCGTCATCCAGGTGAGGAACAGGGCTACCGCCCCGTACTCCTCCGGCGTCAGCAGCAGGGCGAAAACCGGCATGAAGAGGAAGTCGAGGCCTTTTTGCAGGGTATGGCCGGTCACATACCACAGGGTGGCGCGGGCCGGGCGGCTTTCCAGGGCGTGCTGGCCGCGGCGCAGGACGGCGATCATCGACAACTATCCTCACTCCCCGCCATCCGGACGCCGATCGCGGTCAGGAAGCGGGCCAGTTCCGCCGGGAGAGGGGCGTCCTCCGCGCCGACGAGCCAGGCTTCCGCCGCCGGGTTGAGCCAGCGCGTGGTGTGCAGGACGCTGGATGGCCCGGAAGCCACCGCCTCCAGCGCCGCTCCCAGCCGCGCGACGATCAGTTCGGCGGGGATGGCCCGCGCCAGCACGTGGATGCCCTCTTCTGCCGCCAGCAGCCGGACGGGGTCCTGCTGGTCGCGCGGGTGGGCTTTGAGCAGCACCTCCCGGTCCTGCTCCCGCCAGGCCCGGATCAGGCCGCGCAGGCTTGCCAGCAGCGCTGGGGTCAGCCCTGATGAATGAGGGACGCAGATCAGGGCGGCGCGGGTCAGCCCCTGCCAGCCGGAGGAGCCGCCCTCTGGCGGGGTGAAGAGGCCGATGAGCGCCTCCACTTCCTGCGGTGAAAAAGCCGGGCGCGGCAGGGCGTAGCAGGGCAGCCGTCGCAGGGCAGCGCCGGCATGTTCCGGGAAGGTCAGGTAGGCGGCCTGCAACAGACTGAAGCCACCCATGCTTTCCAGGCGTTCAAAGCGCCGCCCGTAGACCAGCGGGAAGAGCGCCGTCAGCCGCCGGGCATGGGTGCGCTCCGGCGGCTGGCGATCCACGTAAGCCGCCAGGCCATCTTCGATGGCGTACAGGCGGCAAGCGGGGCTATGCTGGAGGGCTTCCGCCGCGATCTGCTGGACATCCGGGCGCATGTCATTGAACAGGTAAACGGCCTGCGGCGGGTGGGTGGCCAGCAGGCGGCGGGCGTGACGGACGGCGGTGAGCAGCGGCAGGTGGGCGGTGAGGCGGCGCAGCGGATACGGCAGGCGCGGGGCATCCTGTGCACCGGGGAGCAGGATCGCCCGGCCCGGCGCGGGCAGCAGCCCCGCCAGCCCATCGACGGTGCGGCCTGCCCCCTCGAAATCGTTGAACACCGCCAGCCATGGCGGAAGACCCGGCTCAGCCCGGATCAGGCTGAGGCTGTACAGGATGTGCAGGGGGGTATGAGCCAGAAAGAGGCGGATGGTCATCAGTAGAGCAGCCTGGCGCCAATGCGCCGCAGATAGCGGACGGTCGCCGGGCGGATCGGGCGGCGTTCCCGGCGCAGCAGGGCGCGTTCCGCCCACAGCGCGCCCAGCACCCCCAGCGCCACGCCCGGTCGCCGGGTCCTGACCAGCGCCGCCACCGCCCAGATTAGCGTCGTGGTCAGCGGGTAGGGCAGCGGCAGCAGCCGCCAGGCCATGCGGGCCTTGTTGAGGCTGTGGCGCTGCCAGTATTCGACCGCTTCCAGGCGGCCCTCCGGCGCGGCATAGTGGTGGGCGGCGACTGTCGGCAGGTAGACGATCTCCCACCCGGCGTCAATCAGGCGCAGGCTCAGATCGATCTCCTCCATGGCGTAAAAGTAGCGCTCCGGGTAGACCTCCGGGCCGTCCAGAGCCGCCGCGCGCAGGGCGTGCGCTGTGCCCAGAAAGTAGGGGGCCGGGGTGGGTGCGGTCAGGGCGCGGGCGTAGGCTTTGTCGGGGTAAGGCAGATGGCGTTCATCGAGCTGGCCATCCGGGTGCAGGATGCGCCCGCACAGCCCGCCGCAGCACGGATTAGCGGCGAAGTACGCCACGATCCGGGCGACCTCCTGCGGGGTAGCCCAGGCGGCGTCATCGTCGATGAAGACCAGCACATCGCCCCCGGCCAGCCTGATCCCCAGGTTGCGCCCGCCGCAGACGCCCAGATTGTGCGGCGCATGTTCCACGCGGAGGCGGGCGCGATCGTCCGGCGGGGGAAGGCGCAGGGCTTCCTGCGGGTCGTTGTTGATCAGGATGACCTCATAGGGCGCGGGCAGGCCCTCCTGACGGAAGATCGACTCCAGGCAGCGGTAGAGATCATCCTGGCGTCCGTAGGTAAGGACAATGAAGGAAAGCTGCATAGCGGGCGTCCCGTCCGGCGCTCAGGTTAAGCCTGCCTTATTATAGACGCGCAGTCCCATCCTGACATGCTGGCCGCAGCCGGGAGGTCAGGAGGCCGCGAAGAAAGTGACAGGCGGCAAGCAACAGGAATACGGTCGCTACGACGCCCGACCTCTTGCGGCAGCGGGACGGATCGTTTACTGTTGGACCAGCGTGGATCGCGGGGGCGACTTCCCCCGCCTGGTTATGAGGTGAAGCGATGCGTGACGTAATCAAAGCCTCCGACGCCCCGAAGGCCATCGGGCCGTATTCACTGGGGATCAGAATCGGCAATCTGGTTTACACCGCCGGGCAGGCAGCGGTTGACCCGGCTACCGGTCGCCTGATCGAGGGCGACATCAAAGCTCAGACCGAGCAGACGATGAAGAACCTGGAAGCCATCCTCAGGGCGGCGAGCACTTCCCTGCGCCATGCGGTCAAGACGACCGTCTACCTGCACAACATCGCCGACTTCGCCGCCATGAACGAGGTGTACGCCCGCTGGATCGACCCGGAGAAGCCGCCGGTGCGGACGACCGTCGGCGGGTTGGATTTGCCGCTGGGGGCTCTGGTGGAGATCGAGGTGGTGGCCGACGCGAGCGCGGGCGGCTGACGCCTCAGCAGAGAGCAGGAGGAAGCCCCAGGCCGCCGGTGACGATCCTCGCTCACCGGCGGCCTGGGGATGTGGAATAGGGTAGCACCCATTTCAAATGTGGAAAAGTGGAGACGGAGTGCAATAGTCGGCATTCACGCCAATACAAGCCAATAGTTATCAAATTTTAGTGTAATAACTTTACTCGTCACTGACCTATTTGCTCGAATTAAGTATAATAATATCATAAATAATATGATATTCTATACAATATTTCATGTCTTTTTTAGATCTGCTTTTATTGTCTTGCCTTATATTATTCATGGGATTGTGATAGTAGCACCTACTCCGCAACTCATCATCGTGATACTTCCACTGCAACCACACGTTGTTAGTTCATCGCTGCATGCCGGTTTTCCTTCGCAACTATCATTGCACGATTAAGCCTCGAACAATAGGAAAGGAGGATGCGTCATAGATTACAGACAGATGAACTAAGGCATGAGGCAGGATTTTATTTCCAACGCGCTGGGAAAGCATCTGGGGGGAATCATATGAACAGCCAGCACGCCTTTTCTGTACTCCTGAAGTGCACGTTAGTGATCATGGTTGTTTTCGCTGGGTTGCTACCTGTGTCCGAGAATGTGGCGGCCCAATCCGGAGGAACCACATATCCACTACGAGAGGAATTCGATAATCCGAGTGCATTCCAGTACACAGCCCCTGACCGTGTCTATATTTCCGGTGGGCAAGTAATCTGGAATGTCAGCCGAGCTGCACCTTATCCGCAATATGTTTATCGCAGCATTCCGGAATTCAGCGGCGACGTCAGGTTGACAGTCCGCGGACAGGTCAACTGGTACAACAACAACTGCGGCGTCTGGGCCGGGATTGGCGATGGCTTTGGCGGACAACACCGTGGCGAAGCAACAGCAGTCAATTTCGGTTTTCTCGGCGGCGGGTGTGGCCCAGTGCAACCAACGACCCTACCAGGTACGATTGTCGGGGGAGCCGGCACCTATGCTTGGGACTATGGTGAAAGTACCACCTGCAACTTCTGGGGTAACTGGTTGCGCATCAACCCGGGCGTTCCCTACGAAGCGACATTAATTGTATCCGGCGGAACAGCGACTCTGCGGGTCCCCGGTGCGCTTGGGGCAACTCAGGCCAACGGTATCCCGCCATTCTATTCCGGTCCATACAATACGCTATTCGTTGGTATAACTGGTGGTGGAGACTGGCCATCTTGCTCCGGAACCATTGACTACATCGAGGTTGAGCCATTGTCCACGTTGGTATCTCTGGACATTAAACCTGGTAGCCAACCGAATGCCATCAACTGCCAGAATCGGAATGCGCTGGTCCCCGTTGCGGTCCTGACCACGGAGAATTTCAACGCAGTGACAATTGACCACACAACAGTCCGTTTTGAAGGTGCAGCAGAGTTCCATACCAACCAGCGGACAGGGGAATCACAGCGCCATGAAGAGGATGTCGATGGAGACGGAGACATCGACCTCGTATTCCATTTCAGATTTGCTGACACGAACCTAGGTTGTTCTTCGACAGAAGGCACCCTCACAGGCTATACCTACAGTGGCAGAGTGATACGTGGTACTGACTCGATCTGGGTGAACCCAGCCAATTAGAGGTTGAGTTGATCCCTCCAAATCGGACTGGAACCACAACAAAAGGGTAATTGGCCTGAGGACATACGCGCTTGGGAGCAACCGCATGGTTGCTCCATTTTTATCTGCTGAAACCTGAGATTGCGCTCCAGCATCGCTGCACTATGGCAGCCCTGTGCTGTGCCAACATCCCCTATCCCGCTTGTCCCTACCCCCCGATCACCTGCAGCTCGCGCGGGAAGGTCGTCAGCGACTCCGCGCCGTCCGGCGTAATCAGCACGTTATCCTCAATGCGCACCCCGCCCACACCCGGCAGGTAGACGCCCGGCTCCACCGTGAACACATGGCCCGGCTCCAGCAACTGCGTGTTCCCTTCGCGGATGTAGGGGCCTTCGTGCACCTCCATGCCCAGGCCGTGCCCGGTGCGATGGGTGAAGTACGCCCCCAGCCCGGCCTTCTCGATCTCCGCGCGGGCGGCGCGGTCAACCTCCTGGCAGGGCACGCCCGGCCCGGCGGCCCGCCGCCCGGCAGCGTTGGCCGCGTAGACCGCCGCGTAAGCCTCCCGCAGGCGCGGGTCCGGCTCCCCCAGGGCGAAGGTGCGGGTGATGTCGGACGTGTAATGGTCATAACTGATGCCGAAATCAAAGAGCAGCAGGTCGCCTTCGCGCAGGGGGCGGTCGCCCGGCACGCCGTGTGGCAGGGCGCTGTTCGGCCCGCCCAGCACAATCGGCGAAAAGAGCAATTCACCCCCGCCGCGCTGCAACATGGCGATCACCAGAGCGTTGGCGATCTGGCGCTCAGTCATACCGGGCCGTACGGCTCCGATCACCTCCTGCAGAGCGTCCTGGCTGATGGCGATCGCCCGGCGCAGGGCGGCCACCTCGGCGGCATCCTTGCGCAGCCGCAGCGCGGCCAGCGCATCCCCGGCGTCAGTGATGATGCTCCCCGGCGCATGGCGGGCGATCAACTGCACCTCGTTATAGCGCATCCGCAGCCCTTCCACGCCCAGCCGCTTGCCGGGCATGTCCAGCGCCGCCAGCGCAGCATGTACGGCTCCGTCCGGTCCATCGGTGTCGGTGTAGGTGAAGAGCTGGATCGGGTACGGCGGGCTGGCCAGCTTATCCTGCTCCAGGGCGGGCAGGACGAAGACCGGGTCTCCGGCGGGCGGGTAGAAGCCGAACAGTGGGCGTTCCATCAGGTGGAACTCCTGCCCGGTCAGGTAGATCATATTGGAGCCGGGGACAAGCGCGACGGCGTCCAGCCCCGCGCTGGCTACGATCTGCTGGAGGGTCTGCAAGCGTGTCGTGTACATTGATCACTGCCTCTGGGCGTCAGATGAGCGCAACTACAGCCAAGCGTAGCAACGGAGCGGGATTCGGGCAACCGAAGCGCGGCTACTCCTGCCGCACGAACAGGATCACCACCCCCAGCGCCAGCAGGTAGGCCAGCGCCGCGGCGGCAGCATTGACGCCGATTCCTCCGGCGAAGAGGGCCGTCCCCAACGGCGCGCCTAGCATACGCCCGAAGGAGACAAAGGCCACATTGCCGGCCAGCAGCGTCGCCCGGCGCTCCGGAGCGATCTCCGTCATCAGGGCGATGCTCGTCACCAGCGTCGCCTCAAACGTCAGGTAGAACAGGAACAGCCCCAGCAGGCTGCCCTCCACGCTGCTTCCCAGCGCCGGCAGGGCCAGGGCGCTCAGGATACTGGCTCCCGCGCCCATCGCCACGGCCCGCCGCTTGCCCAGCCGGTCAACCACGCCGATGACCAGCCCTTCGCCGCCCAGTTCCGCCACGCCGATCACCATCGATGCTGCGCCCAGCGCTGCGATTTGCAGGCTGAAGGCGTTCTCCAGCCACACGCCAAAGACGATGCTGACCAGCTCATTGGCAAAGGTGATCAGCAGGCTGACGCTCAGCGCGGCCAGAGCAGAACGGTGAGTCAGCAGGTCGCGGATGGCTTCCAGCAGCGCGGGCGGCTGACCGCCCGATCCACGCCCGCCGCTGACCAGTCGCGCCAGCAGGACGCTACAACCGACCAGCAGCGCCGCCAGCCAGGGAAAGGCCGCGTTCCAGCCGCTGCGCGCGATCAGCCAGCCGGCCAGGGGGATTCCCACCAGGTATGCCGCTGACCAGGCCAGCTCGGTCAGACCGATGGCCAGGCCCCGCCGCCGGTAATCTACCCGATCGCCTACATAAGCCTGCATGGACGTGTCAAAAACGATCTTGCCCGCGCCCAGCAGCAGCATCCCACCGAACAGCGCGCCATAGACCGGCAGGAGTGTCATCAACAGCAGGGCAGCGATCACCGCACCGAGGCCGATCAGCATTCCCGCCCGGCGCCCGCGCCGATCAGCGATCACGCCAAAGGCCGGGCCGAGCAGCCCCAGGCTGGAACGGGCGGTGATGGCCAGCGCCACAGCCTCCAGGTCCACGCCCAGCCCGCGGGCGATGGTCGGCAGGAAGGGGTAAACCAGCCGGTAGGCGGTATTGATCAGGGTGCGGGTGACGGTGATGGTGACGATCTGGTAGCGCAGGCGGGCAGGTTGGCGAACAGCGGTCACGGGGTCTCCTTTGGACGGCGAGCGTCAGCGGATATGTGGCCAGCCGCCGCGATCCAGATAATCGCGCATGATCTGGCTGATGGCTGCCAGGCGTGTTTGCGCCAGCACCTGCTCGACCGGCAGAAAAGCCACCGCCGAGTTCTCATCGTCCGCGCCTTCCGGGATGAGCCGCCCGCCGGTCACGCGGCAGGCGTATGCTGCGCCCACGCCATGAACCGCATCACCGTTGGGATAGGTGATGTAGAACAGGCGCGGATCGCTATAAAGACCCACCAGCGCATACGGCTCGACGATCAGGCCGGTTTCCTCCTGCACCTCGCGGACGACGGTGGCCGGACAGGTTTCGCCCAGATCGCTAAAGCCGCCGGGGAAGTCCCAGCAGGCGAAGTCGGCGCGGTAGGTCATCAGGATGTAACCGCGGTCATCCTCCACGATGGCCAGCGCGCCGGGCAGAATCACTGTGTCGTGACCGACGGCAGTCCGCAGTACAGGATAGTACGAGCGCAGCGGCGGAAAGGACTCGACCGGCTCGATCTGTGGCGGTTCCCCGGCGCGGGCGCGCAGGGCGCATGTCACCATCTCCTGATGGGAGGGATGCGTCCGGCGCAGGAAGTCTTCCGGCGCGATGAAGAAGGCCGTCAGCGTCTCGCCGCCGTCGGCCTGGAGCGCGCCGCCAGCCGCCTCCCCCCAGAAGATAGCCGTCCACTGCTGAACCTGATCGCCATTGGGATAGCGCAGGTTGTAACGCGGATGAGTCAACACCCCGGCCAGCCCTCGGATTCGGGCGGTGATGCCCGTCTCCTCCAGCACTTCCCGCCGGGCCGTCTGGAGCAGGGTCTCACCCGGTTCCATCGCCCCGCCGGGGATGCTCAGCCAGTCGAAGTCATAGCGCGTCTGGGCCAGGATGCGCCCCTGCGCGTCAAAGATTACGGCGCTGGCGTAAACCAGATAGATCAGCTGGCTGCCGACCTTGCCGCGCAGCCATTTGACATAGCCATCGGCCAGCGACTGAGGCGGTTCTTTTGTCTTCATAAGCCTCCCTGATCGGCGCGGCGGGCGTGGCGGCGCGCCCTTGACAAGCGCCGCTGGCGGGCGCTACAATGCTTGCCACAGGACGGGCGTGTAGCTCAGCTGGGAGAGCGCTACAATCGCACTGTAGAGGTCCAGGGTTCGAATCCCTGCACGTCCACACACAAAAGCGTGAGCCGCGCGCTCACGCTTTTTACATCGTTCGCCCCGGTTGCGCACATCCTGATTCCACGGGTTCCGCCCCCGGCAGCGCCAATGACGCTACGGCCAGACCTCGTCGACGCGGTCGGCCCGGATCGTGATTCGCTCCTCAACCAGATCGCTGCGTCCCGAGTCGAAATCGGAGTACTGGATCGCCAGGATGATGGCGTTGCGGTAGATCCAGCGGCGGGTTTCCACCCCCTCATCCAGGGCGATGATGGCCACGTCGCGGGCAGGGCGGCTGCCATCGCGGGAGGCGCGCGCCCAGGCATTGAAGGGCGTGGCGGGATCGTGCTGCACCATCTTGGTGATGGTGAGCGGCGGCAATTCGCCCTCCAACACAAAACTGGTCAGGCCCTGCACGGCAAAGATGCCGCTCACCACCTGACCATCCAGCGCTACCTGAAACTCGTGAGCCGAGAGACTGTCAACCGATTTGATGCCGATGGCTGGATTCATAGCCCGAGCCAGACTCCTTTCTGCCGGGAAGACCGGTCAGTGGCTTCGTAGCACGCTCATGCCGGTGAGCGTACTCACCTGCCTCAGCACCTGCAGATAACAGTATACAGGGGGGCCGAAAATCCACGCAAACAGCCTTTGGACAATACTTACATCTGAAAGTCAACCAGGTCGAAATTGCCACAACTGAACTCGACCAGCTTATCCCAGTTGATCCGCCCGTTGTCACAGAATTGAGCCGAAAACCTCTCTGTAAACATATTGATGACCGCTGCCTTCTGGACTTCAAAATCCTCGTTGTGCTGTTTGGCCCTGTAACCGAGTGGTTCAATAATGTCCGTATAGAGTGTTTTATTGCCGCTGATCAAGTACCAGAAGTTCTGCCCGACGACTTTCATATAGTTCCGCAGGTAGGCTGTCCTTGTGTTTCCATAGCAAATACCAAGCACAGCCTGGATGTTGAGCATCTGATTGGACTGTTTGAGCCGCTTAACGGCATCTTTGAAGTCTTCTTCCTGTTTTCGCTGTTGTGAACTGTTCCCCCAGTTTGGACCCGACTTGATAGACACGAGATAACGAGTCCGCAGGTGATCAAACTCAAGGTCAATACCGGGAGCAGTCGATTTACGACCATCCAGCGTCCGGCTGGCAATAAAGAGCGCCAGTTCCTCCAGGAAGTCACCGAAGAGTTTTTCCTCTGAAGAAGAAAGATAAGCCTCCAGAACCGCCCGGATCAGATCGGCGGCGACGTTCAGATTCTTGGCTCTGAAGAGATAGGGATTCTTGCGCTTTAACAGGGCATCCAGCTTTAGCTGGCTGAGGGAACGTATCCTGTTCTGGTGAAAGAAGATGATGTTTTCATTCACAAAACGCTGGATTTCAGCTGATTCAAGACTCTTCATGCCCCCTAACCTTCAGAAAAGAGGAGTTGGAATAGCTGCCAGTTTTGCCCGGCTGAGTTCACAATACTCCTCATGAATATCAATGCCGATGTAGTATCGGCCCAGTCTCTTGGCAACAACTGGCGTTGTCCCGGAGCCGACAAATGGGTCCAGGACAACGTCCCCTTCTACCGTAAAGAGCTTGATAAACCACTCTGGCAACGCTTCAGGGAACACAGCGCTGTGATTGCGGTTAGAGGTTTCGGTAGCAATATGCAGGACGTTGGTTGGGTATGCCATTCTACGTCCTACCCAGTTGGACACTTTCTTACCGAAACCACTTTCCACCCTTGATTCGTCGCGTACCTTGTCCACTTCGCTGAGTCTCCTGAGTCGTGTCTTGGCCCAGTCTCCCATCGGCACCATCACAGCTTCCTGATACATGTTGAACTTGTGCTGTTTGTTGAACTGCAGACAGCGTTCCCATGAATCACGGAAGCGATTGGGCCATTTTCCAGGATAGCTATTCTTCTTGTGCCAGATGTACTCTTCAGTCCAGAGCCAACCCTGCTTGCGTAGTGCCAGAATCAACTCAATCACATAGGTGTGGCGCTCGCCATTGATGACTCGTTCCTTGATGTTCAGGATAAACGTACCGGTAGGCTTGAGAACGCGCAGAAATTCCGCCGCTTTGGGCAAAAACCATTCAACATAGTCATCGGGATGCACCCCTCCATATGTCCGCTTGCGGCTGTCCGCATAAGGAGGAGAGGTGATGATCAAATCGATGCTGTTATCCGGAAAGTACCGGAGTTCTTCTTCACAGTCGCCATGCAGAATTTGGTTAAGGGGAAGCTGTCGGTTTTCCATAGGCAAACCTGCATCCATCTGGCCCGCACAAATATTCTAACATCTAATCCGACTCGCGAAAACACCTCAGATTGGCGCCAACCAGCATGACTACCCTGCTACCGGAAGCATAGTCGGTACATGAGCTACGACACCAGTAGCCCCTCCTTCGCCAGGAAGTCCAGCATAGCCTCCTGCCAGGGGCGCAGGGTGATGCCCAGCAGAGCAGCAGCGCTATTCTCCAGGGCGCTGAACTCCGGCGGGCGGGAAGGACGCGGGTACTGGGCCAGGACGATCGGTTCGATCGGCACACCCGTGTAGCCAGCGTGATCCAGGATGAAGCGGGCCAGCCCCCAGCGGGAGACATAGCCAGCGTTGACCAGATGGTACGTGCCATAATGCCCGCTGACTAGCAGGCGGACAATCGCCTCCGCTAGGTCGTCGTTGTACGTCGGAGCGGCGATCTCGTTGATCACCACGCGCAGCACCTCCCCTTGCTGCGCCCGGTTGAGGATGGCGTGAACGAAATTATGGCCGCCATGGGCGATCAACCAGGAAGTGCGCACAATGTAGTGTTGCGGGACCAGCTCGCGCACGATCTGCTCGGCCACCCATTTGCTGTAGCCATACGGGTTGATCGGGTTGGCGGCGTCGTATTCGCGGTAAGGGACGCGAGACTGGCCGTCAAAGACCTCGTTGGTGCTCACGAATAGCAGCGCCGCGCCCAGACGCTGACAGGCCAGGGCGACGTGCTTGGTGCCGTAAGCGTTCACACGCAGGGCGTGGCCCGGATCGCGGGCGCAGCCGTCCACATCCGTCCAGGCAGCGCAATGAATGATCGTTTCAGGGGCCTGCTCGACCAGCGTGCTCACACTCGCCGGATCGGCCAGGTCAAGCTCCGGCAGGTCGACACCCAGGATGGTGTGGTGTGGGGCGAGCAGAGCAGCCAGCCGTCCGCCCAGTCGACCTTTGACGCCGGTGATCATGATGCGCATGGGCAACCCCTCCCTGATGCGTGCCAGCCACAACCGCCGGAAGTATACCCGATTTCAGGCCGCGGAGCGGCTGAGTACGTCGTTGTGCGGGTGTGGCATTGCTACCTGAGGCGAGAAGCCGATGTTCACACCCGGGCGGTATACCCCGATGATTCCGTGGCACTGGATCCTCTATCACCTTCCTGAACAAACACGAGATTCGTGAATTGAAAATAAAGTCTATCACGGATATATTGACAGTAATCAATTATAGCTTTACGATGACAATACTGATCCTGTGTTCAGGAAGGTGAACCATGAATCGCCTCAGAATTGCTTTACCGATACTCGTCCTCCTGGTTGGGCTGATCACCGTTAGCCTGCCTGTTGCCAAGGCTATACCCTGGGAACCAATCACCATCAAAGTCTGCTGGACCAGCAATCCGCTGATCTCACAGTATGCTCTGGTTGACCTGACCAACGGCACCAGTGTTACTGCCAGCCAGCTAACCGGCGGCGTGTTGCTGGTCGCGCAATACGACGGCTATGTTGAATACGGGTACTGGACCAGCCGGGAAGGTTACTTTGTCCTTGGCTGGGGCTGGGAGTATGAAGGACAGCAATTCTATTCCGCCAATGAACAGGGCCTCCTCACTACAGAGCAGCTGACCGAAGTCATGACTGTGTTTGGACCAATGTTGCAGACCAACTGCATTGAACAGGTAAGGACCAGACCTGGGCCAGCTTGAAAATAGGTCGGCGTTCCAATGGCTGGGGAATTCCCCTCCAGCGAGGTTGGGGCGCTCCACCAAACGGGATACACGCACACAGAGCGAGACGGACGATGGGAAGCTGGCAAGCTCTGATAGCACCCTAAGCGGAGCCTCCGATTCAGAATAGGTAGCAAAAAAGCCGGACCGCAGCCTGTATAGACTGCGGCCCGGCTTTTTACCAAAATTTACCATCCTGGCACTTGACTGACTGTAACAGACAAGATATGATTTTAATTGTCTATTTTATCAAAATAATTTAGGAAAATAGAATTCTGGCCTCACGCGCTGCTGGCGTCTGCCATCCCAACCTCTTCGCCGCCCGCAGACGATCGCCGACCCAGACAACTGTATAGCTGCTCCGTGACCCGATGCCATTGATCGGGGCGCCCGCGCCGGCCTTACCAGCCTGGCAGGGACGTCACAGGCCCTCATACTGACCTGTTTTTGACCGAGTCATCAGGAGATATCATGCTAACCCGGAGAGACTTTATCAAGCTCAGCGCAGCAGCCGGCGCAGCGCTCATGTTGCCCTGGCAGGAAGCTCTGGAGGTGCTGGCCCAGATGCCCGCCCTGCTTAACCCGGCCACCCAGCCGCAGTTCGTCAACCCCATGCCGGTGATCAAGACCGCCGGACTGCGCGTCGACGCTACTGCCGGCGGGACATACACCGTGCGCATGGCCCCGACCGCGCAATCGCTCGGTCTGGTCAACCCGCTAAACGGTACGCCGCTGATCACGCCGGTCTGGGGTTATGGCGTGGACGGCCACACACCGGTGACCTACCCCGGCGCGACCTTCATCGCTCGGAAAGACATACCTCTCAATATCCAGTGGATCAACGATCTGGCCGTCCAGCACCACCTGCTGCCGGTAGACAGCACCCTGCACTGGGCGCTGGGACACCTGGGGCACCACAACCACGGCATGATGGTCGACTTCAGCATGTTCGGCGGCGTGCCAGTTGTCCCCCACCTGCACGGCGGCCATACTGAATCGGATAGCGACGGCCTGCCCGAATACTGGTGGACGCCCGGCTATCACGCTGATCCGGCCAACCACCTGTTCAAAGGCCCGCGCTTTGTCAAGAGCCTGTATCGCTACGATAACGATCAGGAGGGCGGCACGCTGTGGTACCACGACCACGCCCTGGGCATCACTCGCCTGAACGTGTACGCCGGGCTGGCCGGGTTCTACTTCCTGCGGGATGCCAATGAACTGGCCCTGATCGCCGCTAACCGGATTCCCTCCGGCGACTACGAGATCGAGATTGTGATCCAGGATCGCATGTTTGCCGCCGACGGCTCGCTGTTCTACCCCGCCGACCCGGCCATGGCGATCGCCATGGGTGCGATCAACCCGCCTGATCCGACCGCCCTGCCGGAGTTCTTTGGCAATTTCATCCTGGTCAACGGCAAGGCCTGGCCGGTGCTGAACGTGGAGCCAACCAAGTACCGCTTCCGCCTGCTCAACGGCTCGGACTCGCGCTTCTACAACCTGTGGATCAACACCGGCGCGACCGACGCCCTCAACGGCCCTCAGTTCATCCAGATCGGTTCGGACGATGGCTTCCTCAATGCGCCCGCGCCGCTGAATCAACTGACCCTCGGCCCCGGCGAGCGCGCCGATGTGGTGGTCGACTTCGCTGGCTGGCAGGGGCAGACGTTGATCGTACGCAACAACGCCCGCGTGCCATTCCCCAGGGGGGCGACGGTCAATCCCCGGCTCGATGGCCGGATCATGGCCTTCCGCGTGGGGCAGACCACCAGCGCCGCCCCGATCACACTACCGGCGACGCTGCGCTCCACCCCCTACACCATTCAGGAACCGCCCATTCGGACGCGCCGGCTGGTGCTCTTTGAGGCGATGGACAAGTTCGGGCGGCTCCAGCCGCTGCTGGGGATCATCGATCCGGCGTCACCCTTTGATGGCACACTGCTATGGGACGAGGCTGTCACCGAAGTGCCCAACCTGGGGGATGTCGAAATCTGGGAGATCTTCAACGCCACGGTGGACGCCCATCCGATCCACCTGCATCTGGTGACTTTCGAGGTGCTCAACCGCCAGAAGTACACGGCGACGATCCTGCCCAAGAGCAACATTGACCCGCTGCATCCGAACGATCCGCCAACCCTGGGCGGCAGGCTAACCAACATCCAGCTCAAAGGCCGGCCTACCCTTGCCGCGGCCAATGAGCGCGGACCCAAAGACACCGCCCAGATGTTCCCCGGCGAGGTGACACGGATCAAGGTCAGGTTCGACCGGCCAGGGCGCTATGTCTGGCACTGCCACATCCTCTCCCATGAGGATCACGAGATGATGCGCCCGTACTATGTGGGCATCCATCCGGCTTCGTTCTACCCGCAATCTGCCGCCTACTGGGCCGAGCACAGGCTCGCCGGAGTGAGTGGCTTCGACTTCCACTGGTTGCAGCTTGGCCGACTGGGCAGCGAAGAGGTCTTCCTGCACGGGCTGACTTACGGCGCGATCATGGCGCCCGGCGGCAACGAGTGGCACACTCTGGCCCGCCAGGTCATCGCCGCGCGGCTGAACATCCTGGCCGGGGTCACGCCTCCGGCGACGATCCAGACTGTGTTACAGTCGGCTACAGCCCAGATCACAGCCAAGGCTCCGAATAGCCTCAGCGACGCTGACAAGGCCGCTTTCCTGGCCTTCGCCAGCACATTGGCAGGCTTCAACGGCGCTTAGGCAGGGCTTTTTCAGTTGAAGTAACAATACGGCAGCCGGGGGGTTCGCGCCCGGCTGCCGTTCTTGATTCAGGCCAGCATCTCCCGGTAGACGGCCACCGTCTGCGCCGCAACCTGCTCCTGGGTGAAGCGGGCCAGCACGCGCTCCCGCCCCTTGCGGGCCAGTTCGCGGCGCAGGGCATCGTGATCGATCAGGTGACGCAGCGCCTCCGCCAGCGCCGGGACATCGCCCTCCGGCACGATCAGCCCGGCGTCGTCGATCACCTCCGGGATCGCCCCGCTGTCGGAGCCAACCGGCACCACGCCGCAGGCCATAGCCTCCACCAGCACCCGGCCAAACTGCTCCTTCCAGTTAGGGCGGGTCAGGGAGGGCAGCGCCAGCACATCCAGCTGGCGGTAAAAGGCGGGCATCTCCGCGCTGGGCAGCGGCCCGGTGAAGGTGACGCGCTCCCGCAGGCCCAGCGTAGCCGCCAGCCGTTCCAGCGCGGGGCGCTCCGGCCCACCGCCGACAATATCCAGCCGCCAGTTGGCGATGCCGTTACTGAGCAACCTGGCCAGCGCCTGCAGCAGCACATCGACGCCCTTCTCCGGGACGAGCCGCCCGACAAAACCGAGCGCGCGCGTCCGCCCGGTGAAGGGTTTTTCCAGCGGATGGAACAGCGCCGGGTCGACGCCGAACTGGGGGATGACCGCCAGGGGGCCGCGGTAGCCTTTCTGCCGCCAGACTTCGGCGGCGCTGGCCGTGCCCGCGATGGCATAGTCGACCCGGCGTAGTGTCCACGCCTCCCCCAGCGCGAAGGGTAACGGATAGCGGCGGGGCAGGTTCTGCCAGCTAAAGAACAGGCTGCGCGCCCCGGCCCGCCGGGCCAGCCATAACGCCTGCCAGGTGGCGACGTTGTACGGCTCCTCATCGATGTGGACGATATCCGGCGCAGGATCGAACCAGCGGCCCAGGCCGGGATAGTAGTGCACGTGGAAGTGGCCGTTGAAGCGAATGGGGTTGACAACCAGCCGGTAGCCGCTTGTATAGCTGCGTTCCAGCGGGGTCTCGCCGCGCTCGTCCCGCCAGGCAGGGGGGACTACCACCGTCAGGTCCACCCCCAGCCGGGCGATCTCCTCCAGCTTGCGCTGGTAAACGCCGACGATGCAGGCTTTTGAGAGCATCAGGACGCGCATGCGGTCTCCTTGCCGCCGCCCGGCGCCAGCTCCGGGCGGAGCCGGGGAGGGAGTGCAACAGGCACTGCTGGGCCGCAAGTATACCGCAGGCAGCGCCCCGATGAATCAACAGCCCTCCGACCCGGGGGCCGGAGGGCTGGACAGTGCGTGAGGGATACACGCCGTTGGAACCGAACCTTATGCGTTCTTCTTGTTCACCGGGATGGTCACCGGACGGGCTTCCGGCGCCTTGGGCAGGGTGAGGGTCAGGATGCCATTGTCAAAGGTGGCCTCGATGCCCTCCACCACCACCGGCACATTCAACCGCAGGACACGGCGGAACTGGCCCTGGGCGGCGCGTTCGCGGATCAGGTAGCGGACGTTTTCCACGTTGTGATTGAACTCGCCCGAAATGGTCAGCACATCATCTTCCAGGTTGATGTTGATCGCCTCAGGATTCACGCCGGGCACAGAGGCCAGGATCACGACCGCGTCGTCGGTCTCATAGGCATCCACAGCCAGGCGGTAGGTTGCGCCGTCGCCATTCTCGCTGCGCGGGAACTCCCGCAGCATCTCGTTGGCCATCTCGTTGAACAGTTCCATCGTGCGCCAGGGATTACGACGAACCATCAGAGCCATAGCATTTTCCTCCTCATCAATCCGGGCAGCCAACCGCCATGAGCGTGACTGCGCGGTTCTTTTGTTCCGTTTACTGCCCGGAACTATAGCGGCTCTGTATCAGAGGCGCGTAGGCGGCGCATAAATGTTTCATAGGAAGCCTGTTGGAGTTGTGTAAAATCCGGCCCGGCAGCGCCGATCCTTGGCCCGATGACCCGGCTGCCTGTCAGCGGCTGGCTTCGTCTTCGCCCGGTGCTTGGCCCAGCACGGCGCGCAGCCGTCCTTCCAGCTCGGCCAGCATCAGCGCCGTCGCCCCCCAGACCACCTGCCCGGCTACGTCGTAGTAGGGCACACGGCAGCGCACCCCCGCCAGGATCATCTCCTGCTCGCGCTTGCGGGCGTCATCCAGCAGATCGGCCAGCGGCAATTCCAGCAGGGCGGCTACCTCCGCCGGATTAGGGCGGAACGCTGGCCGTCCCGCCAGCACGCCGAGCACCGGCGTGACCACGAAACCGCTGGGCGGGATGTACACCGCGGCCAGCTCCCCCAGCACCCGCACCGCCGCCGGAAGCAGGCCGATCTCTTCGCAGGCTTCGCGTAAAGCAGCGGCAACCGGCGAACCATCGCCCGGCTCCAGCGCCCCGCCGGGGAAGCCAATCTGCCCGGAATGGACGCCGGGATCAGGGGCGCGGCGGATCAGGACGGTCGTCAGACCGCCCTCCGCCGGGTAGACCGGCACCAGCACGGCAGCCTGACGCGCCGCCGGGCCGGGCGGCGGTGCGGCGCGGCGCAGATCAGGGATCAGGTGCATAGGCTGCCGGGCCGCCTCCACATCAAAATCGGGCAGGCGGAGGGCCGCTTCCAGCACAGACAGGGGGATGGCCAGCCGGGGCATGGCAGAGATGAGACTGTCAGGCACGAGGCCTGGGTTGCACCCAGAGCGTATAGGTGTGCGCCGGGCGGACAAACACGCGGGTCAGCGCGTCCCGTTCCGGCGGCAGGTAATGGCGCTGCCCGGCGGGGGTGATGTACAGCCGGAAGTCGTCAAAGTCGGGTCGCCCGGCAGCTTCCCACTCGTGGGCCAGATCGGACAGAATCAGGTAGGCGTCGCTGCTGCCATACGTATGCACCACCCGCGTATCGCCATAGGGGACCAGGCAGGCGCTGGTGGGACTCATGATCCCCCAGCCGAATAGCTCCAGCCCGTAGGCCAGCTGGCCTTCCTCCACGTGGTAGGTGATGAAGGCGTAACCGGGCGGTTGCCTGAGCAGCATGTAGTAGCTGAACAGGCCCAGGTTATGCTGCTCCAGTTCCAGCGGCAACTGGGCAATCTCATGGTCGATGGAGAGCAGCGTCTGGATAGTTGCCTCATCCAGGCCGGGGCTTTCCCCGAAGTCGACCACCAGCGACGATCCGGGCACGCGAGTCTGGCGATCCGGCCCGGCGGCGCTGCCCTGAATGAGCAGAAAGGCAGGCGGGAAGAGGTGGACACTTTCCAGCGCCCCGGTTGCCAGGCGGCGCAACGCCGCGCCGATCTGGATGCGGCCAAAGCTCAGCGGCGCAACCAGCAGGCCGCCGACCTTAAGCTGGGCCACCCAGGCCTCCGGGATGTCCCAGACGCTGACGGCAGAAACAATCCGATCGTAAGGCGCGTGGGGTGCATACCCCTCCGCGCCATCCTGAGTCAGCACGGTGACGGCGGGGTACCCGGCGCGTTCCAGATGCGCCTGAGCCGCTTCTGCCAGGTCAGGGAGCAGTTCGAGCGTGGTCACGCGCCCTGTTGGGCCGGTCAACTCGGCTAGCAGGCCAGTGTTGTAACCGCTGCCAGTGCCGATTTCCAGCACGTTATGGCCCGGCTGGATATCAGCGGCGCTGAGCAACACCGCCAGGACGGATGGGCGCACTGAGCCGCTGACCGGCATCCCGAATTTGTCGCGCCGGATCACGATCGGCTCATCGCTGTAGACGGCGTCCAGGTTGACGCCCGGCACAAACAGATGGCGCGGTACGCGCTGGAAGGCCTGCAGCACCGCTGGAGAAAGCGGCGTGCTGGCCCGCCGCACGATCGCCTCCACCAGGGCGGCGCGGCGCTCGTCAATCGAGTGTGGGGAACCG
This sequence comes from Chloroflexota bacterium, assembly GCA_019873685.1. Classification (GTDB taxonomy): domain Bacteria; phylum Chloroflexota; class Anaerolineae; order Aggregatilineales; family Ch27; genus Ch27. The sequence continues at coordinate 53,679 of JAIOAT010000008.1, forward strand.
TGACCGATCATGGACCTCTACTGTTCTGCCGGTGCGGGCTGACGTGCTGGCGTGCAGCCCGGCGGCGCATACCAGGCCCGGCGCTTGCGCAGGCTCATCCCGGCCTCGGTCTCCTCGCGGCGGGTGGTACGCACGCGCCCGCGCGAATCGATATGAATCTGGCCGGCCTGTTGCAGCCGGGCGAACTCTTCCGGGGAGATGGCCGGGGCTGGTTCTCCGCCAAGCCGTTCCAGGCGGCGGGCCATGGCCTCGTCGTCGCTGGCGGCGCCCGGGGCAGGCGGGGTTGTCGCGTCGGCTGAGGCGGTGCCGGGGGTGTCTGAAGCGGGCGGCTGGTCATCCGCCGGTGGGTTTGGCAGGCTGCGATCCTTGTCCTGTGCCATGCTTAGCTTTCTCCGTCCTGTGCTTCTGCTTCCTCGTAATGAATCCCGGAATCGCTCAACAGCTGATCCAGGCTCAACTCGTCTTCACCAGCTTCCGCTTCCTGCAGGCGGTTACGGTGGCTGCATTCCAGGCAGGCCGGATCGCGGGCGATAGTGATCCATTCAGCGCCATAGGGCGGCGTGATCCGACCCTGGAAGATCTCCAGCGGCCGGTTGGCCAGGATCACGGTGTTGCCCGGCATGCGACGGTACTGATCCGTGCCCTGCAGCAACTCGTTGAGCGCCAGATCGGCCTGCACCGAGGCCACCCGCACGACATGCAACCACAGGCCCGGCTCGGCCTCCAGCGTGCCATCCGGCCCGATCATACCATAATCAAGCTCATCCGCACCGGGGTCAACCAGTCCCTCGCGGACGTCATCGGCCCAGCAGGCGTAGCACGGGCTGGCTTCGTCGCGGGGGTTGATCACCACCACATCGCCGCCCTCGCCGCGCTCATAGACGCCAGCATAGACAGCGGTCAGGCCACGAGCCAGACAGGCTTCGTTGATCAGGTACTTGACGCGCTCGCCATCCACGCCGACGACGACCAGGTCTATGCCATTGAGGGCGTCAAAGTGCTGCTCGATGCGGCCACGGATGGCCGTCACTTCGGCGTCGGGATTGCGGGCGCGGATCAGATCGGCAACGGCCTCCACTTTGGGGCGGCCCACGTCGCGCAGATCGCCCACGTGGCGCACCACGTTAACGCTCTCCAGCAGCTCGTCGTCGATCAGAACAAAGCGCCCGACGCCGCTCATGGCCAGGCTTTCCGCCACAAAGCCGCCGCCGGAACCCAGCCCGACAACACCAACCGTGCGCTTGTGCAGGTAGTCCAGCGCCTCTTTGCCCAGCAGGCGCTCAATGCGATCCCAGGCGGTCATGGTCCCTCACCTCTGCTCGATCCTGACTCTCTATACGCTAAACGCCTGACCCCGGATGCAGGGACAATACATCTTCCACAGGAGAGGCAGCTTGCCGTACTTGGGGATGCGGCTTCTCCCGACGGCGAAGCGATTGCCCTCACCCCTCATGCGTCGCCTGCTCGTCCGGCGCGGGGCCGCTGAGGGCGGCTTCCACCGCCCGCACCAGTTCCAGCAGCGTGCGCTCCGCGGTCCAGGGCAAGTCAGGTGTCTCCCGGGCGGTCAGCGGGCGCGATTCGGCCCACAGCCGGGCGAACATATCCTCATCATCCTGCAGCCTGAGCATCGGGGCGACGCGCACGGTCGGCGGCGTGGCCGGATAGTTGTAGCCGGTGATCAGCAGCAGGACGTGATCGCCGCCCATCCGCCCGACCAGGAAGCAGATCTCCAGCGGCGGGCGCTGGTCGGCGTCCCATTCGCTGATGCTGACCGCCAGCCCGTCGCCGGTTAGCAGGTCATATTCCGCCTGGAAGCGCTCGCGGTCGGCCAGGTGCCAGCCCAGCGGCGGCATGGCTGGCAGCAAGTCATCGGCCATGACCTGTGGGCGGGCGGCGATGAATTCCGGCAGGTCGCGGCGCAGATACCAGATGTTGATGCGCACCGGCGGGCCATCCGGTTGGGTGGCGTAGAGGTCGAACTCGTCGCCGGGCGGGCCGCTTTCCGCGTCCCAGGGCGGGGCGAGCGTCACGATGGGGACGATGATCTGGGGCATGTCATTGCCCGCTTCCTCGAGGATCGCCCGCGCGGTCTCCAGGTCGCCCTGGCTGGGCCAGAACATCTCGCCCGGCTGTTTATGCCAGTCGCCCAGGTAGCGCAGCGGCGCATCCCACTTGGCGGCCAGGGCGTTGCCGTAGCTCTGGCGGCGCAGGTCGCGGAAGCGCTTCCAGTTGATGGCCAGCCAGTACATGATCTCGTCCTGCAGCTCGTCGCCCTGCTCGACCATGTAGCCGGCGCGGTCGACGGCGTGCTGTTCCGGCGCGATGGTGTCCAGCACGTAAAAATCCGGCTCGCCGTTTTCGGTGGGGATGATCAGGCCCACCAGCGCCTCGGCGGTTTCCTCGTCTGGGTACAGCAATGCGCCATGCGCGATCTTGCGGATGACCCGCTCCGCCAGCACCACACGCGGGCGGGAGCGCTCCGGACCGGGAATCGCCATTTAGGGCCTCCAGTTCAAGCCGGAAGGCGGGCGGGTGACACGCTCCTCCACACCGGGCCAGATGCCGATCTGCTTCCAGGTGTAGTAGGCGTACAGCCACTGGATGGCCCAGCCGGCCACAGTGACCGCCGTTGAGCGGGCCGGGTTCCAGCCGTAAGTCGTGCCATCCTTGGGATTAAAGAGGCACAGTTGCCCGTCCTCAAACTGGTGCTTGGGGCTGTAGATGTAGGGTTTGAGGACATAAGCCTCCGGCGGATGCAGCGGGTAGGCATGGGGATAGACAATCTTGAGCACGTGATCGCGCTGCGGGACGCCGGTCATGTTGACCTCGACCTCGCCGATCCAGTGCAGTTCGCTGTCATCGCGCGGAACCACCAGCCTGAACGTGTCGCCGAAGGTGACGCGCATCGCCTCGACTTCCAGCCGCAGGCGTTTGGAAACATTGGTGCGGGTGCCCCACCAGGCGGCCATTCGCTGTACTCCTCTCCCGCATCAGCGGGTTGTCAACCCGATCCGCCGGAACCCTCGCTCGGCAGGTCAGGGGGCCAATCTGCCCCTGCCTGTGAGGAAGAGGCTCCGGCGGCGAATCTGCAGACGGAACCTAACGACGGGCGTTGCGCCGGGCGGCAGCATCCGCCGCCGGGTCTTCGTCGATGATCACACCGGGCTGCTCATCCAACAACTCATCCAGGGACAGCCGCTCAACGCGCGCGCCGGAGAGTTCTTCCAGCAAATCGTCGCTGATCTCGCCGTCGCCGGTCAGGTAGCGGCGCAACTCGCCCCCACCGGAATCCCACCAGGTGAAGTCATGGACGGCCAGCAGCGTATCCGCAGCGTAGACGCGCAGCGTCCATTCCCCGCTGTAGTCCTCGATGCGCTCAGTGGGCAGCCAGGTGGCAGGGTAGACGAAAGTTTCCCCGGCCTTCAGTTCCCATTCGGTTTCATCCACAAACCGCACCGCGCCCTGCCCATCGACCAGCTCAAACCGGATCATGCCCCGCGCCCGGCGCGGCGAGCGCAGCAGCATGAACGGGCGGATGTAAGCGGCGTCTTCCGGCAGGCGGGTTTCGCGGTAGAGTGTGGGCGTGGCCTCACGGCTTTCGTAAGCCAGCACGCCAATGTCCACCGGCGCCACCGCCAGCGCGTCCGGATCATGGCCTGCCCTGCGGACGGCGCGGGCTGCCACCCGATGCATGCGGCTGCCGCGGCTGGCGACCGGCGCAGCGCGATCGGTCCTGGCCCGGCGGGCGGCTGGCGCCGCCTTCTGCGCCGCTTCCTGCGCCGTTTCCCGCAGGGAGTAATCTTCCTCCACGGCGAACGGGTCCACGCGGCGCGGATCGGCGCGCCGCTGGCGGGTGGCAGCGGATTGCCCGCTGTTCAGCAGTGCAAACATCAGGATCAGCCCGCCGATGAGCATGATCAGCCCGAAGTCGATATTGGCGCCGATGGCGTTGAGACCCCAGGCGATCAGCAGCAGGCCGATCAATCCCCGTCCAAACCGGTTGCCCATGAAACTACCTCTTCTGCGCCTCATCGTCGTGTTCCTGTACCTACCATTAAAACGGGTGTCGCGGCGGCGTACCGGTGTATCACAGCGGGTTACTGCTGCCCGCGCAATAGCTCTTCCAGCGAGACGGGCGAATCATCGACCGACGGGGCAGCCTGATCGGCCAGCCGCCCACGGCGGCGCTCCAGATCGCCGATCTGGCGCTGGCGGCTGGCCAGCGACGGGCCAACCGGGAAGGTGTGCAGACCGACCACGCTCCCGGCCAGCGTCACCCGCAACTCCCACAGCCCCGGCCCGACGCCTTCCGGCGCCTTTGGCCCCAGCGGCAGGCGATTGCTGGAGAGGATATTGTTCTGCCCCTCGCGCAGGTAGACATCCTCAACGTGGCGGAACAACAACTGACCGGATTGATCCAGGATTTCAAACTGGGCGGTGACGGTTTCGTTGGCCCAGGAAGAATCGGCCTCAATGACGACATAAGGCTGGATGCCTTCATCGTCCAGCGTCAGGTTATCGCGGCGCAGATGCAGGCCGTCCGGGCGTATCTCGCTCACGATCAGGCCGATGTCGGCCAGGGTGAACTGTTCTTCGTAATCGGCCAGGCGGCTGGCCCGTTCCTGCGCGCGCTGAGCCGCGCTGCTGGCCCGCACCCGGCTACGGCGGCGCGGCGTCGTGATGCGCACATCCGTCCCCGGCTGGGGCAGCCGCCGCCGCAATTCGTCCAGATCAAAGAGACCCAGCCCGATCAGCGCCACGACCAGGTACAGCGCCAGCCCGATGACCAGCGCCTGCGACGGCAAAACGCCTGAGGCAAAGATCGGAGCCAGCATCAGGCCGAGGAGGATTAGCCAGACTTTGGTGGCGCGGCGGCTCTTGCGCATGGTTGTTTTCCCGCTGCTCATTGGCCGGTCTGTGAACCGGAGGAACGCAGGGCGTTCCCTGTTTGTATTCTAAACCGGTATTCGGGTGGCTGCAGCCCCAAAAGGTTAGGGGAGGCTACGATTCTCTATACGCTCCGGCAGGCCGGAGGTTGCAGGGCAGCGTCGCCTATCCCGCCCGGCGCTCAGCCGTGCGCGTCAACATGCTCCGGCAGGATACGGTAGAGCCGCCGTACCTCGCCGCCGCGCCCGAAGTCGCCGATCCGGCCCGTGTATTTGGGCGAGAGCACGCGATTGATGTGCTCCGCTGCGCCGTCTTCTTCCATGGCAACCACGCGCCCGCGTACGGCCAGGTAGCGGTAGGGGTTGTCAGGATCGATGATCTCCACCGCCACATGGGGCCGGGCCTGCATGTTGCGGTCCTTGACCCGCCCTTTGGCCGTATTCACCAGGATGTGCGTGCCGTCGAAGTCCACCCAGACCGGCGTGACCTGTGGCGTGCCGTCCGGCATCAGGGTGGCCAGGTGGGCAAAAGCCTTCTTGTCAAACAGATCCAGGAATTCGGGTGGGATTGAAGCCATCATACCCCTCCTTTCTCCGGGCGCTGGCTCCATAGCTTACGGCCAGCGGCGGTTCAGGTTGGCCTGCATCTTCTCCAGGTAAGCCGCCTCCAGGTCGACGCCCAGATAGTTGGCCAGCTTGAGCAGGTAAGCCAGCACGTCAGCCAGTTCCAGCCCGGCCGCTTCCAGCGCGGACGGTACTTCGGCGTCGGTTCTGGCGCTGCTGCGGGCCGCTACCAGCCGGGCCAGCTCTCCGATTTCTTCCTGCAACTTGACGAAGTTGAACAGCGGATCGCGGTTGAAGCCGCGGGCGTCATCCAGCCACTCGTGGAACGCCTGGAAGTCGCGCAGGCGGCGGGCGCTGGCGGCCAGATCAGGCGGCGGGGCGCTTTCAGCGGGCGCGGCTGCTGCTGCGCCGGGCGGTTGGCTGCCGGCGGCAGCGCCGGCGGGCGGCTCGCCGCGCAGCCCACCGTTGAAGCCCGGCAGCGCTTCCTGGCGGGGAGCGCGACCCAGCGCCGCCAGCACGCGGGCGATCACCTCGGCACGGTCAGCGTCGCTGCTCACAAAGTCCAGGGCGTTGGCGTCCAGCGTCAGGACCGGCCCCTGGTCATAAGCGGCGAAGAAGGCTTCGTACGCGCGGCGCAGGCTTTCGATGTAATCAGCGGCCATGTTGCGCTCATAGGGCCGGTCGCGCTGGCTGATCCGCCGCATCAGCAGATCGGTATCCGCCCGCAGGTAGACGAGCAGATCAGGCGTTTCGATCTGCTCGGCCAGTGCGTCATGCACCCGCTGGTAAACGGCCAGCTCGTCGCCATGCAGGTTGACGCTGGCAAAGAGCGCATCCTTGGCGAAGATGTAATCGCTGATCAGCGGGCGGGTCATCAGCCGCAACGAACGTTGCTGGTGGTAGCGGCTGAGCAAAAAGAAAATCTGCGTCTGGAAGGCATAGCGGGCGCGATCAGCGTAGAAGCTGCTCAGGAAGGGGTTCTCCTCAAAAACCTCCAGCACCAGGTGGCCGCCCAGTTCAGCGTGCAACAGCCGCGCCAGGGTGGTCTTGCCCGCGCCGATCACGCCCTCAATCGCCACATACGTCATGCAACGTACTCCTCCCCCGCGGGGAAAGCTCTGGCCGCAGCCGGGACGGCGCTAGCCAGCCGGCAACAGCGGCAACAAAGCCATGCCGCCCAGCGCCCACAACGTGACAGACAGCAGCGCCCCCAGGATCGCCACCGCGATCCCGCCCAGGAACAGGGCCAGGCAGCCGGAAAGCGCGCCAAAGCCGTGCACCCGGGCCAGCGCCCGAACCGGCCAGATGATACCCACCAGACCCAGGATCGGCCCAGCAATGCCCAGCGCCTCCCACGCGCCGGTGAACATCAGCAGAGCCATCACCGCGGCGTTGATCACCAGTAGCACCGTCTGCACCGGGATCAACGCGTGGTAAGTCTGGGTGAGCGTCCCATGCCCGCCCAGCCCGACCGCCACCAGGTGGGTCAGCCACAGCATGACCAGCAGGCTGATGACCGACCAGACTGCCGATCCCAGGCTGGCCAGCAGGACTACCGGCAGATTGGCGCTGACCAGCGCCGGGTCAAGCAACGCACTGGCCTCCGGCGGCAGCGGCTGGTTCAGCCGTGCAGTGAGCATCTGCAGGAAGGTCGGCATGGCACTCAGGAGCAGCACCGTAGCCAGCGTCATCAACACGAAGTAGATGCCTACATCCAGCCAGACTTCCCCCCAGGAGACGCCCCCGGTTTGCATGACGCGCTTGATGCGCCTTTCCGGGACATGACCGACGTACATCTCCCGTCGCTGTGGATCGGCCAGAATTTCCGCCGCCTGGCGGCCTTCCTGCCCGATCAGCGCCTCGGCCAGGCCCTGGGCCGCCGGATCGTAGACCAACGCCGGGTCCAGTTCCAGGGCGGCGATCAGGGTATTGAGGCTCTCCCTGAGCGTTCCCTCGTCATTGAGTTCGTTGGCGCGTTTGACCAGGGCGCGGGCGCGCGCCCGGTCGGCAGGAGACACCTTCACCTCCTCGGCGGGCTTGCGTTCCACAATCTGGTAGCCCTCGGTGGTGTAGCCCTGGCTGGCCTCGTCATAGACGGGCAGGATGTACGCTGGTGCGCTGGCTGCCGGGTCCTCGTAACGGGCGTAACGCTCGTCAATCAGGGAACGGCGCTCTACCGGCGCCGGGGCGGAAGGCTGTTCGGGGGCTGGCCGGGCGGACTGGCGAATGTGGCGGGCGGCGCGCAGGGCCAGATCACGCAGGGCCGGATCGGGGTCGCTATCGTATACCTGGCGGAGCAGGGGCAACGCCTTAGGGTTCTTGCTGCGCCCCAGGGCGATGATCGCCTCCCGCCGCACCGCCGGATCGCTGCTGTTCAGCCGGTCGCGGATAGACTGACTCATAAGGGCCTCACTTGATGACAAATCAACCGAAGATGCCCTTCAGTCTACACCAGGACGGCGCGGCGGGGAATCGCCGGGGCAATCTGGGGAGCGCAGCATTATTCCTGTTCCAGCGGGCCGATCTCGTGGCGTATGACCGGCGAAGAAAGCACCAGTGAGGTTGTGGTCGTCGCGTAAGGCTCCAGGATGCGGATGATGTGCTCCAGGCGGTCAACCGACCTGACCGCCACCCTGACCACGAACGACTCGTCTCCGGTGATGGTATGGCAATCCAGCACCTCCGGCATCTCCCGGATCAGTTCCAGCAGGCGCTCGGTGCGGTCGCCGGGATTGCCCAGGCGGATGATCGCCTGGATCGGGCGCCCGATGCGGGCCAGGTCAACGGCAGCGTGGTAGCCGGTGATAATGCCGGCGTCCTCCAGGCGGCGGACGCGCTCGGTGACCGCCGGGGCGGAGAGTCCTACACGCCGCCCCAGTTCCGCAAAGGGCAGCCGGGCATTGCGTTGCAGCTCGCTGAGAATCTGCCAGTCCACACTATCCGGGAATCTGTTTTTTCGAAGGCGTTTCATGGCAAAGACCTTTGATTTTAAGGCAATAGCGATGGTTCTCCTTGTATCCCCTATGGATTTTACCTCCGATCTGGTCTAGCTTTAAGTCAGGTGAAGCCGGAGATTTTGGGCAAGACATACAACACGCGGCGCTCGTTCTTCGGCAGAATGCACAGGTTGCGAGCGCCGCGGGACTGACTCTGTGGAGGTGTTGGTACGATGATCCCGATGGAGTATTACCGCGTCTGCCATACCGAGCGCGAGCGCTACCTTGAGCGCTTCGCCCGGGAGCAGGCTATGCTGGCGCAACTGGATACGCTCCGCCCCGGTCTGCTGGCCCATGTCCGGGCCTGGCTGGACTCGCTGCGCTCAGACGAGTCGGAGGAGACGGAGGAGCTTCCCCAGCAGCAAACCCTGCTCTCCTGACGACGCTGCCTGAAGCGCGTCTACCGGGCTTTTCAACCAGCGATGACCGGCCTACAGGCCGGTCGTTTGCTTTGTCCATAACAAAGCGATCAATTGCAGGCGCGTAATGGCACTATTTAGGGCTGTTAGCTTGACAGTGACGCTTGATTGCAGTACAAAACGATCAGTATTCACCGGTGTCGAAAAGCAAACCTGTTAGGGGGAGAAGAGAGAGCATGAGCATGACACGACGTGGTCTTACGGTCGTGCTGTTGGTGTTCCTGCTGCTTGCCAACATTGCTGTGATTCAGGCTCAGGGCGAAGGCGCGACGGCTACCGTCGCCCGCTTCCTTTACGTCCGCGCTCTGCCGGATGTCGAGGCCCGCGACTTTGGGCGCCTGGAACCCGAAACGGAAATCACCCTGCTGGGGCGGACAGCCAACAGCCAGTGGCTCCAGTTGCGGACGGCGGATGGCATCGTCGGCTGGGGACGCGCCAACGCCATCACGTTTGAAGGGGACATCGCCGACCTGCCGGTGGTCAATGTCGCCCGCCAGAATGCCGCCGCTATCTTTGCCCAGAACCTGCGCGTCGCCCCCGACCTGCTGGCGGATGTCGTTGGGCAGGTCGAACAGGGCACGCTGGTCACGCTGGTCGCCAAAGCATACAACTTCGTCTACGTCACAACGGCTGATGGCCTGGCCGGATGGGCGAACCCGAACAACCTGCAGTTCACGCGGGAGCGCGGCGCCAGCCTGCCGACCATGCCTGACCTGCCGGAAGTGAACGCGGTGGCGCGGGGTTACGCCAGCGCCCGTGTTGTGCCGGCCATTGACGCCCACAGCTACGCGCAGCTTGATCCCGGCACGCCGGTCAACGTGATAGGCCGCAACGAGATCGGCAACTTCCTCCAGATTCAGACGCTGGATGGCCTGCAGGCCTGGGCAGCCGCTTCCTTCATCTGGTACCCCGGCGCGGTGGCTGACCTGCCTGTCACCGAGCCTGGGGCGGATAGCGGCGTGGTGACCCGCTTTGCCGTGCTGCGCGCCGCCCCGGATAACACCTCTGCCGAGGTGGGTCGGCTCTCCGCCGGGACGGTGGTGCAGCTCCTGCTGGCCAGCGGCGACCGGCTGTATGTGAAAGCTCCCGATGGGACGGAAGGCTGGGCGCTGGCCAGTGCGCTGTCCTTCACCGGCGGCGCTGTGCCGGAGGTGTTGGCCTCCAATGCTACCGTCACCGCTGAGGCCGCCGTCAACCTGCGTGCCGGGCCAAGCCTGGACGCGCCGCGTAATGGCGCCGCCCAGGTGGGTGAGCGGCTGGCTGTGGTGGGCGTGAGCGCCGATGGCCAGTGGTACCGCGTCATCCCCAGCACCCGCGTGGCCGCCTGGGTCTTCGCCGATCTGGTCACCCTGGATGAGGGCGTCGGCCCGCTGCCGGTCATCGAGTAGACCCTGCTTCCGAAGCGATCGTTGCGCCAGCGCCCCGCCCTCCGGGGCGCTGGTTTTGTTGTGGCCACCCTGTGGTGATCGGGCCGTCCGCCGGGCAGGAGTATAGAGGGAGCAGGGAGCAGGCAATGGGCAGTAGTGGTAGGTCGGCCTCCCGGCCAAGCGGCTTCCTTGCCACCTGACGCCTGTCCTCTGCCTCTGGTCTCCCGGCCTCCTGGTCTCCTTTTCTTGCCTCTGGACTCTTGCCTCCTGCCTCTTTCTTTTGCCTCTGGACCCTTGTCTCCTGTCTCTTTCTCTTGCCTCCTGCCTCTTCTTTCCCGACCTCCTGACCTCTCAATGCTGGCGGCGGGCGCATCCGGCGACTACAATGGGCAGCGTGACCAGCAACCGCCCCCTTCGATCATTTGCCGCCAATCTGCTCATCCGACTGGGCCTATTCGGCCTGCTTCTGGCGCTGGTGGCTGCCCCCGGCCCGGCGACCGGCCAGTCCCCTGACGAGGATACGCCGTTCCCGCCGCCTCACCTGGGCTATGGCATCCATCTCGGCCCCCACCTGGAAGCAGCGCCCGCCCTGATCCAGCAGCTGGGCATGGACTGGGTCAAGGTCTACGAGGCCGGGCAGGTGGCCGACTACCCCATGTTCCGCGTCCTGTACCGTATGGATCTGGACTGGCCGACCGACTGGGCCTACTTCCGCTCGGAAGTCGCCCGCCGGACGCGCGAGCTGGTCGCGCATGGCGTGGATGCCATCGAGATTCACAACGAGCCAAACCTGGCGCTGGAATGGCCGCGCGGCCCCAACGCCTGGGAATACACGCAGATGTTGCGGGTAGCTTATGGGATCATCAAGGACATCGCCCCGGATGTGATCGTTGTTTCCGGCGGGCTGGCTCCCACCCTGACCACGCCCGATCGGGGGGCGATCAACGATCTGGACTTCGCCCGCGAGATGCTGGAAAACGGCGCGGCGGACTACTTTGACGCCTTCGGCTACCATCCCTATGGCTTCAACCAGCCGCCAGAGGCCGACCCTTACACGAATGAACTGGTCTTCAGGCGGACGGAACGTATCCGCGAGGTGCTGGTGGCCGCCGGCGCGGGGGACAAACCGATCTGGCTGACCGAGTTCGGCTGGCTGCGCGACCCGGCGGAAAGTGGCCGCGATTGCTCCGGCAGCCCGGCCATGGCTGGCTTCGACTGGATGCGCCTGCCGGAGCGTCTGGTCGCCGACTACACCGTCCGCGCCTTCCAGTACGCCGATCGCTACTGGCCCTGGGCCGGGCCGCTCTTCCTGTGGAACCTGAACTGGCAGCAGTACAGCACGGACTACGAGGACGCCTGCAGCCATTTACGCTGGTACGGCATCCTGGAGCCGGACGGGACCCCGACTGACACCTTCCGGGCGGTGGCGGCCATGCCACACCGCTACAGCGCCTACCTGCCCCGGATCGAAGCCGTGCCGGTCAGCGCGCCCGGTTTCGATTCGATTCCGGTTGACGTCAGCGGGCAGTGGACAGCCAGCCTGGCCGCCTTTTGCCCGCGCGTGGTGCCGGTAGGGGAGTTTGAGATCGTCAACGCTGGCTGGCCGGCATCCGTGTCGATCACACTGGAGCCGCAGAATATCCCCGCGCCGGGGATGCCGCAGGCGCTGGTCTCCACCGACCAGGCCCGCTTTGGCGACCGGGTGACGCTCTACGCCGACGCCAGCCAGACGCCGCCGGGCGAGTACCTGCTGGTGGTCAACCTGCGTGGCATGTACGGCACGCGCCCGATCTCCGGCAATGCCGCCCTGTTGCTGCGGGTGGAAAACAGCCCGGTCAACTGTCAGTAGGCTCGCCAGGCGTCAGGGCGCCCGCCATGAGGCGCTCGTAAACAGCCGCCGTCTGGGCCACCATACGTTCGGCGGTAAAGCGCTCTTCCAGCCGGGTGCGCCCAGCCGCGCCCAGCCGCGCCCGAAGATCCGGATCGGCCAGCAGATCGCCCAGCGCCGCCGCCAGACAATCCACATCCCGTGGCGGGCAAAGCAGGCCGGTCTCACCGTCAGTCACGACTTCCGGGATGGCGCTTACCGCGCTGCCGATCACCGGGATGCTCTGGGCCATCGCTTCCAGCAGCACCAGCCCAAAGCCTTCCCACAGGCTCGGCATCAGGAACACGTCCAGCGCGGCAAAGATCGCTGCCGTGTCTGTCCGCCAGCCCAGGAAGTGGACGCGCTCCGCCAGCCCCAGATCGCGGGCCTGCACCTCCAGTGCAGGGCGCAGCGGCCCATCCCCGGCGATGACCAGCTGGGCCGCCGGGAATCGCGCCGCCACCCGGGCGAACGCCTCCAGCGCATAAGGGACGCCCTTCTGCTCGATCAGGCGGCAGACTATCCCGGCCAGCAGGGTGTCCGGAGGCAAGCCTAATTCACTGCGCAGAGCAGCGCGGGCTGCCATCCGGTCGACGGCACCGGTGGAATCCAGCCCGTAAGGGATGGTGGTCATCTGCGCCGGAGATGCGCCCTCGACCTCGATGGTGAAGCGGGTGATCGCCGCCGAGATGCCGATCCCCGCCGTCGTCAGCTGCCACAGAAAGCGGTTGATCTGGCGGTAGGGGAAGCGGCGACGAAAGGCGTTGTCGTTATGGCGGCTGCTGACGATTCGGCTTACGCCGGCCAGCCGCGCCGCCGGGATGCCATGCAGATCGGCGTGAAAGAGATGCGTATGGACAATATCCGGTTGCAGGGTACGCAGCCGCCGCGCCAGCCGGATGAGCAACACCGGGTCGATGTCAGCGCGGATCAGCGATCGCTCGGCGGGGATGCCACGCGATGCCGCTGCCGCAACCATCGCCTCGACCGGATTGCCCCCTTCTACCAGCAGTAACAGCCGAGCGTCGATCCCGCGTCCCCGCAGCCCGGCCAGCAACGTCAGCAGGTGGTTTTCCGCCCCGGCGACGCCGGTTACCTTGCAGATATGGATGACACGCACGGGATCAACGCTCCACCCGGAGGAACACCCTACCGGGGTCACTCAACAGCGATCGTCAGCAGTTGCAGGGAATCATCAGCCAGCGCCCACACCTCACCATCGGCAACAGTGACCGGCAACCGCGCCCCGCTCACATAGTCATACAGTCCTACCAGCACCCGGTACTCGCCTGCCGGCAGGTCCGCAGGCAGGCTGAGCACAATCAGCTGGCTGACCAGCGTTTCGGAAGGCGCGTTCCAGGAAGGCGTGGGGCGCTCCAGCCGGGCGGGTGGGCCATCGACCTGCGCCAGCGGTGCGCGACTGTCCAGCGGCGTCAGATGCACAAAGAGGGAGTAGTCGCCGGGTGGGGTACTCTCGGCCTGCCAGTACAAGCGCAACGTCAGCGCCCCGCCAGCGATCAGCTTGGCGTCTTCCACATCATAGCCCACCAGATGAATCGGCCCGAACCGCACATCCAGCGACGTCTGCATCGGCCAGAGCCGGTACATGATCAGACCGGGGCCGCGACGATCCGGGCGCTCCGGAAACTCGCGCAGCAGCAACAGATCATCCAGAAAGGCACGGCCCGTCTCAGCTTCCTGCAAACTGGCCCGATCGTCCTCAGTCAGGAGCACGTAGCTCATGCCCCGCTCCTGGCGCCAGTACTCCGCTGGATGCGCGGCGACATTGTCCACAACCAGCCAGTCGAACCATCTGGAAACTGGCATACCACTCCAGATGTTATTGAACGTTTTCTCGTTAGCCCCGGTCACCAGCACTGGCCCAGTATCCAGCGTGATCTCTGCCCAGAAGCGCAGATCAGCCCGCTGGTCCGTCCGGCTACGATCCCAGACAATGATCAGGTCTTGCCGGAGTTGCGGCAGTAGCACCAGAACGCCCAGCACAAACAGCAAGACAGCAGAAACGATCGGTCGCCTGGGCACGGGAACCAGCGCAACCACCTGCGCAAAGGCCAGCCCCACCAGCACGCACAGGCCGACACTGGCGGGGATCATGTAGCGAATGGTGTCGCGATCCACCCGGGTGTAGGCGGCGACAATCCAGGCGGCGACAACGACATAGACGGCAATCATCAGGGCGCTGTCGAGCCTGACTCCTAGCGCCCTGTGCTGTACCATGCGGGCAACCACAACGGCGGCGACGCCCAGGCCGAGCATGACCAGCGTCCCCGTCACCTCAAGCGGCTCCAGAGCAAAGCGCAGGTTATTAAGAAGGATAGAGGGGTCCAGCAATCTGCTGACCGCGCCCTCGCGGATGGTATGTAGCAACGTGTCAGCGCCACCATCCGCCGGGCCAATGGCGGCGGTGGGGGCGAAGCCGACCCCAAAGACAACCCACACCATGGTCAGGATCACAATGCCAGCCTGCCAGGCCAGATAGCGCAGACCGCGCCGTCTTCCCCGCTGCCACTCTCTGACGGTGATCAGCAATGCCGCCAGAGTACCCGGCACAAACAACGGCAGGTACGCCTTGAGGGCGACCGCCAGTGTCCCGGCGACGACAGCCCATACGCTCCAGACTTCCCGTTCCGGGACGGCCAGTGCTTCCCCCGCCAGCCAGATAGCCAGCGAAGCCAGGAAGTAAACCGGTGGATCTGGCAGAGCATAAACACCGTTGATCAGAATCAGCGGGGAAACCGCCCACAGCAGACCAGCGACGATACCTGCCCGTTCCCCTCCGGCCCGGCGCGCGGCCAGGGCAATGAATACCAGCGTCCCCAGGTTGAGCAGCACCGCCAGCAGACGCAGCAGGCGCACCTGGGCCGCCATTCCCTGCGCGCCCAGCGGCTCCGTGAGGATCTGCACCACCGTTGCCAGGTAGATATACGCTGGTGGCGCGTGGTCATAGTAACCCTGATTGTCGAACAGGCCGCGTACTTCCTGCGCCGCCAGATAGTAGTTCGGCTCATCGGGGTGATCAATGTACGGCAAACTGAAACCGTAAGTCAGCAGGCGCAGGATCAGCGCGAAACCAAGCAGTAGCGCCACTACCACCCGGAATCGGCGCGATGGAGGATCGAAGCTCTGCTGCTCCGGAAGTCCCATGCTTAGCCTCTATGGAAGATACCCACCAGACTCGCTATACTACCGTATCGGCGGCGGATTGCCAGCCAACCGATCTGCGCCATCCGCGCCCGCCGCCCTGAGAGCATGGCACCGGAGCCACCAAGCCCATGACCAACCCCAAACGCCTTCTGGATAGCTACGGCATCAGTCCCAAGAAGAGCCTGGGCCAGAACTTCCTGCACGACCCCAACGCCCTGGACAAGATTATCCGCGCAGCGGAGCTTAGCCCGGAAGAGACCGTGCTGGAAATCGGCCCCGGCACCGGCGCCCTGACCGACTGGCTGGCCAGCGTCGCCCGCCGCGTGATCGCTGTTGAGCTGGATGACCGCCTGATCCCGCTGCTGCAATACCGCTTCAGCGATTATCCCAATGTGACTCTGGTGCATGCCGACATCCTGGAAGTCAACCTGAGCCTGCACATCCGCCCCGACGAACCGTACTGTGTCGTTGCCAACCTGCCTTACTACATCACCAGCGCCATCCTGCGCTACCTGTTTGAGCAGCCACACAAAGCCCGCCGGCTGGTGGTCATGGTGCAGAACGAGGTAGCCGACCGGCTGGTGGCGCCGCCCGGCGACCTGAGCCTGCTGGGGGTCTCGGTGCAGTACTATGGCCGTCCGCGGATCATCGCCCGCCTTTCCCCGGCGATCTTCTGGCCGCGCCCGGATGTCACCTCTGCCCTGGTGCGCATCGATACCTACGCCGATGGCGAGCGCCCGGTACAGGTGGCGGACGAAGCGCAGTTCTTCCGTGTGGTCAGGGCGGGCTTCAGCCAGAAGCGCAAGCAGCTGATCAATGCGCTCAGCGCGGGCCTGGGCATCGACAAAGAGGCCGCCACCACACTGCTGACCGCCGCCGGAATCGCACCAACGCGCCGCGCCGAAACCCTGACCCTGACTGAGTGGGCAGCCCTGGCGAACCAGGTGCAGCAATTCGCACCGCCGGTACAAACGCCACAACAACAGGAATAGCTCTGGCGGAACCGCCCACGCGCGGGTCGATTGCCTGATTTCCCGGCCTCCTGGCCTCCTGTTGCTTTTGCGCCGGTCACCCGTTTCTCCCCCTGGTTCTTGCCAGCGCCCGTCTTCCATTTTCCCGCAGCCAGGTGGCACAGGAGCCAGCCCCGGGGCTACAATCCGCTGTGGATCGCCTGACCACCGGAAGACCGCTGATGCTGCCTCAGTTCATCGATCTGGGCCCTTTTTCCGTGCGGACTTTCACCGCGCTGATCGCCGCCGCGACGCTGGCCGGGCTGGCGCTGCTGGTCGCCGTCGCCTACCGGCGCGGCGAACCGCCGCTGCACTGGCTGGATGCCGGGCTGGGCGGCCTGCTCGGCGGGGTGGTCGGGGCGCGGCTGCTGCATGTGCTGCTTAACCTGGCTTACTTCAGGGATCACGCAGCAGAGGCGCTCAACCTGCGGGCCGGGGGACTGAGCGGGCACGGTGCGCTGTACGGGGCGCTGCTGGGCGTCTGGCTGGCGGCGCGCTGGCGGCGCGTATCATTCCGGGCGGCAGCGGACGTGCTGGCTCTGCTCTGGCCGCTGGGGATGATCGCTGCCTGGGCGGGCTGCCTGGCTGCTTCCTGTGGTTACGGCGCGGAAGTACGCACGCTGGCCGATTTCCCGGCCTGGGCGGTCAGCGAGACGGCGGACATTTATGGCACAGTCGCCCCGCGTTACAACACGCAATGGTTCGGCCTGTGGCTGGGGGCAGGGCTGCTGATCCTCAGCGGGTTGGTGACGCTGGTGGGCTGGCTGCGCGGTTACCGGCTGTGGCTGATCCTGGGCCTCAGCGCGACGGGGCTATTCGTGCTGGGCTTCTTCCGGGGGGATGGTGCGCCGGGGCCGCTGCCAACCCTGACATGGGATCAGGCGCTCGACCTGAGCGTGATCGCCTTGAGCGTAGTGGCGGCAGTCGGGACGGCTCTCCACCGCCCGGCCTGTGAAGGCCGGTCAGCACCGATCCCTAAAGGCCTTGACTCGACACTTCCGAGAGGTGGGTAACGCATGAAGATCACGGTGGGTATCGCCCAGATTCACCCGGCCATCGGCGACATCCCGGCCAACCTGGCCAAACACCTTGACTACATCGACCGGGCCAGGGCCGCTGGCGTTGATCTGCTGTTGTTCCCGGAGCTATCCCTGACCGGCTACAACCTGCAGGACCTGGTCTATGAGCTGGCCATGCACCCTTCCGCCGATGACCCGACCTTCAGCGTCCTGCTGGCGGCCAGCCGCGACCTGGACGTGGTGGTCGGCTTTGTCCACGAAGATGCCCGCCATCGCTTTTACGTGGCGGCGGCTTACCTTTCTGGCGGGCAGATCGTCCACCTGCACAACAAGGTCTACCTGCCGACTTACGCTCTCTTTGATGAAGGGCGCTACTTCGCCTGGGGGGATAGCGTCCGCGCCTTTGATACGCGCTTCGGGCGGCTGGGGATGTTGATCTGCGAGGACTTCTGGCACGCTTCCCCGCCTTACTTGCTGTGGCTGGACGGCGCTGACATTCTGCTGCTGATGAGCGCCAGCCCGGGGCGTGGGCTGGACACCGGCGACCGGCTGGCTTCCGCCCGCTGGGTGGAACTGGTCAACCAGGCCTATGCCAGCCTGTTCACCAACTTCGTGATCCACGCCAACCGCGTCGGCTATGAGGACGGGCTGAACTTCTGGGGCGGCTCCATGATCACTGATCCCAATGGCGAAGTGCTGGCCCGCGCCCCCTACTTTGAGGAGGCATTGCTCGTACAGACGATCGACCTGAACCAGTTGCACCGCACTCGCAGCCGCCTGCCGCTGCTGCGCGATGAGCGCACCGGCCTGATGCAGCGCGAACTGGCGCGCATCCTGGCCGGGCAGCAGGCGAGCTTTGGCGGGTTCTAGGACGTGTTGCCCCTATCCCCTGACCCCTTTCCCCACCAGCGGGGCAAGGGGAACCGTCTTCCGCGCTCTGCTGGCAGAGCGCGACTACAGGGTGAGGCGAGCGCCACGACGCGGCATTGGTTGATGGGCACGCCAGCGGTCCGGTTTCATAGCACGCCGCTGGATGATGGGCCGCTAGAGATCGACCTCCAGCGTGAGGTCGTTGACGTGGATGGTGTAGTGGCCGCCGGTGAAGTCGCCCAGCGGGATCGTGTCTTCATAGCTCATGATCACCTGCGTGCAGAGGGCATCCGGCGGCAATTCGCGGAAAATGCTGACGGAGATCGTGTTGCCGTCGCGGGCAATCACCGTCTGCACGGGGACACGGCAGCCATCCTGCTGGTAGCCGCTGACCCGCAACTGAAGCTGCAGCGGGTACGATTCCAGAGCGATGGTTTCGGCCCGCTCGATCACCAGCGGGATGCGCATGGGAGCAGCGCCGGGTGTAGCGGTCGGCCAGGTGGGCGGCGGCGCGCCTGGCCCTTCTACCTGGCGGCTAATGCCCAGGTAACCAAAGAGGCCCAGCACCAGGATCAGAAACCAGCGGGTGAGGTCTTCGATGTTCACTGCAGGTCACCTTTCAGGTTAATTGACAGTCTGCCTCTTGCAGGGTAAGTTGAGCATTGTACGGTAAGTTTGGAACCGGGACCGCCCGGTTGTTTTCATATGGAGAAGTGCAATATGAAAATAGATGCAAACAAGGTGATAGAAGAAAGACTCGCCGCGTGTATGGGCCTT
Organism: Chloroflexota bacterium; assembly: GCA_019873685.1. Lineage (GTDB taxonomy): Bacteria > Chloroflexota > Anaerolineae > Aggregatilineales > Ch27 > Ch27. The sequence continues at coordinate 72,619 of JAIOAT010000008.1, forward strand.
GATAAATATGTTGTCATTATGCACCAAGTGATGGAGGTCGATGTTTCAAAGGATGCAGTCTTCCAGCGGCGGTTCAATAGCTTCTATATGGTGCGTCGGAATGCTGCTTGGCGAAAAGTGTATTATGAACTCTTTGAGAGCATGAAATCGAAACCTGCAACATTCGCAGAAATCATCACGACGCTGTACGAGCAAACCGGCAATGTCGAAGCCTCGTTCTCAAGCAAGATGCTGGCAACCCTGTATCCGGACAAGCCCTTATGGGACCGCCATGTCGTGCGGAACTTGAGGCTACATCTCACCGGCAGAACCAAACAGAAGCAGCTTGAAAATGCCATCGAGCTGTACGCCAAGATTGAAAAATGGTACGGTGATTTTCTTAGCACTAGCGATGCCAAGGAATGCCTTGCGGTATTTGACCGCGCCTTACCGAGATACACATCGATCAGTGATGTGAAGAAGATCGACTTCTTTCTCTGGAGCATCCGATAATAAGACGCCCGGCGGCCCGTTTTGGTTCCGCCGCGTCTGCCGGGCAGGGCGCGCTAACCGGCGGCCCGCGCCGCCACAGGAGGGCAAACAGGCATGGATATCAGCGCTAGACTCCAGATCAATACCGCCCTGGCGGAAAAAATCCTGGTCGGGTTCATCCGCGACGCCGTGCACAAGGCCGGATTCCAGCGGGGCGTGATCGGTCTCTCCGGCGGGCTGGATAGCACCCTGAGCGCCTTCCTGGCTGCCCGCGCCCTGGGGCCGGAGAATGTGCTGGCGGTGCGGATGCCCTACGCCACCAGCACGCCCGACAGTCTGGCCGACGCGCAGGCGGTTATTGACGCGCTGGGTCTGCCCGCCCTGACCATCCCGATCACGCCGATGGTGGAGCCGTACTTCGCTGCCCAGCCGGAGATGAGCGCCATGCGACGCGGCAATGTCATGGCCCGGATGCGTATGATCGTCCTCTACGATCAGTCGGCGGCGTTTGGCGGGCTGGTGATCGGGACGAGCAACAAGACCGAGGCGCTGCTCGGCTACACCACGATCTACGGCGACAGCGCGGCGGCGTTCCAGCCCCTCGGCGATCTGTACAAGACACAGGTGCGTCAGCTGGCCGCGGCGCTGGGCGTGCCGCCGGCGATCCTGGCCAAGCCACCCTCAGCCGATCTGTGGGCCGGTCAGACCGACGAGGGCGAGATCGGCTACACCTACACCGAGCTGGACAAGCTGCTCTACCTGCTGGTGGACGCTCGCTATACGCCGGAAGAAGCGGCGGCAGAGGGCTTTGACCCGCGCATGGTGACTGACGTATGGCGACGGGTGCGGGCCAACCACTACAAGCGCACCATGCCGGCGGTGGCCAAGCTCAGCCAGCGCACGGTCGGGCACGACTTCCTCTACTTGCGCGACTGGTCGGGCTGAAAACGCCCGCCTACTCCGGCAACACTTCCGGCGGCGGGAAAATGTTGCGCTTGCGGTCGGTGTCGCCAATGCCGGGGTACCACTCGTCCGGGAAGGCTCCTGCTTCCCGCGTAAGCTGGTAGCCGCCCAGGTCGCGGGCGATGATCTCCGCCTCCTGCGGGCGTGTCCAGATCACGCTGTCCAGCTGCACAGCGCGCGCCCCGGCCTCGATGAACTCGCGGGCGTCATCAGGGGTATGGATACCACCCGCGCCGATCACCGGCAGGTTGAAGCTGGCAATCTCGCGGGCCACACGAGCTACCGCGTGGAGCGCCTGCGCTTTGACCAGCGGGCCGAACACCCGCCCGTGCACGATCCGCCCGGAGAGCGGGTCGCGGGCCATCCCCCGCGGCGGCCCGCCGACGACGATCGCGCCGGCCTCCGATTCGGCCACGGTCAGGCTCAGGTCAAGTGCCCGTTCCAGCGGCACACGCACCAGCAGCGGCAACTGGGTGGTTGTGGCGATGGTGTGGATGAGGCCGGTCACTTCGTCCGGCGTGGCTTCCTCGTGTACGCCCAGCTCAAAACCGGCGACTCCCGGCAAACCTGCCAGGGAACGGACACAGCGACGCAGATCGGTGGCATTGCGGTCGATCAGGTGGACGATGATCGGCACGGGCGATCCGGCCCACAACTGGCGGTAAGCCTTGATCACCTTCTCGACGCCGGGGTTAGGCAGGCCGGTATGCAGCAGCACCCCGCCCGGCAGGGGGACGGCCCGTGTATCGCGGGCGCTGCGACGGGGCCGCAGGCTGACCGGGTTGGTCACAATGGCGCCCAGCTTGTCCGTCCGGATCAGGCGCGTGTAGCACTCGCCGTAGCCGAACGTCCCGGCAGCCGGCATGACCGGCGAATGCAGGATCAGGCTGTGCTTGCCCAGGCGGGTCAGTTCGACATCCATGGCCGGTGCCCGTTTCCGCGTAAAGAACGCCAGTGTCCTGAATCTGCGCCGCGCCGCCAGATTTGAGCAGGATCAACCCGGCTCCGGAGGGCGATGCGGCCTGCCGGGTATTGTAGCCCTGCCGGGCGCTCCGGGCCAGAGAGAGGCAGGAGGCTGGAAAAAAGAGGCAGGAGGCAAGAGTCCAGAGGCAAGAAAAGGAGGCTGGGAGGCCGGAGGCCAGGAGGTCGGGAAAGAAGAGGCAGGTGGCAAGAGTCCAGAGGCAAGGTAAAGAGGCAGGAGACAAGAGGCCAGAGGCAAGAAAAAGAGGTCGGGAGGCCGGGAGACCGGAGGCGAGGAGATTATGAACCTAAGTGGCGGCAACGTGACTTTGTTCTCCCCCACTAGTGGCGAAGAACAGAGGAAAGAATTTTCCTGAAGTTCCTCCTCACTTACGGGGGGAATTTAGGATAGGGCCACAATCAATCGTCAAGCCAGTTTCGATATGAGTCCACATCTGGGAAACCTAGCTCATTGGCATCTTCTTTTAGTCGAAGATAATTGGAATAGCCTCCGTATTCTTCATTAAAATAGTCTTCATCATGATATTTGCCGTCTTCACCGATATAGTATCCATATTCTTGGCTATCGTCCTCCTCATCATAGTAGTCTTCGCCGTAGTCCTCATCATAGTTATCATCCTCCTCATAATAATGCTGAGGCTGTGGGACCGTAGTGGCTGGCGTGCCTGTTGAGCGTTTCACTGTATCTTCGATTATATTGACGAATGCTGCATTGAATTGCGACCACGCAGGATCAGTATCTTGCTGAATTAACTTGATGATGTGATCCCAGCCGACTTTCGTAGTACGTATACTCACGCTGATTTGCTCTTGGTCAGCCATTGATTGTTAGCCCTTTCTAGCTTATGGTACACAGCCATTATAGCATCACTTATCCCGTTAAACTTAAAGTTACCTGTGCCCTTTATGCACTGCAATAACCTTGTCCTCGCCCGCAGGCCATGCGGCGCAATTTCTTGCACAATATTTATGCAGTGCGGTGCACCGGCCATGTGACTTCTGCCCTTCCCCTTGCATCCAATTCATCGTAACGACCAGAAAACCACCCCTGAAGGTGAATCAAGGAGGGCAGCAATGCCGTTAATGGATGACAAAACCCGTGAAGACGTCCGCGAAATGCTCAAGGAGCTGACCGGCCCGGTCAAGCTGCTCGTCTTCACCCAGCAATTTGAATGCCAGTACTGCCGGGAAACGCGCCAGATCGCCGAGGAAGTGGCCGAACTGAACGACCTGATCACGGTGGAAGTGCGCGACTTTGTTGAAGATGAAGCCTATGCCAAGCAGTTTGGGCTGGACAAAATCCCGGCCATCGCCATTCTGGGCGCGAACGACCAGGATTACGGCATCCGCTTCTACGGCATCCCGTCCGGCTACGAATTCATGTCCCTGCTGGAGGCGATCCGGCTGGTCTCTACGGGCGAAGTGCAGCTATCTGAAGAAACGCTGCGCTACCTGAACGCCCTGGAAGGCGACCTGCACCTGCAGGTGTTCGTCACGCCGACGTGCCCGTATTGCCCGCGTGCGGTCATGCTGGCCCACCAGATGGCCTTTGCCTCCGCCCGCGTCCGCGCCGACATGATCGAAGCCAACGAGTTCCCGCATCTTTCCATGCGCTACAACGTCATGGGCGTGCCGCGCACGGTCATCAATGAGGATACCTTCATCGAAGGCGCCGCGCCGGAAGCTATGGTGGTGGCCAAGATCCGGGAAGCGCTGGCGGGCTAGGCAACCCGCGCCGCATGGAGAGAGTCCGATGGCCAGGGAAACTGAACCCAAAAAGCAGCCGCGGGTGATCATCTTCACCACGCCGACCTGCACGTTCTGCAATGCGGCCAAGCATTACCTGCGCCAGCATCACATCAAGTTTCGCGAGGTGGATGTCAGCCGCGACGCCGCTGCCGCCCGCGATATCATGCGCCGCACCGGCTCGATGGGCGTGCCGGTGCTGGATATCGGCGGCAAGATTGTCCGTGGCTTTGACAAGCCCAAGATCAACGCGCTGCTCGGCCTCAAGGGCGACGGCGCGTAACCCTGATTGAGCGATCATTGCTGCAAGGAGTATGAGTGACATGAGCGTGAACATCGAACCCCTTGGCGCGCGCGTCCTGATCCGCCCCAGCGAGGGCGAGGACAAAACCGCGTCCGGCCTGTACCTGCCGGAAACGGCCAAAGAAAAGCCGCAGCAGGGCACAGTCGAAGCGGTGGGCAGCGCCGATGACATGACCACTGATCTCAAAGTCGGCGATGTAGTAATCTTCCCCAAGTACAGCGGGACCGAGATCAAGGTCGGCGGCGTGGCTTACCTGCTGCTCGACGAGAGCGATGTGCTGGCCCGCATCACCGGCTAACACGGACGGTCGCCCTATGGACATCACGCTGGATGTGAACGTCGACGCTCTACTGGAAGCTTACCCGCAGGCTGCCGGATTCCTGGCCGAGCATCATGTCGTGTGCATCGTCTGCGGGGAGCCATACTGGGGCACGCTGGGCGAATTGATGGCCAGCAAGGGCGTCGCTGACCCTGAGGCGCTGGTTCAGGGGCTGCGCGACCACCTGGGCGTCGCCTGACGCTGTAAGCCAGGTCCGGAGTGTAGCGCCGGGTGATGGCGCACAGTACAATGGCGCACGGATCGCTCCCGCCGGGGGCCGTCCGTGCGCCATTGTCGTTGATCCGGGGTGCCGCCTGTGCCCGATTCCCGCCCGCTTTCCTACGTTGAAGTGGATCTCTCCGCCATTGCCGCCAACACACGGGCCATCCGTGCCCGGTTGGGGCCGGGCGTGACGATGATCGCCGTCGTCAAGGCGAACGCTTACGGGCATGGCCTGGTTCCCTGTGCACGGATCATGCTGGCCAACGGTGCAGACCGGCTGGCCGTCAGCCGGGTCAGTGAAGCGCTGGCGCTGCGGGCAGCCGGGATCGTTGCGCCGATCCTGACGCTGGGTTACGCCGCCCCTGACGAGGCCGCTGACGCCGTAACCCACGACATCACCGTGGCCGTTGGCGACCGCCCAACTGCCGCCGCGCTGGCGGAACAGGCCGCCGCCCTGGGTCGGGTAGCCTGCCTGCACGTCAAGGTGGACACCGGCATGGGGCGCTTTGGCCTGCTGCCGGAAGAAGTCGTGCCCTTCCTGGACTGGCTGGCGACGCTGCCGGGCGTGAGGGCGGAGGGCATCTTCACCCACTTCGCCACCGCCGACAACGCGGACAAAAGCTTTGTCCACACCCAGATGGCCATCTTCCAGCAGGTGCTGGCTGCCGCGGAAGCCGCCGGGCACGTCCTGCCGCTGCGCCATGCCGCCAATAGCAGCGCCATCCTCGACCTGCCGGAAACGCTCCTTAATGCTGCCCGACCCGGCATCGCGCTCTACGGCCTGTATCCATCCGACCATGTGAGCCGCAATTTACCGCTGCAGCCCGCGCTGACGATACGCAGCCGGGTGGCCCGCGTGCGGACGCTGCCCGCCGGGGCCAGCATCGGCTACGACCGGACGTACATCGCCCCGCGAACCATCCGCGCTGCCCTGATTCCTGTCGGCTATGGCGATGGCTATCCGCGCCTGCTCAGCGGGCAGGGGGCGGTGCTGATCAACGGACGACGGGCGCCGCTGGTCGGGCGGGTGGCCATGGATCAGTTCGTCGTCGATGTTTCCGAAGTCGGCCCGGTCGCCCAGGATGACGAGGTCGTGCTGCTGGGCCGCCAGGGGGATGAGGTCATCAGCGCGGAAGACCTGGCCCGTATGGCGGGTACGATCAACTACCACATTGTGACGGCGCTGCTGCCGCGCCTGCCGCGCGTTTATGTCGGCGGCTGAGGCGTTGCGGCGGCCCTGGCCTACCCCTGCCCGACGCTCCCCCTGCGCCCGCTCTACGACCGGCTGAATCAGCGGAACCCTGCCCCTCCGTTTTGCGTTTACCTGTCAGAACACGCAATCAGTGGAGGGAACCACCATGAAAAAGCACGTTATTGTCCTGATGCTCATCGCTCTGCTCAGCCTGGCCGCCGCACCGGCGCTGGCTGACGGCGTCATGCCGGTCACGACAGCCCCGTCCAACGCCAGCACGTACACCGTCCAGCGCGGCGATACGCTCGCCGGGATCGCCCGTTACTTCAACGTCAACCTGTGGACGCTGGCCGCCGTCAACGGCATCGCCGACGCCAACCGCATCTACGCCGGGCAGGTGCTCAACATCGCCGCCGCCCGCACGCCGGTCACCTCTTACCCGGTGGATAGCGCCCCGGTGAGCGCTGCCAGCTACACCGTCCAGCGCGGGGACATCCTGTCGCGCATCGCCAGCCACTTCGGCGTCAACCTGTGGACGCTGGCCGCCGTCAATGGCATCACCGATGTCAGCCGTGTCTACGCCGGGCAGGTGCTCAACATCGCCGCCGCCCGCACACCAACCAGCGGCAGCTTCCCGGTGAACAGTGCGCCGGTCAACGCGGCCACCTACACCGTTCAGCGCGGCGACAACCTGTTCCGTATCGCCCTGCACTTCGGGGTGGATCTGAACCGCCTGGCCGCCGTCAACGGGATCAGCAACGCTCGGGCCATCCGCAGCGGGCAGGTGCTCAATATCGCCGCCGCCCGTTAGCAACGCACACGGGCACAAAAAGAGGCCGCGCCGGATAACCCGGCGCGGCCTTTACTGCGTCCCTACCAGGACTCGAACCTGGGCCTCTGCCTCCGGAGGGCAACGCTCTATCCTCTGAGCTATAGGGACACTCGTACTGCAGATTCTACCACTGCCGCCCTCAGAGTCAAGATTGGCGCGAGAGGCTGATCAGCTCCGCCGCCGGGTCTTGCAAATGTGTTCCGTTCCTCTACAATTCGGGGGCGTTGATCGGCTGGCTGACCTGCCACTACGGAGAAACCATGACCCGCGCCCTGCTTGTCATCGCCGCTTATATCGCCGCCCAGATGCTTTCCGATATTATGAGTCTCAAGATCGCCCTCGTGGCCGGGCTGGCGATCGACGCCGGGACGTTCATCTACCCGATCACATTCACCCTGCGCGACCTGGCCCACAAGACGCTGGGCATCCATTCCACCCGCACGCTGATCTTCACGGCAGCGGCGATCAATATCATCATGGCGCTGGCCTTCTGGTTCACGGCTTGGCTGCCCAGCGATCCCGCCCTGCTGGACCCGGCCTCACCCGATTACAGCCCGTCGACGGCGGCCTTCGGGCTGGTGCTCAGCCCGGTGTGGCGGATTGTGCTGGCCTCCATCCTGGCGGAAGTGATCGCTGAACTGGTCGATACGCAGGTCTACCACCTGTGGGTGACGCGTATCACCCGCCGCTTCCAGTGGGTGCGGGTGCTGGTCAGCAATGGCGTCAGCGTCCCGCTGGATAGCCTGATCTTCGGCGTGGCGGCGTTCGGCGGCGTCCTGCCCGATACGGCAGTCGCCCAGATTATCGTGGCCAACATCCTGGTCAAAATGGTGACTACCCTGCTCAGCCTACCGCTGATCTACGCCGTGCCGGAAACGCCTGCTTCCACCGGCGAGGAGAGCGTCCCATGAGCCAGCGCCTGCCTGCCACCCGCGCAGAAACTCCCTGGCGGTTGCTCTTCGCCGATGCCCGGTTTCGCTGGGTGATTTGCCTGCTGTGGACAGCAGCCGTGCTCGCCCTGATGCTGTCGCCCTCCAGGGAAGGCACGCTGACGCGCTGGCTGTCGCAGCTGCTGGGCGGGACGGAGGCGACGGACGCGCTCGGCCACACCTTCCTGTACGGCTCGCTGACGCTGGTGTGGGGGTGGACGCTGCGCCTGCACCTGCGGCGGCGCGCGGCAATACTGGCGGCGGGCGCGATTGTCCTGGCACTGAGCTTCGCTACGGAGACAGCCCAGCAGTTTGTGGCTACCCGGGGCACCGCGGCGCTGGATTACGCGGCGAATCTGACCGGCGTGGGGCTGGCGATGGCGTTCTGCGCCGGGCTGGATTGGCGGGACAGAAAAAGGCAGGGAGCAGGGAGGGGAGAATAGGGCGTAGAGACACACGGGCAGAGCTAACCAGCGCTCCGCACGACCATCGGGCGGCAACCCGTCGTCATCTGACCGTCAGGAAATTCATCGGGCAATCGCCGGGTTGGCGGCTTTCCCTTTCGGCAGTTCGGGCTATAATGCGGGATATCACACCCGCCTGCTGGATAATGAGGGATACGTACCGGAATGGGCCGCTGGGGTTTGCGGGAGATCGCCAAGCTCTGTGTGCTCGTCTGGGTGATGGCCGCCTGCGCCCCCACGCTGTCCCCCTTACCCCTGGAAGTCCCCACCACTGCTGAGGCCACCCTCATTCTGCGCACGCTGGCGTCACCCCCGGCCACACCGCGCACCCCCGGGACAGCCACCCCCGCTCCGGCGACCCCCTCGGCGGCGGCCACCAGCGCCGCCCCTGCGCCCTCGGCTACGCCGTTCTACTACACCGTCACCGAAAGCGATACGCTGGCCCGCATTGCTGAGCGCTTCGGCGTGAGCATCGCCGCGCTGCAGGCCGCCAACGGCGATCTGCCCGCCCGGCTGGTCTATCCCGGTCAGGTGCTGCTGATTCCAGCGGAACGGGACAGGCCTGCCACTGCCACGCTGGCCCGCTACCTGCTGACCGCGACGCCGGGCATCCAACCGCTGCCCGCTCCTGCCTGCTACCGCACGCCGGCTGATGAGGTGGTTTGCCTGGGCTGGGCCGCCAACGCGGAATCCGCCGCGCCGCTGATTAGCGTCACCATCCAGGTGGAGCTGATCGATGCTGCGGGGCAGGCGGTAACCCGGCGCGCCGCCAGTCTGCCTCAGGCGGCCATCCTGCCCGGCCAGCGGGCCGCCTATGCTGTCCGCTTTCAGGCTCCGCCTTCTTTCGTTTCCGCCCGTGCCGGGCTGCTGGGCGATAGCCTGCCGGGGGAAGCATCCCTGCCGGTCATCCCTCTGACAGTAAGCGAACCAACCCTGACGACCGACAGCGGCCTGATCCGGCTGGCCGGGCAGGTGCGCCATGATGGGCCAGCGCCGGTGGGCGATTTGCTGGTGATCGGCGTCCTGTACGATGACGCCGATCGGATCACGGGTCTGCGCATCGAGCGCCCTGAGGGAACGCTGGCCCCCGGCGCAACGCTGGCGGTGGACATGCTGATCACGCCGCTGGCCGCCGGGGCAACCCGCGCCGCCCTTTACGCGGAAGGCAGGCCGATCCCCGAGCCGATCGCGGAGGGAGAGTAGGGAATGGAGAAGCAGGCAATCGGAAGCCTGCCTCCTGACCACCCGGCCTCTCGGCCTCTTTTTCCTGCTCCTGCCTCTTCTCTCCCGGCCTTTCGCCCCGCCACACGGCTTTTGCGCCCGGCGCCGCTTGGCCCTACACTACCGGGTACTGGCAATAGCGTCAGGAGGAGGAAACCCGCATGAAGTTCAGCATCTGCTCCTATAGCTTTCACCGCCTGCTGCAGGATGGCAAGCAGGACATCTTCAAGTACATCACCGACTGCAAGGAACTGGGTGCGGCGGAACTGGACGCCTGGAACGGGCACTTCGGCCCGATCCGCGCCCGCGACGACGCGATCAGAGCGAGCGGTGACCCGGCCAGCGCCGCCCTGACCGCGGACGAGCTGGCCTTCCTGGCGCGGGTCAAAGCGGCGGCGGACCAGGCCGGGATGCCCTTTGGCTGCGTGGCTGTTGACGGGGCGCACATCTACGAGCCGACGCCGGAAGCGCGGGCCATCAACCGCGCCATCGCCTATCGCTACCTGGACGCGGCAGCGCGGCTTGGCGCCCGCCAGATCCGCATCGACTCCGGCGGCACGGCGGACTTCCCCGCTGAGCAGTTCCAGATCGTCGTCGAAGGCTACCACGACCTGATCCCCCGCGCCCGCGCCCTGGGCATTGAGCTGCTGATCGAAAACCACTGGGGCGCTTCCAACGTGCCGGAGAACGTCGTCCGCATGCTGGAGGCCATCGATGGGCTGGGCCTGCTCTTTGACACCAACAACTGGGCCGAAGGGATGCGTGAGCGTGGCTGGGCGCTCTGCGCACGCTACGCCCGCGCCACGCACATCAAGACCTTCGCCTTCGACGAGGCCGGCAACGAGACCACCGCTGACATCCCCCGCGTCATCCGCCTGCTGCGGGACAGCGGCTACAACGGCGTATGGGGGATCGAGAGCGTCCCGCGCGACGGCGATGAATACGCCGGCGTGCGCAAGACCAGCGCCCTGATCGCCCGCGTGCTGGGCGAATAAGGCGGGTTCGATTCGGGCTTCGACCGGGCGACACCCGGTCAGGAGGGTAAGCTGTGACGATCAGCAGTTCTGCAGCGGAGCCGATCCGTCTGGGCATCATTGGCGTGGGGCAGATCGGCAAGCATCACATCCGCGAATACGCTAAGGTCCCCGGCGCGCGAATCGTCGCCGTAGCTGACATCAACGAGGCCGAGGCGCGGCGTGTGGCCGCCGAACACAACATCCCCGTTGTGTACACCGACTTCCGCGACCTGCTGGCGCGGGATGACATCCAGGCCGTCGATGTTTGCCTGCACAACAACCTGCACATGCCGGTCACCGTGGCCGCGCTGGAAGCGGGCAAAGACGTGTACTGCGAAAAGCCGATGGCCGGGGCGTACATCGACGCGCTGCGGATGGTGGAAGCGGCGCGCCAGACCGGGCGGCGGCTGAGCATCCAGCTCAGCACCCTGTTCAAAGACGAAACGCTGGCCGCCCGCCGCCTGATCGAGGCGGGGGAACTGGGGCGGCTTTACCACGCCCGTTCAACCGGCCACCGCCGCCGCGGGCGTCCTTACGTGGATGGCTATGGCACGCCCGCCTTTGTGCAAAAGGCGCAGGCCAGCGGCGGCGCGCTCTACGATATGGGCGTCTACCACATCGCCCGGGTGCTCTACCTGCTGGACAACCCGGATGTGCTGACCATCAGCGGCAAAACGTACCAGGAAACGCCGATGGACCCGCAGCGCCAGGCCCTCAGCGGCTACGATGTCGAGGAGCTGGGGCTGGGCTTTGTGCGGCTGGCGGGCGGTGTGACGCTGGACATCATCGAGGCCTGGGCGGTGCATCTGGATCGCTTCGACGGTTCGATTGTGCTGGGATCGCTGGGCGGCATCCGCCTGGAGCCGTTCGGGTTCTACCGCAATGTGGGTGACCTGCAGCTGGATTGCACGGCGGATATGGGCGCGTTCAACTGGCGGCGGCACAATGTTTACCCCGACGGCGATGTCTACGACAGCCCACAGCATCACTGGATCGCGGCGTTGCAGGGGCGCGTGGAGCTACTGCCCACCGACGCGCTGGCGCTCAACACCATGCTGATCTCGGAGGGCATCTACCTCTCCGAGCGCCTGGGGCGGGAGGTCAGCGCGGAGGAAGTGCGTGCCCAATCGGTCTCCACGGCGGCAGCAATTTGAACCGATCAGGCCCGGCAGGGGGAGGATTCCTTCCTTCCCGCCGGGCCTGGCCAGATCAGGGAAAAAAGTTGCGATAATTTGGGAAAAGGCTTGACATCGAACTGCTGTTCGCCTATACTGTGGGCAATTCATAGAACTGATGTGCGAGGTGCCGTCCATGATCACCAGCGACCAGCAGAATCCCTTTGAAGAACTCTCCGAGCGCCAGCGGAATATCCTCCTGTTCATTGAGAAATTCTCCGACCAGAAAGGCTTCCCGCCGACTATCCGCGAGATCGGCGAAGCCTGTAACATCGCCTCCACGTCGGTGGTCAACTACAACCTGAACAAGCTGGTTGAGGCGGGCTGGCTGGAGCGCACGCGGGAGAAATCGCGGGGTATCCGTCTGCTACGGCGGCGCACCGGCGTCCCGCTGATCGAGCAGCCCGTGCGCGCCTACGAGCCGGCCAATGTCGCCCTGGTGCCGCTGGTCGGGCGTATTGTCGCCAGTGAGCCGGTGCTGCTGCCGGGCAACGACTTCGGCCAGTATTACGACCCCGACATCGACGTGATCGAGGTGCCGCGCACCATGTTGCGCAGCCTGGACCCCGGTGAAGTCTTTGCCCTCAAGGTCCAGGGCGAATCGATGATCGATGCCCTGATCGACGACGGCGATATCGTCATCCTGCGCAAGCAACAGACCTGTCAGGATGGCGACCTGGTGGCCGTCTGGCTGCCGGACGATAGCACCACGACCCTCAAGGAGTTCCACGACGAGGGGACGCGCATCCGCCTGCAGCCGCGCAACCCCAACATGAAACCGATCTACGTCCATCCCAACAACTGCCAGATTCAGGGCAAGGTGCTGGGTGTGGTGCGCATGCTCTGATCACCTCAGGCAACGAACAACTGGAATAAGTCCTGCCGGGCAGCCCGCGAGCTGCCCGGTTTGCTATATCCCTCAGGGTTGCCCGCGCCCTTCCCGTCGGCGTTTCAGGTATAATCCCGCCATGTTGCGCCGGAATTGCCTTCCTGGAGGCCCCTGTGACGGACCTGACGATCCCTGTTGATACGCTCCTTGACTTTCTGGTCGGCCTGTTGAACACGCCCAGCCCGACCGGCTACCATGTGGAAGCGATGCAGTACGTGGAAGACGCCTTCGCTGCGCTGCAAATGCCCGGCCTGAGCACATCCCGCACGCGCAAGGGCGCGTTGCTGATCCGGGTAGCGGGCGCGGCTGCTGATGCGCCGCGCGGCCTGACCGCCCACGCTGATACACTCGGCCTGATGGTCAAGGAGATCAAGAGCAGCGGACGGCTGCGGGCCACCAGCATCGGCGGGATCATGTGGAGCGGCATCGAGTTTGAGGGCGTAACCGTCCGCACGCATGATAACCGTCGCTATCGCGGCAGCGTGATCCCGGTCAACCCCGGCGTGCATGTCAACCGCGCCGTGCACACTGCCGAGCGCAACGAGGAGACGATGGAGATCCGGCTGGACGAGCGGGTCGCCAGCGTTGAGGATGTCCGCGCGCTGGGCATCGAAGTCGGCGATTTCATCTTTCTTGACCCGCGGGTGGAACTGTCGACCAGCGGGTTCATCCGCTCGCGTTTCCTGGATGACAAGGCAGGGGTGGCCTGCATTTATGGCGCTCTGGCCGCGCTGCAGGCGGCGGGCGCCCGTCCCGCCCAGGATGTGGCCATCCTGATCACCAACTACGAGGAAGTCGGGCATGGCGGGGCGGCGGGGTGGCCGGAGGATCTGGCGGAGATGGTCGTGGTGGATATGGCCGCGCTGGGCGACGGGCAGAATTCCGACGAATTTCACACCACCATCTGCGTCAAGGATAGCGGCGGGCCGTACCACTTTGAGGTCAACAACCGGCTGCGCCGCCTGGCGGAAAGCTTCAGCATCCCGTACAAAGTGGACATCTACCCGCACTACGCCTCTGACGGCACGGCCTACTGGCGAGCCGGCGGTGACGCACAGGTCGGTCTGATCGGGCCGGGCGTGGACGCCTCCCATTCCTACGAGCGCACCCACCGCGAGGCGCTGGAACACTCCGCCCACCTGATCGCCCGTTACCTGCTGGATGAGGGGTAAGCCGGTACACAGAAGGCCCGGCGCCGATCATCACGCCAGGATGCACCGAACAAAAAAGGCCGTGGCAGCGGAGCCACGGCCTTTCCAGCGTCATCAGGCGTGCGGTCAGGCGGGGCTATCCGCGCCGCCGGTCATATCCCGCAGTTCCAGCTCCAGCTGGCGGCGGCGCGCCTCGGCGGCCTGCCGCGCCTCAGCCAGCAGCTGCTCGTAGTAAGCCTGCGCTTCCCGACGCATCCTGTCGCCGGAGGCGGGCGTCAACAGGGCCGCCAGCACCACGCCGACCAGCGCTCCCAGCGCCACCCCCAGCAAGAACATCCCTATCCGGCGCATCCGCTCCTGCCTCCCTGTCAGAACCGATTCCCTGATATGTGCCAGTATACCACATCCCGGCCCGCGCTGACTGGCCGCCGGGTCGGTAGTGGCATTACAATGGAACTGAAGCATGCTGTGGAGAAAGCGTCAATGGCCCTGATTTACCTGATCCGTCACCCGCACACCCAGATCAACCTGGAAACTCCGGCCTCAAGCTGGGGTCTCAGCGAGACCGGGCAGGCGCAGACAGCGGCCCTCCTGAATGCGCCCTTCTGGCCGCACGTCAGCGCCGTTTACCCCAGCCGCGAGCCAAAAGCGATCACGGCAGCCAAAGAAGCTGCCCTGCGCTACAACATCCCGGTTGTGCCCCGGTCGGCTTTTGGCGAACTGGATCGCAGCGCCTATACCGCCCCGGACGAACACAGCTATGAAGCGGCGGTGGCCGCCTGCTTTGCCAACCCGGCGGAAAGCCCGCACGGCTGGGAACCAGCCGCCGCCGCCCTGCATCGCTTCAAGCGGGAGATGTCCCAGGTGCTCTCCTGGCATCCAGCGGAGGAATCGATCGCTATAGTCTCGCACGGGCTGGTGTTGACGCTCTACCTGGCCCACCTGCGCGGCCAGGTTCCCACCCTCAGCGACTGGCGAGCGGTGGGCTTCGCGGCGGTTGCCGCGGTGGATCGGGCCAGCCTGCGCCCCGTCTGCGCCTTCCTGACCGCTCCGTACCCCAACCTGCCCCTGCCCTGAACCATGCCGCCTGGCGGGAAACGCACCGTGCCCGGACGACCGATTGCTATTGCCGCATTGCTCACCCTGCTGGTGATCGCTGCTGGCGGTGCGCTGGCCGGGGGCGGGCCGTCCGCCGGTGAGCTGCGCGCCCTGCTGGAAGCGCACGGCGTGGAAGCGCTACCGGCGCTCTCGCCGCCGGCGCTCCCGCCGCCGGATCCGGCGCTTTACGTGCTGGGAGAGGCGCTTTTCTTCGATCCGATCCTCAGCGGCAACCGGGACATCGCCTGCGCCACCTGTCACCACCCGCTGCTGGCCACCGGCGATGGGTTGTCGCTGGGGCTGGGCACGGGGACCAGCGGCCTCGGCTCGGCCCGCTTCCATGTGCCCGGTCGCCCTTTCATCGCCCGCCATGCGCCGGAACTGTTCAACCGGGGGCAGAGGGCCTGGCGGGTGATGTTCTGGGATGGGCGGGTGATGCAGGGGGCGGATGGCCGCTTCAACACGCCGGCGGGGGAGGCGCTGCCGGGCGGCCTGTCGAGCGTCCTGGCGGCTCAGGCTATGTTCCCGGTGACCTCCCCGGCGGAAATGCGCGGCTTCCCGGGAGACGCCGACATCAACGGCGCGGAGAACACGCTGGCCCTGCTGGATGACCCGGCGCTTGACCCCGACTACACGGCGATCTGGGCGGCGCTGACTGACCGGCTGCTGGCTATTCCGGCTTACGTCGACCTGTTCCGGGCGGCTTTCCCGGCTGTGCCGCCGGAGCAGATCGGCTTCCAGCACGCCGCCGAAGCCATTGCCGCTTACGAGGCGGCGGCCTTTGCCTTCACAGATAGCCCGTTCGACCGCTTCCTGGCCGGGGATGACGCCGCCCTGAGCGACGAAGCGCGGCGCGGCGCCTGGCTGTTCTATGGCGCGGCAGGCTGCGCCCGCTGCCATGCCGGGCCGCTGCTGACCGACCAGGCTTTTCACAACGTGGCTGCGCCCCAGCTGGGTCCCGGCCAGGAGGAGGAAGGGCCGCTCGACTACGGGCGCGGACGGCGCACCCACAACCCGGCGGAGCGCTTCGCCTTCCGCACACCACCGCTGCGCAACGTCGCCCTGACCGCGCCGTACCTGCATAACGGGGCCTACACGACGCTGGAAGGCGCCGTCCGGCACATGATCGCCCCCGTGGAAGGGCTACGCAGCTACGATCCGGGGCAGCTCACGCCGGAACTGGCGGCTAACGTCTGGGACGATCCGCTGACGCTGGAGGCAATCCTGAGCACCCTTGACCCGCTGGCTGGCTCGCCCGCGCCGCTCACGGACGAGGACGTGGCGGCGCTGCTGATCTTTCTGGAAGCGCTGACCGATCCCTCCGCCGCTGACCTGAGCGCCCTGATCCCGCCTGCCGTGCCCAGCGGCCTGCCCGTCGGCGGGCGCTGACACTGCACCCGCGAGGGAGATCGATGCCTGAGATCACCACCACTGTCTATGCTGACGCCGCCCTGCCGGAAGCGCTGCGCCCGTTGCTGGCCGCGTGGGAGAAAACCTGCTTCACCCCGAATGAGTACACCTGGAGCCGGGTGCAATGGCGCGTGATTGTGTGGGATGGCGGTACGCCGGTCAGCCACACCGGGGTTGTCGCCCGACGGTGCATGCTGGATGGCCAGCCATTGCCGCTGGCCGGGCTGAGTACGGTGATGACCCCGCCGGAATACCGGCGGCGGGGGTACGCCTCGGCTGCCATCGCCCGCGCTGGCGAGTTTATGCAGGAAGCCCTGCGCGCCCCCTTTGGCCTGCTGGTGACCGGCCCCGACCGCGTCCCGCTGTATGCCCGCCACGGCTGGCAGCAGGTGGACGATCCGCTGCTGGTGGCCATGCCGGATGGGAGCAAACGCCGGATGACTGCCGTGGTCATGATTCTGCCGCTGGCGGGCTGCCCCTGGCCGGGCGGGACGATCGACCTGTGCGGCCTGCCGTGGTGAGGCGCCAGCGATGCAGCCGGTGATCACGCTCTGGCGGGCGGGGGATGTGCCCCGGCTGTGGCTTGACCAGATCGCGGCCTGGTTCCTGCATGAGTTCCACTGGCCGATGGCGCATACCGCGCCCGCTGACTGGCGCGTGCTGGCGACCATCGGCGGCGACCTGATCGGCCACCTGAGCATCACCGAACGGGCAGCGACCGCAGGCGGCGCGCCGGTGGCGTTGGCCGGGATCGGGGCGGTGATCGTTCAGCCGGGCTGGCGCGGGCGCGGCGTGGGGCGGGCGCTGCTGGCCCGCGCCGAAGCAGCCATGCGGGAAGAGACAGCGGCGGATTTCGGCCTGCTCATCTGCGAGGCGCACCGCCTGACGTTCTACACAGCCCTGGGCTGGCAGCCGGTGCCGGGACCGCTCTTCTTCACCAGCTGGCGCGGGGAGCGCCAGCAAGCCGGTCAGCACGTCCTGGTCCTGCCGCTGCGGGAGGGGTTGACCTGGCCGCCGGGCGAGATTGACCTGTGCGGGCTGCCCTGGTGAGCGCCCCTCACTCCCATTCGATCGTGGCTGGAGGCTTGGGGGTGATGTCGTAGACCACCCGGTTGACGCCCGGCACTTCGCTGACAATCCGGCTGACGATGCGCCCCAGCAGATCGTAAGGCAGGCGCGCCCAGTCGGCGGTCATGAAGTCCTGCGTCGTCACCGCCCGCAGTGCAATCACTTCGCCATAGGTGCGCTGGTCGCCCATCACGCCCACGCTGCGCACCGGCAACAGCACGGCAAAGGCCTGCGCCGTCTCCCCGCGCAGCATATCCGCCGCCGCCAGTTCCTGGCGGAGGATGGCGTCGGCCCGGCGCAGCGTCTCCAGCCGTTCCCAGGTGACCTCACCCAGGCAACGCACGGCCAGCCCCGGTCCCGGGAAGGGCTGCCGCCAGAGGATCGTCTCCGGCAGGCCCAGCGCCGCTCCCACCCGCCGCACCTCGTCCTTGAACAGGTCGCGCAGCGGCTCCACCAGCCGCCCCCGCATCCGCTCCGGCAATCCGCCGACGTTGTGATGGCTCTTGATCACGTGGGCGCCGGGCCGTCCGGTGCCTGCGCTCTCAATCACGTCGGGGTAGATCGTCCCCTGGGCCAGCCAGTCCAGCGCCCCGGAACGTTCCGCCGCCTGTTCGAAGACTTCGACGAACACCCGCCCGATGATCTGCCGCTTTTGCTCCGGCTCGGTCACACCGCTGAGCGCTTCCAGAAAGGTTTCTGTCGCGTCGACGGCCAGCAGGTTATGCAGGCCCTGCTCGTCGCGGAAGGTGCGGATGACTTCCTCAGCCTCGTTGAGGCGCAGCAGACCGTTGTTGACGAAGATCGGCAGCAGGCGGTCGCCGATGGCCCGCCGCAACAGGACGGCAGCCACCGCCGAATCCACGCCGCCGCTGAGACCCAGCACAACGCGCCCCTCGCCGACGCGTTCCTGAATGGCGGCCACCGCCTGGGTGATGAACGCTTCCGGTTGCCAGCGCGGTTCGCAGCCGCAGACGCCCAGGGCGAAGTTACGCAGCATCTCGGCCCCGGCGGGGGTGTGGGTGACTTCCGGGTGAAACTGCACGCCGTACAGACGGCGCGTTTCATCGCCGATAGCGGCGTAAGGCGAATTCTCCGAACGCGCTAACACCTGAAAGCCCGGTGGGAGCGCCTCCAGGCGGTCGCCGTGGCTCATCCATACTGGCTGCTGCGGCTCCAGCCCGGCGAAAAGCGGGCTGGGCGCAGTGATGGTGATTGTGGCCGGGCCGTACTCGCGTTCGCGGGCCGGGGCTACCCGCCCGCCGAGGGCCTGGGTGAGCAATTGCAGGCCATAGCAGATGCCCAGGACAGGCAGGCCGCTGGCCAGCACCCAGCGCGGCAGACCCGGCGCGCCCGCCTCGTAGACGCTGGCCGGTCCGCCGGAGAGGATGATCCCGGCGGGGCGATGTTCCGGCGCCTGCTCGGCGCTGGCGGTGTAGGGCACCAGCGCGGCATAGACGCCCTGCTCCCGGACACGGCGGGCGATCAGCTGGGTGTACTGCGATCCGTAATCGACGATCACCAGGCCGCCCTGCTTGAGATCGGTCATCGGGGTGCGCACGGGCGCGGCGGCGTCCCCGGGGCGCTCAGTTGGCAAAGATGATGCGCCCGTCATCGGTCATCTCGCTGATGCTGACCAGCACTTCGATCGGCACGCCGTACTTGGCCATGCGCTCGCGCCCGCCCTCA
The DNA here is from genome assembly GCA_019873685.1 of Chloroflexota bacterium. Taxonomy (GTDB): domain Bacteria; phylum Chloroflexota; class Anaerolineae; order Aggregatilineales; family Ch27; genus Ch27. The sequence continues at coordinate 91,756 of JAIOAT010000008.1, forward strand.
AAGAGCTTTTCGATCACCGCCGCGATCCCGACCAGGTTGGCTTTGGCGCTGTAGACCATGCGCACCAGCTTCTCGATGGTCTGCCCGGAAGCCAGGAAGTCATCCAGAACGAGCACGTTCTCGCCAGCGTGCAGGAATTCGGCGGAAACGAGCAATAGCACTTCGCCGCCTTTGGTGTGGCTGGGCGCAACTTCCAGGTAGACAGGGCCGGACATGGTCAGCGGCTTCTGCTTGCGGGCGTAAACCACCGGCACGTTCATCACCAGGCCGGTCATCAGGGCCGGGCCGATGCCGGAAACTTCCGCCGTCAGGATGCGCTGTACATGCTTGTCGGCGAAGCGGCGGGCGAATTCCTCGCCCATGTGCTTCATCAGGAGGGGGTCCATCTGGTGGTTGAGGATGCTGTCGATCTTGAGAATGCCATGGCCGAGGTTTTGCCCCTCGGCCAGGATGCGCGCCTTCAATTCGTCCACGGGGGTTGTCCTTTCGCTGCGCCCATGCCTTGCCGGTCATTGTAGCGCGGAAGGCGCAGCCCTTGTATGGGCATATTGCCGCAAAAGGGGCGGAGAGCGCGGCGAGCACGATGGACGCATACTCTAACCATATCCCAACTTATCTCTAATTTTTCCCAAATCACCGGGGATAATTCCCCGTTTTCCCAAGCCCGGAGGAGTTATCCCAAATTCTCGCAGCTTATCCACAGATTGCTCAGCACTTGTCCACATCGGGATGTGGTATATCCCGTCGTTTGTCCCCGGCCTCCTTTTTGTTGGCTGGCCGCCACTTTTGCTGCTGGTCACCGCCCGCGCCTTCTGCTATGCTAGGCCCATGCCAAATTCGTCAGCACTCCCAACAGTTGTCCTGCACGCCGGGCGGGAAAAAGCCGTGCTCAACCGCCACCCCTGGGTCTTTTCCGGGGCAATCGCGGCGGTCCACGGCGACCCGGCCCCCGGCGATCTGGTACGCCTGGTCGATTCCAGCGGCGCCTTCCTGGCGACCGGCTACTGGAACCCCCATTCGCAGATCAAAGCCCGCCTGCTGAGCTGGGATGCCTCAGAGCGCGTGGATGCCGCCTTCTGGCGGAAAACGCTGCGCCGGGCGATCGACGCCCGCGTTGAGGATAACCTGGCTCACGCCGGCGGCGTCCCCCGGGCCTACCGCCTGGTCAATGCCGAGAACGACTATCTGCCCGGTCTGATCGTTGATCGCTATGGCGACTGGCTCGTCCTGCAAGCGCTCACGCTGGGCATCGATGTACGCAAGGCGGAGATCGCCGCCCTGCTGATGGATCTGGTGCGTCCACGCGGCATCTACGAGCGCAGCGACGCCGATGTGCGGGACAAAGAAGGGCTGCAACCGGCGGTCGGGTTGCTGGCCGGGGAAGAACCGCCCGACCTGATCGAGATCGACGAGCACGGGCGGCGCTTTCTCGTGGACGTCCGGCGCGGGCACAAGACCGGCTTTTACCTGGATCAGCGGGCCAACCGCCTGCTGCTGGGCAACCTGCTCCGCCATGACCCTGATGCGCCCCAGCGGATTGTGCTCAACGCCTTTGGCTACACCGGCGGCTTCAGCGTCTACGCCCTGGATGGGCTGGCCCGCCGGGTGGTCACGGTAGATATCTCCGCGGAGGCAATCGCGCTGGCCCGGCGCAACGTGGCCCTCAACGGTTTCCCGGTGGTGGATGAGGATTTCGTGGTGGCCGATGTCTTCCAGTACCTGCGGGCCTGCCGCGACGCACGCCAGCTATTCGACCTGATCGTCCTCGATCCGCCCAAGTTCGCTCCGACCGCCCGTCAGGTGGAAAGCGCCGCCCGCGGCTACAAGGACATCAACCTGCTGGCCTTCAAGCTGCTGCGACCGGGCGGATTGCTGCTGACCTTCTCGTGTTCCGGCGGCGTCAGCGCTGATCTGTTCCGCAAGATTGTCTTCGGGGCGCTCATTGATGCCGGGCGCGATGCCCAGGTGCTGGCGACGCTCGGCGCAGGGTCGGATCATCCGGTTGCCCTGACTTTCCCGGAAGGGGAGTACCTCAAGGGCCTGCTGCTGCGCGTATACTGAACCGCTGCCGCCCGGCAGCGGGGCAAACGACGCGGCGATTCTCCCGGTCTCCCGGCCTCCTGACTTCCCGGCCTCCCGTTGGCCAAACAAGGGCTGCCCCCGGCAGCAAACCATACGTCATCCTAACCCGTTATCGGGTATAGTAGAAACAACGTCCTGTCATTCCCCGGGAGCCGATGCCATGACCCTCCTCACCCTCACCGTCAACGGACGTCCCTGCACCCTGGACGTGCCCGAATCGCGCACCCTGGCCGAAGTGCTGCGCTACGACCTCGGCCTGACCGGCACCAAAATCGGCTGCAACGAATCGGAGTGCGGCATCTGCACCGTGCATGTGGATGGCGTGCCGGTGCTTTCCTGCAACTATCCGGCTTTTAAGGCCCAGGGACGCGCCGTCGTCACCGTCGAAGGACTGGCCCGGCGCGGTCCGGATGGGACGGAGCAGCTCCACCCGCTGCAGGAAGCGTTTATCCTCCACGGTGCGGTGCAGTGCGGCTTCTGCACGCCCGGCCTGCTGATGACCGCCGCCGCGCTGCTGGCCGAAAACCCGAACCCGACCGACCACGACATCCGCGTGGCGCTCAAAGATACCTATTGCCGCTGCACCGGCTACAGCAGCGTGATCCGCGCGATTCATTCTGCGGCCAGCGCCCTGCGCGGGGAGGGCCATCTGCCGCCTGCTATCCCCACTGTTGAGGAACCGCTGCGGCATGTCAGCGTCAGCGAGCCGGTGCCGGAGATCGCCGACCGTGTGACCGGGCGGGCCAGATACACCGACGACTACACTTTCCCCGGCATGCTTCACGGCGCGACGCTGCGGGCAAGGTATCCCCACGCCCGTATCCTGGCCATCGATACCGCGCGGGCGCGGGCGCTACCCGGTGTGCGGGCCGTCCTGACTGCCGAAGATATCCCCGGCGAAAACATCCACGGCCTGGTGCATCTGGACTGGCCGGTGCTTTGCGCGGTAGGCGATAAAGTGCGCTACATGGGCGATGCAGTGGCGCTGGTCGCCGCCGATACCGCCGCCACCGCCAGGGAAGCGCTGGCGCTGATCGATGTGGCTTACGAGCCGCTGCCGGTCGTCGGCGACCCGGTCTACGCCCGTTCGCCGGAGGCGCCGCTGGTGCATGAGGGCCGCCCGGAAGGCAACCTGCTCAAGCATATCAAGGTACGCCATGGCGATGTTGAGGCGGGCTTTGCCCAGGCCGATGTGATCATCGAACGCGTTTATCACACGCCAACCGTCGAGCACGCCTTCCTGGAGCCGGAATGCAGCATCGCCGTTCCGGCTGGCTATGACGCCGCGCACCCCAAGCTGACGGTGTACGTCGGCTCGCAGATTCCTTACCAGGATCGCAGCCAGATCGCGCGGGCGCTGGGTCTGCGGGAGGAAGAGGTGCGCGTGCGCGGGACGCTGATCGGCGGCGGCTTTGGCGGCAAGGAAGACATTGTCAGCCAGATCCACGCTGCGCTGCTGGCGACCGCTACCGGGCGACCGGTCAAAATTCTGCTCTCACGCCAGGAGTCGCTGCTGGTGCATCCCAAGCGCCACGCCACGCAGATCCGGATCAAGACCGGAGCGAAACGTGATGGGACGCTGACCGCCATAGAGGCCGAACTTTACGGCGACGGCGGCGCGTACGCCAGCCTTTCCGACAAGGTGATGACCCGCGCCACCACCCATGCCACCGGCCCCTACGCCGTCCCCAACGCCAGGATCGACTGCTACGTGATGTACACCAACAACCCGCCCAGCGGCGCGTTCCGGGGCTTTGGCGTCACCCAGAGCGCCTTCGCCGTCGAGCAGAACATGGACCTGCTGGCGGAGGCGCTGGGCATGGACCCGCTGGAATTGCGGCGCAAGAACGCTCAGACCGTCGGCGTGACCACCGCCACCGGCCAGGTGCTACGGGAGAGCGTCGGCCTGCTGGAGACAATCGACCGGGTAGAGGCCGATATGCGGGCCGGGGGCGATTTCCGCTGGGCCTGGCGGGAAGGGAATCTTGCCTATGGCTGGGGCGTGGCCTGCGCTTACAAGAACACCGGCCTGGGCGGCGGCGCGCCTGACCGGGCCGAGGCCGAGGTAGAAGCCTTTGAGGATGGCACGGTGGAGGTGCGCATCTCCTCGGCGGATATGGGCCAGGGGCTGCGGGCGGTACTGGCCCAGATCGCAGCGGAGGAGCTTGGCCTGCGCTATGAGCAGGTGCGTGTGCTGCTTTCCGACACCGATCTGACGCCCGACGGCGGCCCGACTACCGCCAGTCGCCAGACGTACATGAGCGGCAACGCCGTCAAGGGCGCCGCCGTCAGCCTGCGGGAGGCGCTCAGCCGCGCTGTGGCCGAGGAGCATGACGTGCCGCCGGAGCGCCTGCGCTTTGAAGAAGGGCTGGTGCGCTTCAATGGATCGGCGGTGCAGTTTGGCGATGTCGTCCGTTTGCTCAAGCAGCAGGGCTACGAGGCCTGCTCCCGGCATGAATACTGGGCGCCGCGCACGCAGCCGCTGGGCACGGGCGGGGATATGCACTTTGGCTTCTCATATGCCACCCAGGCCGCCCTGGTGAGCGTTGATCTGGACACAGGCGCAGTACATGTCCATCGGGTGATCGCCGGGACGGATGTCGGGCGGGCGATCAACCCTCTGCTGCTACAGGGCCAGATCGAAGGCGGGATTGTCATGGCCCTGGGCAACGCCCTGACCGAGAGTTACATTGTCGAGGATGGCGTGCCCTGGTCGACGCTGCTGGCCCGCTACAAGATGCCCAGCATCAAACACGCACCGGAGATCATCAGCCACATCATCGAGCACCGGCTCTCAACCGGGCCGTACGGAGCCAAAGGCGTGGGGGAGATTCCGTCGATCAACACCATGCCGGCCATCGCCAACGCCATCGCCAACGCGGTGGGTGTGCGTGTATACAAGGTGCCGGTCGATCAGGATGCCCTGCTGCGGGCCATCCGCGCCGGGGAACGCGAGCTGCATACCGCCTGGCAGGATGTGCGTTAAGTAGTCGGGGTTCTGATCGGGCCAGACTGTCGTGCGGCAAAGTCAATGGGCCAGCCATCTCCGGCTGGCCCATCCCTCATCGGCGGGTTCAGACGCGGGTTACTTATCGCGGGTGATGGCGAAGCCGCTCATGAACGGCTTCTGCAGCAGGATGAAGATGATCACCGGCGGCAGGCTGGCGATCACGGCGGCCAGCATCAGCGGCCCGTAGGTCAGGCCGGCGTCCACATTGCGCAGCGACCCCAGACCCACCTGTACCACCTGCAGCGCCTCATTCTTGATGATCAGCATCGGCCACAGGTACATGTTCCAGACGTAGACGAACTGGATCACCGCCAGCGCGCCAACCGTGTTCCAGCTCAGGGGGACGAGCACGCGGAACAGGAATTGCAGCGGCGTTGCGCCGTCCAGCTGGGCCGCCTCCGAAAGCTCGGCGGGCAGGTTGGCAAAGTGCTGCCGGAAGAGGAAGGAGCCAGTGGCGCTGGCCAGGAACGGCACGGAGATCGCCCAGAAGGTATCGCCCCAGCCCAGGCTGGACACAAAGCGGAACAGCGCGATCACCAGAATCTCGGTCGGCATCATCAGCGTGGCCAGCACAAAGCCAAAGACCAGCCACTTGCCGGGGAAGCGAAAGTACACAAAGGCCAGCCCGGCCAGCAGGGAAAGCACCGTCTTGCCGGTTGTCACTACCACTGCCAGCAGGACACTGTTGAGCATAAAGCGGCCCAGGTTGCGCTCGAACATGACCGCCCGGAAGTTGAATTCCAGCGCCGTACCGGGCGTGAACTGGAACGAGGTGACCTCCGCGTTAGTCTGGGTGCTGACCAGCATGGCGTAGAGCACCGGGAAGCCAACGATGAAGCAGGTGATCCACAGCAGCAGGTGGATGTACCAGCGCCGGGGAATCAGGCGGCGCAGCCTTCCGGGGAAGGAGAGCGCCGGGGCCGAAGCCTGCATGGTTTGGCCGGTTGCGGTTGACATCAGCTTACGCTCCGTAGGTGACACGCTGGCCGGTGGTCCGGAACTGGAGGACCGTCAGGCCGATGACGAGCAGGAACAGCACAATCGACTGCGCGGCGGCCTTGCCCAGGTCATACTCCAGGATGCCCAGCTCGTAGATTTCGTAGATCATGACCTTGGTTGCGCCTGCCGGGCCGCCTTTGGTCAGGAAGTCGATCGTGCCGAAGATATCGAAGAATGCGTAGGTCACGTTGGTAACGATCAGGAAGAAAGTGATTGGCGAGAGCGAAGGGATCGTCACCCGGCGGAAGCGCTGCCAGGCATTGGCGCCGTCGATGGCCGCCGCTTCCAGCAAATCTTTGGGGACATTCTGCAGGCCGGCCAGGTAAAACAGCACGTTATAGCCCAGCATCTTCCAGATGCTGGCGGCGACAATGGTGAACCGCCCCAGCCAGGGGTCTTTGATCCACTGCAGGCCTGTCCCGCCCAGCAACTCGATGAAATGATTGATCACGCCGGCGACAGGGTCGAACATGACCAGAAAGATAATCCCCGCCACTGCCGGCGAAACCGCATAAGGCCAGATCAACAGCGTGCGGTAGATGCCGATCCCGGTCACCTGTTGGAAGGCCAGATAAGCGATTGCCAGGGAGATCAGCAGTCCAAAGACAACAATGCCTGTTGAGATCACCAGGGTGTTGAAGACCACCTGGTAGTAGTCCTCGTGGAACAGGCGGGTGAAGTTATCCACGCACACAAAGGCCGTGCGCGGCGTGCCCAGCCGGGCCAGCAGGGTAGAAAGCCGGAAGTTGTCGATCGCCGGGTAGTACAGGAAGAGCACCAGGATGACCAGCGTTGGTGCCAGCAGCAGGAACGGCGTCAGCCAGCCCCGGAAGATGCCCTGCTGCTGGTGCTGAGCCTCGCCCAGCGCCTTTGGCGTGAAGCGCACACGCACGACATATTTGACGGCTTCCAGCGCCAGGGCGGCCCCGGCGGCGACCAGCACGCCCCCGATCAGCATGTCCAGCGGCTTACGCCCTGCTTCGAAGGTGCAAAAGTTCAGCGGCAGCATGAAGATCAGCGGGCCAAGCGCCCCGGTCGCCGCGCCGATTGCAGCGCCCCAGGTGGCTGGCCGCCCCAGCCGCCGGAACTCGTAAGCCAGGTATCCCGCGCCGATCAGCCCCGGAATGGCGAGGAGCAAAAGTAGACTTGGATCAGGCATGGCACCCCCCTGCCAGGTAGCTTTTATCCATCACAGTGACCGCCTACCGGCCAGGTTTTTGCCGACCGGCAAGCGGTACAGGCAGCTTACCAGATCAGCCAGCTAACCGGCAATGCCGCCACTACCTCTATTGAAGCGTTAATCGGGCCTGCGAACAAGGGCAAACCTGATTCTGGCACGGGCAGTCCGGGCACAGCCAGACCCGTTGCTGATCGCCACGGTTCCCCCCTGTGAGGACCTGGCCCCCTGGCAGTAATCCTCACCGACGGATTGATCCGCAAGGGGCGGCGTTCCAGTGACATGCGCTTCTCGCACGGGCACATCTTGAACCAGCACGGGCAAGCGAGAAGTGCTTCCCGGAGGCAACAACACTCCGGGAAGCACCACCGCTTGTAGCCACATCCCCCGTCTGCCAGCCAGACCGGGGGGATAGACTGCTCTACTCCTCAGGCGCGTTCAGCAGGTTGTACTCCGCCAGCAGGGCATTGGCGTTTTCGTTCGCCTTGGTGAAGGCAACCAGCGGATCGGTGCCATTGATCAGGATGTCTTCCATGGCTCCGGTCATCTCATTGCGGATGGCCGGGAAGGCGCCGATCAACGCGCCGGCGGTCGCCGGGGTCGCCTTGGCGGCGGCCAGCTGGTCGGAGGCTACGCGGGAGTTGGGGCTTTCCTCGTACCAGCCAGCAGCCTCGAGCATCTCAACCGCGCTGGTGCGGATCGGGATATAGCCGGTGAACTTGTGCCAATCCGCGGCGTTTTCCGTGTTGGTGAACCACAGCAGCCAGGTCAGGGCGCCCTCTTCTACCTCGGGGGCCAGGCCGTTGGTCAGCCACAGGCTGGCGCCGCCGATCAGGTTGCCGACATACTCGACTTCCTGGTTGTAGGGCATAAAGCCGGCCTTGACCTCAAAGCCGTTTTCCTTGCCGGTGGCCGTGATGGAAGTCACGTCAGAGCTGCTGGTGACGATCATGGCAACCTGCTGGGCAAAGAAGGCGTTGTTGACGCCATCCCAGTCACGCTGGAGACCGGTGTAAACGTAGTAGCCCTTATCGGCCATGTCCTTCCACCAGGTGACATAAGCCATCATGGCGTCACTGGTCAGGTAGACCTCGGTCGCGCGGGCTTCGCGGCCATTGCCATTGTTGGCCAGCAGAGCGCCCTGCTGGGCCACCGACTGCTCAAAGAACCAGCCATAGTTCGGCCAGGTGATGCAGTTGTCCGGCGCGTTGTCCATGGCCAGGACTTTCTCGCAGGCAGCCTCGACCTCAGCCCATGTCCTGGGCAGCTCGGTCACGCCAGCAGCCTCGAGCATATTCATGTTGGCATAGAAAATGGCCGAAGAGGTGTTCCAGGGCATCGAGGTCCACTTGCCGTCCAGGGTGTAGTAGTTGGAGACAGCGGGCACGATGTCT
>JAIOAT010000009.1 GCA_019873685.1 Chloroflexota bacterium
AGGAAGACGCGGATGGCGATCTGCGCCCCTTCGTCCCCGGCGATGACCACGTCTGAGGAGGCCCACAGGGCTTCCCAGGCGGCGACGTGTGCGGCGCGGATGGCCGCGTAGCCTGCCGCCCGCGCCGTCTCCAGTTCCCGGCGGCACAGATCGATCGGATCGCCCTCAGAAAAGCGGCTGTCATAGACGGCGGCCAGCTTGGTCAGCGTCGCTGGTTCGCCCGCGGCCAGGTGGAACGTACAGACCTGCTCCACCCGCTGGTCGGTAGCCACACGCTCCCGGCGAATGTCTCCGTTCCCCTCCAGCACCAGGGCGGTCAGGACAGCCGCCCGGTAACGCTCCTGGATGGTGGTGATGGCAATGCCTTCCGGCAGCACGTCTACCGCTGCGAAATGCGTTTCGGCAAAGCGGTTGTTCACCACAGCATCGACAGCGGAACGCACCGTCACCGTGCAGGGGGCGTCAGCCTGCAGCCGCCAGTGAATGGCGCCCAGATGCAGCCGGGCCATGCTGACCAACCGCTCACTCTCCAGCGTCACGGTTACGCCTTCCGGCGTCCGCCAGCGGGCCTGCTGCACCATTAGCCCGCCGCGCATGTCCAGCGTGCGGATGTACTCTTCCAGCAGCGGGCTGTCCACGCCCAGCGGATGCCCATTGACTTCCAGCGCCAGCGGCGTCCAGGCCGGCAGGTTGATCATCTCCCGGTCAAGGATGCCGCCGGTGGGCGAATCGTACAGGCCGTTGATCGTGTGGCCCATCACGCCCGGCAGGGTTGGCGGCAAACCTTCCGGGGCGCCACGCGCGCCCATATAGCCATTGGCCAGGGCGAAGACCGTCGCCTTGCTGACTTCGTCATCGGCGCTGAAGCCAGCCCGGTCGCGGATCCGCCAGCCGTCCTCAAAGTCATACGTGTAAGCCATCGCTCAGACTTCCTCAGCCATACACGCAGCGGTGCGCCTCATCGACAAAGGCGTGCAGCAGGGCCGGGTCAGCGTCGAAGAAGTGGTCAGAAGGCGAAAGGATGTAACCGCCGCCACCACCCGCCGCCTCAAAGCAGCGCCGGACTTCCGCCCGTGTCTGCTCCGGTGTGCAGCCAACGAAGAAGTGGAACTGGTCAAAGCCGCCGATCATGCACACCCGGTCGCCGATGCGCCGCTTAGCCTCGGCCAGGTCGACATCCGCGCCCATATCGCGCGGGGTGAAGGTTTCCATGGCGTCGGGGTTCATAGCCGCGATCTGCTCCAGGATGGGCATCATCCCGCCGCAGGTGTGGTAGACGATGCGCTGGCCGACCCGGTGCGCTTCCTCGATCAGCGGCGCGTCATAGGGTGCAACGAATTCATCGAACATGCGCGGGGAGATCACGGTCGTGGAGGCCGCGCCACCGCCCAGCTCCAGCAGGTCATAGCGCGCCCCGGCCAGCGAGCGGATAAAGATCCGCTTGCGTTCCTGCAGGACTTTGAGCACGGTATGCACCCAGGCCGGGTCATCGTAGGCGTACAGGATGGCCTCCTGTGTCCCGACCATGCAGGTGAAGTCCTGCCAGCAACCGGGCTGGCCGTACACATCAAAACAGGGAATGTGGGCGCGCACCAGCCCTCGCTCGCCGAACTCATCGGCGACGCGGTTGACCTCGTCGACATCACAGAGCGGCGCGGGCGCGTACTCAGCGATCAGGTCGATGTCGGACTTCTGCTTGATGACGTACTCGGTCAGCCAGGAAGTCTGCTCGTTGCTCTGCAGGGTGCAGGTCAGCTTGCCCTTGGGCGTCGTGATCGTATAACGTTTGGTCGGGTACTGCTGGCCGGGGATGTCTTCCTCCGTGATGCGCCAGTGGTCAGATTGGACGGACGCATCCTCCCAGGTTTCGCCGCTGCGCCGCACCAGATAATCGCCCTTGCTGGTATCCGCCTTGAAGGGCAGCACCCAGGTGATGGCGTCAAAGCCAAAGTAGTCAAAAAACGCCTGCGTAGACATGCCACCCATGTACTTCTTGAGGAAGTACTCCATCACGTGGTGGGTGGTCACCGGCAGACGATCCGGCACGCCCCTCTGCAGGGCGGTCAGCATCCGTTGTTTGGAGGTCATGGCGCTCATGCGGGTATCTCCTTCTCCAGCCTGACGACGGCGCCACCGCGGGCAGGCAGGTGCACTAGTAGCGTTTGCGGATTGCGGGGATCCATCAGCAGGGCTTCCCCGCCGAGCAGGTCTCTGGCGCGCCAGGGGCCGCCGGTGAACGGCGCAGGATGCAGGTGCACGAGGGCGTCGCGTTCCGCATCGCTGACATTAAGGGCGATCAGGATCCGCGCCTCACCCGCCCGGAACAGCGCGGTGACGACATTCGGCGTGTGCGCCCGGCTGTACAGCGGCACATCCAGCCAGCGGTGCAACGCCGCCAGTAGTTCCGGCCCCGGCGCCAGGCCCAGGCAGATGATGCTGCCCGCCCCGCGCCGCTGGCGGTAACCGACGATGTAGGACGTCCCCACCAGCAGGTTGATGTGCAGGGCCAGTTCATCCCCCGCAGGCGGCGGTTCCGGGATGCGCTCAGCGACGATCGGCTCGCCGGGCACATCCTCGAAGGCGAAGAAAGCCGGGCTGCTGAGCGTCACCGCCTCGCCATCCCCCAGGCGGACGGCCAGCCGTTGCGGATACCCGGCCCCCAGGATGCGCTCCGGCAGGCGCAGACCCAGCCGGTTCAGCGGGGAAAGCGTCTCATCCCGCACAGGCAAATCCTGGAAGAACACCAGCGTCCCGCCGCTCTCGACATAGGCCAGCAGGCGCTCCTGTGCGGCGGCGCTCAGCCAGTCGCCCCCGCCGTAAAGCAACAACGGCCGGGCAACCTGGCCGGTCGCCACGTCATAGCAGTCGTAGTCGATGTCTGCGTCCAGCAGCGCATCCAGCAGGCGGTCGCTCCCATCGATCAGGCGACCATCTCCGGCCTGGCGGCGGGCAGTCTGATGCAGCGGGTCGACGGTGACCGCCGTGGCGCATAGCTTCTCCAGCGCGGGCGGATCGATTTCCCGGAAGAGGGCGACCACGCGCCGGAAGACCTCAAAGAGTTCCGGGCGTGGGTGGCCCAGCTCGTTGATCGGGCTGAGCAGCCAGTTGTCGCGGTTAGCCAGCATATACCAGTTCCAGCCAGCCGCCCCGCCCAGCACGGCGGCGCAGGCCGTCAACAGGTAATGGCCGGGTGTGATCGGCCCGGTATAGTCCAGCCCACCGTGCCAGATGCCAGCCTCGAATTCCGGGATGTATGGCAGCGCGGAATAGCTCCGCGTATAACGCAGGTAATGCAGGAACTGGCGCAATTCCTCCGGACGCAGGCGGAAGCCATCCGCCGGGTAGAGGTCCGGCCCGGCCAGGTCGGCCAGATCCTCCAGTTCCCGCCAGTTCTGGATGCCGAAATTGGTGTACGTATTGACCAGGATCGGCACGTCGACGCCCAGGGCGCGGTACCCCTCGACCGTCCAGCGAACGGCCTCAGCGGTGCACCACATGCGAAAGCGGCAGAAGTCCAGGTAGCGGTTGAGGTAGCCCCGACCGGGGACGACTGGTTGCAGGACGGCCCGCGCCTCCTCAAAGCGCTGCAGGTCGGCCTCCCAGGCGGCGTTGAGCGCCGCCAGATCGCCTCCATAGCGCTCCCGCAGGTAGTCCTGGAACAGGCCCGGAGTCTGCCCCAGCCCAAGCTGGCCCTCGTAGATGTGCGGCCAGGGGTCCGGTTCGTTTTCCGCCTGGAACAGGATGACCGGCCCGCCGCGCGTCGCCAGGTAAGGCAGGATGACCCCGGTCACCGCCGCCATGTATTCGCTGGCCGCCGCCCGGTACTCCGGATGCAGGCGGTGGTAGCGGGCGGCGCGGTCAGGCAGGCCGCCGTTGCGCCACTCGCTGTAGATGTACGGGCCGGGGCGGATCAGCAACCACAGCCCTTCCGCCGCCACCAGCTCCAGAAAGGCGACCAGATTGCGCTCCGGCGCTGTTTCCCCGCGGAAGTCAAAGCGCCCCGGCGCAACCTCGTGATGCTCCCAGCAGACGTAAGTAGCCACGCCTTCCAGGCCCATCTCCCGCACACGGCGCAGGACTTCCGGCCAGAGGCGCGGATTCATCCGCCAGTAATGCACCTCACCACTGAGCAGAGCGTGGGGCTGCCCGCCCACCCATACACGCCTTGCGTCAATGCGTACCTGTGGCATTGCTCCCCCGATCAGGCTTCGCCATGCGCCAGATACTGCAGCAGGTTAAGCAGCAGCCAGCGCCCGGCCAGATGCGCCCGCAGACCGACCGGCTGATCACCCAGCCCGCCCTGAAAGCGCAGAGTCGTCGCCGCCAGGCGTCCCGCACCCAGCCGCATTTCCAGCAGGTAATCCGTCACGTCAAACTGGCGGGCGTCCAGCCGACGCAGCGGCGTGCGGACTTCTGCTGCGTCCGGCAGGACCTCGGCCAGCCGCGCCGTATCCAGCGCCCGGTCAGTCGCCAGCCCGTAGAACTGCAGATCCAGCACGCCATCATGGGGCATAGCTGCCAGCACTGGATGATCCCCGATCAGCCCGATCCCCTCGCGCCAGAAGGGAACGGCCCGCGCTGGCAGTGGACGGTCGCCGTGCTGAATCAGCAGGACGCGCCCGCCACCCCGCGCAAAGCTCAGGACATCGTCCGTCAGCACGTTAGTGATCAGGACGCGCAGACCGGCGTCCGGCGTCTCCACGCGCCGGGCGGCCTCCAGCAGGTCATCCAGCCCGCTTAGAGCGCCATTCGGATCGAGCACGCCCAGTCCTGCCGGCCACGCGCTGACCACCGGGAAGATCCACAGTGACCAGCTATTGCTGATCGCCGGTCGACCTTGCGGCGTGAATGACGCCTGCAGGCGCAGCGTTACCGCGCGATCCGACGGGGGCGCGGCAAAAACCGCCCGCCCGATGCTCCGGGGACGCCCGCCGGTCAGCGGGCCGCTGACCGCCGCCTCCCCGCCGCCGATGCGCCTCCCTGCCGCATCGACGACCTCCCAGACCAGCCGACCGCCCGGCAACGACGGCCCGGCGTGGGCGAGGACGATCTCCAGCCCGGCGGCTTGCCCGGCGGGGAAGCTGTACGGCTCAAACGGCGCGGGACGGTCGCCGCCGTGCGTCCAGCGCCGCGCCCGCCCCCGCCCCAGCAGCAGCACACTATCCGCGTTGAACTGGCGGAAGGCCTCCGGGTCATACTTGCTGCGACCCAGGTCGTCGAACATCGAGGAGGAGGCCAGCGGCGTATCGCGGATGCTGGTCACCACGTAACCGCCCATGCCCGCCCGCGCCCGAACTTTCTCCAGAATCGTCTTGCGGACGACAAACGACTGCCGCCGCGACAGGCGCATCAGCGCCGCGTCACCCAGCCCCAGGTCAAGCTTCTGCATCCGCTCGCGCTGGGCCGGGTAGCCGACGAAAGTCCGGGGATGCAGGGGATTCCACTCGGTGAACCACCAGGGCAATTCCCCGCCGAACGCCTGGGCGATCTCGTTCAGGTCGCGGTAGTCGTCGGCGTCGCAGAATTCGCCGAAGATCCAGGGGCGCGGCGGCCGCCAGTCCCGGCTGAAATGGTCAACCAGCGGCTCAAAGAAGTGCAGATCGCAGTAGAAGTGATAGTCGTTGAAATCGGCGAAGTCAAAAGCCAGCCCGCCGTAAGCCTCGCCGGAGCCGCTGTTGTCGCAAACAAGCACGCCCCCGGTTGCGCCGCGCACAATCCCATCCAGCCGCCCCAGCAGTTCGGCGTCAACGCTATGCCCCAGTTCGCAGCCCAGGCTGTACAGGATCACCGACGGATGGTGGTGAACCGCGTCGAGAATCTCGGCGTATTCGCGGGGGGCCTGCTCCCGCAGGCGGGGCGTCACCTCCGGCAGCCACATCGGCAGTTCCAGCCACAGGAACATGCCCAGTTCATCCGCCAGGTCAAAATACAGGCGCGACGGGACGAACAGACACAGCTTGATCAGGTTGTAACCCAGGGCGCGGACGCGGGCGAACTCGGCGCGGATCGTCGCCTCGTCCGGCGCGGGGCACAGCACTTCCGGGTACCAGCCCCAGTTGAGCACCCCGCGCAGGCAGATCGGCTGCCCGTTGAAGAGCAGCTGCTCACCCTGGCGCGTCAGGGCGCGGAAGCCAACGCGCCGTTCGGCAGCGGCGAGAGTCGTCCCCCGCCCGTCTTCCAGTCGGACGGCCACCGTGTACCGCGCCGGGTTGGCCGGCTCCCAGCGCATCGGATCCGGCACGACCACGCTGGCGCTCAGCTGCCCTTCCACGGGTGAACCGGCCCACACCGCGACCACCCGCCCATCAGGATGAGTCACCTGGACGCTGGCCCGCAGACCGGCCTCCACGTCCGCGCCTGCAACCGCGCCGGTGACCCGGATGCGCCCGCTTTCCATCTCGGTCAGCACGCGCAGATCGCTCAGCGCCGGGCCGGGGAAGGCCACCAGCCGCGCCGATCCCCACACCCCGCCGAACATCATGACGACATCCGGCAGGAAGCCGGCCAGTGATTCCCGCAGCGGAAAGCGCTCGCCCTGCTTGTACACGGTCAGCCGGATCGTGTTCGTTGCGCCGAAGCGCAGCGCAGCGGTCACGTCCAGGGCAAACGGTGCCCACGAACCGCTATGCCTCCCGACCGGGACGCCGTTGATCGTCGCCTCGACATCGTAACTGACTGCCTCAAACTGAAGCTGCACCCGCCGCCCGGCCCACGCCGCCGGAACGACGATCTCCCGCTCGTACACCGCCGGGCCGTCAACCCGCCGGGGATAGCCCTGCGCCTCCCAACAGCCAGGCACCCGGATCGCGCCCTGTTGCCCGGCCAGGCTGAAGCGCCATTCGCCATCCAGCGGCAAGGTCTCGGCCAGCGTATTGTGCCACACGCTCATCGCGCCACATCTCCCTTTGCAGTCTCCGGCGTGCTCAAGGCGCCGGTCTAGCTCCTTGCCGCGGCTTGGGCGATCACCGCCTCGATTTCCGGTTGCGCTGCTTCCAGCGTGCCGTCAACAAATGTCAGCGTCGGGATGTACGTCTCCGTCTGCGGCAGGCGGACGTACGGGCTGCAGCCGGCCTCATGCACGCCGGTGCTGTTGCGGGAGGGATCGCCGTCGCAGATGTGGCCGATCAACCTGGCGTAACGCCCGACCCATTCCGGCACCTGCCGCCAGGTAGCCGTCTGCTGGAACACCGGCAGGATGTCCAGCAGGCCATCGTACCAGTCTTCCCCGGCCACCAGCAGCTCGGGATGCCCGGCCCGCAGCCGGGCGACAAGCTGGCGCAGTCCCTCGCGCATGTTGAAGTCCGGGTCGTTGACCCAGACCTCGGTGCAATCCAAGAAGACGCCATCAAAGCCAAAGCGCTCGACCAGCGTCCGAATCTGGCGGGTCAGTTCAGTCTGCCAGGCGGGTGCGCCGGGATGCAGCCAGGCCTGCCAGCCGGTGTCATGCGTGCGCTTGAGGTCCCAGTCTGGCTGGTTACCCCAGAAGGTGTTGCGGGTGGCCGATTTCATGTAGGAGGACGGGCCGAAGGTATGGAAGTTCGGCGCCCAGGCATTGGCGCAGTTGACGCCAAACATCGGCATGACATGCACACCCAGCGCCCGCGCCCCTTCGCACAGGCGGGCAAAGCCATCCCCGCCGCCCAGCCGTGGCTCCGGGCGGTAATCGCCATATTGCCAGTAGTAGCGGCCCTCCCAGCCCGGCAGGTAGGCCAGCACATGGCGGCCATCGATTCGTTCGGCCACAAAGCGGATGATGTTCAGGGCCTGCGCATAGGTGTTGAAGATATAACCCGACCAGTGCATCTGGTGGATGGTCAGGCACAGGCGGATATCCCGCGCCCAGCGAGGGACATCCCTGCGCTGTTCCCAGGGCGCCAGTCCCAGTTCGGCTTCGTTAAAGGCCAGCTGCTCCCCACGGAAGGCGGCTACATCGACGCCCCGATCCAGCACCCACAGCGGCACTTCGATCTGAGTATCGAACCAGCGGGCGTCTTCTTCATGCAGGCACTCAACCGTATAGGTGCCCGCCAGCGGCCCGAAGGTCTCCCGGCACACGGCGAATCGCTTGGCGCGGGCCTGGGGATCTTCGCTGCGTGCACCGATGATCGTCCCGTCCGGCAGCAGGCCGCAGAACAGGGGCAGCCGCAGCGGGTTCGGATACGCGTCGATCAGCCCGCCCTCAGGCAGATCGCGCGGGTGATCCAGCATGTCCAGCGGGCGCAGGGCAGGCAGGTTGCGGACCAGCACCTTGACCGCCCGGATCTTGTGCAGGGCGGTCGCCCGGATATTCAGCAACAGCCGGTCGCCCTCCCCGCGCCGGGCGACCAGTTCCAGCGACCCCGGCGCGTGTTGCTGCTGCCCGGCCCAGCTCAGGCGGGAACAAGCCAGCCGCCAGCCGTCGTCAGTCGGCTCAAGCGTGGTATGGGCCGGGTCCAGGCCGTAGAGGTTTTCCAGGGTAATCACCTGAAAGGAAAGCTGCCAGCCTCCGAGTTCAAAGACCGGATCGCGAAGATCGAAACTATAGAGATGCATGGTTTTCACGCCTTTGACAGGCCGACCTGGCCAGCCCGGTCGGCAGGGCCGGGTAACGCCTGGCGATCCACCCGGCATGAATAGACAAACCCGGACAATTTGTCCAGCCTGCTGGCCAATCCACTATAACGCGAAGCGGGCGCGGGTCAAAGCAGCGCCTATCTGAACCGCCCCGCCACAGGATGAGCCAGCAGGCCGATCTAGACAAATTGGCCCAACCGTTACCCTAGCCGCGATAGTAAGCTTCGTAGTCGTTGACCAGCAGGTACAGCGGCGGCTCGTCCTCTTCAATCGCCGGGAAGCGACCGATCGGCTCGTAGAAGCGGTTGTCGGTGGCGTCATCGTTGACGGAAGACACCTCGCCCACCAGCACCCGGTTACCTTCCGCCCAGAACTGGTGGTAGCAGTACGGCTCCAGGGTGATGCTTTCCCCCGGCTCCAGGGCCACCGTACCGCCCGCCTTGACCGTCCGGGGCACAGCGTCGATCATCACCGTGACGTCATCGTCCCGCAGTTCCCCCTCCGGCGTGCTGTTATAGAGCTGGATCAACAGCCTGCCGCCGCCGCGGTTGATAATGTCTTCCGTCTTGAGCCAGTGGAAGTGCAACGGCGTGAGCTGCCCCTCGCCGACGATCAGCAGCTTTTCCGCGTAGACCTTGCCCCTGCCGGTCTTGAGGTTCTCCGGCGCGCCGTTGCGGATGGTAAACAGGAACAGACCCTTATGGGCGTAGTCGCCCAGACCGAAATCCGTAATATCCCAGCCCAGCCGCCGGGCCACAATCTCGCGGGCTTCCGGCCCCTTGCGCCGCCAGTCCTCCGGCGACCAGTAGGCAAACGGCGGCAGGTAAAAGCCGTGCGCCTTGATGAAGGCGTCAGCTTCACGTATGATGGTGTTGATTTCAGACCGCTTCATGCGCGCTTCTCCTCCTGTTGAGCGGGTACCGCCCGCTACACTGATGATTGGAAAGCCCGATGGCCAACAGCACAAACACCTTCTGGAAGGCGGACTGGGACCGCGTCCGCGAGCACTACATCGCCTGGTGGCGGCGCGAGGGCCTGGTGCTGCATGTTCTGGCCCCCCGCGATTCCAGCCCGGAGCGCGATACGCGCAATCCCCAGGCCCCATTTTACTACCTGATGGGCGGCCTGGACCCCACCGCTGTCTACCCAGATGATGCCGCCCTGCGCGACGCCTGGCTCAACGCTGAGCGCCGGGCGCGCCTGGCCGAACGCTACCTGCGCGGCATCTACTTCGGTGGCGATGCCTTCCCCTTCTTTGATACCAATATCGGCCCCGGCAACCTGGCGACCTTCCTCGGCGCGGAGCCGTCCTTCGCCCCGGACACGGTCTGGTATGCGCCGTGCATTACTGATCCCGACCGCCATCCACCGCTGCGCTTCGACCCGCAGAACCCCTGGTTTCTGCACCAGAAGGCTGTGGCGGAGGCCGGGGTCGCCGTCAGCGCCGGGCGGTTTCTGGTCAGCATGCCCGACCTGATCGAGAATCTGGACACGCTGGCTTCCCTGCGGGAAACGCAGCAGCTGATGCTGGATCTGGTCGAGCGCCCGGCGTTTGTCAAAGAGCGTCTGGCGGAGATCAACCAGGCTTACTTCCAGGCATTCCAGGCGCTGTACGAAATCGTTCAGACGCCCTGGGGCGGCAACGTGTATTCCGCCTTCAGCATCTGGGGGCCGGGACGCACGGCCAAAGTCCAGTGCGACGCCTGTGTCATGATCTCCCCGGAGATGTTCGCCGAGTTCGTCGTCCCCTGCCTGGCCGAGCAATGCGCCTGGCTGGACTACAGCATGTACCACCTGGATGGCACGCAGGCTTTCCGCCATCTGGACGCGCTGCTGAGCATCGAGCCGCTGGACGCCATCGAATGGACGCCGCAGGTCAGCGCACCTCAGGGCGGTTCGCCGGAATGGTACGGCCTGTATCGGCGCATCCTGGAGGCCGGCAAGAGCATCCAGGCGATCAACGTTCAGCCGGATGAAGTCCTGCCCCTGCTGGACGCCATCGGCACGCGCGGCGTTTTCCTGATGGTCAACGCCACCAGCGAGGCCGAGGCGCGCGCCCTGGTGGAAGCGGTGGAAGCCCGCCGATCCTGACGGGACCGACGGGCAGTTACGAACTAGTACTCGCCCGTAGCCATCCGCTTCTGCATCTTGACCGGCGTGTTTTCCAGCAGCCACGCTTCTGTGCGCGCCTTGATCGCCTCCGGGGTCTCGTTGTAGCCGTAAGTCTGCAACAGGACAGGCGTCCACTTTTGCCCCCAGCGGATGTGGAAGTTTTCGTCGCTCCAGTCGTAGCTGACTGCAGCGGCGGAGACTTCGTCGGCGATCTTCTCCCAGTGTTCGCGGTTAGCCACCTTCTCCGGCATGCCGTTCGGCTCGATCACGGTGGTCAGCAGGGCATACTGGTCAACCGCCGGCAGGGTCATCATGACGTTGTAGATCTGGACGACCTGCGGCACTTCCGAAACCTGCAGGCCGAGCTGCTGAACGCGCAGCTGACCGAGCTGGCTGTGCCGCACCTCGTCCCACTGGTGACGGGCCACATTGTAGTGGAATTCCCAGGGCATCTCCGGCGTCATCCACAGGATGGAAGCCAGCGTCTCAGCGGCGGTCATCTCGTTGAGGTAGTGCTTGAAGCGCCACAGGCGATGCGCTTCCGGCTCGGCCTGGCGATCTGGCTCAACATCCGTATCAGGGTCAAAGATCGGCCAGCCGGGCATCCGCTGGCATGTCTTCCAGGGCAGCAGCAGGGCATGCCCCGCCGGACGGGCGGGCGGCTCCTGGCGCGGTTCCGCCCCGGTTACACCACCGTCAACAGCCAGCAAACCGGCGATGTACGCCTGCCATGCCTCCCAGCCGGGGTAACGGGCCGCCACCTCCGGGAAGAACGCCTCCGCCCAGGCGACCTGCTTTTCCGTCGTATCGATCAGTTTCTCGCGGATGATCTTGACCGTCGGGTTATCGAACTCCTCCCAGGTCAGGCCGGTATGGGCGCGGTAGGCGGCCAGCAGCGCCTTCTTGACCACCAGGTAGGCGGTGGCGATCAGGTCGGCGGTATGCGCGGCGCAGTCCAGTTCGCGGGCCAGGGTATGCAACCCATCGCTGATGCCGCGCTCAAAGTTGTGGGCGCGCAGCTCACGCAGGCGACCATGCAACGCTTCAGCGGCGTCGGCGCTCTCCCAGATGTGCAGGCCAATCAGGTTCTTGGCTTCCCATTCCGGCACGCCGGCCAGCCAGCCGGCCAGCGTCCGCGTCAGGCTGCGTTCCAGAAAGGCGTACCGCTTCAATACCAGTACATTCTGCTCAATAGTCAGGCGGGATTGGGCTTCCATGAACAATTTCCTCCAACAACCCTCAATCTTCCGTATGTGTATAGACAAACCAGCAGGATGTGATTATACTGTGATTGTAGCTTATGCGGCTTGCCGGATCAATCACGCCCTTCATCCACCCTTCCGGCCTTCAAATGCTGCCCGGGAATCCGTTTCAACGCGCCAGACACACCTGCCCACCGTCGCCATGTCTAGACAATCCGGCAGCCGCCTGTTGACCGCACCACCCTGGAGTGACTGATGGCCGAAGTGATTGAGATTGGCGTGTCGGTGGAAGAACTGGCCGCCCGCAAAGAGCGGGTCACCAAAGCCAAGCGCTTTGAGGAACCGGACCGTGTGCCGGTCATCCCCGCAATCGCCCACCGCTTCATGGTCCCCAAAGTGGGCGTTCGCTTCCGCGACTATTACCGCGACCCCGAAACCATGCTGCGCACTCAGATTCTGGGCCAGAAATGGCTGATGGAAAATGTGCGCACCGACGCCTACAGCATCACCGGGGCGTGGGTCGGCGCCTGGACGGACTTCCAGAACACCTTCGAGGCTGGCAGCCTGGGCTGTGAGGTCATCTTCCCCGACGACGACATCCCCTGGGTGGGGCCGGGCTGGGTCAAGACGGAAGAAGACCTGGCCCGCCTGGAAGCGATGGACTTTGTCCACAGTGGCATCAACGCCCGCCAGATCGCCTACCGCCGGGCGATGATGGCCGTCGCCGAGCGCTACCCCGTCCGCTTCCTGGGCGGGGAGGTGTTTTACCCCGGCGCTAACCCGGCCCTGACTCACACGTCCGACGGGCCATTCGGGATAGCCGGCGATCTGATGGGCCAGACCGAGTTGTTCACCGCCTGCTACGAACGCCCTGACTTCGTGCGCGAACTGCTGCGCATCATCACCGATAAGCTGATCGAGTACCTGGACTTCTGCTGGGAAGAAGAACAGCTCCCGGCCCGTGACTTCGCCTGGACGGACGACCTGGCGGTCAATCTCTCCGCGCAGATGTACCGCGACCTCGTCCTGCCGGAGGAAAAGCGGCTGCGTTTCCATTTTGACGGCTGGCTTTCCCTGCACATGTGTGGCAAGACCGACCATCTGCTGGAAATCTTCCGCGATGACCTGGCGATCCATGAGCTACAGGGCTTCGGCTACCAGGTCAACCTGGATCGCATCGCCGAGGTGATGGGCGGGCGTGTTGTCCTGATCGGCAACATCGACCCGATGCTGATCCACAGTGGCACGCCGGAGCAGGTTCGGGAAGCGACCCGTATCGCTATTGAAAAGCTGGCCCCCTACCGGGGCTATATCGTCCAGGATGGCAACAACATCCCGCCCGGTTCGCCGCTGGAGAACATCAACGCCATGACCGAAGCCGCCGAACTGTACGGGCGTTACCACGCTTAGAGCTTATTGCGCGTCTACTGGCCGGAGAGCCGCCGCCCCCAGGAGCAGTATGCCCACCATGAGCAGTAAGCGTCGCACGGCAACCATTGTGCCTCACACACACTGGGATCGCGCCTGGTACGTCACCTTCCAGGAATTCCGCGCCCGCCTGGTCCGCCTGATTGACCGGTTGATTGACCTGCTGGAGCAGAACCCGGACTATCGTTTCTTCATGCTGGACGGCCAGACTTCCATCCTGGAGGACTACCTGGAAGTGCGCCCGCAGCGCGCCGATGTTCTGCAGCGCCTGGCGCGGGAGGGACGGATCAGCGTAGGGCCGTGGTATGTCCTCCCGGACGAATACCTGGTCAGCCCGGAAGCGCTCATCCGCAACCTGATGATCGGGCACCGGATGGGCGCCACCTACGGCGGGGTGATGAAGGTCGGCTATGTCCCGGATGGCTTCGGGCATATCGCCCAGCTCCCCCAGATCTTCCGCGGCTTCGGCATCGATTCGGCGATCTTCTGGCGCGGCGTCGGCGCGGAAGCCGACCACATCGGCGCCGAATTTGAGTGGGTCGCCAGGGATGGCTCCCGTGTGCTGGGCATCTGGATGCCCTGGGGCTACCACAACCTGTCTAACGTCGGCTACCCGATCCGCTGGGGCGACACCTCGCAGATGGCCTTTGACTGGGAGATGGCCCTCCAGCAGGTCGGGCAGGCGCTGGAGAAGCTGGAAAGATTTTGCCATACTCCCGCCCGTCTGTTGATGAACGGCATCGATCACGCCGAAGCTGAGCCGCGCATCCCGGAACTGGTCGCCCGCGCCCGCGCCGCCTTCCCGGATGTTGACTTCCGCATGGGCACGCTCAGCGACTTTCTGCGCGATGTACGCGACTCCGGCATCCCGCTGCCCGAATTCAGCGGCGAATTCCGCTGGGGGCGCTACGCCGAAATCCTGCAGGGCGTCTATTCCACCCGCATCATCCTCAAGCAACGCAACCACCGCGTCGAAACGCTGCTGGAGCGTTATGCCGAGCCGCTGACCGCCTTCGCCCGGCTGGCCGGGGCCAATCCGCCCGCCGGGACACAGGACCTGCTGTGGACTGCCTGGCGCTGGCTGCTCAAGAATCACCCCCATGATGACATCTACGGCAGCGGGATTGACCAGGTGCACGACGAAATGCTCTACCGCTTTGACCAGGCCGAGCAAATCGGGAACATCCTGGTGCGGGATAGCCTGCGTCTGCTGGCCCGCCACGCCGATTTTTCCGCCCAGACGGGCACGCCGGTGCTGGTCTACAACCCCCTCAACTGGACACGGGCGGAAGTCGCCGAGGGGACGATTGACTTCGACTTTGACGACCCGACAGCGGAGCGCTTCACCCTGTACAATGCTCAGGGCCAGCCGATCCCCTGCCAGGTGCTCAGCCGCGAAGATGCCGTCTGGCTGGAAACGCTCAAGCCCAACCGCAAGCGGCGCGTGCATGTCGCCTTCCGGGTGGAAGCGCCGCCCTGTGGCTATACCACCGTCTACGCCCGTCCCGGCGGCCAGACGACTCCCCTGCCCGGCACCCTCTGGCGCGTTGATCCTGACGGCGCGGAGAACGCTTTCCTGGCCTTCCGCATCGCCGCCGACGGCAGCCTGACCATCCGCGACCGGGCTACCGGGATGGTTTACGCCGGTCTGCATCGCTTCTATGATGTGGACGACGCCGGAGACGAGTACAGCTATTGCCCGTGCCCCAATAGCCAGGTCTACAGCACCGCCGGGCAACCCGCCCGGGTCGAGCTGGTGCTGGATAGCCCGCTGCTGGCCCGCTTCCGTGTCACCCAGACGTTGCGCCTGCCCGCCACCCTGAGCGCCGATCGGCAGCACCGCTCAGAGACACTGGTAGACCTGCCGATCGTCTCCCTGCTGACCTTCTACCGCGACCAGCCGGGCCTGTACATTGAGACGCGCGTCACCAACACCGCCCGCGACCACAAACTGACGGTCACCTTCCCCACGCCGCTGAACCCGGAACGCGCTTATGTTGACGCCGCCTTCCAGGTCAGCGCCCGCGAGATCGCCCTGCCGCCCTCGGAGGGCTGGCTGGAAGACCCCACTCCGCTCATGCACCAGCGGGCCTTCACCGACCTGAGCGATGGCGGGCGCGGGCTGGCCGTGCTCAACCGCGGCCTGCCCTCGGTGGAAGTCGAGCGCACCGCCGAAGGGACGCAGATCGCGCTGACGCTGCTGCGGGCCGTCGGCTGGCTCTCCCGCGATGACCTCAGCACGCGGCGCGTCGCCGCCGGGCCGCTGCTGCCGACGCCCGGCGCACAGTGCCCCGGCAACCACGTCTTTGAGTACGCCATTGTGCCCCATAGCGGCGACTGGACGGCCGTGGCACGTCTTGCCGCCGCCTATACCGCCCCGCTATACATTGCTCGCGCTGACACGCACGAGGGCATGGAACTCAAGGAAATGCCTTTCATCGGCGTTGACCTGGACTGGTACAACCGGGTGGTCAAGCCAATCCCCTGGCCGCGCGACGGCCAGAACCCGGATACGCTCAGCTTCCTGGCCCTGGAACCCGCGCCGCTGATCATCAGCGCGATCCGGGCCAGCGCCGATGGCGAAGGGCTGGTGGTGCGCTTCTATCACCCCGGCGACGCCCCCCTGACCGCCCGGCTGACCAGCCAGCGTGAGCTGGCGACCGTTTACCGCCTGAACCTCAACGAGGAGCGCCAGGCCGAAGTTATTCCGGCGGAGGGGCCGGATGCCTGGCAGCTCACCGATAACGGCCATACCGTGCTGATCCCTGTGGTGGGCGGCCAGATCGTCACCTGTGAGTTGCGCCCCGCCCGGGGTTAGCCTGTGAGTAAGGAGGTGCACGTCCGTCAATTGACCTGAGCTTCGCCCGGAATGAACGCTTTTTGCCTGTATAAAGGAGGAGCTTCAAGATGTCTGTCAAAGTTTCTCGCCGTGAATTTCTTAAGACCAGTGGTCTGGCCGCTGCCGCCGTCGCCACCTCCAAGTTCCCCATGCCGGGGATCATCCATCGTCGCCAGCTGAACACCGTGGTGCTGAAGATCCAGTCCTTTGCCCATGACGCAATCAAGGCCGTGTTGCCCGATTTTGAGGCGGCCACCGGCCTGACCGTGCAGCTGGAGCCAGGACTTTCCTCCGGCCCTGAGCACATGCAGGAAGTCAGCACCGCCTACGCCGCCGGCGATAGCCCCTGGGATGTCGTCAGCGATCCGGATGAGGGCACCGTTGCCTTTGCCCGCGCGGGCTGGCTGATGCCCCTCGATGACGTGATCCCGCAGGAAACCCTGGATGACTTCCCGCAGGGCATGCGCGACGCCTTCCCCATCTGGCATGGCTTCGAGGGTGCGCTGTATCGCGTCCCGCATGAGTTCGCCGTGGGATACTTCTTCTATCGCAAGGACCTGCTCGGCGAGCCGCCCAAGACCTGGGAGGAAGTGGCTGAGATCGGTATGCAGGTGACCGACGCCGCCAACGGGGTCTGGGCCACCACCGATGCGATCATCCGCGGCGGCCTGACCTGGGTCTATGTGGCCTACCTGGCCAGCCAGACGGGTGGTAACGTCTTTGAGATGGACGCTGGCACGGCGCATGCGGCGCACTTCCTGTATGACATGCTCAATGTCTACAAGATCATGCCGCCCGACGCGCTCAACATGAACTATGACCAGCAGAACCAGCTCTACATGAGCGACAAGGTCATGTTCATGCGCCAGTGGCCGTTCTTCCAGAGCGTAGCCGAGGGCAACACCGAATGGTTCAGCCCGGAGAAGGTCGCCATCGCCCTGCCGCCCGCCGGCCCCGCCGGGACGGGTAGCTGGTGGGGTGGCTGGGGCTTCAGCGTCCCGGCCCTGGCCCCCAATCCTGACGGCGCCAAGGAACTGATCAAGTTCCTGACCTCCAACGAGGTTGCCCCCAAGCTGGCTCAGGGCCAGAGCTGGTTCATCATGCCGCGTACTTCCATCCTCAACGCGATGGCCGGCACCGGCAACCCGATCGTGGACGCCATGGGCCTCTACGCCGAGAACAATGTGATCAAGCCGCGGCCGTTCCATGCTCGCGCTGCCGAGGCGCAGTATGCCGTCGACGACGCCATGCTGCAGTACCTGACCAAGCAGGCCACCCTGCAGGAAGCGCTCGCCTTCGGCAAGCAACTGCTGGCCGACCTGAGCGCCTAGGGGTAAATTCCGCTAACTGTTGACCGTTCCCCCCTCCCGGTTCAATCCGCCGGGAGGGGGGAGGTTCGCCCTCTTCTGTTCAGGCTGGAAGGAGGTTGGCGTGGTCGCCAACGCAGAAAACTCGCGGACTGTTACGCGCGTCAAGACATCGCGGCTGAGCCTTAACCAGCGGCGCTACGTGGCAGCCGCGCTGTTGCTGGCGCCGGTGATCCTCCTGCGCCTGTTCACCACCCTCTACCCGTTCGTCCAGACCATCTTCCTCAGCTTCGAGAAGTACAATCCGGCCTTCCCGCCGCGCCAGTACGTTGGGCTGGGCAACTTCGAGAAGATTGCCTCGGATATCGTGGTGCGCAGCAGCGTCGAGTTCACGCTGATCTTCGTCTTCGGCTCAACCCTGTTCCAGCTGATCTTCGGGATCATGGTCGCCTCGCTGCTCAACAGCCGCTTCCGGCTGCGTAACCTGGCCCGCACGATCAACCTGATCCCCTGGGCCATCCCGATGGTGGTGGCGGCAGTAGGCTGGCGCTGGCTCTTTGACGGCACTTACGGCTGGATCACCGATCTGCTGCACCGGCTGGGGATCGACTACAGCTGGCTGATCGATCCGGTCGGCGCACGCATCGCCATCCTGATCGTCAGCGTGTGGAAGAGCACGCCTTTTGTGGCTATCTCCATCCTGGCCGGGCTGCAGGGCGTCTCGGAGGAACTCTATGAGGCCGCCCGTGTGGACGGAGCCAACGCCTGGCAATCGTTCTGGAGCATCACCCTGCCCCTGATCATGCCGCTGACGGTCACCATCGGCATGTTCATGCTGGTCTGGCAGCTGGCCGTTTTTGACCTGCCTTACGCCATGACTTCCGGCGGGCCGGGCTTTGCCACCAGCGTGCTGGCCTACCAGATCCAGCAGCAGGTTGCCACGTTGAATTACGGCTATGCTTCGGCGCTCAGCGTGGTCATGTTCCTCATCGTAGGCCTTATCGGGATCATCGGCGTGGTCGCGTTCCGGCGCGTCCAGGTCGCGCTGTAAAGGGGGAATGGCATGGTTGGCCAGTTCTTGCGGCGTCACGGCGGGCGTATTGTCACCTACATCGGCTTCCTGATCTTCGCCTTTGTCATGCTGTTCCCGTTCTACTTCATCGTGGTATCGTCCTTCACGCCGCGCTACGAGATTTTCCAGACGCCGCCGCGCTACTTCCCGCAGAACCTGACGCTGGAAAATTACCCGAACATGATCGCAACGATCCCGTTCTGGCAGTACTACGCCAACTCCCTGATCTTTGCGATAGGCAGCTCGCTGCTTTCCACCGTAGTCAGCGCGATGGCGGGATACGGGCTGGCCCGGCTGAAGTTCCCCGGCAGCAATCTGGTTTTCCTGGGGCTGGTGCTCTCCATCGCCCTGCCACAGGTCGCCCTGCTGGTGCCCATCCGGGAAATGTACAACGTGCTGGGTCTGAACAACACCCATCTGGGGCTGATCATCCTGATGTCCAGCCTGGTCACGCCGTTCACCGTGTGGATCATGGTCTCCTTCGTCAACCAGATTCCGGTCGAGATCGAGGAGGCGGCTCTGATCGATGGCGCAACGCTGTGGCAGACGATCCTCCGCATTGTCCTGCCGACCATGCGCCCGGCGCTGGCGACAATGCTGATCATCAACTTCATCAACGCCTGGAACGAACTGCTCTACCCGATGATCTTCGCCACGCGCAACGACACCAAGACGCTCAGCGTCGGCCTGATCTCACTGGGACGCGAGGCCATCGGCACCTCCCGCCCCTGGGACCGGATGAGCGCCATGAGCGTGCTGATGATCATCCCCGTGGTGATCCTGATCATCTTCGGGCAGCGGGCCATCGTCTCCGGCCTGACGCGCGGCGCGGTCAAGTAGCGCCCCGCCCCCGATCAGCAAGCGACCGGCCACATCCCCCCGGTGGCCGGTCGCTGCGTTCCGGCAGAAATCAGGCCAGGGCGTGGACGCCCACCCTCACAGGCGATTCTGCAACAGGCACAGGGCCACGCCATCCGCGCCGCGCGCCCAGCATGGCGCAGCGCCCGGCGCAGCCGCCACACGCTCAGCCCGCGCCAGCGCCTGCCCGTTCACCGTCACCGCCTCAACCTGCGGCGCGCCCGCCAGCGGCAGGACACGCAGCAGGACGGCGGCTTTGGGCGAGTGGAGCGTCACGTTGAGCCGGTTGCCGTCGAAGGCTGCCGCCAGCCGGGTGAGGCCGTCGGTGTCACGCAGGTCAAAGGCCCCCGCTTCGAGCAGGTACGCATCAAACGTGACCACCGGGAACGGCTCATCGCTCAGGGAAAGCGCCGGCTCCACAGTGGGGATCAGCGCGTTAGCGCGGACATACAGCGGCAGGATTTCCAGCGGCGCTTCCACTGTGCGCGTCGCCGGCCCGGCGATCACTTCATGTGTCCAGAAGTCCACCCAGCGCCCGGCAGGGAAGTACACCGGGCGCCGCCCTTCCCGGTTGGTGATCGGGGCGACCATCAGCTCTGCGCCAAAACAATACTGCAGGTCAAGCGCGTAGGTCAGCGGATCGTCCGGGAATTCCAGCACCAGCGGACGCACCAGCGGCAGGCTGGTTTCCGCGGCCTGGGCCGCGTAGCTGTAGATATAAGGCAGCAGGCGGTAGCGCAGGGCAACGTAACGGCGGAAGATCGCCTCCGCCTGTTCGCCATAGTCCCAGGGCAAACGCGTGGTCATACCATGGGCGCGGGCCAGCGGGGAAAACAGCCCGAACTGCGCCCAGCGGACATACAGATCGGGCGTCGGCTGCTTGTGAAAGCCGCCGATGTCGTGACTCCAGAAGGCGTGCCCGCACAGGCCCAGGCTCAACCCGCCGCGCAACGTGGAGGCCAGCGCGGGGTAGGTGCAATCCGGGTCGCCGCCCCACTGGGCCGCGTGACGCTGGCCGCCGGCGTACGTACTGCGTCCCCAGACCAGCCCGGCGTGGCCGGTTTCTTCCGCCGTGACTTCGGCCACCGCGTCGTTATAGAGCAGCGGATAGAGGTTGTGCAGCGTTTCGCCGCTCATGCCGTTGTGGGCCACCACATCGGCGGGGACGCCCTCGCCAAAATCGGTCTTGAAGATATCCACCCCCATCCGCAGGTGGGGTCGGAGCAACTCCTTGAACCAGGCTACCGCCTCCGGGTTGGTCATGTCGATGATCCCCACCGGCGGGTGCGAGCCGCTCCATAAATCGCCCACCCAGGCGCGGCCATCGCGCCTCTTAAGCAGGTAGCCTTTCGCCTCGGCCTCGGCGAATCGCTCGCTCTGGATGCCCAGATAGGGATTCATCCACAGGCACACGCGGTAACCATCCTGACGAAGCTGGCGGATCAGGCCTTCCGGGTCGGGGAACATAGCCGTGTCCCAGACCATATCCGACCAGCAGCCAAAGCGCTGCCAGTAGCAGTCCAGGTGCAGCACATCGCAGGGCACTTCCCGCGCTCGCAATTCACGGGCGCGGCGCAGCACATCATCAGCGCTATCCGCCTTGAAGCCCGATGACATCCACAGGCCAAAGGCCCACTTGGGCGGCAGGATTGGCAGGCTGACCAGCCCGGCATAACAGGTGATGATCGTCTTGAGATCGGGACCGCTGATGACGTAGTAATCCAGCGCCGCATCCGGCACGATCACGGAAAACACCGAGTGACTGCTGGCAGCCATGTCAAAGCGGATGGGCGTGACGCTATCGACAAACAGGCCGTAAAGCCGCGTGCTGAGGAAGAACGGCACGTTCTTGTAGGCCCGCTCGCTGTGGACACCAAAGGCATCATAATTCCACATGGCCAGGCGCTGGCCGCGCTTATCGAACTCGGTGAATTTCTCCCCGAAGCCGTAGAAGTGCTCGTCCGGTTCAGCCGTAAACGTATCGTGGAAGGCAACGCGCCGCCCATCCACCACGCTGAAGCCAAAAGGTAACCCGGTCAGGCGGTCGGTCACGTCGCGGTCGTTGTATTCCTGGGAAAGCAGCGTCCGGCCATCAGCGCCGTAAAACGCGATATGGAAGGGATCGAGCGCGATCTCCACGCGCAGATCCGCACCGGTCAGAGTCACGCCGCCGGGCTGCCGGGCCACCGTCACCGGCGGCGGCGTCTCCGGGAGATGGGCCAGCGTCACCCGCCCCGGCGCGGGATCGCCCGTCTCCAGCAGGATACGGGCCACGCCCGGCGCAACCATACTCACCGCGATCCGCACGGCCTCGCCGGTCTGCGTCTGGCCGGTGAGGATAACGCCTGCTGCCCCTTCCCGGCTAATCGCGGCGCGGACCACATACGTCGGTTCGCCGGGATCATCCGGGCGGCGGATTGGCAGGGGCGGCATTTCCGCCGGGAATCTGACATACGGCACCAGCGGGTTGTCGAAAACCATCATTCCTCCTCAGAAGAGAACCCACCACCAGTTAGCGGTGAAGATGAGCGCCACACGAACGCCGGACGATCAGACGCGTGGGTAGAATGATCTGCTGCGGCCCGATGGCCTCGCCCTGAATGCGGCTCATCAGAACCTCGACCGCCGTCCGGCCAATGTCGATCGCCGGCTGGGCGACCGTGGTCAGGGGCACTTCCAGATGAGAGGTGAAATCCAGGTTGTCAAAACCGACCAGGGCCAGGTCCTCCGGAACGCGCAGTCCAACACGCCGGGCGGCCTCGTAAACTGCCAGGGCAGTCTGATCATTGGCGGCCAGCACCGCCGAGATGCGCGGCTCCTGCTCCAGAAAGCGGCATAGCGGCTCGCGGTCGATGGCCGGGTAACTTTCCACTTCCAACACCAGCGCCGGATCAAGCGGGATGCCCGCCTCGATCAGCGCCCGCTGGTAACCGGCCAGCCGATGCTCGATGCTGATCGCCGGGTCCCGCCAGGCGATGAACCCGATCCGGCGATGGCCAAGATGCAACAGGTGTTGCGCCGCCCGCAACATCCCGCCGAAATGATCAGACATGACATAGTCAGTGACCACCCCGCGCAGGTAACGATCGATCAGGACCACGGGGTAGCCGGAACGCGCCAGGCTGGCGATCGGCTCCACATGCAGCGAATCCACCGGATAGATGACCACCCCGGCCAGGTTATGGGCGACCAGGTCGTTCAACACCTGCGCCTGGCGATCCGGGTCGTTTTCGACGTGCTTGAAAGTCACCGACAGCCCGCGGCGGGATGCAGCTTCCTCTACGCCCAGCAGGATTGTCGACACAAACGAATCACGCACGTAAGGCACGACGAAACCGATCTGACGGGTGGAATCGACCTGGGTTCGGGGCTGCTTGCCATCCCAGACCACAAAGGTGCCCCGCCCGCGCTCGCGCCGGATGTATCCCTCCGCCTCCAGCTCAGCCAGCGCCTGACGGATGGTTCCCCGCGCAACGCCGAATTCTTTGCACAACTCTGGCTCTGGCGGCAGGCTATCCCCTGCCTTCAGTTCACCACTCAGGATGCGCTGCGTGAGCAGGGCGGCGATCTGCAGGTAGAGCGGCTCGCGCGCGCCACGCTTCAGTTGGGTCATATGCGGTTCGTCCTGTAACCGTCAAAGATGTTCGAAGGCAACTTCGACATGTCTATACAAATTCCATTTTCCGCCGGTTTGCAGCCCCTGTCAAATAGACGTCTACGACGGTCTGTACCGCGCCTTCCGCGGTATAATCAACGCTGCGTGTCCTGCCAGTGGCGCGCCAGGCGATTCACTCACTGGTGGAGGGGAGAGTAATGAAGAAAATCGTCTGCTTTGGCGAGATCATGCTCCGGCTCTCGCCGCCGGGCTTCCAGCGTTTTGTGCAAGCATCCAGCTTTGACGTGACCTTCGGAGGCGGCGAGGCCAACGTCGCCGCCTCGCTCAGCGGCTTCGGCCTGCCGACGGAATTCGTCACCCGCCTGCCCGCCCACGAGATCGGCGACGCCTGCCGGGACTTCCTGCGCCGGCATGGCATCGGCACGAACCACATCGTGCGCGGCGGCGACCGGCTGGGCATCTACTTCCTGGAGATGGGTTCCGCCCAGCGCGGCAGCAAGGTCATCTACGACCGCGCTGGATCGTCCTTTGCGACCATCGAGCCGGGCATGGTCAACTGGGAGGCCGCTTTCGCTGACGCGGATTGGTTCCACTGGACAGGCATCACCCCGGCCGTCTCCCGCGGGGCGGCGGAGGCGCTGAGCGAGGCAATCAGCGCAGCCCGCGCCAGGGGACTCACCATCTCCTGTGACCTCAACTACCGCAAGAAGCTGTGGAACTGGGGTCGGACAGCCAGCGAAGTCATGCCGGAACTGGTCAGCCAGTGCGATGTGGCGATCGGCAATGAAGAGGACGCGGATAAAGTCTTCGGCATCAAGGCCCCCGGCGCGGATGTCACGGCGGGCAAGGTGGAGGCGGCTGCTTACGTCAGTGTGTGCGAGCAACTCAAGGCTCGCTTCCCCAACCTGCAGACCATCGCCATTACCCTGCGCGGCTCGATCTCGGCCAGCCATAACCGCTGGAGCGCCCTCCTGTGGCACGACGGCCAGGTCTATACCACGCCCGGCTATGAGATCACCCCGATCGTCGACCGCGTCGGCGGCGGCGATAGCTTCATGGGCGGGCTGATCTACGGCCTCAAGACCTACGAGAGCAAGCAGAAGGCGCTGGAGTTTGCCGTGGCTGCTTCCTGCCTCAAGCACACTATCTTTGGCGACTTCAACCTGGTCAGCGTGGCCGAAGTCGAAACGCTGATGAAAGGCGACGCTTCCGGGCGGGTCAGCCGCTAAGACGGCACACCGCCCCAGAACTGAGGAGAAAAGGCATGAAAGCCGTGGTCTTCACCGGCCCGGAGCAGATCAGCATCACGCGCGTGCCCGACCCAACCCCTGCGCCGGACGAAGTTGTGATCCGTGTGGCTCAGGCAGGCATCTGCGGCACAGATGTGCACATCTACCGCAACGAATACCTGTCCGACTTCCCGCTGATCCCCGGCCATGAGTTCGGGGGAACGGTCGTCGCCGTTGGACGGGAAGCTGGCGGCGATCTGGCGGTCGGGGACCGCGTAGCGGCTGACCCCAACCTGTACTGCATGCACTGCGATTTCTGCCGCAACGAGCAGGCCAACCATTGCCGCAACTGGCAGGGCGTCGGCGTTACCCGGGACGGAGCCTTCGCCGAATATGTCGCCGTCCCGGCGCGAGCCTGCTACCGTCTGCCGGAATCCATCAGCGACACAGCGGCGGCTTTTGTAGAGCCGCTGGCCTGTGTTGTGCATGCGCTCAAGCGCCTGCCGGTCAGCCCGGCTGATCGGGTGCTGATCATTGGCGCGGGGCCGATGGGGCTGCTGCTGGTGCAGGCGCTGCGCCATAGCGGCGCTTCCGATATCACTGTGCTGGAAAAGCAATCCGCCCGGCTGCAACTGGCCGGTGAGATGGGCGCAGACGCCCTGATCCCCGCCGGAGAAGCGCAAACGGAAGCCCTGCGGGCGCGCGCGCCCTATGGCTACGACGTGGTGATTGACGCCACCGGCGTACCGGCGGTCATCGAGAACGCCTTCGCCTATCTCAGACCGCGCGGGCGCTTCCTGCAGTTTGGCGTCACGCCACGCAACGCCCGCATCCAGATCAGTCCCTACGATCTGTTCCACAACGACTGGACGATCATCGGCTCGTTCGCCCTGTGCTACACCTTCCTGCCGGCCATCGACTGGCTGGCCCACGGCGTCATCCGGGTTGAGCGGCTGGTCAGCGATGTCGCGCCGCTGGAGGACTTCGCCGACGTGTTCCACCGCTTTGCAGCGGGAGAAACGCTCAAGGCGCACATTCGCCCGGCGGGCTGATCGACAGACATCGGCCCGGTCACAAGCAGGAATCACGGAGCCTGCCCGAATGTGAGCAGGCTCCGTCGTTGTTGCGTCAGTCTGGCGGAGGTGCGCTACAGATTAACCGTCCCGCACAGGTGCACCTGCACACCCATCGCATCAAACATGGCCGCCTTGGCCGCCAGCGCCCGGTCGGCATCAGCGGCTGAGGGTGCGTAGGCAACCTGGATATGGTTGGCCTTGTGGCGGGCCATCAACTGGTCGCGGCTCACCCCATGCAGCACGGCATGCATGATTGGCCATTGCGGCGTGGTGGCCTGCCACCGGCGTTCTGTCTCCTCGCGCGGTAGCCTGACGGCCGTCCCGCGCCCCAGGTCAGCGTGCAACGCGCCGCCCATCACATACACCCGGCTCC
Source organism: Chloroflexota bacterium (assembly GCA_019873685.1). Taxonomy (GTDB): domain Bacteria; phylum Chloroflexota; class Anaerolineae; order Aggregatilineales; family Ch27; genus Ch27. The sequence goes on from JAIOAT010000009.1 coordinate 25,666, forward strand.
ACACGATCTCACCCGGCTTGCTGACGCCCTTGATCGTGCCGCCACCCAGGCGGAAGTACATCGGAGGCTGGCGCTCGCTGCTGGCCCCGGCATAGCCGCCTTCCAGATGCGAAGGCGGCACCGCTCCGGAGATCATGAAGACCCACACAAAATCGTCCACGCCATCGCCGCGATAGTGCTCGCCCCAGCGAACGTCGTGCAGCGTGGTCGCCGGATCAAAGCCCATGGCCGTCCACACGCGGTTAGTCACCAGCGCGTCAACCGCCGCGCCTTCATCCACCTCGTTAAAGTGCGGCAGGGGCCGCCCCGCGTACAGTTCCTTGCCAGTCCGGGGATCATAGACCGGCGGGCGCTCAACATTGTTGAGCAGCCCTTCGGCCAGGTCAGAAGCCGGGGCCATGTCCTTGAGGCCCTGCTGATACTGGATGCCGATCGCATCGCAGCCGAAGTCATGGGCGATACGCATCGCCGCGATGTACATCTTGCACTGCTCCAGAATCTGGCCGTCAGTGAGATCAGTTTCCTCGTTTGGGCCGGTCACGAAGGTCATCCCCCGCGCGTCCAGCCAGTTGCGGACGGCCTGCGCTTCCGCGTCGGAAACCTGCCGCATGGCGGCCACCAGCGCCGACTGGCTCAGGCGCTCCTTATAGAGGCCAGCCGGGTTGAGCAATTCATCGTCGATGATGGCGTTGTACATGCCCATGCAGCCTTCGTCAAAGATGCCCAGGATGGCCTTGTCATGGGCGATCTGGCGGGCCAGAGCGCGGCCCAGCGCGGCCTCCGCCTCTGGCAGCCGGGCGGGATCGAGATCGCGGACATGGCTAAGATCGTGATCGATCTTGCCTTCGCGCAACCACTGGCGGATGCCCCGGAGGAAATACTCGTCCGTGAAGTCGACGCTCCAGATCGTGCTGTACTTGACGCCCATCTTGGTCAGCGAGCCGTTCAGGTTCAGCAACCCGACCAGCCCCGGCCACTGACCGCTCCAGTTAGCGACCGTCAGGATCGGCCCCCGGTGGTTGCGCAGCCCGGCCAGCACATGGTGGCTGTACTGCCACACTGATTCGGCTACGATCAGGCGTGCGTCCGGGTGAATGTGCTTGAAGACATCCATGCCCATCCGCTGGCTGGAGATGAAGCCGTGCTTCTCAACGGGGTCATAGGGGTGGCCGCGACGCACGGTATAACCTTCCCGCGCAAACGCCGCGATCACCCGCCGTTCCATATCTTCCTGCGCCGGCCAGCACATCTGGTTGGCTGAGAGGCGCAGATCGCCGCTGGCGACCAGGATGATCTCTTTTTCGCCGACAGGCGCCGGCGTCTCTATCTGTGGCACTGTATAGGCCATCGTTTCTCCTCCTTCATCACTCCCCGCGGCAGCAGTCCCGCGCCGGGACAGGCAACGCCACCCGGCCTGAGGGCTACCCTACCGCCGGACCCGCCCTTCAAACGGGATACGATCCCACTTGCGCTCAAAGTCTTCGATCCAGGCGTCGGTCAGGTCGCTCTTGAACATCTGCTGCAGGACATCGTAAAACACCACAATAGCATGCGCCCCGGCCAGCAGGCAGGCTTCCGCCTGGGCCGGATTGCGGACGCTGGCAGCGACGATCTGCGTGGGAATGTCATGCAGGGCGTAGAGCGTGGCGATGTCCTCGATCAGGCCAGCCGCATCCTGGCCGGCGCTCTCAATGCGGCCATAATATGGGGCCACATACGCCGCCCCCGCCGCCGCCGCCAGAAACGCCTGGTTCAGGCTGCTTACCGCCGTGACCAGCGGCCTGACGCCCTCCTGCGCCAGACGGCTGGCCGCCGCGATGCCGTCGGGCGTGGCCACCAGCTTGGGCAGGATGCGGGGCGAAATCCGCCGCAGCACATCCATCTCGCGCAGGTAGGCGTCCACATCCGGGCCGTGCAGCTGCACAAAGACGGGCACGCTGACCCGCCGGCAGGTCTCCGCCACCACATCTTCCAGCGTCCGCCCGCCTGCCGTCCAGTCCGCAATAATGATCGGATTGGTGGCCACCGCTGCGGCGACGCCGCTTTCCACCGCGGCCACCACTTCGTCAATCGTGCCGGAAATCCACAGTTCCAACGCGCTTAACCTCCTGCCGCCGTTGCGACTATCGCCGGAGGCGGCCTGTACTCAGCCCCTGCGCTGGGCCGGATTCGATTTACAATGGGGGCAGGTTTCACGAGGCCGGGGGCATCCCTCCGGCCCTGCGCAAAGGAGTGCCCGATGCTCACTTCCCGCCTGATCCACCCGGAGATTCTGGCTGCGCTGGCCGCTTCGGGGCATGGTGGCAAAATCCTGATCGCCGATGGCAACTACCCCTTCAGCACGCGGGCCAACGCCGCTGCCCGTCGAGTATACCTCAACCTGTGCCCCGGCAAACTGAGCGTGACCGATGTGCTGGAAGTGCTGGTAGGAGCGATCCCGATCGAGGCGGCAGATGTGATGGTCACCGACAGCGGCCAGGAGCCGGAGATCTACGGCGACTTCCGCCGCCTGTTGCCCGGTCTGGCGCTCACGGCCAACCCGCGGGCTGACTTCTACCGCAAGGCCCACGACCCGGACGTGTGCCTGGTCATCGCCACCGGCGAGCAACGGCTCTTTGCCAACATCCTGCTGACCATCGGCGTCGTCCCGCCCGGCTGAGCGATCACCGGCCAGGCCGGAGCACCCGGCCTGCGGGCAGCGCCGGGTCATGCCGCCGCTTCCCAGGCCGCCCGCAACCAGTCACGAACTTCCTCGTCAATCCCGGCGAGATCGTACAGTCCCAGGTGATGGGTGAAGCGACCGGGCGGCGTCCACCACCGCCCGGATGGCCTGAAAAAGCTTTTCCGGCAGCGGTTTGCCGGAAAAGAATGCTTCTGGCGTCAGGGGCTGCTCCAAAGCGCTTTCGCCCCGGCCATGTTCAGGCATTCGGGGGCCTGCTCCGCCCGGAACAGGCCCCCGCCAGAACGCTCTACTTCTTGGCCCGGATAGTCCGGATCAGTTCCAGGGCCGCGCGGGTGGCTTCCGTGATCTTCTGGTAATCGCCAGCGGCGATCCAGTCACTACGCACCAGCTGGCTGCCCATCCCCACGCAGGCGACGCCAGCCTCAAACCAGCCGCGCAGGTTGGCCTCATCTGGGCTGACGCCGCCGGTCGGCATGATCCGCGTCCAGGGGCGCGGTGCACGCACCGCCTTGACGAACTCCGGGCCGCCGGCGGTATTGCCGGGGAACAGCTTGACGATCTCCACGCCCCACTCTTCAGCCTGGGCCACTTCGGTGAGCGAGCTGCAACCGGGGAAGTAAGCCACCTTGCGCCGGTTGCACAGCCGGGCCACTTCTTCGTTGAAGACTGGCCCGACGACGAAGTTGGCGCCGTGCGCCAGGTAGAGCGCCGCTGTCGGCGCGTCTTCCACCGACCCCACGCCGATGATCATCTCCGGGTGCGCTTTGGCGCAGTGCTTGATCAACGCGCTGAAGACCTCGATGGCAAAGTCGCCGCGGTTGGTGAACTCCAGCATGTGGCAGCCCCCGGCGGCCAGCGCCGCCACCACCTGCTTGGCGACTTCGATATCCCCGTGATAGAAGAGGGGAACCATGCCATCGGCCAGGGCTGTGTTATACACCGTCAACCGATCAAAACGTGCCACAGAACGTGTCCTTTCTAGTCCAGGTGCGCTTCAGCGATCCGGTCATAGACCGGCACCAGCGCCTGGTACGCCGCCTCAAAGATCGGGTAGATTTCCTCGTACACGGCCTGCGCCGCCGGATCCGGCGTGAACACCTCGACCACCCGGTTCATCGTCTCGATCATGCTGAAGTCCGGGTAGAGGCCGACGCCAACGCCCCCGGCCAGCGCCGCGCCCATCGACGTAGCTTCCTCCAGGATCGCCAGCCGGTGCACGGGGATGCCGTAGATATCGGCCATCAGCTGGTTCCAGAAGCGCCCGCGCGCGCCGCCGCCGATCACGCGCATGGCCTCGATCGATGTACCCTGCGCCCGGAAGGCGTCCAGGATCACCCGCAGGTTCATGGTCACCCCTTCCAGCACGGCGCGGATCATATCGGCGCGGGTATGGCGGACGGTCAGGCCGATGAACGCGCCACGGGCGCGGGGATTCCAGCGCGGACTGCGTTCACCCAGCAGGTACGGCAGGTACAGCAGACCGTTGGCGCCCGGCGGCGACTTTTGCGCCTGCAGGTTCATCAGTTCATAGGGGCTGACTCCCAGCGCGGCGGCGGCTTCCACCTCCGGCTGGCACAGCCGGTCGCGCATCCACTGGTAAGAGGCGCCGGCAGCCTGCATCGTGCCGGTCGGCATGACCATCCCGGGCACCACATGACCGAAGGTGAAGGTCTTGTAATCGGGATCGTAGATCGGCTTCGGCGTGGTCAGGGCAATCCACGAGGATGAGCCGACATAGTTATAGGCCGAACCATCGCGGATCACGCCCGCCCCGGCGGCCGCACAGGCGCCATCGCCGCCGCCGATCACAACCGGGGTCCCGGCGGGCACACCCACCTCCTCCGCCACAGCGGGCAATACTTCGCCCACCACTTCGATCGAACGGCGGATGGTCGGGAGCTGCTCCTCGCTCAGCCCTACCGCGTCCAGGATACGCGCTGACCAGGCATCCCGCTCCAGATCGTACAGATTCATGCTGGAGGCGTCGGAAGGATCAGTCACGAAAACGCCGGTCAGACGGGCCACCATAGAGTCTTTGGCGTGGACAAACTTGTAGGTAGACCGGTAAATATCCGGCTGGTTGTCGCGCAGCCACAGAATTTTGGTCAGGGAGTAGGAGCTGCTCAGGCGGTGCCCGGTGATGCGGTAGACCTCCTCAAACGGGACGCGCTCCCCCACCCAGGCCGCCTGTTCCACCGAACGGACATCCGCCCAGATGATCGCACTGCGCAGCGGGCGCGCCTGCCGGTCCAGCGGTACACAGCCCATCATCTGCCCGCTGAAGGTGATGCAGGCGATCTCGTCGCCACGCACGCCGGTCTGCCCCAGCAGTGCCCGCGTGGATGCGCACACCGCCTGCCACCAGTCCTCCGGGTTCTGCTCCGCCCAGCCAGTCTGGGCGTATTCGGTGGCATAGGCGTAAAACGCACTGCCCACCAGCCGGCCTTCGCGGTCGTAGAGTGTTGCCTTGTTGCCGGTGGTGCCCAGGTCATGCGCCAGCACGTAGTGCTTCATAGGGTTCTCCCCTGCTGGCGGCTAGCTGCGCCGGCGCGTGTAACGGGCGATGAAGTTGTAGGGCGAAGGCAACGGGATGGCGCTGGCCTCGTCCAGGCGAGCCACTTCCTCCGGTGTCAGTTGCCAGCCAGTGCAACCCAGATTCTGCTCCAGCTGGTCGAGGGTGCGCGCGCCGAAGATAGGCGCGGTCACGCCGGGCTTGTGTAGCACCCAGTTGAGCGCGACCTGGGCGGGAGTCTTGCCCCGTTCCTGGGCGATCTCACGCAACACGTCAATTGTACGCCAGGTCAGTTCGTTTTCGCGTTGCTCAGGCAGGTCGTCCCAGCGGTCGCCCCGGCCCACCCGGCTATCCGGCGGCGGGGGCGCGTTGCGGTGATACTTGCCGGTCAGCCAGCCGCCCGCCAGCGGCGACCAGGCAATCACGCCGATGCCCTCCTCCTGGCACATCGGCAGCAATTCCCATTCCGTACTGCGCACCAGCAAGCTGTACTCCGGCTGGATGCAATCGAAGCGCGCCCAGCCATGCTGCTGGCTGAGCATGATCGCCTTCATTAGCTGACCGGGGGTGTAATTGGAGGCCCCGATATAGCGCACCTTGCCCGCCCGCACCAGGTCGTTCAGCGCCTGCAGGGTTTCGTCCAGGGGGGTCGAGGAGTCAAAGCAGTGAGTCTGGTAAAGGTCGATGTAATCCGTGTTCAACCGGCGCAGGCTGATCTCCACCTGCTCAAAGATGTGCTTGCGGGAGAGACCGGTATCGTTCGGCCCCTTGCCGGTCGGGAAGAACACCTTGGTGGCGATCACCAGTTGCGAACGGTTACCCCGCCGCTTGAGCCAGCTGCCAAGGATTGTCTCCGACTGGCCTTCATTGTAGATGTTGGAGGTGTCAAAGAAGTTACCGCCAGCCTCTACAAAACGATCCGCCATGGCGTGGGAAGCAGCCTCATCCGCACCCCAGCCAAAGGTCTGTGTGCCCATGCACAGCTCTGAGACCTTCAGACCGGTGCGTCCCATGAACCGATACTCCATTGGCATCCTCCTGCTGGATTCTGTCCGATCAAAGGGCGCAAGCGCTGATCAGGCCGGAGCGAAAGCAGCCCAGCCGCTTATCTGGCACAACCGGGAGTCTGGACGCCCGGTGCGCCACGCAAAGACACCTGCCGGAGCATGGGGCAACTGTGCTGCCAGAGCCATCGCAGATACCTGGTGGGCAGGTGATTCTGACCACATGCCCCGATCAAACGTCTTCCTGTCACGGCTGGTTTGACACGGGCTTGCTTCTACAGTATAATCAGGAAAGCCTGTAATTACAAGATAACAGGATGACAGATTGAGCGGCACAATCGACCGCAGCAGTCATATCCCCTATTACGTTCAGGTGATGGATGCCATCCGGGAGCGCATCCGCCAGGGGGACTGGCAGCCCGGCCATCAGCTACCCGGTGAGCCTGAACTTTGCCGCGTCTTTAATGTCAGCCGGACGGTGATCCGTCAGGCGTTGCAGGCGCTGATGTACGAGGGGCTGATCGTCCGCCACAAGGGCAAAGGCACCTTCGTCGCCGAGCCAAAGATCAGCGGCGGGCTGGTGCAACGTTTGACCGGTTTCTATGAGGATATGCTCAGCCACGGCTACCGGCCGGTTTCCAGGGTACTCAAGCAACAGATCATCCCCGCCAGCCCTCGCATCGCTGAGTACCTGGCGATCCCAGTCGGGACCGACGTGATCGAAATCGAGCGCCTGCGCCTGGTCAACGAGGAACCGATTGTGCTGGTCTGGACGTACGTGCCTTATACGCTGTGTCCCGGCCTGCTCCAGGCCGACCTGACCCATCAGTCGCTGTACGGCTACCTGGAGCAGCAATGCCAGCTGGTAATCGCACGTGGACGGCGCATTATTGAGGCTGTCCCGGCCAATGAGTATGAATCCGAACTGCTCCAGGTCCCCAGGGCAGCCCCGCTGATCCTGCTGGACAGCGTCAGTTACCTGGCGGATGGCACGCCGATCGAGTATTACCACGCGCTGCACCGCGGCAACCGTACACGCTTTGAGGTCGAGCTGGTGCGCGTGCGTGAGCATGGCGAGGAACGGGTGGTTCTGGGCGGGCATCCGCCTGACCTCCCCATCCCCAGCCGGATTGTCTTCCCACCGGAATCATAGACAGTGCTGTGCTGGCCCGCCGGTTGTGGTCAGCCTGTAGAGAAAGGAGGCAAACAGGCCAACTGAAATGCACTATCGCGGAAAATGACCCGTTAACCTGCTTTAACCGTTGGAGGAGAAGGTATGAAAAAGCTTCTGGTCCTGATGCTGATTGTGACCCTGGCGGTTGGCTTCGCGCCCGCCGCAGCCCAGGGCGGCCAGTTCGCCGGCCAGACGGTCGTGGTCGTCACCCAGACCGGCCGTTCCATCGGCGGCCCGGTTGAGGACTATGCTCCGGAATGGGAAGCGGCCACCGGCGGCAATGTCGAGCTGCAGCAGTTCGCGTTTGGCGAGCTGTACGAGAAGATGATCGCTTCCTTCGAAACCGGGGCGATCGACTATGACGTGCTGATCTTCCCGGCGGACTGGGCTGGCGACTTCATGGCCCCCGGCTACCTGGAGCCAATCCCCCAGGAGATCCTCGACAAGCTGGAGCCAGAGGACATCATCCCGCTCTATGCTGACCGCATCACCGCCTGGGGTGAGACCCGCTACGCCCTGCCGTATGACGGCGACGCCCATATGCTGTATTACCGCAAAGACTTGATCTTCAACGAAGAGTACTCGGCGGAATTTGAGGCCCAGTACGGCTACCCGCTGAAGGAACCGGCGAGCTGGGACGAGTACTATGACATGGCCGAGTTCTTCAACGGCAAGGAAGTGGAGACCGCGGGCACGGTCGCGCCCATCTATGGCCTGGCCGAGGCCATGCGCCGCGACGCCCAGAGCTACTGGGTCTTCCTCTCCCATGCCGCCGGCTATGGCAAGATCCCCGGCAATCCGTGCTTCTTCTTCAGCTGCGACGACATGACCCCGCAGGTCAATAACCCTGGCTGGGTCCGCGCCCTGGAAGAGTACGTGGCCAGCCGCTCCTACGGCCCGCCGGAGATGATCAACTGGGACGTGGCGGATACCCGCGTACAGTTCCCGGCTGGCGTCTCCGTCTTCAACATCGACTGGGGTGATGTTGGCCCGATCTCGATCAACCCGGATGCTTCCGTGATTGGCGGCATCACCGGCTTCGCCCCGCTGCCTGGCGGTGTCCAGTACTGGGACTACGTCAAGGGCGAGTGGGTGAACGAATACAACCAGGCGCCGTTCATCGCCTTCGGTGGCTGGATCATCGGCGTCGCCGCTGGCAGTGACGTCAAGGAAGCAGCCCTGGACTTCGCTGCCTTCATGGCCCGTCCGGAGCTGGTCCGTGTCCTGGCCGTGACGCCCGACACCGGCATCAACCCCTCGCGCTACAGCCAGCTGGAGAATATCGACCTGTGGGTCAACGCTGGCTTTGACGAGGAAAGCGCCGCTGACTACGTCGACGCCATCCTGAACACGATCAACCATCCGAACGCGGTGCTTGACCTGCGCATCCGCGGCTCTGCGGAATACCTGCAGACGCTGGACGTGGAGATCGCCCGCGCCGTGGAAGGTGAGATCACGCCTCAGGAGGCGCTGGACAACGTTGCCGCGCACTGGAACGAGATCACCGACCGCTATGGGCGTGACAGCCAGCTGGCCCAGTATCGTGCTTCCGTCGGCTGGACCGGCGAGTAAGCCTTTCCGTTAGTTCTGGCAAGGCGCTATACTGTCTATACCATCAGGCGGTATAGCGCCTTTTTATTACCCTGTCCTGCCGCGCCAGGCTTCTTTGCTGATTGACAACTGTTCCTTTTTAAGGAGGGCGCGTTGGAAGCGACTACTTCCCGTCCAGCTCATGTTGAGCAAAGTGAGGGGAGCACGCGGGAAGACCGCATCATGCGGCGCGTGTTCCTTTCGCCGGCCATCATCGTGCTGCTTTTACTCTCGATCTTCCCTTTGCTCTGGTCGCTGGGGATCAGCTTCACCAACATCCAGCGCGGCGCAACCCCTGATCAGTCTGCGGTCGCAGCCACTACTGAGGGCAGCGGGGCTGCGCTCCCCGGCCTGGGCTTTGAAGTAACCCTGCGCAACTTCGCCCGTATGCCACAGGATCAGCGCCTGCTCACCGCCGCTGCCAATACCCTGTTTTACGTCTTCGCGGGCGTGATCATCCAGTACGTGCTGGGGTTTGGGCTGGCCCTGGTCCTTAACCAGGAGTTCTTCGCCCGCAATGTGGTGCGCGTGATCTTCCTGATGCCCATGATGATGACGCCGGTGGCCGCCGCCTACAGCGGGCGAATGCTCTTCGACTCGACGCTGTCGCCGCTGGCCCAGTTGTTCCGTACCATCTCCACCGTCCTGGGGCTGGAAAGACCGATCGTCGTGCCCTGGCTCACCAGCGGCACGGTAGCTCCCTGGACAATCGTACTGATCGATAGCTGGCAGTGGACTCCGTTCGTGACTCTGATCCTGCTCTCCGGCCTGCAGGCCATCCCGGACGAAATCTACGAAGCGGCGCGCGTGGACGGGGCCAATGCCCTGCAGATCCTGCGCAAGATCACCTTCCCCCTGCTCCTGCCGCTTTCGGCTACGGTGATCCTCATCCGCGGGCTGGAGATCTTTAAGATCATCGATGTGGTCGTGGTCGCCACCGGCGGCGGGCCAGGTTCGGCCACCGAATCGCTGACCATGTACATTTTCAAGACCGCCCTGACCTTTGGCAACTACAGTTATGCCGCGGCGATCTCCTTCGTGCTGCTGGTGCTGGTCATCATCTTTGCAACCGTGTTCCTGGTCATTGTCCGCCGCCTGTCGCCGCAGGCTGGCAGCTAGAAGAGGGAGGCAGCCATGACGCGCAGAAAATGGTGGCAGTCAGCCCTGCTCTATGCGGTGGTGATCTTCTGGTGCTTCATCACCCTCTTCCCCTTCTACTGGCTCTTCACCACATCGCTGAAGCAGCCGCTGCACATCAGCCGGGGACCCAAGTACGTCCCCTTCGTTGACTACCAGCCGACCCTTGAGCACTGGCAATACCTGTTCCGCGAACAGGGCGAAACCACCATCCGCCACTTCCGCAACAGCTTCATCGCCGCCTCCGGCAGCACCATCCTGGCCGTCCTGATCGGCTCGATGGCGGGCTACGGCCTGTCGCGCTTCCGGTATAGCTGGCGCATCCCACGCTGGAAGAACAACGACATCGCTTTCTGGATCATCTCCCAGCGTTTCTTACCACCGGCGCTGTTCGTCGTGCCCTTCCTCATGCTCTACAGCGCGCTCGGCCTGGTGGATACCCACATTGGCCTGATCATCGTGTACACGATGTTCAACATCCCCTTCGCCGTATGGATCATGCGGGACTTCTTCAACACCCTGCCGACCGACCTGGAGGAAAGCGCCCTGGTCGATGGCGCTACCCGCTGGCAGGCCTTTGTGCGCATCGTGCTCCCGCTGAGCGCGCCCGGCCTGGTTTCGGTGGCGATCTTCTCCTTCGTGTTTTCCTGGAACGAATTCCTTTACGCCCTGATGCTGACTAACTTCCAGGCAATCACCATGCCCGTCCTCATCGCCGCCCAGAACAACACGCGCGGCATCCAGTGGTGGTTCATCTCCGCCCTGACCCTGACGGCGGTAGCGCCGGTCGTGATCGTTGGCCTGCTGCTGGAACGCTTCATCACGCGCGGGCTGGTGGCCGGGGCGATCAAGGGCTAGGCGATACCGGTGCGGGGCGGCCTGCCCCCGCTGGCAATAAGGAGTAAACAACAAACCATGTCCCAGGCGCTGATGGAACCCTTCAGCTCCCAACTTAACCTGGAAACGGGCGTCATTGCCCAGGCTCAGATCATCCGCCGTACCCTGAGCGACATGCGCACGATGTTCGCTGATCGCGCGGCGGCGGAGCGCATCCTGGCGGAGGAAGGCGACCGCCTGATCTACGAGGTCTATGCCGTCCCCCTGCCGGAGGAAGAAGGCCAGATCCTGCACAGCACCACGATCATCTATCCCGGTCGGGTCGGCGATGAGTTCCATATGACCAAGGGCCACTTTCACGAGAAACGCGCCCGCGCTGAAATCTATGTCGGCCTGGCCGGGGAAGGCTACCTGGTGCTCCAGAGTGAGGAAGGTGAGGTGCGCGGCGTGCCCATGCAACGCGGGACGATCGCTTACGTGCCGCCGCTGTGGGCGCACCGCACGGTCAACACCGGCGCGACGCCTTTCGCCTTCCTGGCCGCCTGGCCCGGCGATTCCGGCCATGACTACGGCACCATCGAACAGACCGGCTTCGCCCGCCTGCTGGTCAACCGGGACGGGCAGCCGACTTTTGTGGATAACCCGCACTGGCGTCGCTGAAGAGCCAGTGCTTACCCTGCCCCGAGAGGAGAACGACCCGGTACTGTGAACGGCAAAATCCTGATCACCGCGCGCTCCTTCCGCAAGACCCCCGGCCGCCATCTGGACATCCTGCGCGAGGCCGGGTATGAACTGATCGAAAGCCCGCACGACCGCCCGTTGACCGCCGCCGAGATCGCCCCGCTGCTGGCGGATGTTGACGCGGCGATCCTCGGCCTGGACGAGGTCACCGCCGAGTCGGTCGCCGGCGCCAGCCGCCTGCGGGTCATCTCCCGCTATGGCGTCGGGGTGGATAGCATCGATATCGCCGCCATGACTGCCCGTGGCATTGTGGTGACGGTCACCCCCGGGGCCAATAGCGTGGCCGTGGCCGAACTGACGATGGGCCTGATCCTGGCCCTGGCCCGTCACATCCCCTACGCCGATCGCGAGGTCCGCCAGGGAAACTGGGGCCGCAAGACCGGCGTGGAATTGAGCGGGGCGACGCTGGGCCTGATCGGCCTGGGACGTATCGGGCGCGATGTCGCCCGGCGGGCCTATGCCTTCGGGATGGCAATCTGCTACTATGACCCCTTCCCCCCGCCGCCGGAGGCTATGGCAGGCTTCACGGCCCGCGCCTGTAGCCTGGAAGACCTGCTGGCTGGCAGCGATTTTGTCAGCCTGCACCTGCCGCTTTCGGAGGAAACGCGCAACCTGATCGACGCGGCGGCCCTGGCCCGCATGAAGCCATCCGCGTACCTGATCAACACGGCGCGCGGCGGGCTGGTCGATGAGCAAGCCCTCTACGAGGCGCTGTCCAGCGGCCGGCTGGCCGGGGCTGCCTTCGACGCCTTTGCCCAGGAGCCGCCCGGCGATAGCCCTCTGCTGAAGCTGGACAATTTCATTGCCTCCCCTCACGCAGGATCGGCGACCGCCCAGACGACCCTGCGCATGGGGCTGATGGCTTCGGAGAACGCGCTGGCCGTGCTGCGTGGCGAACGCCCGGATGGTGTGGTCAACCCGGCTGTCTTTAGCCGCGACTGAGCGTGGCCGGACCCGCCCGGAAACAAGCACAGCGCCGGGCAAATCTGCTAAGATGAAAGCAGGAGTGACTCCACAAAGCCGCATCCGGCTAACCCAAATGGAGGCCGGTTATGGTTCATGTTGCACGCCTGCTTAGCCCGCTCGCGCGGCGAGCCATCCTGCTCATTGACGCTGTGCTGCGCCGCTGCCTGGGCATCACCGAATTCAGCCACGCGCCTGATTGCATCCTCCGGGTAGTCCGGCGAGCCAGCCACCGCACCCACCGGCTGTCCGATGGCGTCGTCGTCCAGGCTGGCGATCCCGTCCTGGAAATCCACCTCTGGAACGAGCACATTCCACGCATGAACAGCGCCGGGCCTGATCTCCGCTGGGCGCGGGCTGTCTACCGCCGCATCCGGTTTTCGCTGGAGGAGCTGGCCCGCTATGTGCAGACCGATCGCGCCCCTGCCGGGCTGACCGCCCTGTTTGGGCAGGCGTCGATCCTGCTCTCGCTGGAGCGCCAGTCCATGACCGACCTGCTGGAGGCGCTGGGCTTTGACATCATCGTGCTGCCCCGGCCAACCGGCCCCGGCGGGCGGCTCAAGCGGTTTCTTGACCACGCCTACAACCGGGCTGTGATCTGGGCGTTTCAGCCGCCCAGCGCCCGCGACAAGAGCGTGCTGGGCGCCACACGCATCGAGTTCTGGATGTCCCGTCAAGCGCTGCTGGCGCGCTATGGCTCGCCGTCAACTGCGCCAGAAGCGTCCCTTGCCAGTGAAACGACGCTTACGGTCGGAATGCCATGATCGATCTCACCACGACTTCGGTGCTGGATCTCCTCTCCCTGATCATCGTGATCTCGTTCACGTACCATCTGGTGCTGCTGTACGAGGTCGCCGTCTTCACCCGCCGGGAGGACGACCCGGCGACGCCATATGAGCCGCCGGTTACGCTGCTCAAGCCGTTGACGGAGTGGACGGAACAGGTGCGGCTGAACTTGCTCTCCTTCTGCCAGCAGCGCTACCCCGACTATGAGATGATCATCGGCCTCCCCCAGCCCGAAGGGATGGACAGGGCCCGGACGGCGCTGGTGGCGGAGTCATGCAACTCCCGGACGCGCTGGGAAGTCTGCCATCCCGGCCTGACCGCCAACCCCAAGATCAGCGAACTGCTGGCGCTCTACCCCGACGCCAGGCACGACATCCTGATTCTGAGCGACGCCGACATCCGCGTTGGGCCGGATTACATCGCTCAGGTCGTCTCCCCCCTGCGCGATCCGCAGGTCGGCGCGGTAACCTGTCTCTATACCACGCCGGAAGCCTCAACGCTGGCCGGGACGGTAGAGGCCCTGATCATCAACGTAGACTTCATCCCGTCGGTGCTGGTGGCCCACCACCTGTTCGGCTCCCGGTTCGCGCTCGGTGCGACCATCGCGCTCCGCCGCGCCACGCTGGAGGCTGTCGGTGGGCTGAAGGCGCTGGCGGGCTACCTGGCCGATGATTACCAGCTTGGCCTGCGGGTATGCCGGGCTGGCTACCGGATCGCCATCTCCCGCCACATCGTGCAGAATCATCTGCCCCGGATGAGCCTGAGCGACCTGTACCGGCATCAGTTACGCTGGGCGCGGACGATCCGGGTGAACCAGCCGGTTGGCTGGCTGTTCAGCTGCATCAGTTTCCTGACCGGCTGGGCAGCGCTGTGGCTGGCGGCCAGCGATTTCTCGGAGATCGGCTGGCGGCTGCTGGCCATGACGGTCGTCTTCCGCCTGCTGGAGGGGGCTTATCTCAACGACAACCTGAACGGCCTGCAGGGATACTGGCGGATAGCCTGGTTGATGCCAATCAAGGATGCCTTCTACATGCTGGTGTGGTTCCTCAGCTTCACCGGCAATCGCGTCCACTGGGCCGGGCGGGAGTATGTGGTCAGCCGCGACGGGCATATGGTTCAGGTGAGTCTTTCTGACGGCAGTCAGCCGCTTCACCGCTCGCCGTAGGTGGTCAGTACGATCCGCCGCTCCGCGATCACCTGCCGGACGCGCAGGCTGCACAGCGCGGTCAGTTCGCGGCGGCCCTGCGCGGTATCCAGGCGCGGATGCAGATAAAGCTCAAAGCAGCCCTCCGGCAGGCGCTGCAGCAACCGGACGAGGTAGGTCTCATCGATCGTCCCGGTGCGCAACAGCCCGAACACCCCATCAACGCCGGGCGAAACTACCCCCCTGCGGCGGCGATAGGCCGCTGCCAGCAGACCAAACACCAGCGCATAGCCGATCTGCTGCCGGGCATAGCGCCGATCCACCATCAGCGCCAGCCGCCACGGCTCCGCCGGGAAGCGGATCGGCGGCCCACCCAGTTGCCGGGACGCTTCCTCCAGCAAATCGAAGACCAGCGGATGCACATGAAAATGGCGGTGGCTGTTCAGGTGATCCGCTGGCAGGCCGGTCGCCTGAAAGCGGGCCACCTGCGCCGCCACCTCCCGCCGCAGTTCGCGCCGTGCCGCCGCGCTGAACGCCCAGCGCACCCCTGCCGCCAGCGGATTCTCCGGGAAGCGTCCCTGCGCGTCCACCAGATGCGGCGCCTCCTCCGGCGGCAGGCATGACCGCCCGCTGAGCAGCACCACATGCAGCCCCACCCGCAGGCCGGGCAGTTCCCGCGCCAGGGCGACCGCTTCATCAACCGCTTCACCGGTGACCATCAGGCTGGCGCTGGTCAGGATGCCCGCGCGGAACGCTTCAGCAATGGCGGCGTTGACGGCTGGCGCTGCGCCAAAATCGTCCCCGTTGACGATCAAACGCGGCATAATCCCCTCCCCCTGGGGCTGGCGCCTGCAGCCCCCCGGCGCCGGTGATCCAACTGTACCATGCCGGGCGCGACTTCCTCCAGCGGCGCAAAGCATGTTATCCTTGACGCGATCCCCGCGCCACTGATCACCGGAAAGAAGCGCCATGACTCGACCGCGTGTCTTCATCACCCGCGTCATCCCGGAAGAAGGGCTGGCCCTGCTGCGCGACGCCTGCGCGATCGATCTCTGGGAGGACGAACTGCCGCCGCCCTACGACATCCTCCAGCGCCGGGCGGCTGAGGCTGACGGCTTGCTTTGCCTGCTCTCCGACCGGATCGACGCCGCGCTGCTGGAGGCCGCCCCGCGCCTGCGCGTGATCAGCCAGATGGCCGTTGGCTACGATAACATTGATGTCTCCGCCTGCACCGCCCGCGGCCTGCCAGTCGGGCACACGCCGGGCGTCCTGACGGAGACCACCGCCGACTTCGCCTTTGCCCTGCTCATGGCAGCAGCGCGGCGCATCCCGGAGGCGGAACGCTACGCCCGCGCCGGGCGCTGGAAGACCTGGGGACCGACCCTGTTGCTGGGCCGTGACATTTACGGGGCAACGCTGGGCATCATCGGCATGGGGCGGATTGGCCAGGCCGTCGCCCGCCGAGCGCGCGGCTTTGCCATGCGCATCCTCTACACCGACCGGGCTGAAGTTCCAGAAGCCGCCATCCTGGGCGCGGAATACCGCCCGCTGGAGTCCTTGCTGGCCGAAAGTGACTTCGTCAGCCTGCACGTCCCGCTCACGCCGGAGACGTTCCACCTGATCGACGCGCGGGCGCTGAGCCTGATGCGGCCAACTGCCATCCTGATCAACACCGCCCGCGGGCCAGTCGTCGACCACACGGCGCTCTACGAGGCGTTGACCGGCGGCCAGATCGCCGCTGCCGCCCTGGATGTGACCGATCCGGAGCCGCTGCCGCCCGATTCGCCGCTGCTGGCGCTGGATAACTGCCTGGTCGTACCGCACATCGCCAGCGCCAGCGTCGCCACGCGCGGGCGGATGGCAGTCATGGCGGCGGAGAACCTGCTGGCCGGGCTACGGGGGGAACGCCTGCCGCACCCGGTGAATCCGGAAGTCTTCGACCGGCGGCGCTGATCCAGCGCACCGGCTACTCAAGAGGAGGAAAACAGCATGAGCGAACTGGCCCTGCTGGGAGGAACACCCGTCCGCGCCACGCCCTTCACTGCCTGGCCGCAATACGACGAGCGCGAGCGCCAGGCCCTGCTGGAAGTGCTGGAGAGCCGCGTGTGGTGGCGCACACCCGGTACGCGCGCCCTGCGCTTTGAGCAGGAATTCGCCGCCTATCATCAGGCCAAACACGGCATCGCCGTCACCAATGGCACCGCCGCCCTGGAAGTCGCCATGGCTGCCCTGGGGATCGGCCCCGGCGACGAAGTCATCGTCCCGGACTACACTTTTGTAGCTACCGCCAGCGCCGTGCTGTTCGCCGGGGCGCGCCCGGTCTTCGTGGATGTCGACCCGCGCACCTACTGCCTGGACCCTGACCTGGCGGAAGCGGCCATCACCGAGCACACCAGAGCGATCATCGCCGTGCATCTGGGCGGGCATCCCGCCGATCTGGATCGCCTGACCGCCCTCGCCCGCCGCCACAACCTGCCCCTGGTCGAGGATAGCTCCCATGCGCACGGCTCCGAGTGGCGCGGGCGCAAGATCGGGGCAATCGGCGACATCGGGACGTTCAGCTTCCAGCAGAGCAAGCTGATGACCGCCGGCGAAGGCGGGATCGTCATCACCAACGACGATGCCATCGAGCGCCTGGCCCGCGCTACCCACGACTGCGGGCGGATGCCCGGCGAGTGGTTCTACGCCCACTTCATCTATGGCTCCAATTACCGCCTGAGCGAGTGGCAGGCGGCCATCCTCAGCCAGCAACTCGCCCGCCTGGACGAGCAGGCCGCTGTGCGCTCGCGGGCCGCCGCGTACCTGAACGCGCACCTGGCCCAGATCGAAGGCATCACCCCCCAGGCGCTCGACCCGCGCTGCACCCGCAACGGCCACTACGCCTACATCTTCCACTACGACCGCGCTGCCTTCGCCAACGTGCCCACGGAGCGATTCATCCAGGCCCTGAACGCAGAAGGCATCCCGACGCAGGCCAGCTACCCACCCCTGCATGAACTGGCCCTCTTCCAGAGCGGCGAATACCGCAGGCGTTTGCCGCCCGAACAGCGGGATGGCGAGCCGCCTTTCCTCCGCCAGAACTTCCCCAACACGGCCCGCGCCGCCCGGGAAACAGTCTGGCTGCCCCACTACATCCTGCTGGGCGGCGAGGAAGACGCAGCCAGCATCGTGGAGGCCGTGCGCAAGATTCAGCGCCTGGCCCGCAACCTGCTGTAGATCGCCGGGTGCGGGAATCAAAGAGGCCGGGGCGCGACCCCGGCCTTTTTCATGTACGTGAATGCCCCGCCTTATCCCCGCGCTTTGCGCACGCGCGGATCGGCCAGATCGCGCAGGCCATCCCCTACAAAATTGAAGGCCATCACCACGGTGAAGATCGCCAGACCGGGGAACGTACTCAGCCACCACTGATCGAAGTTACTGACGCCGTCGGCCACCATACGCCCCCACTCCGGCGTTGAAGGATCCGCGCCCAGACCCAGGAAGCTCAACCCGGCGAAGAGCAGGATAGCGTTGCCGATGTCCAGCGTGGCCATGACGATGGCCGGGGCCAGGCAGTTCGGCAGGATCGTCCGGAAGAGGATGTGGCGGTCAGAAGCTCCCAGGGCGCGCGCCGCCTCCACGTAGTCGTTGGATTTGACGCTGACGACCAGGCTACGCACGATACGGGCATAGTTGGGCCACCAGACCAGCACCATGGCGATCACAGCGTTGATCACGCTCGGCCCCAGCGCGGCGGCGATGGCCATAGCCAGGATGATCGTCGGGAAGGCCATGAAGACCTCTGTGCCACGCATCAGCAGCTCATCCCACATCCCCCCGGCGTACCCGGCCACCGCGCCGACCAGCGTCCCGATCACCGTCGAGATGATGATGACCAGCAGCCCCGCTGGCAGAGAAATCCGCCCGCCGTAGAGCACGCGGGTTAGCACATCGCGGCCCAGCTGGTCGGTGCCCATCAGGTTCGTCTGACTGGGGGGCTGCAGGCGGTTGACCATGTTCTGCTCCAGCGGCCCGTAAGGAGCGATCAGGTGCGCCACCAGCGAGATCGAGAACCAGATCAGACAGATCACCACCCCCACCGCCATCAGCGGGTTGCGGGCGATCTGAATGCGCAGCGTACGCATCATGCCAGGCCGCTCCTATAAGCGAATCCGGGGATCGAGGATGTAATAAAGCATGTCCACAATCAGATTGGTGAGTACAAAGACCAGCGCGATCAGCATGCTCACGCCCATGATCGAGGGAAAGTCCAGGCTGCGGGCCGAATCGTAGGCGAAACGCCCGATGCCGCCCCAGGAGAAGATCGTCTCCGTCAGCACCGCGCCGGTCAACAGGTTGCCGTACGATAGCCCGATCACGGTCACCACGGGCAGCAGCGCGTTGCGCAGGCCGTGCCGCAGGATCACCGTCCGCTCCCGCAAGCCCTTGCTGCGCGCCGTCGTGATGTATTCCATCGACAGCACATCCAGCATGGCCGAACGGGTGATGCGCGTGATCAACCCGGCGGAATACGCTCCCAGCACCACCGCTGGCAGGATCAGGTGCGCCAGCGCGTTGCCCAGCGTGCGCCACTGCCCGGCGATCAGCGCATCGATCGTGTACAGGCCGGTCACCGTCGGCGGCGGCGGGATCACGGCGTCCAGCCGCCCCGGGCCCGGCAGAATGCGCAGCCGCAGGTACAGCAACAGCAGCGCCACCAGCGCCAACCAGAAGACCGGCGCGCTAACCCCGATCAGGGAGATGATTCGGGCGACGAAGTCGATCGGGCGGTTGCGCCACACCGCTGAGATCACGCCCAGCGGGACGCCAACAATCAGAGCCACAATAATGCCCGCTGTCGCCAGTTCCACCGTCGCGGGCATATAGCGCAGCAGTTCGTCGGCCACCGGTCGCCGCGTGCGGATGGATGTCCCCATATCGCCGCTGAGCAGGTTACGCAGGTAGGTGAAGTACTGGACGAAAAACGGCTCGTCCAGCCCCCACTTGGCCCGGAAGGCGGCTACGATTTCCGGGTCGGCGGCAGCGCGCTCGCCCAGGTTAGCGGCCATCGGATCGCTGGGAACCAGGTTGGCAATGATGAAGGACACCAGCGAGATGCCAATCACCAGCGGCACGGCCAGCAGCAAACGTCGCAGAAAATAGGCGGATAACGACATAGGCGTTCTACCGATGTGAGCAGGTAGCCAGGAGCCAGGGAAAACGAAGCGCGGGGAAGAGGCTAGCTCCTGACCAACTCAGGCGTCAGCGCCAGGGCGCTATATAAAGACGGGGGAGCCGCGCCGGGGCACGGCCCCCACCGTCTTACGGCTGCTAACGCAGCAGGGCTAGAAGCTCAGCAGGGACAGGTCTACGCGCCACTGGCCGTTGTAATTGAAGCCCTTGAGCGCGGCGCTGTAGGCAAAGTGCACGCCCGGCTGGAACAGCGGCGCGAACGGCCCGGACTGCTGTTCATAGAGCTGGATTTCCCGGAACAGCTGGTTGCGGACTTCAGGATCGGTTTCCACCTTCACCTTGTCGCGCAGTTCCAGGATGGTCGCGTCGGCGTTCTCGTCCGTCCAGTTAGCGCGCTTGCCCACCACGCCGCCCGGCAGGAACTCCACATAGTCCAGCGTGTCGTAGTAGTCCGGGTTCCACAGCCACAGGCCAAAGCCGTGCTGCCCGCCGCGGTACGCTTCCAGCGAAACCTGCAGCTCTTCCGGCACCAGGTTCACGGTGATGCCCACCTCGGCCAGGTCCGCCTGCACCTTCTGGGCGACCAGCGAGAACTGCGTGCCGATGTAGGTGAAGTCCGGATAACGCAAATCAACCGTGAAGCCGTCCGGGTAACCCGCCTCGGCCAGCAGGCTGCGGGCCTTGTCCAGGTCGCGCGGCAGCGCCTCCGAAGCATCGAGCGCGCCGGCAAAGCCCAGCGGGACCATCGCCGCCGGCGTATTGGTGCCCGCGCCGCCCAGCAGCTTCAGACCTTCATAGTCCAGGGCATAGCGCACGGCCAGCTGCACCTTGGGATCGCTCACCGGGCCGCCGATCTCCGGATTCTGGTTCATCAGTAGGAAGATCAGCGTGTCGCTCTGGGTGGAGAACACGGAGATGTTGGGGTTGCCCTCCAGCGAGGGGAGCTGGTCGGCGGTGATGTCCATGGCGATGTGGATGTCGCCAGCTTCCAGGGCCAGCTTCTGGGTCGCGGCCTCCGGCATGTTGCGGATGATGATGCGGTCAAAGTATGGCGCTTCACCCCAGTAGTTGGGGTTACGGACAAGCACGGTCTGCACGGTCGGCTCGTAGAAGTCGACCATGTAGGGGCCGGTCCCGGCGGAGTTGTCGTTGAACCACAGTTCAGCGGTATCAACCTCAGAGGCGTTTTCAGCGTCCGTCCCACCCTGAGCGCGAACCACCTCCGCATTGACCACCGAGAAGGCGTCAAAAACCAGTTTGGCCAGGATGGCGGGGTCCGGCGCGGCAAGGGTCAGGACGACTGTGCGCTCATCCGGGGCTTCCACACTGGCAATGCCGTCCGCCAGGAATGCCGGGTTATCCTTGAGGTTCTTCATGCGGTTGAAGCTGAAGACCACATCCTCGGCGGTCAGCGGGTCGCCGTTGGAAAAGACCACATCGTCCCGCAGGGTGAAGGTGTAGACCAGGCCGTCATCGCTGATCGTCCAGCTTTCGGCCAGGTTGGGCAGAATTTCGCTCACTGAATCAGTCGGGAACGTAACCAGCGTATCGTACACGGCCTTGTGAATCAGGGAGCCGCCCGGCTCATAGGCGCGGTGCACATCCAGGCCGTTGTAGTCCTCAGAGAGGCCAACGACCAGCACCTTTTCCTCCTGGGCTGCTGCGCCGCCAAAGGCCAGCAGGCTCAGGAGCGACACCACTACAAGAAGTCCATAAAGGCGTCGCATGGGTCACTACTCCTTACTTTGTGGGTGCATGAACAACTATTGAGAGGCACTGCTGGCAGAATTATACTGCGAATCCTGATTCTGCCAGCACGTTTGTCCCGGTCAAAAGCAACAGAAATGCTGGGGCACTCTGGCTAATCCCGCCCCCGCTTCATGACTGCCCCTTGAGCGCCGGGATGACCTGTTCCCCCAGCAGGCGGATGCCAGTCGCCGGGTCGAGGCCGTGCGGAGTCCCGAACTCGATCCGGGCGGCCCCCGCGTCAAAGAGCGCCTCAGCCTGGCGGATCAGGTCGGCGGGTGCCCCGGCGAAGGCGAAGCGATCCAGCAGATCGTCAGAGATCAGCGCAGCAGCGGCATCATGCTCCCCGGCATTAACCAGCGCCCGCAGCCGCCCGATCAGTTCCGGGTCAGCTGGGATCGTGGGGTCAAGCGGCAGCACCACCGGCAGGTACAGCGCCGCCGCCCGGCGCGCTGCTTGCCGCGCCCGTTCCCGATCCTCGTCGACGACCGTCACCGCCCCCATCACCACACCGACTGATCCTTCCGGACGCCCGGCCTGCCGCTCGCCAGCGGCAATCCAGCCGCGCATGACCGGCACCATCGCCGGGTTGGCGGAACCGCCCACCTTGACCTCGTCTGCGATCTCGCCGGCCAGCGCCGCCAGACGACGGCCCCATGTCCCGATCAGGATCGGGATTGGCCCCTGCGGCAGCGGGTATGGCGCACGTACATGCGCCGCCAGCGGGAAGATAGCGCCCTCAAGCCCGCCCTCGGCCCCGGAAAGCAGGTAGCGCACCACTGCCACCGCCTCGCGGATGGCTGTTAGCGGCGGCTCCAGCTCACGGATGCCATGCTCGGCCAGCCAGGCCCCGCGGGCGATGCCAATGTACACGCCGCCCCGCGCCACTCCTGCCAGCAGCGCCGTCTCCGCGGCGATATCGATCGGGTGAATACGCGAAGGCGAGACCGCTGCCGGGCCAAGCCGCGCCCGTTGCAGGTGGGGAGCCATCAGCAACAGCGGGCCATAGCTTGGCTGGAACGGTGCATCACAGTACACACTGACCGCGTCAAAAGCATAGCGGTCGACCAGCCGGGCCAGCGCGATGTACTGCGCCGGCGATTTGTCCGTCTGAAAGGCGATGCTGATCTCGCGGGCCATCAGGTCAACTCGTCGCTGTCCAGCGTCCGACGGGCGATCCGCTCGATGCGCATAATCAGGCGTTCTTCCGGGTCAGGGCAGGTCACCAGCGTATCGCGCTCCAGCCAGTCATCTTCATCCAGCTGGCGTTGTTTGGCGGCCAGCAGGGGCAATACCGCGCCAAGCGCATAGATGCAAAAGTGCTTGCCCGGCGGCAGGCTCAGCTTGCTGCTTTCAGTCAATTCGAAGTAGTCGCCGACCTGCATCCCGCACACCGAACGCCCCTCGATGGCGACCACCGTCACCCGCAGATCGTACAGACCAAAGAGTCTGCTCATGGGGCAATCCTCCGCAGATAGGGCAACACCTCCCGGCCAATCGCTTCGATTGCTGCCAGCGGATCCGGCCCCAGCGGCGGCCCGAAGCTGATGTGCCGCGCGCCCAGCGCGATCAACCCTTCCAGCCGGGAGATCAGCGCGGCAGCCGTGCCCGCCACACCAATGCGCAGCATGGCTGGCGTGACCAGCGCCTTACCCCGTGCCAGGTCGCGTTCCACCATGACCGCCTGAGCGATCGGGGCAAAGTCCTCCCGGGTCAGCCCCAGCCGTTCCCAGATCAACGGGCTAAGCGACTGGCCGTAGTAGGCAATCTTCTCCCGCAGGGCGTCTTCCGCTGCCGCCCGGTCATCCGCCACTGAACACCAGATACAGGCCGCCACATCCAGCGCGGCCAGGTCGCGCCCGGCCCGCGCCGCGCCCTCCTGAACATAGGGCAGCACTGTCGCATAGTGCTCCGGCGGAAACAGCAACGGCAACCCGCCATCGGCGATCTCTCCGATGGCCCGCAACATGTTAGGGCTGAGCGCGCCCAGGTAGATCGGGACGCGCCGCCGGGGGGTGAAGCGCAGGTAAGCTTCGTCCGTCCAGCGCAGGAACTGCCCATCCAGCGGAACGCGCTCGCCGGAGAGCAGGCGGTTGATCGCGGTGACCGTCTCCACGACCGCGGTGCGCGGCTTTTCCGGCGCGATCCCGATCCAGGCCAGGAAGTCCGCTGCCCCGGCGGAGAGGCCCAGGTTGAAGCGTCCGCCGGATAGCTCGTCCAGCGTCGCCGCGATCATGGCGATCTCGGCGGGATGGATCGTGTACGGGTTGAGGATGCACGTCCCGATCGCAATCCGCTCCGTCGCCGCCGCCACAGCCGCCAGGATCACCACCCCGCTGCGCAGGAACAGATCATCGCTGACCCAGAACTGGTCAAAACCGGCGGCCTCCGCTGCCCGCGCCAGCCGGACATACGACTCGACCGGCAGGTCGTTGTTGAAGCGCAGACTGAACTTCATACACCGCTCCCCTGCCCGCTGGCGCCGATCACGGCGTCAGCTTCGACCTCCACCAGGTAGCCATCGCCGACCAGCCGGCTGACCTCGATCAGCGTATTGGCCGGGCGAATGGCGCTGAAGACTTCGGCATGGGCGCGGGCAGCTTCCTCCCAGCGGGTCGCATCGGTGAGGTAGATGCGCGTCCGTACCACGTCGGCCAGCGTCGCGCCCGCGGCCTCAAGTGCAGCGCCGATTTTACGCAGGATGTAGGCCGTCTGGACGTAGACATCGCCCGGCCCGACCAGACGCCCCTGTTCATCGGTCGCCGTCGTGCCGGAGACGAACACCAGCCCACCAACGCGCACCGCCCGCGAATAACCAGCGATTCCCTCCCAGACCGTCCCGGAAGCGATGTTCTGGCGCTGCATAGGCCCCTCCCTCAGTCAATCACGATCAGCGACGGGTAGCCGGTGGTCAGCGGCTCGCCGCCCCCAGACCGAACCACGACAACATCTTCCACCCGTGCCGCCGGTCCCCAGGGGACGAGAATACTCGGCTCCACCGTGAAGAGCATCCCTTCAGCCAGTACGGTTTCATCCCCCGCCGTCAGGAAAGGCGGCTCGTGCACGTCCAGGCCGATGCCATGCCCCAGCCGGTGGCGGAAGTTTGGGCCGTAGCCACCCTCTACAATCACCTGCCGCGCGGCGGCATCCGCCCGGGCCGCCGTCGCCTGACCGGCCCGCAGCGCGGCGATCCCCTCCGCCTGCGAGGCCATCACCAGCTCATGCACGCGCCGCATTTCCTCATCTGGCTGGCCAAAGTACACCGTGCGGCCGTAGTCGTAGCAGTAACCCTCGTGGATCGCGCCGAAGTCGAACAGGATGGCCACCGGCGGCTTCAGCGGACGGTGCCAGGTTTGCTCATGCTTGCCAAAGATCAGCTCGTGATTGGGGCCGGTATTGTAGAGCGCCGTGGTAAAGGACGGCCCCAGCGCTCCGTGACGGCGCAACTGGTAATCCACCTCGGCCATGATCTCCAGTTCGGTGATGCCATGCCGGAGTTTGGGTAGCACATCGGCGAAAGCAGCCTCTGTGATCGCCCCGGCCCGGCGCATGATGGCGATCTCCGCCTCGCTCTTGATCGCCCGCAGCGGGCGCAACAGATCGGTGGCGGAGATGAAGGCCGCGCCGGGGAAGATCGCGTGCAGGCGGGAAGCGGTCTCCGCCCGTGCGCGGTCGCCAAGGGCGATGCGCGGCCTGGGCGGCACACCAAAGCGCGCTGCAATCTCCCGCACCAACGTTGCCGGATCATCGTGATCGCCCAGGATGCGCAACTCGACGCCGGTGGAATCGGCCAGGCCGCCAAATTCGGCTGTCATGCGCGGCAGGGCCAGCAGGGGCGCCCCCTGGGGAGCCATCCATAACCCCTCCAGCCACGCGCCGGGATGGATCGTCGCCCCGAAGTTAGGGAAGTCGCGGGGCACGCCGGTCAGATACTGCAAATCGGCGGAAACCGGCAGGAAGGCCAGATCAGCGCTGCGCCCCAGCGCTTCCTGAAACCGTTGCTGGCGTTCGCTGTAGTTCATGCAAACCTCTCTCCGGAGCAGGTAATGAGCCGGTCAGGGGCGCACCCGGCGGCATGATCCGGCAACCGCCAGGCGCGCGGTCGCGCTCTATTGTCACTGATTCGCGCCGGGATGCAACCGCTGCACCACAGCCACTACACGCAGGCACTCCGATCACCGGGCGGAAAGAGAGCGGCCCCTGCCGCACAGAACCCTACTCCTGCCGCCAGTGACTGCCTTTCACCTATCTCCCGGTCTCTGGCCCCCCGGCCTCCTGGCCTCCTGACTTTCTGACCTGATCAGCCCAACAGGATTGACTCCAGACAGATTTCGCCCTATGCTGATAGATAGCGGTATATACCACCCTAGACCAAAGAAGTCCGGATGCCCGGACAGCGCGTCAGGGGGAGACACGCCGTGAACGTGCAGCCGCATTCATCCGAACCGATCTACATCCAGATCAAGAACTATCTGCAGATGCAGATTCAGACGGGGGCGTACCCCGTCGGCGCACGGCTGCCTTCCGAGCGCGAGCTAGCCGAGCAGTTCAATGTCAGCCGGATGACTGCCCGCCAGGCCCTGCTCCTGCTGGCTCGCGAGGGCCTGACGTACACCCGCGTCGGCAAGGGCACCTACGTTTCCCCGCCCAAGTTTGACCAGGACCTGGACGCCCTGCGCAGCTTCACCGAAGAGATGCGCCAGCGCGGAGTCGAACCTTCCAGCCGCGTACTGGAGGCCGCGCTGCGGCCCGCCGATGACGAAGTTGCCGCGCGGTTGCAGATCGCACCGGGGGCGGAAGTGGTCGTCCTCAGTCGCGTCCGCCTGGCCGATGGCAAGCCGCTGGCTATCGAAACCACCCACCTCGATCATCAGATGTGTCCCGGCATTCTGGACGGGCATGACTTCAGCCGCGAATCGCTTTACGGCGTGTTGCGCCGCGAATACGGCTGGGTGCTGGTCTGGGCGGATCAGATCATCGAGGCCCGCCTGCCCCAGCCCCACGAGCGCCGCCTGTTGAACATCGACCGCCAGACGCCGGTGCTGGGCATCCGCCGCACAACCTATTCCCGGCACGACCGGCCGGTTGAATTCGTCTATTCCGTTTACCGTGGCGACCAGTACCAGCTCCGGGCCATCCTCCGCCACCCCGATTCGACAGCGATCAGCGGCGTGGTGCAGGCCCCGGCGGGCGATTCCGGCACAGGATAGCGGACAGGACGCGCCCCGGCAGCGCCGGGCAGCGTCCCACTATACGGGATGAGGAGTGCTGAAACATGGCTGAGCTTGCGTTGGGCATTGACCTGGGCGGGACCAAGATCGCCGGGGCGCTGGTCACCCGCGAGGGGACAGTCGTCGCTGAAGTCCGGGCGCCAACCCGACCGGAAGAAGGCGTCGAGCCGGTGATCGGGCGGATGGCGGACTGCATCCGCGCCCTGCAGGCCCAGGCCGGGGCGGGCCACCGCATCGTCGGGATCGGCATCGGGGCCGCCGGCTCCACCGATCACGTGCGCGGCGTGGTCATTATGGGGTCCAACCTGCGCTGGGTCAACGTGCCCTTGCGCGACCGGCTGCTGGCCCACCTGGGTGATGCCTGGACTGGCCCGATCAGCGTGGCCAAGGATACCAACGCCGCCGTGCTGGGCGAACTGCTCTACGGTGCAGGCCGCGGCGCGCACACCATCCTCTACGTCACCGTCGGGACAGGCATCGGCGGCGGCCTGGTGCTGGAAGGCAGGCTGTATCACGGCGTCAGCGGCGGCGCTGCCGACCTCGGCCACCTGATCGTGGAGACGGACGGCCCGCTGTGCGGCTGTGGCAAGCGCGGCTGTGTGGAGGCGCTGGCTTCTGGCCCGGCCATCGCCCGCCAGGCGCGGGAGCAGCTGGCTGCCGGACGGCCTTCGATCCTGGCCGATCGCCCTGCCGATACCCTGACCGCTGTCGACGTAGTTGAAGCGGCCCAGCGGGGCGACGCCCTGGCCCGCGAGATCATCACCCTGGCCGGGCAGCGGCTGGGCATGGTGCTGGCCTGGTGCGTGGATGTCGTCAACCCGGAGCGGATCATCATCGGCGGCGGCGTGGCGGCGGCGGGTGACCTGCTGTTTGAGCCGGTACGCCAGACGGTCGCCGTGCGCGCCCTGCCTTCTAACGTGGAAGCTGTGCGCATCGTGCCCGCCGGGCTGGGCGCCAACTCCGGTGAGATCGGCGCCGCCGCCCTGGTCTGGGCGGGCGCGGCATGAACGGGAAGTGCAGCAGGTAGCGGTCATCGACCGCAGGAGAGGGGTTATGAGCAAAGTTCTGTATGCTGGCGACTCGGCGATCATGGCTGTCCTGGGGCTGGAAGGCATCGAGGTCTTCCCCCTGCTGGATCAGATCTGGGACGCCGGGACATACCTGCGCGGCGCGCTGGAAAGCAGCGGGCATACCGTCACCCGGATGCTCTCCCATGAAGCGTACTACCATCTGCCGGAGACGGCTGAGGCGCTGGCGGCCTACGATGTGCTGATTCTCAGCGACATCGGCCATGACACGGTGGTGCTCTACCCCGGCGCGCGCCGCAACGCCGTGCCAATGGGGCCGAATCGCCTGAAGGAGATCGTCCGCTTTGTGGAAAACGGCGGCGGGCTGGCTTATGTCGGCGGCTACTTCACCTACCAGGGGCATCACGGCCAGGGCCGCTGGTACGGGACGCCGGTCGCCCGCATCCTGCCGGTAGAGATTCTGCCCATGCACGACGACCGGATCGAGACGCCGGAAGGCGCGCGCCCGCGCATCCTGCGCCCCGATCACCCGATCCTGGCCGGCATCCCCACCGACCCCATGCCGATGTTCATGGGCTACAACAAAACTGCCCCGCGCCAGGGGGCGGAACTGCTGGCCCGCATTGGCGATGACGACGACCCCTTCCTGGCCTGCTGGACGGTGGGTAAGGGCCGCGTGCTGGCCATCACGTCGGATGTCGCGCCGCACTGGGGTAGCGATTTCATCCGCTGGCCGCACTATCAGCAATTCTGGGATCAGGCCATCCGCTGGCTCAGCGGAGCGTAAAGCCTGCTCAATGGGAAAAGGAGGGAAAAGCGCCAAGACCTGTGCTCTGTTGCGCGGATAACCGATAACTACGCGCCCCATTCGTTCTTGAAAGTTTTGCTAAAGAGGAGAAGTTGCAGATGTCAAAGATCGCACGTTTGCTGCTAATCGCCGTCTTTCTGATCGTCGCCATCGGCCCGGTAGCTGCGCAGGGGCCGGTCGAGATCGTTTTCTGGCACATGGAGCAGCCGCCGCATCGCGTTGCCCGCGTGCAGGAACTGCTCGACGAATTCAACGCCGCCCACCCGGATATCGTCGTCCGCCAGGAGCCGCAGAACTGGGGCGAGATCTACACCAAGGCGCCCGCCGCAGTAGCGGCTGGCAACGCTCCGGATATGCTCTTTGCCATCCCGGACTTCACGCCGATCATCCGCGCGGTGGGGGCGGTGCAGCCGGTCGATGACTTCGTGGCCGAGATGAACGAAGCCCATGGCTTCTTCCCGGCGGCCATTGAGCCGTACAGCTACGAAGATCATGTCTGGGCGGTGCCGCTGTGGAACATGGCGCACTCGCTGTGGTACCGCAAGAGCGTCTTCGCTGAGGCCGGCGTTGAGCCGCCGACCACCTGGGACGAATGGCTGGCCGCCGTCCAGACCCTGACCACCGATACCCAGTATGGCATCGGCCTGCCCGCCAACCGCCACCTGTACACCGATCAGACCACCTATGACTTCATGATCAACGCCGGCGCCTCGGAAATCTACAACCCCGATGGCACGCTGCGCTTCAACAACGAGGCGACCGTCGCCGCCTTCGACTTCTACAAGCAGCTCTATCAGTACTCGCCGCCCGACAGCCCGAACTGGACCTGGGGCGAGGCCGAAGCCTGCTTCGCCAGCCGCACCTGCGCTTCCATCCTCCAGTTCACGGTGATCACCACCTATGACACCCAGGCTGAGGGCGATCCGGAAGACCTGGGCGTGATGGCCATCCCGCATTCAGCGGATGTCGAGCAGTCGGGCACGATCGCCTATGTGAACGGCGTCATGGTGCTGACCGATGACCCCGCCAAGCAGGAGGCAATCTACACCTTCCTGCGCTTCCTCCTGGAGCCGGAGAACTATGGCCGCTTCCTGAACATGGAACCTGGCCTGTTCCTGCCGGTCACCGAGAGCGGTAGCCAGGCTGCCAGCTACTGGGAAGACCCGATGGTCGTCAAGTACAAGAGCCAGATCGAGGTCATGCTGGAGAACTCCCGCAACGGCATGCTGTTCGGGTTCACCGGCGGCAACATCTTCCCCAGCATCGCCCAGATTTCGGCCCAGAACCTGCTGGCCCAGACCCTGCAGAAGGTCCTGATCGACAATATGGACCCGGCGGAAGCGGTGGCTGAAGGTCAGGCCCTGATGGAAGAAGCGATCGAAGACTGATCGTCCGCTGTCCCTGTGGGGACTTCCTGACCCGGTGGGAAGGGGGCTTCCCTTCCCACCGGCTTTACCTGCATGAGGGATGCCCATGACCAACGCCACCCCCACCACGACCGGGCGGGCCAGAACCGGCCTGCTCGCCGGGCGCTTTCGTCGGCCAGCAGGGGATACCCTGCTCGGCTACCTGCTGGTGGCCCCGCTGATTCTATGGCTGGCCGGGACCATTCTCTACCCGCTGCTTTCGGCGATACGCCTGAGCTTCCTGGATGTCGGGATCATCGGCACCGGCGGCCAGTTTGTTGGCCTGGAAAACTACAGCAAAGTCCTCGGCTCCGATAACTTCTGGGAAGCCTTCGGGCGCAGCCTGGTGTGGGTGGTCGCCAATGCCGTGCTGCAAACCCTGGCCGCTTTCATCACCGCCCTGATCCTCAAGCAGCGCTTCCGCGGGCAGGGGCTGGCCCGCGTGTGGGTGATCCTGTCCTGGATCGTCCCGACGGTGGTGGTGGTCATCATCTGGCGCTGGCTGCTGGGCACCTCCGGCGGGATCGTCAACTATCTGCTGGTCACGCTGGGCATCACCCCGCAGCCAGTCGGCTTCTTCGGCACGGGGCCAACCGCGCGCACTTCGGTCATCTTCATCAACTCCTGGCGCTGGTTCCCGCTGATGGCCGTGATCCTGCTGGCGGGGATGCAGAGCATCCCGGAGGAACTGTACGAGGCAGCCTCGGTCGATGGCGCCTCAGCCTGGCAGCGGTTCTGGCACATCACCATGCCAGGCCTGCAGGCTGTGCTGTTCGTGATGGGCCTGGTCGGGATGCTCTGGTCGATCAACGTCTTCGACATCATCTGGCTGCTAACCCGCGGCGGGCCATCCGCGGCCACGACCACACTGCCTGTCTTTATCTACGATACCGCTTTCTTCAAGTACCGGCTCAGCCGCTCGGCGGCGGCTTCGGTGGTGCTGGGGCTGGTGCTGCTGGCCTTCGCCGTGCTGTACACCCGCGTGATGGCCCCGCGTGCTGAGGAGGAGCAGGGATGACGACTGATCTGGCGGGCTTGCGCCGCTCACTGGGGGTGTACCTGTCGGTGGCTGTGCTGCTGATCGTGGTCATCGCCCCCTTCTACTGGATTTTCACCGGCTCGATCAAAGCGCCGCAGGAGATCATCGCCCAGGTGCCGACGCTGATCCCGCAGTCATTGACACTGGAGCACTATGACCATCTGCTGGCGTCGTCGGCCTTCCCGCGCTACCTGCTTAACAGCACCATCATCGCCGCCCTGACGATGGTGATCACGGTCGTGCTGGCCTCGCTGGCAGCCTATGGCATCTACCGGCTGCGCTTCCCCGGCAGCCAGTTCCTGTTCAAGATCATCCTGGTCACCTACGCCTTCCCCAGCATCCTGCTGCTGGTGCCCCTGTACGGCATGTTGAGCCAGGTCGGGTTGATCGATAGCCTGTGGGCGCTGGTGATCGTCAATGTCACCTTTGCCGCGCCGTTTGCCGTGTGGATGCTGCAGGCTTTCTTCCGCGCTGTGCCTTACGAACTGGAGGAAGCCGCCGCCCTGGACGGCGCCGGCCGCCTGCGGGTCATGCTGCGCATCACCCTGCCGCTGACCGCGCCGGGCATCGCCAGCATCGCCATCTACGCTTTCATCACCTCCTGGACAGAGTACATGCTGGCTTCGGTGCTGATCATCAGCGACGCTAACCGGACGCTGCCGGTTGGTCTGGCGGGGATTATCGGACAGTATCAGGTCGACTGGGGGCTGCTGCTGGCCGGAGCCACGCTGACCACGCTGCCGGTGCTGATCCTGTTCGGGCTGGTGGGCCGCAACTTCGTGGATGGGCTGACCGCCGGGGCCATCAAGTAACGCTGGAAAGCCGTCGCTTGCTCCGGTAACCTGACGACATGATCTTCGTCAGGTCTGGCGGCGTCTCCCCTGATCCTGGCCTATAATGAAGGCATGGGGTCGTCCGGCCCGAGACAGGCACGCCGGGCCGGGAGGCGCCCCCTTCTGCTGCACCACCACCGGGGATGGGCTGTATCAGCCGGGAGGAACCTGATGACTCACGCCAGCGCCGACCAAGTTGCTCTCCACCAGGCAGACGCCATTCAGCCCGATCGCATTGTCCGCACCACGTGCGAGTACTGCGGCGTTGGCTGCCAGATTCTCTTGCACGTCAAAAACGGGGTGATCTACCGGGTCAGCGCCCCTTTTGACGCCGCCCCCAACTATGGCAACCTGTGCGTCAAAGGCCGCTTTGGCCATGATTACGTGTGGCACCGCGACCGCCTGACCACGCCGCTCATCCGGCGCGACGGCGTGCTGCAACCCGCCAGCTGGGATGAAGCTCTGAGCCTGGTCGCCAACCGGCTGGCAGCGGTCAAAGCGGCTCATGGCCCGGATGCGATCGCCTTCCTGTGTAGCGC
Organism: Chloroflexota bacterium; assembly: GCA_019873685.1. GTDB lineage: Bacteria > Chloroflexota > Anaerolineae > Aggregatilineales > Ch27 > Ch27. The sequence continues at coordinate 58,039 of JAIOAT010000009.1, forward strand.
CAAATGCACCAACGAAGAAAACTACCTGATGCAGAAGCTGGCCCGTCAGGTCATCGGCACGCACAACATCGACCACTGTGCCCGGCTCTGACACAGCAGTACCGTGACAGGCCTCGTGCAGGCCTTCGGCAGCGGCGCGATGACCAACAGCATCGCTGACATTACCCAGGCGCGAACCATCCTGCTCATCGGCACCAATACCACCGCCAACCACCCGGTGATCAGCCTGCAGATCAAGAAGGCCGTGCGCCAGCATGGCGCGGCGCTGATCGTCGCCGATCCCCGCCGGATCGAGCTGGCTGAATTCGCCACCCTGTTCCTGCAACACGAAGCAGGGACGGACATCGCCCTGCTCAACGGTCTGGCCCACATCATCCTGCGCGAGGGCCTGCAGGATGAGGCGTTCATCGCTGCCCGTACGGAGAACTACGAGACCTGGCGGGCAGTCGTTGAGGAGTACACCCCGGAGCGCGTCAGCCAGATCACAGGCGTGCCCGTGGCCGACCTGGAGCGCGCCGCGCAGCTATACGGAAGCCGCAAGCCAGCGGCTATCTTCTATGCGATGGGCATCACCCAGCACACCGTCGGCCACCAGAATGTGCTGGCGGTCGCCAACCTGGCCATGCTCACGGGCAATATCGGCATCCCCGGCGGTGGCGTGAACCCCCTGCGCGGGCAGAACAACGTCCAGGGCGCCTGCGACGTGGGCGGGCTGCCCAATGTCTACCCCGGCTACCAGTCCGTGGCGGACGAGAATGTCCGCGCGGCTATGGCCGCCTTCTATGGCGTCCCCCAGCCACCCCCTGTCCCCGGCCTGACCCTGACCGAGATGATCGACGCCGCCGGGGATGGCCGGGTCAAGGCGCTTTACTTTATGGGGGAAAACCCCGCCATGAGCGACCCGGACTCGAACCACGTCCGCGAATGCCTGGCCAGAGCAGAATTCCTGGTTGTGCAGGACATCTTCCTGCACGAAACCACCGAGTTCGCCGATGTCGTCCTGCCAGCGGCCAGTTTTGCGGAAAAAGACGGTACCTTCACCAACACTGAGCGCCGCATCCAGCGCGTACGCCGGGCCTGCGACCCGCCCGGCCAGGCCCGCCCGGACTGGCAGATCGTGGCGGAAGTCGCCCGGCGGCTGGGTGCACCCGGCTGGGACTACGCCGATCCGGCGGCGATCATGGCCGAGATCGCGGAAGTCACGCCGATCTATCGCGGCGTGCGCTACGAACGGCTGGAGGATGGCGGTCTGCAATGGCCCTGCCCGGCCCCCGACCATCCCGGCACGCCGATCCTGCACACGGTGCGCTTCTCGCGCGGGCTGGGGCGCTTCAGCCCGGTGCATCACCAGCCCGCTGCTGAACTGCCCGACGAGGAATATCCCTTCATGCTGACCACCGGGCGCATCCTGCAGCACTGGCACACCGGGACGATGACCCGCCGCGTCACCGGCCTTGACCTGCTGGCTCCGGAAGAGCGTGTGGAGATTCACCCGCAGGATGCCGCCGCCCTGGGTATTGCCGACGGTGACTGGATCCGCGTCTCGTCGCGGCGCGGGACGGTCACCGCCCGCGCCGGCGTGATGCGCCGCCCCCGGCCAGGGCTGGTCTTCATGACCTTCCACTATGCCGAGGCGCTGGGGAATGTCCTGACCAATAAGGCGCTGGACCCGATCGCCAAAATTCCGGAGTATAAGGTCTGCGCGGTAAAGGTGGAGAAGGTCGCGCCGCCCGCTGACCTCTGACGCTGTCCCCGGCGGGGTAAGTCCGCTGACAGAAGCGGCGTCAGCAGAAGCTACAGCAGGCCAGGGTGCCTGGAGTACAATCTAAAAAATTCGTGAAAAATAGACCGGTGCGTTAACTCAACACGGGCGTAACGTTTGGCATCTGCCGGGAAAGAGGTAACATTGAGGTCAGGTGCATTATGCGACAGGATCACCAGCCGACATTCACGCTGGCCTGACAGGGCCAGGGCCGCCAGACGTTACCCTCTTCATCGCCCGGCCCGGCATTACATCCCCATTTCGAAACCTGTGCAGGACTGCGCTTTTGTGCAGGAGACAGCCAGTGAGCACCATCACCTGTCCAAGCTGCAACCAGCCTAACCCGGACACCAACCTGTTCTGCTCCCATTGCGGCGAGATGCTGGATCGCTTCCAGAAGACGCCCAAGATCGATGTCGGCAACCTGCGCGTCAACTATCCCCAGTGGGGCAACGCCCGCATCTCCAGCCGCCACCGCCTGGTCTTGCGTCTGGTCAACTCCATGAAACAGATCCGGATCGATCTGGTGGAAAATCAGCCGGTGACGCTGGGGCGCGCCGACCCGCTGGCGGATATCCTGCCTGACTACGACCTGAGCCGCTACAACGGCCTGGCGATGGGCGTTTCACGCCGCCATGCCTCGCTGGTCATGCAGGATAACACCCTGCAGATCACTGACCTGGACAGCACCAACGGCACCTACCTCAACGGCAAGCGCCTGATCCCCTACCGTCCCAACATCCTGCGCGACGGCGACGAGATCCGCCTGGGCGACCTGCGCATGCTGGCGATGTTTGTGGAAGTCACCGACCCCTTCGATCGCGCTCAGGAAGCCCACCGCTGACCTGCGGTCTCCCCCACCCGCTGGTGAAAAACGCCAGGCGGCGTCACCCGCGCCGTGAAACCTGCTCTGGTAGCGTCTCCCCGCAGGCGAGAAAGCCAGACACTCCCTTAGCCCCCCTGACGGGGACAAGGGATCGAGGGTTAGGAGCTAAGAATGCAGAACAGGCTTCAGCGCGCAGGTCAAATACCCGGCGGTGTGTGGGGCAAAGTCACCGTAAAGACCGTTCCTTTTCCCTCCTGGCTCTCACAGGTAATCGTACCGCCATGCAGGTCCACCGACTGCTTGACGATCGCCAGGCCCAGCCCTGTGCCGGAGGCGCTGCCAACATTCTGGCCACGGTAGAACGGTTCGAAGAGATGTTCCTGATCGGCCTGCGGAATGCCGATACCCTGATCCTGAATCCGAAAGACCACCTGAGACGGCTCACAGTCTACAGTAAACCTGACCGGGCGACCCTCAGGGGAGTACTTGATAGCGTTAGAAAGCAGGTTGCTCAGGATGTTGCGCACCAGGCTGGCATCCAGGTTGACCGCATTGCAGTCCCCCCGGCTGGAGAATTCGATCCTCTGCGTTGACGCCGTGACCTGCCGGACCCTGTCGATCACCTCCCGGCAGAAGGGAACAACATCCAGCGGCTCAGGGCTGAAAGTTGTGCGGCCCGATTCGGCGCGTCCCAGCACCAGAATGTCATCCAGCAACTCCACCATAACATCGATCTGCTTGTAAATCTCGCTAACCTTGGCCCGCTTCTGTTCGGCAGTCAGCCGGTCTCCATAACGATCGATCAGGCTCAAGCCCACCTTGATCACCGCCAGCGGATTACGCAGGTCGTGTGCGGCCATCGACACATAACGCGACTTGAGCTCGCTGACCTCCATCTCATGCCGGAGCATCTGGCGCAGCTGGGCCTCAACCCGCCGGCGTTCGGTGATGTCGCGCAGGCTACAAACAACGCCTTCAACAACCCCTTCCCCGATGATGGGCGAGAGCACCACATCGGCATCGAACGACACACGGCCCTCGCAGTGAACACCGGCTTCCAGCCGCCGGGACTGGCGTGTTGTAATGACTTCGGCGAACGTCTGCTGCACCGTCTTCACATACTGGGGCTGGATCACTTTAACAAGAGGGCGCCCCAGGGCCTCGCTCGCCCTGCAGTGGAGTGCTTCCTCAAAAGCCGGGTTGACCTGTTCGATTGCGCCATCCGGCCGGCACAGGATAATCACATCCTTGCTGCTGTTGAGAATCGCTTCCGTGCGCTCCTTGGCCAGGGCAAGCTCAGCCGTGCGCTCGATCACCCGCTGTTCGAGCTCGTCAATCAGCCTTGCACCGAACATGGCCGCCGCAACCTGCGGCGCCAGGGCGTTCAGGAAGTGCAGCGAATCTTCCGAATAACTATCCGGCTGGTAGCTCAGAACCTCGATGACGCCAATCGCCTCGCCCTTATACATCAGCGGTACGATCAGCACTGAGCGTGGCTGCGCGGCCTCCCCGCGACACTCAAGGGCATCCAGATGACCGAGTTCCTGGTGGGCCGGGATGGTTTCCCGGTAGGCCTGGTAGTCCGCCAGGCGGAGCGGCTCCTTTGAGCGGATGACCTGGCTCTGTATCCCCAGACCTTCCGCATGCAGAGGGATGGGAGGAAACCGGCCCACATCAATGGGTGTACCGTTGCATTGCGCATACACACAGTGGATCAGGTTATCGGCAGGTGTGTAGGAGGAAATGACCAGCCCGTCACACGGCATCACCTGTGCAATAGCGGCGTAGGTCGTTTCGTAGATTTCCTGCAGTTCGAGGGTTTCACCGAGTTTTTTACCCACCTCGTACAACTGAGCGATCTGCTCACTATAGCGGCGCAGGTTTTCCTCGGCCTGCTTGCGCGCGGTGATATCGGTCACAATGTGAACAAGGCCGCCCAGCTGCCCCGACTCGTTGACAATGGGGTTAGTGGTGATATTCAGCCAGCGCCCCTCACGCAGCAACTCCAGATGCGTTTCGGGATCATCGATGGAGGCGGATACAGGCACCCCCATCAGTTCCCGGCAGTTGCGCCCGATAACTTCCTCTGGCGATCGCCCCAGAATGGCCGCGAGCGACCGGTTGCAGCGCTGCACCACCCCATCCGGATCGGTCATGCAAATGCCGTTGGAAAGCGCGTCAAAAGTCGTCTGCCACTGCTGCGCAGCAAAGCGGGCACGTTCTTCCGCCTCTCGTGTGCGCAGCAGCGCGTTCACATAGGCCAGCAAAACGGGCGGCTCAACCGGATGAGTCAGGTAACCATCTGCGCCGCTGGATAGGCCAGTGACCTTAGAATCGCTGTCAAGGTAGGTAGCCGAAATCATCAGGATTGGGGTATGCCTCACCTCTGGATCGCTGCGGATCTGCTGGCAAACAGTGAAGCCATTCATGTCCGGCAGGTTGATATCCAGCACGATAAGGTCTGGCCTGGTCCGTGCCACCTTCAGGGCTTCCGTCCCTGAGGGAGCTTCAACGATGTCAAATCCAGCATGACGCAGGACTCGCCCCACCGCATACCGGCTAGGGGAGTTGTCATCGACGATGAGGATTCGCCTGGCTTTTTGCGCGGCCATATCACATTTGCTCCTTAACGAGCATGCTGCGGATCAAAGCAAGCAGCGCCTCGCTGGTGACGACCGTCTTGGAAAGAACAGCTTCCGCGGAGGCCATCAACTGGTGATGCTCCTCTGGGGTTAGTTCCTTTGAGGAGAAGATAATCACCGGGATGTCCCGCGTCTTCTGATCAGCCTTCAGGGCATCCAGGACTTCAAAGCCGCTCATCCCCGGCATCAGCAGGTCAAGGAAGATAACCTCCGGGGCCAGTTCACGCGCCCGTTGCAGGCCCTCAGCCCCGTCGGCGGCTTCTATGACGGTGTAGTACTTGCCTACCGCCTTCTTGAAGGTGTACCGCCCTACATCGTCATCGTCGATCAGCAGGATCGTTTGCGCTACACCAAGCTGGCGGAGCTTGGCCAGCAGCCAGCCTTTGGGCACAGGCTTAATGACATATTCCAGCGCCCCCAGCAACGCCGCGATCTTCCTGCCGCGTTCAAACACCGTTGCCACGACAACGGGAATATCCCGCAGGCTTTCGTCGCTCTTGAGCTGAACCAGGAATTCCAGGCCGCTCTCTTCCGGCATCAGGATGTCCAGGATGATGGCGACCGGTCGAATCCTGGCCAGTATCTGCCATGCCTGCTTGAGCGAACGCACGGCAATTACCCTGAACTCGGTGTCTTCGAAGATGTGCTCATAGTGCCCGATGTCTTCAGGTTCGTCTTCGACCACCAGCACCGGAAGGCGCACACCCTCCACCCGCGACGAGGCATCGTCCTGGGAAGGCGCCGGGACGACCTGCGGATAGACCAGCGGAACGGTCAGCGTGAAGGTTGATCCTTTGCCGGGTGCAGACTGCACGGTCAGGCTGCCGCCCAGCAACTCCGCCAGTTGCTTGGAGATGGAAAGGCCAAGCCCTGTGCCGGTAGTCCGCTTATGCAGGTGCGTATGCAGCTGGGCGTAATCCTGAAACAGATATTCCTGATCTTCGGCGGAAATCCCGATGCCTGTATCAGATACCGCGAAAATCGCCTGCGAGCCGGTGGAGTCCAGGCTGACGGAAACCCGCACTTCCCCCGCTTCGGTGAACTTGTAGGCGTTGGAAATGAGGTTCCTGAGGATCTGGGCAACCTTCTTTTGATCGGTGAGGAACACCGGGAAGTCCGCCGGTTCATCGAACACCAGAGCCAGATCCGGCTTGGTGAAGAGCGGCTTAAAGATGCCGCGCAGACCGCCGGTGAGCTGGCTCAATTCAAAAGTCGTCGGTTCAACTTCAAGCTTCCCTTTTTCAAGCTTGGCCAGGTCCAGGATGTTCCCGACCATATCCAGCAGGTCCTGCGCGGAACTCTGAATCAGTTTGACCTGCTGCTCCTGTTCGCTGGTCAGATCGCCGTCGAGCCGGTCCAGCAGGATGCGTGTCAGCGCCACGATGGAACCCAGCGGGGTGCGGACTTCGTGACTCATGATGGAAAGGTAGCGAGACTTTTGCGCGTTAGCGGCACGCAACTGCTGGGCCTGTTCCTCAAGCTCGGCATACAGGGCCATCACGCCCTGGTTGGTTTCCGCCAGTTCCTGGTTTAGCTGGGTCAACTGGATCTGCCGTTGGCGCAAATCTTCAAGAATATCGGTCAGCTCCTGATTCTGCTGCCTGATCTCTTCCAGCGTGTTCTGCGGCGTTAGCTGGGTCAGCTCGGTGACCAGACTCGCGATGCGCTGCGCCGTAATGAACGGCCCCGGCAAAGCCTTTTCCAGGGATACCACCGTGCCCTCACGGGGGGATGACTCAACCGTCAGCTGATCCATCAGGCGCCGGGCGCTGGTGATGCCGGCGCTCACTTCGGGAGCCAGCGGTTCCGCAAAAGCGGCCTGCAGACCAGCGTGGCCTTTGTTCCTGTCGCTGACCGTGATAAGCAGAGTCTGGGAAGTGCCCTCACTTTTTAGGGAAAAGGCCACCTCGCCCCGTTTGAGGGTAGCAAAGGCCACACGCACGACCTCGGATACCGCCGTGGCCACGCGCACCTGATCCTGCTTGTCCAGGCCCAGCCGGTCCGCAATCGTCCTGGCCAGTGACCGCGCCTTGGCAATATCTTCCTCATAACGCAGACTCATGAGATAAATCGGTATCTGTGTGCCCATAGCTGCTTCCCATCAGTTACCTGGCAGGCAGGCGGCCAACCCAGATGGTCAGATCATCGGTGCCGCGTGCATGATCGTAATACAGTCGCCCGGCGATCAAAGACGGATGCCTGTGAAACAACCCCGGATAATTCCCCATGCTCCAGTGCATCGTCAATCCATCAGAATGCATCACCAGCAAATCACCCGCCGTATAGGGGTAGATGAATTCCACCGCTTTTCGCATCGAGTGGCCGACCGTGCCGGAAAGCGAAACCAGCCCGCGCTGGCCATCCGGCGAGACAATCACGCCCGCAATATTGCCCACCCCCACATGGCGGATGATCTTGCCGGCATAGTCAATTTCCGCCACCGCCACGGAAGCCCCGCGAGTATGAAGCAGACTGGCATGAAGCGTTTCCACCAGCCTCACGAGGGGTAGATCTGGATTCGCCAGGAAGATCTGAACGGCCTCAGTGGCGGCAATTTCGGCCAGGGGGCCGTGACCCAGGCCATCGACAACCAGCACCCGGCTTGAATCGGGGCCGTGCCAGGAGGCCCAGCCATCGCCGTTCTGCGACTCTGTCGCCAGCGGCAGGCACACCGCCCCGGCCTCCAGGGAGGGGAAAGTCCCATAGCTATCCGGCAGCTTTGTCCACAGCCGGGTGAGTATTGCCGTGCCAAGCTGTGGCAGCGAATAAATATCAAACTGGGTAGCCAGACGGGATACCGCACCCAGCCCGGTCCCCGCGCTGCCGGCCGTGGAATAGCCGTCCCGCATGCATGCGGCGACATTGTTCATGCCCGGCCCTTTGTCCAGCGCACGCACTTCAATCCCGTCCGCCCCATTCTGGTTCAGGGCTTTCAGCAATAGAGCGCCGCCTGTGGTGTGCTTGGCCAGGTTGGAAGCCAGCTCTGTGACCAGGATCGCCGCCTTGCCCGCCAGAACTTCGCTGAACCCCAGGGAGGCCGCCAGTTTTATCACCTGGCGACGCGCATCGCCGATCTGCGAATGGTCACTGACCGGTATGAGAATATCCTGTGCCATGCTACTGGCTGTGTATGCCATCGCCACGTCTGCCACACCGTTACGTTATCATGCCCACATTACAATCGTCACACGTGTGCCCCGGCCTACCCAGGACTCAATCTCAAACTCGTGGACCAGTCTCTTGGCGCCACCCAGACCGAGGCCCAGGCCGTTGCCGGTGGTGTAACCGTCCTGCATAGCCAGATTGATGTCCGGGATGCCCGGTCCATGATCTTCAAAGGTCAGGCGGATGCCCTGATTGCCTCGGTTGGAGACGATCTCGATCTGCATAGTCCCGCCGCCGCCATGCACATAAACGTTACGCGCCAGTTCGCTGACGGCGGTCACGAGCTTCGTCTGGTTGGTCAGGCCGATGCCAAGCTCCTGTGCATAGGTACGTGCAATGCGCCGGGCGCGCACGATATCGTCTTCCGACTGAATCGGCACCCGCTCATTCCCCGGCGGTGTCATCCGAAGACTCTCCTGTCAGAGGCCCCCTTATCTTCTTGAGCAGCTGCACGCCCTTCTCAGCATTGAGCGCGGTATAAACCCCATGGAATGACAACCCAAGCTCCACCAGCGTGATCGCCACAGCGGGCTGCATCCCGACCAGCACAGTCTCCGCGTCCATCATCCGCGCCATCTCCGCCGTGTTGGCGATCACACGGGCGGTGAACGAGTCCACCAGATCCAGCGCCGAAATGTCAATCAGCACGCCGCGCGCGCCGGTCTCCGCAATCAGGCGCATCAGATCATCCTGCATCGCCATCACCAGGCGATCATGCAGTTCAAACTGAATCGTAACGAGGAGCAGGTCGCCCATCCTCAGAATCGGGATACGGTCCATCCAATACTCTCCATGCGCGAACAGCCTCCCGGCTTTTCCACGCGATTGGAATCATCGGCCAGACAGCGGTGATTCGACTGTAAACAAGCTGAGAAAGGCTGACTTCGCAGCCAGCCGGGCAAGATTACTGGATGGTCAGGCCCAGGTCCCTCAGAGCCAGCGCCAGGGCGCCAGCCAGCGTGGCCTTGGTGCGTATCCCCGTGAACTCAGCGCCAAGCTGGACAATCGTCTGGGCAATCTGAGGTCGGACGCCGCTGATGATGCAATCGGCCCCCATCAGCCGGGCAGCTGCAACCGTCTTGAGCAGATGCTGGGCAACCAGCGTATCCACTGTCGGGACCCCGGTGATATCGATGATGGCGATATCGGAAGCGGTGTTGACGATTTCCTGAAGCAGATTCTCCATCACCACCTGGGTACGCGCGCTATCCAGCGTGCCAACCAGCGGAACAGCCAGGATGCCCTTCCAGACCTGGATGACCGGCGTGGAGAGTTCGATCAGATCTTCGTGCTGGCGGGCGATAATCTGTTCCCGACTCTCGATGAACACCTCTGTGGTATACAGCCCCAGTTTGTCCAGCAGGGTTGTCACCGTCCAGATTTCGCCCAGCAAGCCCTCCAGATTCTGCCCGTCCATTTCCTTGCCCAGACGGGTAAACAGCGGCTGCTTTAGCGACATGACGAAGGTCGCCGTCTCTGCAGGCGAAAAACCCAGCGAAGCCCGGATGCTGGAAATCCGCGCCAGCAGGTCGCGGGTGTTCTTCCATTCAGGTGTCGTAATATCCGTCAGGTTGCCCCCCTGCGCCGCCTGCTGCATGGCATTCAAGAACTCGCGTGACTGGGCGCGCAGTTCGGTCTCGCTCAACAATTCCGGGCGCAGCGTCCCGGAAGCGCGCTGCTCCCGGAGCCAGTCTTCCAGCAGGTCAGCTTCATAATTCCTGAGTATCTCAGCCAGTCGACTTCCTTTGGCCATGGGGAAACCTCCTTGAGCGTGTTATATAACCTTGACCAGCCATGTTATCCAATTTTTCATTTAACGCAAAGCGCAATGTAAGCGGCTCTGAAACAACCTTCCCCGGCAGAATTTCGTCCGCCCCCCCGCAACAACTGCCCCCGGTTGTCCTGCTGGTGCCCTGACGTATAATACCGGGGTGTAGCAGCGCGGGGCGGTTCCCCGGTTGCGCTCCGGGTGCACAGAGCCAGGTTCCGGCGGGTAGGCATACCGCCGCCTGTTGACAACATGGCGAAACCATGACCACAGAACACACACGGCTGGTCGTCCGGCTGGTCAACGAGCGGGGCGATCTGCTGTCTTACGAGCTGGGCAAGCGGCCGGTCGTGATCGGCTCGGCGGCTGACGCCCATATTCAACTGACCGGCCAGAACATCGCGGAGCAACACCTGTTGATCCTGCGCTCTGGCGGTGAGATTCTCGTCGTCGATCCGGGAAGCCCATCCGGCGTACTGCTCAACGGGCGGCGCATCCCGCCGAACCAGAAGACTCGCTGGACGCCCGGCGACACGCTGAGCATTGGCCGTTACCGGCTGAGCCTGATCCCGGAAGTCGCCGGCGCGGCGATGGAAGGCACGGCAGAGCCAGCGGGCGACCTGCGCCTGACGGTGGAGCCGCCGGTGATCTACGCGCCGATCCCGGCGGCGCTGCAACTGCACCACGCCGGTACAGAAACCCGCCAGGTCTTCTTCGAAGCGGTTGCCGATTCGCCAAACCTGGCGATCGACCTGGAGCCAGCGCAGGCATTTGTCGCGCCCGGCGCGGATGCCAGCGTACAGGTGCGGGCATACCCCGTCGGGCCGTTCCTATTTGGTGGCCGGGTGACCGCGACCTTCACAGCCTTCACCACGGATGGCCTGGCGGCCAGCGCACGGGTATTGATCGTCGTCCGCCCGCCGCTGCGCAAGTGGGCGCTGGCGGGGCTGTTGCTGCTCCTGTTTGTCGGCGCTATTGCCGGGGTAATCCTCTCGCTCCCGCAACCACTGCCCACCGCGACCCCCACCATTCTGGCGCTGGTGGCTACCGCTACACCCCCGGCTACCATCACGGCAACCGAAACGGCCCTCCCCACCGCGACAGAAACGCCCACCGCCACGCTGACAGATACCCTGGAGCCAACGCCGACTACCGTGCAACTGGGCATCCTGCCCACGCCAACCCCCAGCGCGACGGTCTACGTATGCACCAACCAGTGCGCCCAGCTGGGCTGGCCGCGCATCACCATCCAGCGCGGCGATACGCTGTTCAACCTGGCGCAGGCGGCCAATATCAGTGTGGCTCTGGCGGCGCAGGTCAATTGCATCCCGGACCCCGGGCTGATCTTCGCCGGACAGAGCATCTGCCTGCCCTGCGCGGATACCGATCGAGATGGGCTGTGCGATGCACTGGATAACTGCCCGGCGGTCTATAACCCCGATCAGGCCGACTCAGACGGCGACGGGATCGGCGATGCCTGCACGCCGCCTTTCACCCTGACCTGGATCACCCTGCCGCCCGGCCTGATGGCCGCTGACAACCGCAGTTGCCCGCAGACTCCGACCGGCGCCCGCGCTGTCGTCAGCGCCGTCAGCAGCTACGGGATCGCGGAGATGGTCGCTGAACTGGCCATCGATGGCCGGCAGCCGCAGCGCCTGACCATCGTGCCGGAGAGTCCGGGCAGCGCTAATTTTGTCTTCGACATCGCCATTCCGGGCGATGCGGCTGGCGGCGGGAATGTCGGCGCGCGGGTACGCGTGACCTCCCGCGACGGTCGCGGACGTACCGCTGAGATCAGCACGACCTTCACCATCACCCGCTGCATCCCGCCGGTGACGCCGACCCCGTCGCTTTCGCCGACGCCGTCGCTTTCGCCGACGCCAACGCTGTCCCCGACCCCGACGCCGACGTTTACGCCCACGCCCTCGCCTACTCCACGCGGCCTGGCCCTGAGCTGGGCGGTCGCCCCACCGCCTACCATGACCGCCGACAACTTCTACTGCGCCGCAACACCGCAGGAAGCGACGGCGATCGTCCAGGCGACGGGCGATCTGGCCGTGGTCAGCCTGACCGCGGTTATCGCTTTCGATACAGGCGGTCCTTCCCCGCTGACCTTTACCCTGCCGGTGACCGAAGACCCGGCCACCCGCCAGTACAGCATCGATCTGGACGCGGCAACATTCACCGGCGCCGGGGAAACCACAGGCTTGCTGAAAGTCTCCGCCACCGACACGGAAGGCAATCTCCGCGAGTTGACAGCCACCGTGGCGCTGACCATCTGCCGCCTGACGCTGACCTGGCAGACCGATCCAACCGGGACGTTGACCGCCAGCAATGCGCTGTGCCCAACCATCCCGGAGAGCGTCTATGGCGTCGCGGTGGTTTCTGTGCCGCAGGTGGTGGACGACAGCGGCGTGACGGCTTCTGTCAGCGGTCCGGCAGGTTCCGGCCTGGCGGAAGCGCTGGCGGTGACTCCGCTTGGCGCGGGCGCCTATGCCCTGGACTTTGATCCGGGCGCACTGGGAGTGACCTACACTGGCCCGGCAACGATCACCGTCCGCGTGGTTGACCGGCGCGGCGCGGCACATACGCTCTCCGCTGATGTGACCCTGGCCGACTGCACGATGGTCTTCAACTGGATCACTCTGCCGGATAGCGTGGTGGCGGGCAGCAATGCCACCTGCCCGGAAGTGCCGCTGCGCACCAGCGGCTTTGTCGGCGCGTCGCTGCCGGACGCGGTGGACAATGTGGCCGCGGTGATCTCCATTACCGGCTATGTCACGCCGTTCCGCCTGGATGTGCTGGATCAGCATGGCGGCGTATACCGGGTAGACATCGAGGGGGATGAATTGCCCGCCGTGACCGCTGCAGCCACCGTGCGCGTCACCCTGACCGATATTGCCGGTGGAACGTATGAGGTGACCGCCCCGCTGCAGCTGCGGGACTGCCGTGGAACGCTGACCTGGATTGTACCGCCGCCACAACGCATCCACCTGACGCCGTGCGGCGGGCTGCCATCGCTGCCCTTCGATGTAAGCTTCCAGGCGGAAATCCCGGACCTGGTGGCGCTGGGCGCAGTGACCGCGGATGGGATCAACGAGCTGGGGCGCGTGGTTTACGGGCCGATCATCTCGCCCGCGCCGGGGGTGTACACCTTCACCGTCGACCAGGCCCCGCCGGGCACCAGCTTCGTCGTGCGCGCCTTCGCCCCCGATCATAAGCAGACGCCGTCGATCATCACCCGCATCCTGCCCTGCGACGAGGACGAGCATCGGGATGCGCTGGCCCCGACCAGCGACGCCAGCGCCCTGCTGACGCTGGCCCTGACGCCACAGCCAACGCCGACAAACACGCCCTCCGCGCCGGGCGGCAATTAACCCTGCGCCGGTGCGCTCGCTGGCGCGGACAGCCCGCCTGCTGTAAGCTCAGGGCGTGAAACAAGTCGGCGAGGAGTGACGCGGCGTGACCGTAGGCGAATTGACCAGCAGCGATCCGCTGATCAACCGTGTCATTGAGGGCTACCAGTTCATCAAGCGGCTGGGAGAAGGCTCTTACGGGCTGGTTTACCTTGCCCGGCACCCGCGGATCACCAACCGGCTGGTCGCGGTCAAGTACATCAAGCTGGAAAATCCCGATCAGATCCGCGATGTCGAGCGCGAGGTGGAAGTCCTGGCGCGCCTGCAGCACCCCAACATCGTTGACATTTACGACACCTATCGCTTTGACCGTTACCAGCTCATCGTGATGGAACTGGTGCGGGGCGGGACGCTGTTGCACGCCCTGCAGCGCCTGCCGCGCCCGCTGGACGTACAGACCAGCGTGGCCATGGTGGAGCAAATCGCCTTCGCGCTGGGTTATGTGCACGCCCAGAACATCCTGCACCTGGACCTCAAGCCCGCCAACATCCTGCTCGATCCGGTCGCCGATGGACGGGAAGCCCGCCCCCTGCTGACCGATTTCGGCATCGCCAAGATCGTCAACCCCGGCGGGGCGGTTTCTACCAACATCATCGGCACGCCGATGTACATGTCGCCGGAGCACTTTGGCTTTGGCGACAACAAGCCCGATCATCGCTCCGACATCTATTCGCTGGGCATCATCCTCTACGAACTGATCGTGGGGGAGGTGCCGTACCGCGCGCCGGAACTGCTGGAAGTGCTCAACATGCACGCCTACAGCCCGATTCCGGTGCCCTCAGCCAAAATCCCCAGCCTGCCGCCGGAACTGGACTACGTGATCCTGCGCGCCCTGGCCAAGCTGCCGGAGGATCGCTTCCAGTCGGCGAACGAGATGGGCAGCCTGCTGCGCGAACTGCGCCAGGGGCCGTTGACGACACTCAAACCGTTGCCGGGGCGCGTTTCAGGCGAGGTGCTGGGGGCGATCGCCAGCAAGCACGCCGAGGCGATGGCCGAGGTCGACACCGCCTACGCCCGCGCCAGAGCGCCGGCCTTCAGCCTGGTGATGATGGGGCCGGATGGCGAGCAGCAAACCGTCAGCTTCCACGAGCGATCGGTCATCATTGGCCGCCATGAATCAGCGGGTCTGCGGCTGGATCATCCGTCGGTTTCCCGGCAACACGCCCGCATCGATTGCGACAGCAACGGCAACCTGTTCGTCACCGATCTGAACAGCATGAACGGCACCTACCTGGACGGGCTGCGCCTGCCGCCGCAGGAACGCACCTACTGGAAGAACACCCAGTTCCTGCAGGTGCAGGGTTACCTGTTCCAGGTGGCAGAGCTGCCCGCCGGAGAAATGCCAGCGGTAGAACCCTTCATCTTCACCACCGAACAGGTCAAAGTCCTGCTGGACGAACTGGATCGCCAGCAAAACCGGCCCGGCGTGCGCGTCAGCCTGTCGCCGGATATCGTCTACCTGGAGCCGGGCAAGCGCCAGTATGTGCAGGTGCAGGTCAGGCCGGAAAACGCCCCACCCGCTCGCTATGAACTGCGGGCGCGGCCCGGCCCGGAGATTGACGACCGCTGGTATGTCCTGCCTGCCGGGCATGTGATCGAAGCGGGCGAAACCTACACCTTCGACCTGGTGGTCAGTGCGCCGCTGACTGGCACGGTGGGCGGCAAAACGCACGAGATTGCCCTGGAAGTCGTCTCCAACCAGCCGGGTATCCGCAGTGTGGTGCAGGTGCTCAAAGTACGCGTGATGCCGGTGACGCGCTTCACCGTGGCCCTGCAGCCCAACCAGGTCACTCATGGCCGCCGCGCCCGCGCCGATCTGGTGATCATGAACAGCGGCAACGCTGCCGAGACCTTCGCCATCGAATTCGAAGCGCCCGATACGCTGGCCATCCTCCCGGCGGCGCGGGAATTGACCGTTGAACCGGCGCAGGTGGGGACGGTGACACTGCGCTTCAAACCGGCGCGCAGCGCCGTACAGGAGCGCAGCAGGCTGATCTTTTCCGCGCTGGTGCGCGCCTCATCAGGCGTGGTGGAACGGGCGCATGGCAGCTATGTGTTTCAGCGCCGCCAGCGCCGCCCGCCGCTGGGGCTGATTGTGCTGTGGGCGCTGATTGTGGCCGCGGCAACACGCCAGTTCATCTCCGGTGTGCCCCTGGCCGATCAACTTGACCAGCTGCGCCAGCTGATCGAACAGATTGCCGGGCTGGTGCTCAGGGGATCAGGGTCATGAGCCAGACGCGCGGCATTGTCTACCAGATCGTGGCCCTGCGGCGCGGGCAGGATGGTCTGGAACGACGCGCCCGGTTGGGACACCGTCCGTTCCTGATCGGCAGCGGCGCCGCCGCTGACCTGCGCCTGGAAGGCGAGGCGATCCGGGCGGTGCAGGCCCGCCTGTTCCTGACCACGACGGGGCAGGTCATGTTGACCAATCTGGGGGAAGCCGGCGCCATCACCCTGGATGGCGTCGCGCTGCCCAGCTTTGCCTGCATCCCGTGGAAGCCGGGCGCGGTGCTGGCGATCGGAGCGTATGACCTGCGCCTGGGAACACTCCGCGCGGAAGGCGGCGATCTGGAGATCATCGATTTCCCGGTAATCACACAGGAAAACCAGCCCGTTGAGGAGGATGAAGCAGCCCTCGCGGGAGAGGCGGCGGCCAGCCCGGCGGAAGCGGTTACCCCACCGCCACGGGACGCGTTTGTGTCGGCCTTCGGCCATGCCGCGCCGGAGCCGGACAGGTCGGAGGCGCGCCAGGCAGCAGACTCCAGTGATGGTGCGGCGGACGATGACCATGTACCGGTCGCACCTGTTGAATCAGCCGCTCCGGCGGTTCCGGTTGCCCGGTCGCCGGAGGCCCCGGCGGCCTACGAAGATGGCTCGACATACCTGCCGGCTCATCCTCTACCAGCCGCAGCGCCAGGATCAGGGGCGGCGCTGTTTTCCACCCTCCCCAAAGACTGGCAGTACACCGGTCTGTTTGGCATCCAGCTGCCGCTGCCGGTGATCAGCCTGGTGGCGGGTGAACGGGTGCGCGTCCCCATTTCGCTCCGCAATGGCTACGCGGAGGAACTGCGCCTGCATGTCGCTGTTGAAGGCGTTCCGCAGGAATGGGTTCTGGGGCCAGAGTCGCTGCTGACCCTGGCGGCGGGCGAGATTCAGACCATTGATCTGGTGCTACAAACGCAGCCTTCCCCCGCCCCGGAACAGGTGCGCGAACTGCACATCCGCTTCATGGATCGGAGCGCGCCGCAGGTGATGGCTGCGGCAACGCTGACCCTCAGCTTCAAGGACGAGCCGAATCTGGTGGGGCGGCTGGAGCCGCTTGAAGCGGCGGAGACGCACCCCGTGCACCTGCTCCTGCAGAATCACACCCAGGCCGCAACCGAGATTTTCATCACCGCCCGCACAACCGATCGGGAGCGCCTGCTGGCGACGCCGCAACAGGCGCAACTGCGCCTGCCGCCGGGGGGAAGCGTTCAGGTGGGGGTGACGTTTCAGGTGCTGCGCCGGCCGTGGCTGCGGTCCGTGACCTGTGATTACTGCCTGACCGTGACCCACAGCCATCGCGCCCCGCTGGATTATCCCGGCAGGGTGCGCCTCCGGCCACGGCTGTGGCCGCCATGGCTCTGGCGCTAGGCAGGCCTGGCGGCAACAGCGTGCACCGCCAGCCCTTCCCGGGGCCACCTCGCTGGCCAGAGCCGCCGCGCTGGAACACCCATCAGCGTATGTCACCGGAAACAGGAGGAGAGCAAAGCCGCGATGTACACCTACGGGCGCAAGACTGGCTGCCGGATCAGCCTGGACTACACCTACAAGGGCATGCGCATCGCCTACCTGGAAAACGCGCTGCTCCGTGTCGGCGTCCTGCTGGACAAAGGCGCCGACATTTTTGAATTCACCTACAAACCCCGCGATCTGGACTTCATGTGGCAGTCCCCCACCCCCATGCAAAAGCCCTTCATCGCCACCAGCGCCCTGCCCAACGGCGCTTTCCACGATTACTACTACGGCGGCTGGCAGGAGGTGCTGCCTTCGGCTGGCTTCTCACCGGAGCCGTACCGCGATGTCTACCAGGGCCTGCACGGGGAAGTCTCCCTGCTGCCCTTCGAGGCCCAGATCGCCGAGGATACGCCCGATTGCGTCAGCCTGCGGGCGCGCGTCCGGTTGTACCGCACGCCGCTGGCCCTGGTGCGCACCATGACCCTCCGCCGGGACGCCGCAGCTCTGTTTATCCATGAACGGCTGGAGAACGAATCGCCCGGCCCGTTCGCCATCATGTGGGGCCACCACCCCGCTTTTGGCGAGCCGTTCCTGGATGAGAGCTGTATGGTTCACATCCCGGCCTCACAGGTGGACGTGCTGGACTTCCATCCCAATGGCCAGTGGCAGCCCGGCCAGGACTATGCCTTTCCGCTGGTCAGGAACCGCCGCAACGGGGCGTTGGAAGACGTCACGCGGGTACTGCCTCGCGCCAACCATTCGGTCGATCTGATTTACTTCAAAGGGCTGGCCGAAGGCTGGTACGGCCTGACCAACCAGCGGCAGGGGATAGGCTTCGGGATGGCCTGGGACGCCAGCCTGTTTCGCTCCGTATGGATGTGGCAGCTCTATGGCGGCCACGACGATTACCCCTGGTTCGGACGGGCTTACACCTGCGCTCTGGAGCCGTTCACCAGCCACCCCGGTCTGGGCATCAAGCGAGCCGTTGAGGACGGCACTGCCGTGATCCTGGGGCCGGAAGAAGTGCGGGAAACCGATCTGGTAGCCGTCGCCTACGAAGGCGAAGGCGTGTCGCGCATCGCCGCCGACGGCACGGTCGAGCACTGATGATCAGCAGGCCGCCCGCGCATCCTCTTCGTGGCATTGCGCGGGCGGCCATGGTCTGGCTATGCTCTGGCCCCTAGGGCAGGAATGGTTGCATAGCAGGGCAGTACGTCCCCACCGCTTCTGGCAGGGTCAGGTTCTTCCACTCGCCGGAGGCCAGCGCGAAGAAGCCGTCGTCATCCCGGCAATAGTCATCGCCAACCTGCGCCAGGTAACGGGCCACAACCATGCTCAGGCGCGGCGCGGCAAAAGACGTCCCGGCGATCACGGTCTGGGTTGTGGCGCCTTCAACCGTGCTGGCGTATTCGCCCGGCATCATCACCTCGCCGTAGTTGGAAATCCGCAGGGGCTGGTTCGGTCGGTCGCCGGGGATCGTCAGCAGCGGTACATCGGTCTTGCTGTCCCACGACTGGGCCGGGTAGAAGCCCTGCCCCTGGCTGGCGCTGACGCTGACTACCCCCGGCCACGCTCCCGGCCAGAACGGGAACTTCAGCCCGAAGTTGCCCGCGGAAGCCACTGCTACCACCCCTGCCTCCGCCAGATATGCCTGTAACGGATCAAGCGGCTGGTTGGGCTGGGCCTGTTGTGGTCGGCGAGACATGACCGGGAACACCCTATCGTTGTAGAAGAGAACGGCTCGCTGGAACAGACTGCGAAAGCGGTTCAGGTTACCGGCGTCCCGCGCGGCCAGCAACTGCCCGCCGAAGTCGATGATCGCCTGCAGGTACTCGCACGGGATTACAGCGAAGCTCATATTGAGCAGGACTACATCGGCCTCGACCTCGGCCAGCGCAGCCTCGATGCGCTCCGCCGCTACATCCGTTGACACCCCGTGCACGTCGACCGGGATCAGCGTGATCATCTCCTCAGCGCCGGCTTCGGTGATCATCTCCTCCAGCTGGCCGAGCACCACGTCGCCATGCGATTGTGCGGTCAGCGGGTCGGCGGTGGCCCCGCGCACAGCAAATGCCTGCCCTTCCAGACTGATCGCACAGCTCTGCCCCGCCTCAAAAGTGCTGAGGTCGACCGCCGCCAGATCGGTCAGGCCAAAGTCGTCTACCACCAGAATAGCCACCGTATACGGCCCCTGCGCAGCGGCGGGCGCCACTCCGCTCAGCGCGCCCAGGCTGAGCGCCATGACCAGCGCCAGGCGGCACATCCACCAACGTTTACGTATACTCATGGTTTCCCCTCCAGGGTGCTCCCCAAAACTCTACGCGATCGGATAATCAGCCTGCCTCATATATGCCTCGACCTCAGCCATCTTGCTCTTGAGGCCGCACTCACGGAACAGGGCCAGCGCCTCCTCAAGACACTGCCGGGCTTTGTCCCGGTCGCCCAGCCGATGGTGATCTTCTCCCAGCGACTGCAGGGCGTGGGCCGTCCAGACCCGGTTGTCCAGCCGGCGGGCCAGCGCCAGCGCCTGCTCATGGTTGGCCAGGGCCAGGGCGTATTCGCCCAGTTCGTGCTCGGCGGAGCCGAGGTTGAACACCGCTACCAGCTGCGTTTCCGGGTCATTGATCGCCTCCGCCAGCGCCGCTTCCTCAGCAAAGCAGCGCCGGGCCGCCGGGTAGTCGCGCTGCAACTGGGCCAGGTAGCCCTGATGTTCCAGCACAAAGGCCCGCAGGAAGCCGTCATCCAGCGCGGCAGCGATGCTGGCGGCCTGCTCAAAATGCGCTGCGGCAGCGGCGTGATCGCCCTGCTCGGCCAGCACCTTGCCCGCCGCGCAGAGCAGGACGGTCTCTCGATCGCGCAGGCCCAGCTCGCGGGCGATTGCCAGCGCGGCCTTGTACTGGCGGAGCGCGCCGGGCAGGTCACCGCGGTCATAGGCGGCGTTGCCGCACTTGCCCAGCAGGAACTGACGGGCTTCGGCGCGGGGCGGTTCCATCCGTCCGGCGGCTTCCTGGGCGGCTTCCAGCAGGCGCAGGAAAGGCAGCGTATGCCCCCGCGCGGAAAGATACGGCCCGGCCAGGGTTTGCATGATCGCCACCAGCGTCGCGTCATCACCGCTGCTGAGCGCCGCTTCCGCCGCACCGAGCAGGTTGCCAATCTCCACATCCAGCGCATCCAGATCAGCGCGGTGATCGGCGGCGTAAGCCTGGCAGGCTTCCAGCGCCGCCCGGCGGCGCTCCGGTGTGGCTGCCGCCGCCCGCGCGTAACTGTGAGCCAGATCGTGGATCCGGTAGTAGACAGGCTGATCCTCAGCCCGGCGCAGGCGATCCGCCAGGCCGCGCCGCTGCAGAGTCACCAGGGCAGCTTCCACCTCGTCATCCGGACGGCCCATGCAGCGGGCCAGCAGATCAGGCGTGGCGCTGGGCGTGAACAGCGTCCCGAAGGCCAGGAAGACCTGCCGCACGTCGTCTTCCAGCGCCAGCAGGCTGGCGGTCATCAGTTCATTGATGCTGGTCCGCCCTTCTTCGGCGAAGTCCTCCGGCATGACCAGGCTGTGTGGTGCGTCAGCCAGGCGGCGCATCAGTTCGCCCGGCCCGATCTGATCGACCTTGAGCGTCTTGCCCGCCACCTCCAGGGCAAAGGCGTGGTAACCGAGCTGGCGGCATAGCTCCTGCGCCTCCGGATCGTCCCGATAACTGGCGCCAGCGTGGTAGCTCAGCAGGCGCAGCGCCTCGTCCGGCTCCAGCCGCCCTACCTCCACGATGGCGTCCAGCGCGTAGCGATGGCGGGCGGTCACCAGCACGGGCAACTGGCGCGGCACGGCCTTGAGCACCTGGCTCAGCGCCGCACCGTTCCACACATCGTCCAGCACCAGCAGCGACACAGCATTCTCAGCCAGCAGGCGGCGTATGACTTTGATCCGGGCGCTGCCGGTGGCGCTGGCGATCTCCTGCTGAGCGCCAAAGGGCCGGGCCAGAGCCTCCAGCAGGGCGTCAGCCTCCTCGCTGCCCGCGTTGAGCCACAGCACCGCGCCGTCGTGGTTCTCCAGCCAGTCAGCAGCGACACTGGCCGCCAGGGCTGACTTACCCATACCGCCAAAACCCTGCAGCAGGACGTTAGTCCCTTCCTCCAGCAGTTCGCGCACGCGGGCCAGCAACGCCTGCCGACCGATCAGGCGGGGCGGCAGATCGGGTACGTCATCGGGCAATTCGGCCAGGGTTGCGCTGCTGTCGCCCAGGTGGCGCAGCAACCGGTCGCGCAGCCAGACGGCAATCGAGCGGCTGACCTGCCGCCGCAGGTCGTCCAGGTCGGTGAACCAACGGGGGGTGATCCCGGCGATGACGTTGCTCTGCTCATCCAGAAAGGCCTGCAGGCGCGGATCGCGCCCGGCGGCGTCGACCGATTTCACATAGATATGGCGGTCGATGCCCCATTCGGTCGCCCGCTGGAACTCGTCAATCGTCCACTCGCCGTACTCCTTCCAGAACAGGCCGATGTACAGCGCGGACTGTTTGAGCGCACTCAGGTACACCTCCCGGATCGAGCGTTGTGAAGCCGGGGCATCTTCCTCAAAGGCCCAGGCGCTGAGTTTGACCAGCTCATTGCCGAGCGTCGGCAGCAAGGTGCGCAACACCTGGCGCTCCGCCGCCAGCTCCTGCATCTTTGAGCTGATGAAGATGTGCAGTTCGGTCACCATAGGCTGAACCTGGCCGGGCCTGATACGGGTGTCATTTGCCGGGTGCTTCCACCTGCCATTATATCTAAAGCCGGGCTGACCGGCTCCCGCTGCCTGCGGTCAGCAGGCTGCCAGCAGTCATCGCGGCATGAATGATCCAAGAGGTTTTGGCTCATCCCTGTCGCTACGCGTGTTGGAGGCGCTCATCCGGTTATGGGACAGGAGTTTCCGGTGCGGGTCACGCTCAAGGATCTGGCGGAAGAAACCGGCTTTTCGATCACCACAGTTTCGCGCGCTGGCGGGCTACAGCGATGTTTCCGAAAAGACGCGCCAGCTGATCATGGCGACCGCCCAGCAGATGGGCTACCAGCCCAACCTGCTGGCCCACCTATTCCGCCTGATCTGACATCTGGAGGAGAATCATGCGCATGGCCCAGTGGGACGACGCTCTCTTCGAAGCCTGTGACGCCGCCAGCGGGGCGGTCGTTTCCCGCCACTGGTTCGCCTGGCCGGGCGCGGCTCTGGCCGCCCTGCTGAGCTAAAGACCACCGCGGCAGGAAACAGCAGACGGCCGGTCATGAGGCTGAACCGGCCGTCTGCTGTATTTTTATCAGGTCAATGAGTGTTACGGCTGCGCCAGGCGCAGGTGGTAGCCGTTGAGCAGGGCGTCGCCATCCGGCCCCCAGGTCGCCAGGTAGAACGGGGCCGCCGTCCCGGCGGGCAGGCCGCCCAGCAGGAAGCTCTGGCCGCTGGCCACATCCACCAGGCGCACGCTCATCCGCGCCCGCGCCGCCGGATCGAGCGATTCCAGCGTCTCATCCGGCAGCTTGCCGCTGGCAGCGACCAGCACGGATCCGCCATCCGGCGACCAGGCGGCCTGCAGCGGCCAGATGCCGCGCCGCGTCCCGCTGTCGTTGGGATGGGCCGGCAGCGGCAGCGGAGTGATCGATCCGTCCGCCAGGGTGATCCAGAAGGCCCAGATGGCTACCGGGTTGGCGTTGATGTTGCCCGCCCAGAAGAGCAACCGCGCCCCATCCGGCGACCAGCTCAGCGGCCCCAGGCTGGCCAGCGTCACCTCCGGATAGACCGCGCTCAGGCTGGCCTGAATGTCCGCCAGCGCCGCGACCTGGGTCAGCGCGCCGCTTTCCAGGTCCACCAGCCACACGCCGTCAACCGCAGCGTCCAGCGGGCTATGGGCCACGTTGAGCGCCAGTTGCGCCCCATCCGGCGACCAGGTCAGGCCCGCTGTCGCCCCGGCGTCAAAGGGGTACTGGCTGCTGCCGGGCAGCGTGGTCAGGTCGGTCACGGCGCCCGTCGTCGTCTCGACCAGGCTGATCGTGGATGGTTGGAAAGCGCCGCCAGCGCCGATAACAGTGCGCTCGACAGCGACGAACGCGCCATCCGGCGACCAGGCGGGTTGCAGTTCCAGCGTCACGCCGGGCGGCGCTTCGGCGGCGGTCAGCGGGCCATCGTAACCGTCATCAGCCAGGTTCGTCCATGTCCCGGCGGCCACGTCCATGATCCACAGGTCGACATCCTCGCCGGTCAGCAGCGGCTGGCCCACAAAAGCCAGCCGCGAGCCATCCGCCGCCCAGCTCACCGGCATGAAGGCTGTCCGCGCTTCCACGTCCAGGCCGCGCTCCACATTCTCCAGCGGAACCAGGCACAGCGCCTCGGTAGCCGACAGGCTATCCGCCGCACACAGGAAGCGGTCGATATGGCCGTTCAGGCGGACGGCGCTCTCGTAGGCGTAGTGCCGCCCGTCCGGCGCGGGGAAAGTGCGCAGCCCGACGCTGCTGGGCAGCGCCAACGGCGCGGCTTCCGTCACCACCCAGGCCGGCCCACCCTGAGCAGTAGCGCCCGCTGCAGCAATCAACAGACCGGCAACCAGCACGATCACTGCCATGCGTTGAGCCGTCATGATCCTCCCTCCTCCCGGCGCTGCGCCGGAGCAGGCCTGCGCTCCCCGCTTACAGCCGCTTTTCAAAGGCCATGTAATCGCGGAAGACCTGCTGGTTGTTTTCCGGGCTGACTTCCTTGACGTTGGGCGAAACAAAGATGCGCTCCGGAGCATGCCCCAGCCGCACCAGTTCCGCCGTGATCTCAGAAAGCAGGGCCATAGTGATGGCCACCGCCGCCAGCGTGGAACTGGCCCCGACCTTCTCCGGGCGGCCTTCCACCGGCACCAGCGCGTCTTCCGGCGGGCAGCAGTTGTCGATCACGATATCCGCTGCCGTGTAAAGCGAATGGCCGCTCGAATGAGTCGGCTTGTTGATCTGATGGTTGGCGACCGACGTGACACCGATGACAGTCAGGCCCTTTTCCTTGCCAGCCAGGGCCATCTCCACCGGCGCGGCGTTGAGGCCGCCGTGCGAGTACACCACCAGCGAGTCGCGGGGATCAAGGTTGTGCGAGAGCAATACCTGGGCGACATAGCCCTCCGTGCGCTCCAGCCACAGCAGTTCACGCGCGCCGCCCGGCCCGGTGACGCTGAACCACATCAGGCGCGGATCCATGATCGGGTGCAGGCCGACATACGATCCATAGCGCGGGAACATGTCCATCACCGGCAGGACGGAGTGGCCAGAGCCAAAGAAATGCACGGCCCGCCCGGCGGCGATAGAAGCGGCGCAGGCTTTGGCTGCCTTCTGAATGGCGCCAAGCTGCGTCCGGTGAATGGTTTCCAGCAAACCAGCAGCCTTCTGAAAATAGGTCTCAGCGGACATGCTTACGCTCCTGACAGATCAAGACGACGAAAGGCGGAATACGCCGCCCCCAGCAGGCTGGCTTCCTCCCCCAGCGTCGAACTGACGATCGGTACACCGCTGGCTGAAATCGGCTGGGCCCAGCGGTTTACCGTTTCCTGCACCGTCGGCAACAGCAGGTCACCCTGCTGCCCAACGCTCCCTCCCAGGACCACAATCTCCGGGTTGACCAGGCTGATCACGCTGGCCACGCCCTGCCCGATCACGACCGCCGCCTCGCGCACAACCCGCAAGGCCAGGGGATCGCCGCGCCGCGCCGCCTCGAAGATTTCCCGCGCCGTGAGCGCTTCCGGCTCCAGCGCAGATGGCTCCTCCGCCGCCAGCAGCGCCCGCGCGCGACGGGCGATGGCCGGCCCGGCGGCCAGATTCTCCCAGTGATCGGGGCCGTCCGGCCCGGCCAGCGGGAACCAGCCGACCGCCCCGGCCAGGCGATCCCGCCCCGGCCACAGCGCGTCGTTGACGATGAAGCCGCCCCCGATGCCGGTGCCAATGATGATCGAAGCCAGGCTGTGATAGCCGCGCCCAGCGCCGACCCACCATTCGCCCAGCGCCGCCGCGTGGCCGTCAAACTCCAGGCAGGCCGGGATGCCCAGCCGCGCCCGCAACATTTCCCGCAGCGGCACATCACGCCAGCCGGGCAGGTTGGGCGCCCACAGCACGCGGTCGGTCCCATCGCTGGCCAGCGCGGCGGGCACTGCCGCCCCCACCGCGCTGAAGATTCCCCCGGGGTCAAGCTGCCGGGCCAGGGCGGCGATCTGCGCCACCACGGCTTCCGGTCCCTCCAGGCAGGTCGGCTCCTGGACTTTGGCCAGCAACTCGCCCCGGTCGGTCACCAGCGCCGCCGCGACTTTCGTGCCTCCAACATCTACCGCCAGCAGCCGCATATCACTCGTCCAGCAGCAGTCCTGTCCGGCGCTCAAAGCGATACATGCTGTGGGAGTACATCAGGGTCACCGCCCGGTCAAAGCCAGCCAGCGCGC
Organism: Chloroflexota bacterium; assembly: GCA_019873685.1. Classification (GTDB taxonomy): domain Bacteria; phylum Chloroflexota; class Anaerolineae; order Aggregatilineales; family Ch27; genus Ch27. The sequence goes on from JAIOAT010000009.1 coordinate 83,752, forward strand.
CGCGCATCTTGCCCAGCGCCTCATAGTAGTCGTAATAACGGAAGCTGGCGTAGTTCTCCCGCATCAAGGCATGGGTTTTGAGTAGCTTGAGGTAGTCGTCAAAAACATCGCTGACGTCCACATAAATATCGGGCACGTAACCTTCCATGTCTTCCCAGTTTTCCGGGAACAGCAACGCCCGTGGTGAATGCGGCGGATACTCCCGCCTGAAGGCGGGCAGCCCGGCCTTAAAGAGCGCCTTGCGCACGATCTCGTTGGTCGCGGCGTGATCCTGGTGCATGCTGCCATGCCAGTGAGTCAGGATGACCGTCGGCCTGTACTTGCGGATCAGGTCGGCCATCAACCAGGTGGATTCCTCGTTGACCGGCAATTCGCCATCGCGGTAAGGGAGCAGTTCAAAGTTCGCCCCGATAAACTCGGAGGAAGCCCTGGCGTCCTCAAGCCGCATCTTGAGGTATTCCTCCGGCGGGAGCGTGGGGTGACCTTTCTCGCCGGCAGTAGCCGCTACGATGGTCACATCCCAGCCGGCCCGCTTGTGCTTGAGCATCAGCGCCCCGGCCATGTTTTCCGGGTCGGAGATATGCCCGCCAACAACCATCAGGTGATTCTTGGCCATCAGTCGCCTTCCTTAATTGAGTCCAGTTCACAGATCCAGGCGCAGCACAGCGAATTCCCGGCGGCGCTTGAAGCCCGCCAGCGCGTACAGCCGGGCGGCGTCTTCACCCGTCCACAGGAAGTAGGCGAAGTAGACATTCCGGGCGCTCATCGTCTCCAGGCAGCGGAAGAGCAACAACCGCCCAACGCCCTTGTTGCGGCACTCCGGGTCCACGCCGAACGGCCCGAAGCGCTCGCCGCGCTGCTGGCAATAGCCGACAATCCTGCCGCGTTCCCGCGCCACCAGGAAGCAGATCTGATGCGGCGACCCGCCGAACAGCTCCAGCAGGTAAGCCTGGGCGTGCCGGTACCAGTCCCAGCCGAAATGCCTGACGATGAACGGCATCAGTTCCGGCAGGTCGGCTGCGGTGACCGGGCGGATGGTGATGCCGTCTTCCGCCTCCCGGCGGCGCTCCAGTTCCAGGATTTCCGGCGGAATCTGAAAGCCGGAAAGGTCGGCGCCCATGCTGATCGCCCGGTAGAGCGTGCGGAAGCCGACAGCCTGCTCCAGGAAGGTAATGGTTCCGGGGTAGGCCGCCACATCCACGCCCGGTACGAAGTAGTTAGGCACATACGGGGAGATGTCCACTGTCTTGCGCCCCTCCGCCCGCAGGCGGCCCAGCACATGCTCGAAGAGCGCGCGGCCAATCCCCCGCCGCTGGTAGTCCGGGTGGACGCCAAAGGCTGTGATCCAGGCTTTCTCCGGCTCCAGCCCCTGCAGGAACAGGGGCACCTGCCGGGTTAGCGCCAGGACAAACCCCACTACCCGCCCATCTTCCACTGCCACCGGCAGGTTTTCCGGCGTGAAGTTGGGGTCAAGCAGCACCTGTGTCCGGAAGATGTTGGGGGAAATGCGGTCATGAGTCATGGCGGCGTGCCAGACAGCCAGCACTTCCGCCTCGTCCGTCCCCTGGTAAGGTCTGATCTGCATGCTTCTATCCTTTGAGACCGGTGAGCGTGATGCCCTGGATGAAGTAACGCTGCAGGAAAATGAACAGAATGAGTGTCGGCACGACCGAGAGCACCGTGCCGCTCATCAGCAGGTTGAGGTTACGCGCCTCGGCGGCGAAGGTCCGCAGGGTATTGAGGCCCAGCGGCACCGTGTACAGATCGCGGCTGTTGATCACCAGCAGCGGCCACAGGAAGGCGTTCCACGATCCGATGAAGACGAACGTCCCCAGCGTGGCCAGCGCCGGGCGCGTCAGCGGGATGATGATCCGCCAGTAGATCATCGGTTCCGGCGCCCCGTCAATGCGCGCCGCGTCGAGCAGTTCATCCGGGATGGAGACGATAAACTGGCGCATCAGGAAGATGCCATAGGCCGAGGTGATGCTGGGCAGGATCAACCCCTGGTACGAATCGATCCAGCCAAGCTGGCGCACGATGTAGAACACAGGGATCAGAGTGACGAAGAAGGGGATCATCATCGTCGCCAGGATGATATAGAACAGCACTTCCCGCCCGGGAAACTGGTATTTGGCAAAGGCAAAGCCCGCCAGCGAGCTGGTGAACAGCACGCCGATCACCGTGGAGATGGTCACAATCAGGCTGTTGAGGTACAGCCGCCCGAACGGCAGCACATCCAGCAGCTGGGTGAAGTTCTGCCACTGGACCTCCGCCGGGTACAGGGCTGGCGGCCGGCGCTGAATCTCGCTGGAGGTCATCAGCGAGGCGTCGAGCATCCAGGCGAAGGGGAAGACCATCATGATCGCGCCGATAATCAGGATGGCGTATTTGAGCGCCGTCCCCAGCCGTTCCAGCAGCAGATTTCGCTCTTGCATCATGGCATCCCCCTCAGGCAGTGGTGCGATCGCGGAACAGCCGCAGCTGGACGATCGTGATGAGCAGGATGATCCCGAACAGCACAAAGGCCATCGCGGAGGCCCGGCCCATCCGGGAGTACTTGAACGCGGTATTGTACATGTACAGCACAACCGTCATCGTGCTGTTGGCCGGCGCACCGCCAGTAGTGGCAAACACCAGGTCAAAGACCTGCAACGCCCCGATGGTGTTGGTGACGATGATGAACAGCATCACAGGCCGCAGCAGCGGCAGGGTGATGTACCAGAGTTCCTGCCAGTAACTGGCGCCGTCTACCCGCGCTGCGTCGTAGTAATCCTGCGGGATGTCTTGCAGGCCAGCCAGATAGATGACGATGTAGTAGCCCACGTACTGGTAAACGGCGATGGCGATCAGCACGAACATCGCCTGGTTGGGATCGTTCAGGAAGCCCTGCCGGGGCAGGTTCAGCGCCACCAGCAGGTTGTTGATCACGCCGTAATTGCGGTTGAACATGAAGGCGAAGATCACGCCCAGCGCCAGCGGCGCCGTGATCACCGGCAGGAAGTACAGCACCCGCCAGAGCGTGCGACCCCGGATTTTGGTGTTGAGCAGCAGGGCAAAGGCCAACCCCAGGATGACATTCGTGGTCACGCCGCCGATGGCAAACAGAAAGGTATTGCCCAGCGCCTTGGGAAACACGTTATCCCGCGTGAAGATGTAATCGTAGTTTTCCAGGCCGGTGTACGGCATCTGCGCCACCGGCGTGATCATGTCCCAGCGGTGCAGGCTAACCCACCCGCTGAACAGAATCGGCCCCAGCGAAAACACCAGCAGCCACAGAATGGGGATGGCGATGAACACATACCCCCAGATCATCCGCCGGCGCATCAGGCCGCTGCTCGGCCAGGAAGCAGGACGCCACCGCGCCTGGCCGTTGATAGACACATTAGGAGGGCGCATTGCATACCTCGCTTACTGGCAACAGGGATGGCGGTCAGGCCCGCCGGGAACCGCCGGGGAAAGGCGGCTGGCCCCTCCCCGGCGGTAGGGTGTACTGCGCTTAGCCGCCCGCGCCAGCCCGGAACTCTTCCAGAATGGCGTTGGCTTCCGGCACCACGTAGTCGATCAGCGACTGCGGATCGGTCATGCCCGTGAACAGCGATTCGATCTCAACCTGGAGCAGGCTCTTGATCTCCTGGCTGCCGCCGATCACCGGCTCCTGCCGCGCGTAGGCGGTGGAGGCCACAAACGGCGCCAGGAAGTGATCGCCCAGGTCCTCAGCGAAGGCGGCCTGATCGGGGAGCAGGCTGGGGATCGCGCCCAGTTCGTTGACCAGGAAGTTGCCCATCGGCGAAGGCTCGCCCTCGCCACGCGGCATGTTCATCCACTTGACAAAGTCCCAGGCCGCTTCCTGGTTGGGGGAGTTGGCGTCAACGCTCCACAGCCAGTTGTAAGCCAGGGTGGAGCTTTCGGTGCCGCTGGGGCCAACCGGGATGGGCGCCACGCCGACCTCGGTCTCATAGTCGATGTTCTCAGAAGCCCGCAGGGTGGCCCGCCACCAGTTGGCCATGATGATCATGCCCACCGTGCCATTGGGGAAGTCCCAGCCAGAGATGCTGGTGTCCATCCCGCCGCTGTCCAGCAGATCCTGGTAGAGCTGGAAGACTTCCAGCCCGGCCTGGTTCCCAAAAGCGACCTCAGTGAAGTCCTCGTTGAAGTATTCGCCGCCATTGGAGAACAGCAGGGCCATGAACGGATGCACCACGCCGGAGTCCCAGCCGGTGATCGCAGCGAAGCCGGTCTGGGTCGTCGCGCCGGTCTCGTCCTTCTTGGTGATGGCAGAGGCGATCTCAACCAGTTCCTCGAAGGTCTTGGGCGGTTCGCTGTAGCCAGCCTCAGCCAGCAGGCGTTTGTTGTAGAGCAAGAGGTAGGTGTTGACCTCGGTAGGCACGCCCCACAGCTGGTCGTTGTAGGTCACGCCGACCACAGAGGTCGCGGCAGCATTCTCGCTGACCCAGGCAGCCAGGTCTTCCGGCATCGGAGCCAGCAGACCGCCATTGGTGAACTCCGGCAGCCACAGGTTGTAAATGTGATAGATGTCGGGGCTGGTGCCAGCCGTGCGGGAGGTCACAATGCGGGTGAGCAGCTCCTCAAACGGCACGGTTTGCAGCTCGATGCTCACGTTCGGGTGCGCTGCCACGTATTCATCGATCATGGCCTGCTGGGCGACGAGCAAACGCTCCTCACCCCAGTGCGTGAGCACGGTCAACTTGATCGGTTCCTGAGCCATGACGCCGGGGGCCAGCCCCGCCAGCAAAACGGCCAGGATAAGAAGAACTGCAACAGGACGCTTCGACAACATCTTTTCCTCCCTGAGACAAATAGCATTGCCTGGTGTCATGCAACACCGGATGGATGGTCCCGGCTGGTCAGCCGGCGTACAGCAGGGCAGCCCGCCGCAGATCGGCAAAACGCTGCTGCCCGTCCCGCCAGCTTTCGACCAGTTCCGGGATAGGGCGATTGGCGTCCAGGTGCTTGCGCACCGTGTCGCCACCGGCAAGAAGATCGATCGGGTAATGTCCCCCGGGTTCCCAGGGTTCCCGCCAGCCAAAATGATCGGGGTAGGCCAACCTCACCTGCCGGATCAGGTACAGGATCATCGTCACCGGCTGGAAGACCTCCCGATCGGTCACAACCACGTGCACCCCCCGGCAGGATTGCCCGGCGTGCTTGCTGAAAGTCGGGCTGAAGTACACCGGGCGGAAGCGCACCCCCGGCAGCCCCAGCCCGTTCAGGTCCCGCGCCAGGTGTTCCGGGTCGCTGATCCAGGGCGCGCCCAGGTATTCAAACGGCTTAGTAGTGCCGCGCCCTTCGGAAAGGTTTGTGCCCTCGATCAGGCAGGTGCCGGGATACAGCGTCAGCGCGGAAAGCGTCGGCAGGTTGGGCGAAGGGGGGATGAACGGCAGACCGGTCTGGTCGTACCACATGGCTCGCTGCCAGCCGTCCATGGGAATCACCGTCAGATCGCAACCGATGCCAAACGCCTCATTGAACAGCCGGGCGACCTCGCCGATGGTCATCCCGTAACGGATGGGGATGGGGTACAGGCCGACAAACGAGGCGTAGGCAGGATCGAGCACTGGCCCCTCGATCGTCAGGCCGCCCAGCGGCGCAGGCCGATCCAGGACAACGACCGGCAGCCCGGCCTCCGCCGCCGCCTGCATCACATAGGCCATCGTGTACAGGTACGTGTAGAAGCGCACGCCGCCGTCCTGCATATCCACGACCAGCGCATCCAGCCCGGCCAGCATTTCTGGCGTGGGCTTCTTTGTCTCGCCGTAGAGGCTGTAGACCGGCAGGCCGGTCACATGATCGGTGGCCGTAGCCACTTTCTCGCCAGCCTGGGCTTCCCCGCGCAGACCGTGCTCCGGCCCGAAGAGCGCCGCCAGAGTGAAACCACCAGCCGCGTGCAGGCGCTCCACCGTGCTGATCAGATCGGGATCGACGCTGCTGGCGCTGACGACCAGCCCGAGTCGCCGCCCGCGCACGATCGCCGGCGGCTCAGCCAGAAACCGTTCCAGACCCAGGATGACCCTCATTGGGGCGCCTCCGCCGTAGAACCCCGGACAACCAGCTCAAAGGGCAGGATGTGCAGCGTTTCCTCGGCACGCTGCCCGTCCATCAGCCGCAATAGCGTTGCCACCGCGCTGGCCGCCATATCCGTGAATGGCTGGCGAATCGTCGTCAGCGGTGGCGTGGCATACGCGGCAGCTTCAATGTCATCAAAGCCCACCACAGAGATGTCCTGCGGGATGCGCAACCCGGCCTCCACAATAGCCCGGTACGCGCCGATGGCCATTTGATCGCTGGCGGCGAAGACCGCCGTCGGACGTGGATCGCCTTCCAGCAGTTCGCGCATGGCCCGGTAGCCAGAGGCAAAATCCCAGTCCCAGGACGCTTTCATCAGGTAAACCACCCGCTCGTAAGTCAGGCCGTGGTCAGCCAGGGCGCGGCGGTAACCTTCCAGGCGCTGCTGGGAGATGATCATCGGCGCGGAACCGGAAATGTGAGCGATGCGCCGATGCCCCAGCCGGATCAGGTGTTCGGTTGCCACGTACCCGGCCCGAACGTTATCCACCATCACCGTTGGCACGGAGAAATCAGACTGGCAGTCGATCAGCACCGACAGAATCTCTTCCTCAGCCAGGAAGCGCAGCGTGCGCTCGCGGTCCACCGAATTGACGATGACCAGCCCGTCAACCAGCCCTTCGGCCACCGCTTCCAGGCTTTCACGCTCGCGCTCCGGGCTGTTGCTGACGTTGTAGAGGATGACCTTGTAGCCGTTGGCGTGGGCGGCGCTTTCCACCGCTTCAGCGATCACGGAGTGAACGGGGTTGGTGATGTCCAGCACCAGCAGGCCGATCAGGCGGGTCTGGCGGGTGCGCATACTGCGGGCGATGGGATCGGGGCGGTAGTTCAGTTCATCAATAGCGCGGAGCACGCGCTGGCGGGTGCGGGTGGAAATACTACCCGTCCCATTGACCACGCACGACACCGTTTGCACGGAGACCCCGGCGAGTCGCGCCACGTCTTTCATGGTGGGTGTCTTGGCGGCCATGCCCCCTCCAGACCGCAAAAGTGAACGTTCAATTGAACGTTCTACCCAACTCTATCACAGCTTCTTGCCCAATGATCCTTAAGAAAGAATTGAGGTTTCCTCCATCATCTCATCCACATGACCGCGCCCACCCCCAGCCACAGTCTCACCAACTGCTCATCCAGCCGCCCGGCCAATAGCGGACTGACCCGGTATAATTTTGGGGCAATGTAGCTGGAGAAAGGTTGACAGGGATGAACACGGAACTTGCCACGCTGGGCGGGGGATGCTTCTGGTGCCTGGAAGCGGTTTATGAGCTGTTGCGGGGTGTGCTCAAGGTGGAGCCTGGCTATGCCGGCGGGCATGTCCCCTCCCCCACTTACCGCCAGGTCTGCACCGGCCTGACCGGCCATGCCGAGGTTGTCCAGATCACCTACGATCCGGCGGTCATCACCTACCGCGACCTGCTGGACATCTTCTTCACCATTCACGATCCCACCACGCCTGACCGGCAGGGCGCCGACGTCGGCCCGCAGTACCGGTCGATCATCCTCTACCATTCGCCGGAGCAGAAGCGCATCGCGGAGCAGGCCATCGCGGAGGTGACCGCGGCGGGTCTGTGGCCCGCCCCTATCGTCACCCAGGTGGCGCCGCTGAAGGCGTTTTACCCGGCGGAGGACTACCACCGCGAATACTTCCGCAACAATCCGGAGCAGGGCTACTGCCGGGTGGTGATCGCGCCCAAAGTCGCCAAGTTCCGCAAGCAATACCTGGATCGCCTCAAAGCCTGATCCTGGCTCCCCGCCCCCGGCCCTCCACCGGGGGCTGCTTTTGCCGGAGAACCCGGCGCTGGCATGGTGTACACTGAAAGTGAAGTGCAGCGCCAGCATCACCGCCGCAGTGCAAAATCAGCCAGGAAAGGGGAAACACCATGCACCCTGCTGCTCGTCTGATCATGATGCTGTTGCTGGGGGCTGCGGCGGTCGCCGCGGCGACCGTGGCCGCGCCTATCCCTGCTGCCGCCCAGGGGCCGCTGGCTCCGGATGGCCTGCCGGGCCAGACCTACCTGGCGCCGTTCCCGTTGACCATCACCCTGGACGGCGACCTGAGCGACTGGGCGGGCGTCCCGCGCGTGACCGTCCCGCCTGACGCCGACCTATCGACCGGCGCTCCGGCGATCACTTTCGCTGCCGCCGCTGACGCCGCCTACCTCTACTTCATGGCCGATGTGATCGACAGCAACATCATCAGCGGCGCCCACGGCACCGAATACTGGAACGAGGACTCAGTCGAGTTCTACGTGAACGCCACGGGTGACCTGACCCTCCGCGAGTATGTGGACGGCGTGGCCCAGATCACCATCCCGGCCCTGAATATGGGCTGTGCGCCGGAAGAGGCCGTAATCGGCGGGATGCGCGGGCTGACGGCGAATGCGCTGGCCACCGCCGCCGCCACGCCGACCGGCTACGCTGTTGAAGCCGCCGTGCCCTTGCACAATGACGTCTGGGACATCACCGTCGCGCATGGCGCGGTCATCGGCTTCCAGGTGCACCTCAACGGCGCATCCCGCGCCGACCGCGACACCAAGCTGATCTGGTCGATCTTCGACACGGCTGACCGCTCCTACCTGGACCCGTCGCTCTTCGGCCAGCTGATCTTCTTTGAGATCGGCCAGACAAGCGTCCCGCCCACGCCGACGCCGATCCCCACCGCAACGCCTATTCCCCTCCCCACCGGCGCGCGCTACCAGGACCCCACCGTCTCGCTTGGCGACCGGGTAGAAGACCTGCTGGCGCGAATGACGCTGGCCGAGAAGATCGGGCAGATGACGCTGGTGGAGAAGAACAGCATCCGCCGGGCCGATATCGCCGCGCTGGGCATCGGCGGGCTGCTCAGCGGCGGAGGCGGCTACCCCGACCGCTTCAACAACACCCCGGAAGCCTGGGCAGCGATGGTCAATGGCTTCCAGGCGGAAGCGCTGCGATCGCGCCTGGGCGTGCCGCTGATCTACGGCGTGGACGCCGTGCACGGCCACAACAACGTGCGCGGGACGGTGATCTTCCCGCACAACATCGGTCTGGGCGCGGCGGACGACCCGGCGCTGATGACGGAGATCGGGCGCGTGACGGCGCTGGAGATGATCGCGACCGGCATCTACTGGAACTACGCGCCGGTGGTAGCCGTCCCGCAGGACATCCGCTGGGGCCGCACCTACGAAGCCTACAGCGAGGATACCGACCTGGTCACGCGCCTGGCGGTCGCCTACCTGCGCGGCCTGCAGGGCGACGATCTGGCCGATCCAGCGACCGTGCTGGCCACGCCCAAGCATTACGTCGGCGATGGCGGCACAACCTGGGGCAGCTCCACCACCAATGACTGGATCATCGATCAGGGGGTAACTGACGTTGACGAGGCGACTCTGCGCGCCGTGCATCTGCCGCCCTACATTGCCGCCATCGAGGCCGGGGCGCAGAGCATCATGGTCTCCTTCTCCAGCTGGGGCGGCCTGAAGATGCACGCCCAGCGCTACCTGATCACCGATGTGCTCAAGGGCGAACTGGGCTTCAGCGGCTTCGTCGTCTCCGACTGGGGCGGGATCGACCAGATTTCACCCGACTATTACACCGCGGTGGTGACGGCCATCAACGCCGGCATCGACATGAACATGGTGCCTTACGACTACCACCGCTTCATCGACACGCTGACCGCTGCGGTGGAAAACGGCGATGTGCCGCTGGAGCGCATCGACGACGCTGTGCGGCGCATCCTGCGCGTCAAGTTCGCCCTGGGATTGTTCGAGCATCCCTTCGGCGACGACGCGCTGCTGGCGCAGGTCGGCTCAGCGGAGCACCGCGCCGTCGCCCGCGCCGCCGTGACTCAGTCGCTGGTACTGCTCAGGAACGAGGGCAACGTCCTGCCGCTGGACCCGGCGACGCCGGTCATCTTCGTCGGCGGTCAGGCGGCGGATGACATCGGCATCCAGTCCGGCGGCTGGACCATCGAGTGGCAGGGCGCGGTCGGCGACATCACCAAAGGCACGACCATCCTGGAGGGCATCGAGGCCACGGTTGATGGGGCGACGCAGGTCTTTTACGACCGCTTCGGGCGCTTCAACAACGCCGGCGGCGCGACGCCTGACGCCTGCATCGCCGTCGTGGGCGAGCAGCCCTACGCCGAAGGCATTGGCGACCGGGCTAACCTGGCGCTGGCCGAGCCGGACATCGCTCTGCTGGCGCGGATGCGCCCGCTCTGCGAGAAGCTGATCGTGATCGTGATCTCCGGGCGACCGCTGATCCTCACCGATCAGCTGGAGGACATGGACGCCCTGGTGGCGGCCTGGCTGCCCGGTAGCGAGGGCCAGGGCGTGGCCGATGCGCTGTTCGGCCTGCAGCCATTCACCGGCCGGTTGCCCTTCACCTGGCCGCGCAGCATGGATCAGGTGCCGCTGAGCCGGCTTGCCGCCGGGGAAGAGCCGCTCTTCCCGCGCGGCTTTGGCCTGCAGACCGGGGAGTAGCCCCGGCGGAGAAAGCGCGACCGGCGTCGGCCAGCGGAAAACGGCCGACGCCGGTCGCAGCAGGTCAGCTTTCCGGCACAGCCTCCATCACGCCATCCGTGTAGGACTGCTGGATGACGTGCCCCGGCGGCACAACCAGAAAATCAGCGGGGTCCCACTGGCCGTTGACCAGCGCCGCCAGCAGGCGGCGGTTCCCTTCCTTGCGCTCAAAAATCCAGCCCTCGGCCTCCGCCTTGGCGCGGGCCATGTGCTCGTAAGGCGCCGGATCGCCCAGGCCCGTATCGATGAAAACGGCGCGGGTGTAATGGCGCGACCAGCGGCGCATCTCCTCCACCAGCATATCGGCCATCTCCTGCCCGTACTTTTCCACATAAGCCGCGTACTGATCCTCGTCGAGAGTCATATCGACCGCGCCGAGGGCCGTCGATTTGCCGTCGGAGCGCTCCAGGTAATCGACGCTGTACCAGTACGTACCGGGATGGGCGTTGAACTCCTCCTGGTAGCGCTCCCGCGAGCCAAGGTAGAGGGTGATGCAATCGTGGGCGCGCGGGATGACCAGCGGCGTGTGGCGGGCGGCCAGCCCGACGGTAGAGGTGCCGCACAGACCATAGACCAGCAGGATGGCGTCGCATTCGCCCGGCGCGATGGCGTCGATCTGCTCCTGCAGGGTTGCCCGCAGACGGCGCGGGGTGTTGTGCAGGCCCTGCTTGAACAGGCGCACGGAGACGGTATGCGGCGAGGCGGCGGCGACGGCGTAGATGCTGCGCGCCAGCGCTTCGCAGGTCAGGGCGATGAAATGGCTCATAGCGGGCGGGCGCTCCTGGGTATGGGCTGAACCGGGCGTTGCCGCCAATCTTACCGCTGGCGGGGGGTGGACTTCAACTTGCGGAAGATGGTTCACGCAAAAGAAAACGTTACCGGCGGAACCATGTCCAGCGGGGAACCGATGCCCGTGAGCGCCGCTGCGGAGACAGACCGCCCAACGACGGGGAGCGATACGGGCCATCGATCAGATGATCTGGCCGCAGCGGCCCGGCCGCCCCGCCGGAGAAAGCGAACGCGCTCTCACCCGGTCAACGGTGAGAGCGCTCGCTGTACCCCATAGGGGACACAGAGAGGCAAATCAGTCCCACGAGTTTCCAGAGCCAGTTAGCGGACATTGCCTTTGCGCTGGCAGCATTCTATGACTTTGAACCATTGTCGGCTAGGCCGGTTTGCTTGCCGACCCTGATGCAAACGGCTTGCAACAACGAAATCCAGCAACGATATTTCAAGGGAGAGATTCAAACCACCTTTGCTCGCGCACGCTGGGTTTAGGTGTCCCGCATCTCGCAGACTGTCCCCCCCCACCCACTAGACCAGAGTAAGAAGCAGCCAGCCCTCGCCCATCTTGCTAGATCGTGAGCTCGCTAGCGATAGGATTCAGGGCAGCGCGGCAAAGTACCATCAAACTTGCAGCCGAGATCCGATACACATTTACTAGAACTGCATTCCTGTTGAGAATGCTGGGTAACGCTATGGCAGAGTTTCCTCAATAAATGAGACACGCTTTCAGATTAGTGCATCGGAACGACTGAGACCTACAAGCCACAGCAGGCCAGGGTAAGAATGCACAACCGATCCAACCAGAGTAGCAGGATCAGTGCAGCTGCAATCTGCTGCGACCGCGTATACTGCACATGAGGTGCAAATATGTTATGTGATGCGCTTAGATGTGTCCCTTGTTCTCATTCCAATATTGGATTACCCGCAAAGTCAAAGATAAAACAATCTCTGCATCTTTCTCAGAAGGCTGTAAAGCACTTGGTTTGTGAACCGCCAGATTACCTAGTTTGCGAACTACATCCAGATACGTGTAGAGTTGCTCCGGAAGAGCGCTTATGGCTTTCAATCCACCAATTGCCTCATGTAGGCTTGCAGGATAAGGTCTAGATTTGTGTTTGTAAATATCCCGCACTACAGATTCCAAAGTTGTTCTGCACCAGGCAATTGCAGTCACTGGATTATGATCGAGATTATGGAGGACAGTTTGTACATTTCGACCATAGGGGCCCAGATCCGTAGAAAGCAACGATTGAAGGTCTCCCCCAACCGACGATGAAGCCTTCCAACCAGGAATCTCATATAGTGCTTCGAAAAGATCAACAAATGTGTCTAAGTCATTCGAGGTAATTCGAATCAAGTTGACAGTAGAAACTTTGTCAAAGATTCCCAAAGCCCATTTAGCTATGATATTAAACGCCTTTGTACGCTCAATACGTGCAAATTGAGTGCCCAGGGCTGTCAAATCCACACTAGCTGGTTGTAGTAATTGAAGATGTTTAGACACATTACTTAGTCCTAGATTTAACCATAGGGTACTGTCTGAGGGCAAGTTGTATGGCCTTGGTTCATAATACCCCGTAAACAACACAACCAAGTAGTCAAAATTGACACCAGCATTTCTTGCACGATCTTTTACATGATCGTATACAACAACATCTCCCGGAGAGGCTGCTTTTGGCCACTGACTACGTAGATAGTGTTCTCCTAGTCGCTGACTAATTGCGCCAACAGCAGACTCGCGAGCAAAGTAGAATTCCAGGAATGAAGAAACTATGACTAGTTGCAGGTCAGTTGCTGCAATATCTCCAAATCCCAGCCCAAGAAATCTCCCCGGCCTAATTTCCCTCAGTAATTTGGTTTTCACAACCTGTGGCTGTGGAGAGCCTAGATTTTTTTGTTCGCTTCTCATGTAGCTATCCTTTGGGCGGTCATCAATGGTTGTTCCGCAATAATCGAATGACTGCAATGCAAATCATGTAAATAGTATAGGCATATAATTTAAGAATTCAAGGTCTTGATTGTTTTTACTGATATAGGCCATCAATCTCAACCATATTGATGATATGTGAAGTGTACACGTGATGCGATAATCGTAACATTGAAGCCGTGGTAAACCTGCACGTGGAGGGTAAGAGCAACCAGGCTGAATACCAGTGGCGGATTGAAGCCGCTGAGTGCGGATCGCCGCCTTGCGTTCACGTTTGAGGCTTGATACGGGAGCCTGGGGAAGCGAAAAGCCACGATAAAGGTGCGTCAACACGCGGCTCGTGGCTTGCTCAAGAGGGTATAAGCTTGTGCCCCATAGGGGACTCGAACCCCTGTTTTGGCCTTGAGAGGGCCACGTCCTGGGCCACTAGACGAATGGGGCCAGCAACGCTTCGCATTGTAGCAGCCGCCCTGTGG
>JAIOAT010000010.1 GCA_019873685.1 Chloroflexota bacterium
CCCACGCAACGTGAATCTGTGTTATCGTATCCATTGCGGCTCCTGTGATCAGGTTGTTTGCTCGTCCTTACAACTCTATCACGGAGTCGCATTTCTATTGAGAATACTGCGACATTCGCCGTGGCCGTCAGGTGGTTGCGCAGGTTGGTCAGGTATGGCCATAATCAGGGCTACGCGCTGGCGCGCTGCATGGAGAACCTATGGCGAACGCATCCTTACCGATCGACTACCGTGCTCTTCTGGACGGCATGGGGCAGGGCGTGCTGTTATTTGACGCTGATGGCCGGCTGCTGCTGGACAACCTGGCGGCGCGGGCGATTCTGGGCCAACATCTGCCGGCTGTCCGCGCTGGTGGATGGGAAGCTCTGGCGGCGCTGATGCAGGCCCCCTACGAAGGCAATCCGCCCGATCTGAACCTGCTGCGGGATCAGGCGCGGCGCACGCCCAACCCGATCCGTTTTTATACCCACCTGTCAGGGGCTACTGTGTCCTGCTGGATAGCCGTGATCTATGGCCCCGGCGGAGCGACCCTGACGCTGATCAGCTTTGACCAGCCAGCCTGGGAAGCCATTACAGAACTGACGGCCATCTTCCGCCGGGAAGCCAGTATGGTCATCTCCGCCACGCAGGGCCACGCCGAGCTGGTCACGCAATTACTGCACAAGCATGCCGATAGCCCGGATACTCAGGCGCTGGCGCGGCGGGTCATGGGCTTCACCGGGATCATCGCCGCCCATACAGCGCGGCTGAAGCGCCTGATCGCCCAGCTGGAGCGGCTGGAAGCCATCCGTACCGGCGACCTGAAGAAGCAAGTCCGCGAACAGCGCCGCAAGGTCTACCTGGCCAACTTCATTGAAGACCTGCTGGACGAGTTCGCCGAAGAGTCGCTGGTTGATCCTGATATGGGGGCAATCGACCTGCGCGATCGCCTGGCGCTGACCGTGCCAGATGGCCTGCAGGTCCTGGCTTCTCCCGTGCGCCTGACCTACATCCTGCGCGATGTGTTGCGCAATGCCGCCTGCTATAGCCCCGCCGAGACGCCCATTATCCTGACGGCGGCCTCCAGCCGTACCGGCGATACCGTCCAGATCAGCGTGATCGATCAGGGGTGCGGGATTCGCCAATCAGAGCAGGATCGGGTTTTCCAGCCGTTCCAGCGCTCGCGCCAGCCCCAGGTGATTGCTGTGGATGGCTACGGGCTGAGCCTGTATCTGGCCCGGATTGAACTGGAAGCAATGGGGGGGAGCATCGACTTCCAGAGCGAAGAAGGGGCAGGAAGCACCTTTACCCTCAGCCTCCCCACGCCTCCGCCCGGCAAGCCGCGTGACTGAATGCAAAAGCCCCGCCAGCGATGACGGGGCTTCTGCCAGTAGCGGGAACCTCCAGAAGCGCCCGCTGTTAGGCCAGCCCGGCCTCCCGGCGCAGGAGCTCAGCCTTATCGGTGCGTTCCCAGCTCAGGTCAAGATCATCCCGACCAAAGTGGCCGTAAGCCGCCACCTGCTTGAAGACTGGCCGGCGCAGGCCCAGGTCGCGGATGATGGCCGCCGGACGCATATCGAAGTGGGCGCGGATCAGTTCCACGATCTTCTCGTCGCTGATCCGTCCGGTGCCGAATGTTTCCACCGCCAGGCTGGTAGGCCGGGCCACGCCAATGGCGTAGCTGACCTGCAACTCCACCCGCTCCGCCAGGCCAGCCGCGACCAGATTCTTGCAGATGTAGCGGGCCATGTAAGCGCCGGAACGGTCGACCTTGGTGGCGTCCTTGCCGCTAAAGGCGCCGCCGCCATGCCGGGCCACGCCGCCATACGTGTCGACGATGATCTTGCGGCCGGTCAGACCGGCATCGCCCATCGGGCCGCCGATCACAAAGCGCCCCGTCGGGTTGACATAGATGCGGGTGCGGTCATCCAGCAGTTCCAGCGGCACCACCGCCCGGATGACATGCTCGATCACATCGGCCCGGATCTGTTCCTGGGCAACATCAGGCGCGTGCTGGGTGCTGACGACTACGGTATCCACCCGCTTGGGCTTGCCATAGGCGTATTCAACCGTGACCTGGCTCTTGCCGTCCGGGCGCAGGTAATCCAGCAGCCCGTTGCGGCGCACTTCCGCCAGCCGGCGAGCCAGCTTGTTGGCCAGGCTGATGGTCAGGGGCATGTATTCAGGCGTCTCGTTGCAGGCGAAACCGATCATCATACCCTGATCGCCCGCGCCAATCGCTTCGATCTCGGCGTCGGACATCTGACCTTCACGGGCCTCCAACGCCCGGTTGACGCCGAGGGCGATATCGGGACTCTGCTCTTTGATCGAGACGATCACCCCGCATGTTTCCGCGTCAAAGCCATACTTGGCGCGGGTATAGCCGATATCGCGCACGGTGTCGCGGGCGATCGTCGCAATGTCAACGTACGTGCTGGTGGTGATTTCCCCCATCACCAGGATCAGCCCGGTGGTGACGGCCGTCTCGCAGGCCACGCGTGCGTTGGGATCGTCCTTGATGATTGCGTCAAGGACGGCATCGGAAATCTGGTCACATAGCTTGTCTGGATGGCCTTCCGTGACGCTTTCCGAAGTAAAGAAGAAGTGGGGCGATGTCATGAAGGTGCTATTGCTGCTCACAGGTCTTACTCCTTACTGGCTGATCGCCTGCTTGGGTGGGGGCAAAAAAAAGCCTCTTGCGGCAGACAAGAGACTTGACAGGTCGACTAAAGCTATCATCTGTCAGGGTGTCTCCCTGCCGGACTTGGCACCTTCCTGACCTGCCTGCGCAGGCCAAGGGTTGCCGCGGTTTCACTGGGCCGGTCCCTCCACCGCTCTGGATGACGCATATCAGTTGTTAAACGCCGCGGATAGTACCACGCTCGCCGCGCGATTGTCAAGCGTAGATGCGATCGTTGGTGGCGGCGCGCCCGTCGCCAGTTCAGCCAAAGAGTATTGCTTTTTCCGCCCCCCCGGGTACACTTGGGTTGAGCAGGCAAGGAGGTGTGTGCATGGACCAGGGCAAGGACAACGCCCGACGGCTGGAATGGCTGGAGGAGTTCGAAGAGCTTGCCAACCTCAAGCTGACCGAAGGCTCGGCCTGCACCCAGATTCACCCCATTGTTGAACGCTGGCTGGATAACCTCCTGGAGGGAGACCCGCCCGAATCGCGTGATGCGGTCTGGCAGGCGATGTCCTGCCTGACTACCGAGATTTTCCTCAGGCTGACCCCGCAGTCGATCGTCGACGTGCTGGAAGAGCACTTTGAGGAGGATGAAGTCTCGACCTGGCTGGAGAGTATCGTTCTCATTGGCCGTGCGTTCCAGATTGCCCTGGATCGGGGCGACCTGGATGACCTGTAACCTGTACTCGTAGACTGTGCTGCTGACGGGACGCCCGGACCGGGGCGTCCCGTTTATTGTTCAGTCCTGCCCGCAGCGCTATTCGCCGTAGCGTAACTCACCCCGGATCAATTGCTGTAGCCGGAAAAGATCGGTCCGCGAGGTAATGTCCAGGCTGAGCGGAGTCACCGCCACCACGCCTTCGTGCAGAACCGCGTAGACATCCGAGTTCGGCTCGGCCCGCGAAGGATCGGCCATATACTCGTAGCCGAGCTTGCCGATGTCGCTCAGCGCGATCCGTTCCGGGCGCGTCGGCCAGTAGACTCGCCGCCGGGAGAGTCGGGTGACTCGCCACGGGGTATCCGGTCGTGCCCCCGCTGGCACGTCTACCTTCAGGGCGTCTACATCATCCGGCAACCGCCGGTTCTCCAGCAGCCATGTTCCGAACAGGCGGGTGAAATGCGCCGCCGTAGAAAAATCAAGATCGGCGTAGGTCAGGTGCAAATCTTTGGGCGTCTGCAGGCTCATCGCCAGCGCCGGGATGCCCAGGCTGGCTCCCTCCAGGGCAGCGCCTACCGTCCCGGAGATCGTCGCGCCATTCCCGGCGTTCTCCCCATAGTTGATGCCCGACACCACCAGCGCCGGCAGGCGCGGCGCCAGCTCTAGCACACCATGCTGAACCGCCTGCGCCGGTGTGCCGTCAACTGCGTAGACGGTGATCGTTTTGCCGTTGACGCGCCGACTCTGCTCATAGATGCGCCCTTCGCTGGTGACGGGCAGGCTGCGCCCCATACCGGACTGCTGCTCGCGCGGGGCGACGACCAGCACATCGGCGCAGTCTTCCAGCGCTTCCACGGCCGCCCATAGACCGGGCGACTGGATTCCATCGTCATTGGTGAATAACACTAACGGACGTTGCTCGCTCAACATAACCTCGCTGTTTCGCTATACATACGGACTTGCGCTATCTATTTTACGGCTGAGCAGTTAAATCCCCATGAACGTTGCCCGAAGAATCGGTTAAGACCGCTTAGCTCATCCATTCGTTAGCAGGTGCGACCGCTGCGCAACGGCGGTGGGCAGGGCAGGTGAGGGCCGGGTACAATGGAACCGTTCCGGCGCGCCCTGTACCTTGTATTTCTTGCCGGGAGGGTGGATAGGATGGCTTCATGAAACGCTGGCGAAATCTGGCGCTGGGTCTGGTCTTCAGCGCGCTCTTCCTGTGGCTGGCTTTGCGCGATCTGGACTGGTCGGCAGTAGGACGCACGCTGGCCAGCGCCCGCTGGGGCTATCTGCTCCCGGCAGCCGGAATCTGGACGCTGGGGTTGGCCGCGCGGGCGGTGCGCTGGCGTATCCTGCTGGGGGGACAGGTTGGCTTTGGCCGCACTTTCCACGTGCTCAACATCGGCTTTCTGATCAACAATACCCTCCCATTCCGTGTCGGGGACCTCAGCCGCGCTTATCTGGTCAGCCGCAATGGGGGAGGCCCCTCGGGCTGGGCGGCGCTCAGTACCGTCGTCGCCGAGCGAATCGTCGATATGCTGGCCGTGGTCATCCTGCTGGTAGCGGTGCTGCCCGCGCTGACCATCGACCGCGCCGCCGTCAACGGCGGGCTGCTGATGGGCGCGGTGGCCGTTGTCGGATTTGTCGTTTTGCTTGTACTGGCTCACACCCCTGAGCGAACACTTGACTTACTTCAGCGGTTGAGCGACCGGCTGCCTCTGCTGAAGCGCGCTCCGCTGGATGATCTCCTTGCCCGCCTGCTGGCAGGCCTGCGCCCGCTGACTGCCTGGCGCGGCCTGCTGGCGACCATCCTGTGGACAGCCCTGGCCTGGGCGCTCTCTGTTGCCGGGTCATGGGTATTGGCTCAGGTCTTCCCCACTTTGCCGCAGAGCGCAGAAATGCGGGCGGCGCTTACCCTGTCGGTGGTCGCCGCCTCGTTCAGTATCATCATCCCTTTTACGCTGGCCAGCGTAGGGCCGTTTGAAGCTGCCGCGATCTTTGCCCTGCTAACCGTGCGCACGCCCCAGGAAGTAGCCGCCGCTTATGCGGTTGTCTGGCACGCCGGGACGGTCGTCACCTATACTCTGTGGGGTATTGCGGGCATCCTGGCTCTGGGGGTCTCCGTCAGCCAGATCCGGCAGGGAGCCATGGTCGCCGCGAGCGCCTCCGGGGCCCCAACCGACTCCCCCACCTGAGTCATGCAGATACCCGTTTGCGCACAGAGACCTGCTCTGTCCTGGCGCGCCAGTGCAGCTGCAGGCCCTCCAGCAGGCTCCAGCCGCTCACCAGACCAAAAGCGAATACATACACGGCCATGAATGGGGCCAGCGACGGTACATGGTGGTGGGCCAGGCTCAATGCCAGTATGGCATACAGCGTCAGGAAAACTTCCCCCGGCAGCAGCCAGCCCTGTTGCAGGGCATAGCTGCTCTGCCGCCAGGAAAGGTTGCGGAACTTGGGAGTCCGGCGAAACTCATTAGGTTCGCCGCGCAGGGCCGCCAGGACGGCCAGTGTGTTACGCAGGGCCAGTCCGGTGCCCAGCCCCATCAACACCGGGAAGATCAGGATGCGCCGGGGCCAATCATCATACAGCACCATTTGCCCGGCCAGGTAGAGCATTGGCGGGGCAAAGCCGAGCAACCCCAGAGATGCCAGGGGTAAGCTGCCCAGGCGACCGGCCAGCAACAGCGGAACCGTGAGCAGGAGGAGAAGGAGCATCAGAGGATGCGTCAGATACTGGGCCAGGTGCAGCGTCCCCATCAGCTTCTGCAACAGACTCAGACGGCTACGCCATAGCGCCGGGCCGTGGAGCAACAGGTTCTGTGTGGTGCCCTTGGCCCAGCGGCTCTGCTGCTGGGTGTATGCGGCGATCTGCGGGGGGATTTCAGCAGGCACTACGATATTTGGCAGGTACAGAAAGCGCCAGCCATTGAGCTGGGCGCGGTAACTCAGGTCCAGGTCTTCGGCCAGCGTCGCCGCGGACCATCCGCCCGCCGCCTTGATGCAGGCTACCCGCCATACACCCGCTGATCCGCTGAAGTTCAGCAGCAGCCCACCCCGTGAGCGGGCTGTTTGCTCAATCGCAAAATGCCCGTCCAGGCTCAATGCCTGTGCGCGTGTCAGGGCGTTCTCCAGCGCGTTCAGGTGGCCCCAGCGCGTCTGCACCATGCCGAGTTGCTCATCAGCGCAGAAGAACGGCACCACCCGCCGCAAAAAATCGGGCGGCGGGACGAAGTCTGCATCAAACACTGCTACGAGATCAGCACTCTGTCGCTTGAGACCTTCCTCCAGCGCCCCGGCTTTGTACCCCCGGCGCTCCACCCGCCGGATGTGCGCCATCGCGTAGCCAAGCGCGCTGTAGTGAGCGACCAGGCGGGCGATCAGTTCGCTGGTTTCATCCGTTGAGTCGTCCAATACCTGCACGAACAGGCGATCGCGCGGGTAGTCCAGCGCCGCCACCGCGTCAATCAGACGCGCGATAACCGCCCGTTCGTTATAGACTGGCAATTGCACCAGCACACGCGGCCAGTCGCTAGGGATTACCGATGGCGGTAGAGGGCGGGCGCGTCCCCACCGCCAGAGCACCAGCAGTACCAGCGCGCCCAGGGCATAAAGTGAGAGCAAAAGCGCGCTAACCACATAGAGGCCAACCAGGACTCCAATGAGGATGTGCATAAGTTATGTGTCTTGCTCGGCGTGATCCTCCTCGAACAGGCCCGAGCAGCCAGCTACCACGTGATGAAAGCCAACCTGTCCGGAACTACTGGTTATCCGCGCTTTGATCAGCCCCGTGCCTGCAGGCGACTCAGGCGTTCCTCTGCTACCCTCAGTGTATCCTCACGTTTGCAGAAAGTGAAGCGCACCAACTTTTGCCCCTCGGTGCGGTGGTCCGGGCTATAAAAGGGTGTGAGCGGAATACAGGCGACACCATATGCCGTGACCAGATGCCGGGCAAAAGCGAGGTCGTCCCCGGAGAAGACGCGGCTAAAATCCACCACCAGGTAGAACGCTCCCAGCTGATCCGGCAACAGCACTTCCAGTCCGGCCTGGTGCATTATCCGCAACAGGATATCCCGACGCAATCCATAAAAAGCCCGCAGATCGTCATAGAACGACTGCGGGAAAGCCAGGGCGGTCGCCACCGCCTCCTGTAAGGGATGGGCGGTGGCGAACATGCTGAATTCATGAACGCGCCGGATCCCTTCCAGCAGGGTCGATGGTGCGATGCACCAGCCTATTTTGAAGCCGGTCACGCCGAAGGTCTTGCCGGCGCTGCTCAACGTCACCGTACGCTCTGCCATGCCGGGCAGCGTGGCCAGCCGGACATGCGTTGCGCCATCATAGAGCAGATGCTCGTAGACTTCATCGACGATGGCGATCGCATCCCAGCGCTGGCATAGCTCAGCGATGAGCGCCAGCTCTTCCTGGCTGAAGACCTTGCCGGTGGGGTTATGGGGTGTGTTGACGAGGATGGCCCGCGTCCGGGAATTGAAGGCTCCGGCCAGTTCATCCGGGTCAAACGCCCAGCGCGGGGGGTGCAGGGTGACATAGCGGGGCACAGCGCCGGCCATCTCGATGTTTGGCACATAGGTATCGAAAAACGGCTCAAAGACGATGACCTCGTCGCCGGGGTTCACCAGGCCCAGGATGGCATAGAAGACACCCAGCGAGGCCCCGGCCACGACCAGTACATCCGTCTCAGGATCGACAAGCTGACTGTAATGACCACGGGCATGTTCGGCGACAGCCAGCCGCAGGGCGGGGGTCCCGATAGAGGGCGCATACCAGGCTGTCTGGCCGGAGCGTAGCGCCTCTACGGCGGACTGGATCACTTCCGGCGGTGCGTCAAAATCCGGCGCGCCTTGCCCCAGGTTGACCGCCTGATGCTGGCGCGCCAGAGCATTGATTTCCGCAAAAACGCTCGGCCCCAGGTTATTCACCCGATCAGCCATCAGTCTCATGATCATCACCCCACATCATAGCCTGGTTCCTGCATCATAGCGCAGCAGCGATCAAAACAAATCATGCTCAGTCGTCATCAGAAGATCCAACGGTCACGCCAGCCAGCGCCTCCAGCACAGTGATCACCGCGCTGTTGTCCAGGTCGCCGTTCCCGGCGGCGATCATGGCCCGGTAAAGCTGCTGAATGGCGGCGGTCACCGGCAACGGGACGGCGTAGGCGCCGCCGGTATCCAGCACGATGTTCAGGTCCTTGAGCTGCATATAGGCTTTGAAGCCGGGGGTCAGTTCCCGGCGAAAGATGCGCGCCGGTTTGGTATCCAGCGCCCAGCATTGCGCCGCGCCTTTGCTGATCGCTTCTACGACTTTGCGCGGGTCAACGCCGCTTTTCTGCGCCAGCACCAGCGCTTCGGCCATGCCGGCCATCTGAGCAGCAACCATGATCTGGTTGGCCGCCTTGGCCACCTGCCCGGCGCCGCTCTCGCCAATATGGGTGATGGTCTTGCCCATTGCCTGGAACAGCGGTAGCACCTCCTCAAAGGCGTCAGCCGGCCCGCCGACCATGATGGTCAGCGTCCCGGCCCGCGCACCAATGTCTCCGCCACTGACCGGCGCATCCAGCGCCCGGATGCCGGCGCGAGCCAGTTCGGCGGCAATGTGACGGGCGGTTTCCGGTTTGATGGTGCTGTTGTCGACAAAGATCAGGCCCGGGTGCGCACCGGCGATGATCCCGTTCGGACCGAGAGCGACCTGCTCCACATCCGGCGAATCGGGCAGATTGGTGAAAACCACATCGACCTGGGCCGCAACTTCTTTGGGCGAGAAAGCGGGAGTGGCACCCTCTGCGGCGAGCTGGTCAACGATCGCCCGGCTGCGGTTGTGCACCACCAGCGGATAACCCGCCTTCATCAGGTTGCGGGCCATGGAGGCTCCCATCAGCCCCAGACCGATGTACCCGACTGTCTTCATGCGTGTAACTCCTTGCGTTCTGTGCCGATCAGGCTAGCTGCGGCCACAAGTCTATCGCTCAGGGGACGAAAATGCATCCCGGATTAGCGGCGTGGGCCTTCGAAGCGGGTCGGGCCACGCCTTCCGCGCCAAAGGACCGCCAGCACAAAACGGGGCAGGCGGGTCATCCGCTTCCAGCGCCAGGGTTGCTGGATCAGGCGGTAAAGCCATTCCAGGCCCAGGCGTTGCCAGGCCAGCGGCGCGCGCTTCTGTACCCCGACAATGAAATCGAACGCGCCGCCCACGCCAGCGGCCACCCGGACACGCAGACGGGGCAGGTTGCGGGCGATCCATTTGTCCTGCGCCGGTGCGCCGTAGGCGACAAACAGGATATCCGCGCCGCTGGTGTTGATCCGTGCGACGATGTCATCTTCATCCTGCGGGGCCGGGCTGCCAGCATACGTCCCGGCGATGCGCAGGCCCGGATGCGCTTCCTGCAGGATGGCCGCCGCCCGCGCCGCGACGCCTTCCGCTGCGCCCAGCAGGAAGAGCGACCAGCCCGCTTCTGCCGCCCAACGGGCGATCAGCGGGACGCCATCCGAGCCAGTGATGCGCTCTGGCAGGGGCGAGCCGAGGTGTCGCGCCGCCCAGAGCAGCCCCTGGCCATCGGCGACACACAGATCGGCGCGGTTGAGGATGTTGTAGAAGTTGATATCCTGCTGGGCGACCATCACAAATTCCGGGTTGACGGTGCAAATCTGGCGCGGCGTGTCGCCGCCAACCCAGGCAGCGATGGTGCGCCGCAGGTCTCCCCAGGTGATGGCGTCAACCGGCACGCCCAGGATGCGCAGGCGGCGGTTCTGCGGCGGCGTGGACAGTGTCGCGCGCTCGACGCTGCGTCCGGCGAGCATGTCCTCAGCCGCTGCTGCGACGGCTTCAGGCGTGATCAGGCGCATGCAGGTGCGGGCCGGGCAACCTTCGCGCTGCCCCACCGCGCTAAAGACGTAGCTACACGGGCTACAGCGGCTCCCGGCGGACAGCACAGCGGCGCGATCCGACCAGGGACCCCAGGCGGCGGCATTGCTCGGCCCGAACAGGGCCAGGACGCGCGTCCCCGCGGCAGCTGCCAGATGCATCACGCCGCTGTCCGCGCCGATGAACAGGTCACAGGCTTCCAGCACCGCGGCCAGCCGGGGCAGGGTGGTGCTGCCGGAGAGATCGGTTGGCGGGTGGGCCATTGCCTGGCGGGCGAGTTCGACACCGTCGGTGCGCCCGCCGACCAGCACAATCTGCGCATTGAGTCGCCGGTGAAGCTGATCGGCGACGGCGGCGAAGGCAAGGGGGTCCCAGCGGCGAGCGGGGGCGTAGCCGCCGCTGCCCGTGTGAATGGCGATGCGGGGGCCGCTCCCTCGCGGCAGTTGCCCGGCGGCCCAGGTGCGGTCGGCGGCGGTGATCCGGACGCGCAGGGGGAAATTCGCCGGGTCAAATGGGGCTGTTGCCGCAGCGCCAAGCGCCAGGTCGACCACCTGTAGCCAGTAGACGACTTCGTGGACTGCACCGAATCCGTGATCGGGGACCCGCGTGGTCAGGAACCAGCCACGGCTATTGTCCAGGCCGATCCGGCGGGGCGCGGCACTGGCCAGAGTCAGGGCGGCATACTTGAGTGCGCCAAAGGGCGTTGTCAGGTGGTGCAGGATGAGGACGTTATCATAGTGCTCGCGGCGCAGGCGGCGGGCCAGCGCCAGCGCGCCCGACAGGTTAGCCGGGCGGAGCAAATCACGCGGGCGATCGAAGGCGAATTTGTCAAACAGGATGATCTCGTCACAGAGATCGGGCGGTAGAACCGGGGCGCTGTGAGCGGTAGTCAGGATGTGCACTGTGTCTGCAGGTCGGGCTGCACGCAGCAGACTCAGGGCAGGCGTGATAGTCAGCAAGTCGCCGATGTCGGCCAGCTTGACCACAAGCCATTTGTGTGAGGGAGTGGGCGATATAGCCATGGTCAGGGTGTGTTTCCCCTGTCAACCGGATAGATCATGAATTCGTGTAGTCAGGAACAAAGCTAACTGCATGAGAAGTGTACACGATGACCGGAGAAACTGGCAGATTCTGATCACAGCTCATGGCAAAGAAAGACCGGCGATTTTTGACAATAGGGCGGGGCTGATGTACGGTACCCGCAGGAATCGGGCAGAATACTGCAGCAAGCAACGGGATCAATGCAGTACATGATTTCTAGACGACTGCTGTACGGCGCAGCATTTATCGCCGGGATGACTACGCTGGGCATCGAGATGTCCATCACCCGCCTGATCGGGGCAATCCTGGGCACGGCTGATATCGTCTGGGCGGCGGTGATCACGCTGGTGCTGGTGTACCTGACGCTGGGCTATGTGCTTGGTGGCCGGTGGGCGGATCGCTCGCCACAACCTGCACCTTTTTTCCGGTTGCTGGCCTGGACAGCGCTGACGGCAGGGCTGGTGCCGGTTGTCGCGCGGCCCCTGACGCTCAAAATGGCTTCCGCGTTTGCGCTGGCAGACCTCGATCTTGCCGTGTTGATCGTGGTCGGGCTGAGCGTGGCGCTCCTGTTCGCGGTGCCGGTGACCTTGCTGGGATGCATCTCACCGTTTGTGGTCAGGCTGGCGGTCACCGATACAGCCACGGCAGGACGCGCAGCGGGGCAGGTCTACGCGGTATCTACACTGGGCAGCCTGCTGGGCACGTTTGCGCCAACGCTGGCGTTGATCCCGGCAATAGGCACAGCCTGGACGTTTGGCTTCTTTGCGCTGATCCTGCTGGCGGCGGCTCTGCTGGGGTTATACCGCCTTTCTCCGCGCCACGCCCTGGCGCACGCCTGGATGCCGGCGTTGCTGTTGATCCTGCTGGCGGTGAGTATCCGCGGGCCGGTCAAACCCGCGCCCGACGGAACAACACTGCTCTACGAGAAAGAGACCGCCTACAACTATGTCCAGGTTGTGGAGGTCAATCCGGGGATGACTGTCTCCCGCCAGCCTGCCGGGACGCGCCTGTTGATGCTCAACGAAGGGCAGGGGGTGCATTCAGTCTACCATCCGGAGCATTTGCAGACCGGCGCTACCTGGGATATGTTTCTGGCCGCGCCTTACTTTAGCGACGGCGTTGACCCGGCGACTATCGACCGGATCGCGATCATCGGTCTGGCGGCGGGTACTATCGCCCAGCAATACACGGCGGTCTACGGGCCAATCGCCATCGATGGCATCGAGATTGACCCCGGCATTGTGGAAGCAGGGCGGCGATTCTTTGGCATGACCATGCCCAATCTGAACGTGGTCATCGACGATGGGCGCTATGGGCTGGCCCACTTGCCCGGCGACTATGACCTGATCGCCATTGATGCTTACCGGGTCCCGTACATTCCCTGGCATTTGACCACGGTGGAGTTCTTCACGGAGGTCAGGGAGAAGCTGGCTCCGCAGGGCGTGGTAATGATCAATGTCGGGCGGGCTGCTTCCGACCGCCGCTTCGTTGATGCCATCGCTGCGACCATGCTGCAGGTTTACCCGACCGTGCACGCCATCGATGTGCCATATTCGTTCAATACGCTGCTGGTGGGGACGCAGACCCCGACTACGGCTGATCATCTCATTCGCAACCGGCAGGCTCTGCCTGCCGACGCCCATCCGCTATTGCGGGATACTCTGGCGCTGGCCGCCGAATCGTTGGCGGCGATCACGCCATCGACAACAATCTTCACGGATGAACGCGCACCAGTCGAGACGATGATCAACACCATGATTCTGGAATTTATCCTGGGGACGGATAATCTATCTCAGATTCAGGGATAGCGGAGCGGGGGTGCCGTGTGACTGGCCGTGTGGTGTGCACTTACTGTGGATACCGGAAAAATCGCCCTGGCGCGCAGGAATGCTGGTCCTGTGCTGCGCCGCTGCCGCCTGTCAAGGTGGATGACGCCCTGCGGACGACGACCCTGCTGCCGGAGGGCCTGACGCCGCCCGAGAAGACCCGCCAGGTTCCCCCGGAACCCCCTCACAACGAGCCGCGCTGGGGCGAGGCGCGCATCGACGAGCATACTCAGGTGGTGGCGATCGTGATCCCCGGCGGTGAAACGCTAAGCCTGGGTATTCAGCAGACGGGCACGCTGATCCTGGGACGCCTGGCCGGGCCGGACCTGCCCACGCCGCACCTCGATCTTTCACCATATGGGGCGGCGGAGATGGGCGTTTCCAGGGAGCATCTCCAGCTGGAGCTTAAGGATTATTCACTGTATGTGGCCGACCTGGGCAGCACCAACGGGACGTTTCTCAACGGGCTGCGGGTGATGCCCAACCAGCCGCGTATTGTGCGCGACAGGGATGAAATCCGCCTGGGGCAGCTCAAGCTGCAGATTCATTTTCTCCAGCCAGAAGACCATTCCGAATAGCGGCCTCCGGGCAGGCGAGATCACCGGTAGCCCTAAAAGACCAGCTGATCGTAGAGCAGCTCCTGGCTCAGTTCCTTGACCACGGTCTCCCGCGAGCGGAGGGTCAGCGAAGCCGCCGACACGCCCAGTCGCAACGCTTCGTCCAGCGGGACCTCATGGAGCAGGCCGAAGATCACGCCAGCCGTCAGGGCATCACCGGCGCCGGTTTCATCAACGACTTCGGTGCGGATTGCCGGGATCAGGCCGCGGTCGCTGCCGCTGGCGTAGGCCAGGCCATGCACACCCAGCGTCACTACGGCGATGCGCACCCCGCGTTCCAGCAGGAACTGGGCCGCGCTGAGGGCAGTTTCGGGCGTGTAGGTCAGGCTGGAACGTCCCCAGAGTACCGCTGCTTCCATAAGGTTGGGGGTGATCATCATAATGCGGTTCAGGAACGGTCGCAGCCGCGCCGCCAGGGATGGGGTGGTGGGATCGGCGCAGACTGGCACGCGATACTTGGCGGCCAGGTCGAACAACGTGACCAGCGTCCGATCCTCCAGGTTAGCGTCAATGATGATCATCTGGGCCAGGGGGAACAATGTTTCGTGTTCCAACAGGTAGGCCGCATTGATGGTGCTGGTGATGGTGTAGTCGTTGACTGCCATGCTCAGTTCACCATCAGGGGTCAGAATGGCCATGTAGTGGCCAGTGTTCGCGCCGGGGACGATCTTCACGTGGGAGACGTCAATACCGGCTTCGGTGCAGCGATCCAGTACCCGGCGGCCCGGCGCATCATCACCGACAGCAGAAAGCAACAGGGTGGGCACTTCCAGGCGGGCGAGATTCTCGGCGATATTACGCGCGACGCCGCCGACGCTGCTGCGAATGCGACCGGGTACCGAAGCGCCGCTGACAGGGGTGTAGTCTGGCCGCCCTTTGACATCAATGCCTGCCGAGCCAACGACCAGCACATATTCGCCATGTTCAAACGTGAAGCTCATGGTGGTACTCCCTGGGTCTTGCAGCGGCGGGCAATGCCTGTGTCCGGCACAGGTACGTCCAGCAGTGTAACATACTTCGGCGATATTCCAAGATTGGCGCTTTTCCGGGTGATCAGACGGCCGGGAGAATTGCTGCTTATGGCCGGGTTGAGGAAATGATGGGCCGGGTTGTACTCAGCAGCAAAGCTGCCGGATCCTCAGCCGAGTGAGGCAGGCTGGCCCAGGTGAGCGTCAGATGTCGGTCGCGATCGGCGGAGAGGGTCAGGCCGCCGATCGCACCGGGGGCGGTCGCCGCGATCTGGTACGCGGCCAGCGTTCCCCCCTGGAAGTAGCCGATGATCAGGCGGCGATCGGCGGCGAAGGCCACCGGCAGCACCTCATACTGCCCCTGGACGGGGTATGCCCCACCGGCAGGCAGACCTGCCGGATCGGTAGCGTTGGCTGTCGCCAGGGCGGGGCCGGTATTGAAGCCGGTAGTGAAGGAACCGGACGTAAGTGGCTCTGTTGCCGGGAAGCGCACCGACAGCGGTGAGACAGGAGCAGACAGATTGCCTGCTTCAGCTGCAAGCGGGAACGGATAGACTTCTGTTTGCGCTGCCTGGTTACGGGCATCGCGGCGGTTGATGAACAGGTAGCCGAACGATCGATCCAGACCGAGAGCCACCGATTCGACATACAGCGCCGGGTCTGAGAAGGTCGCACGGCCAATGACCACTGGATCGGCTGGCTCCTGCCATGGCAATGCCGATTGGGACATCTGAATCACTACCTCGCGACTGTCGGCCGGATTGTGAGGGCTGTCCGGAAGAGCCAGCCAGGCCATCACCCAGCGTCCTTCTGCTGTGCGGGCCAGGGCCGGGTATTCGGCGTTGGCAGCAACAAGCGGCGCTGGCCCGGCCAGGGGGCGACTCTGTCCGTCGAGTTGCTGGCCATACAGCGCTGGCCGATCGCCGCTGGTAGCCGCCCACAGGAGGATAACCCCGCCGCCGCCATCCGATGCAGTTGCCAGTGCGCCGGTGGCATCCTGTGTCACCGCCATTGGCCCGCGCAATAACGTGCCATCTGCCTGAAGGTGGGCGGAAAAAAGACGAGTCAGTTCTAAAGAGTTCACTTCCTTCCACAGCAGATGCCACTCACCATCGGTTGCCGGGAGCAAGACTGGTGCCCAGGACTGGCGGTCCGTGAGCAGCGGTGAGGGGGCGGCGGACGGCAGCCCCGGCTGAACCTGGCGGGCGAACAATGTGCTGGCATCCGCCCATGCCGCCAGCCAGGCCTGACCGTTCCAGGCTGCCGCTGGCGCATCCAGGCGGTGAGCCTGGCCGATCACCAGCCCGTCAGACCACGGCGCGGTTCCAGCGTATGGGGACAGCGCTGGCTGGCATGCCATCAGCACGAAGGTTGCCAGTATGACGGCGAGGATGGTCGTGGGCGTCCGGGTCATGTCATCCCCTGCAACTGGGGCGTCCTATGGTACTAGAGGCTACTTGAAAGATCGCCCTGAAGTGCTATTGTAGTATTGAGCCTTTCTGGAGGCTCAAGGTTTCGTATACGCACGAGCAAGCTACAGAGCACTACCATGTTACCCTGGCCACCCAAGAACACCAAAGCGGATACCACCCTGTTGAGCGAGCGCGTCTGCCCGACGCTGCAGCCAAGCAGCATGCCTCCCAAGACTGGTATACTCGCTCCACCATGGCGTCTGCTGCTGCATCTTGGCGGCGATCATCATACGACGATCGGGCTGGAAGTCCGCCAACATGTGGTCATCGGTCGGCGGGACCCGCTGGCAGGTTTCACCCCCGATCTGGATCTGACGCCTTACGGGGGCAAAGAGCATGGCGTTTCCCGCCGTCATGCGGTCATCGTGCAGGATGAGGCGGCGCTATACGTCAAAGACCTCAACACTACCAACGGCACCCGCATCAACGGCTTTCAGCTGGAGCCAGAGCGCCTGTACCGCCTGCGTGACGGCGATGAGCTGGAACTGGGGCGACTGCGGATGATCGTCCGTTTTGTGCGCGCGCCCTACTGATCGCGGGCAGCGAAGGTACCTGATCATAAGAACGCCCGCCCGGCATGACTGAGCCGGACGGGCGTTTTTATCTGTTACAGCGAAGACGACTTATGAGGCTACTGCCGCTTCAGCGCTCACGGTAGCTGGCTCAGGGCTGCTGCGCATGATCCTCTCAAACTCCTCGCGGTCGATGGTCTCACGCTCCAGCAGGGTCTGGCTGACCTGGATCAGTCGATCACGGTGCTCCTGGAGGATAGCTTTGGCACGCAGGTAAGCGTGATCCAGGATGCGGCGCACCTCCTGGTCGATCTGTACGGCGGCTTCCTCGCTGTAGTTGCGTTGCTCCATCAGGTCACGGCCCAGGAAGATGCTACCGGTCTGTTCGCCAAAGGTGCGCAGGCCCAGCTTCTCACTCATGCCATAGCGAGTGACCATCGCCCGCGCGATCTGGGTGGCGCGTTCCAGATCGTTGGCAGCGCCAGTGGTGATCCGGTTGAAGGTGATTTCCTCCGCGGCTCGCCCGCCCAGCAGACCGGTGATCTGGTCCTCGAACTTCTCCCGGCTGACGAGCATGCTGTCCTCTTCAGGCAGGCTCATGGTATAGCCGCCCGCCTGACCGCGCGGGATGATCGTAATCTTGTGCACAGGATCGGCTTCCGGCAGGAAGTGCATGACCACTGCATGACCGGCCTCATGATAGGCGACGATCTCGCGTTCCTTGGGCTGGATCACGCGGCTGCGGCGCTCCGGGCCGGCGATGATCCGTTCCATAGCCTCCTGAAATTCGCGCATACCGATGGTACGCTTGTTACGGCGGGCGGCCAGGATAGCCGCTTCGTTGACCAGATTCTCAATATCCGCCCCGGCGAAGCCTGGCGTCAGCCTGGCCAGCGCATCCAGGTCAACATCAGAGGCCAGCGGTTTGCCTTTGGTGTGCACGCGCAGGATGGCCTCGCGCCCTTTGACGTCGGGCCGATCCAGCATGACCTTGCGGTCAAAGCGGCCGGGACGCAGCAACGCCGGGTCAAGTACATCGGGCCGGTTGGTCGCAGCCATGACGATCACGTTGGTACCCGTCTCGAAGCCATCCATTTCCGTCAGAATCTGGTTGAGGGTTTGCTCGCGCTCGTCATGACCGCCGCCCAGGCCGGTCCCGCGCTGGCGGCCAACAGCATCAATCTCATCGACGAAGACGATGGCCGGGGCTTCTTTCTTGGCCCGGTCAAAGAGATCGCGTACCCGGCTGGCCCCCACGCCAACGAACATCTCCACGAATTCCGAGCCGGAGATGCTGAAGAACGGCACGCCTGCCTCCCCGGCGACGGCGCGGGCCATGAGGGTCTTGCCGGTGCCGGGCGGGCCAACCATCAGGACGCCTTTGGGAATGCGCGCGCCAAGCTGGATGAACTTGTCCGGCTCCCGGAGGAATTCGACAATTTCCTGAAGCTCCTGTTTGGCCTCATCCGCGCCGGCGACATCGTTGAAAGTGACGGTGGGGCGTTCCATATCGCGGGCGACGCGCGCCCGGCTACGCCCGAAGCCCAGCGTCTGATCCTGTCCAAGGCGCACGGTGCGTGCCATCCGCCAGACCAGAAAAGCCAGCAAGGCCGTTGGCAGCAGCAAAGGAATGAGGCTCAACAGCAGCGAGCCAAACGTATCCCCGGACTGGATGGCGATATCCAGGCTCTGGATGCGCTCATCAGGGATACCCATACCGTGCAGCGTTTCGTAGATGCTGCTGGCGCGCTCCTTGCGGCTGGCAATGACGCTGCCATCCCGCAACTCGGCCAGAATATCAGTCTCGGCCCGCACCACGAGACGGGTGACACTCCCACTCTTGATGGCGTCTGCCAGCTGGCTGAGCGAAACTTCATTGCTCACGGATGTCCCGCTGGCCAGGAATTGCAGGCCCAACATCAAAAGCAAGCCGAGGCCCAGGAATATCCAGAGCCGCGACGATATCATCGGCCCACTATGCTGAGGCTCGTTGGGGTTCTTGTCCACAGTCGTATCCTTCCGGCAAGCAGTAAACGTTATCCAGTCCTGGGCTGTGAATTTGTGCCTACCGACTATACCTCGTGACTATACCGCAACTCTATTAGATATGTATAGGATGCACCTGAATGCCTGATGAGTAATCCGGCCATGGGACAGGGCAATCCCGGCTCGCCCTGCGAAATGATGGCTGATGCTATAATGGGTCTCACTGATGTGGTTAGGCCTATGCGCCTGGCGAAGGAGCGGTGCTGTGGCTTCTCGAATCCGTATCGTGGTCTTTGTCCTGATCTGCAGCTTGCTCTCCGGCAGCGGCCTGAGCCTGGCTGCCCCATCCCGGCAGGGTGATGTCGCGATGCTGCTGCTGGCGGCGCGTACCGACCTGGAGACGCTGGCCAACGATCGTCTGGGTGAGGGCATCCGCCCGGTCGTCTGGACGAACTCGTTTGATGTCAGGGCGGAGTCCTTCGCCCTGGACCTGCGTCTGGATCTGGAGACGCTGGCCGGGACGCTCCTGGGGCCGGATCGTCGTCCGGCTGACTGGTTTGGCGCCCAGGCAGGGGCGCCCTGGCTGGTGGCCCGCGATATCCGGCACGATCTGGAGGCGCTGGCCGATAGCCAGCTGGGGCCCGGCGTCCGACCGCCGCTGTGGATCGGCGGCGATCCCCTGATGCGCTGTTCCCGCAAGGAGCAGGCGCTGGCGTTGTGGTTCCAGCGCACTGACCTGACCTACTCGCTTCCCGCGCAGCAACCCGGCGTCGATTACTGTACACTACTGGCCCAGCAAAATACCGTGTTTGTTAATCTGGCGGTGCAGGAGCAGGCTCGGTCAAGCGGCGACCTCCGTGCTGATCTCAACGCCCTCAGCCGCCGCATCTTCCGCGAGAATGTCTTCCCGATTGGCTGGACGGACGGCAAAGATAGTCTCAGCATTCGCCAGGATATGGAACTCTTGAAAGTTGCTTCCAGCCAGGTGGGGAACCCGGTGCCGGAAGATCGCTGGTACGGCCAACAAACATTTGGCACGGACTGGCAGATCGCGCGCGCCATTCGCCACGATCTGGAGTTGCTGGCCGACGCCAAACTGGGGGTGGGGGTGCGCCCGGATGGGTGGACCTTCTTCGACCCACTGATCCAGTGCTCGGAAGAGGTGCAGGCGTTTGCTCTGCTGCTGGGCAAGGAGACCAGCGCCGAGGACAGCATCCCCCCGGCAGCGCCGGACTACTGCGAGCGTGTGGTGCTGGAACTCAGCCGTTTCGTGGAGGCACTGGCGGCGACATCGATGCCTGTAGCTGGCGGAAGCGGCCAGGCTGCGGTAAGTGGAGCGGGCGGGGAGCGACCGGTGGCCACCGCCCTGGGCAACCTGGCAGGTGTGGCGGCTAACCCGAATGCCTATCTGGATCACGGTGCGCGTATGCGGATCGGCACCATCCCACGGGGGACGCCTTTCCGGGCGCTGGCCCGCAGCAGCGCGCCAGGCTCCAAGATGATGTATGTGACCGGCGAGGGGTTCACCGTCTGGGTAGCCTGGCCGTTCACCTCGGTGACTGAGGCGGAGTATCTGAGTCTGCCATATGCCGACGATCTCAAATATCGGCTGCCGCAGCTGCTTTGCTTTGCCACGTTCTGCACCAGCCTGGTGCGTTATGGCGATCCGCTGGGCGGCGAGATCGGTATCGACGGCAGTGTGAGCACCGGTTACCGCGGCCTGGATTCACCGGGCCGCAACTTGCAGGAGTTGCCCTACAGCCACGTGCGCCTGCTGTTCAACCAGCACTTTCCGGAGCACTACGAGGCTGAACTGCGCATTGAGATTTGCCCGAACGCGGGCAACTACAACAACTGCGAGCCGGTGCTGCGCCTGATTGAGAACGGCCAGGTTGTCCGGCCTGTGCGCGTGGAGAACGGCTATCCGGTCTGGCGGCTGCACTATAATCTGCATGATCCGGCCCGGCTGGAGAGCCGCCACTACTTCGTCCGCGGGCTGTGGGTTTCTATGCCCTGAACATTCCAGTCTGAACAGAAAAACCGCCGCCGGGAGCTTCACGGCGGCGGTTATGTTCTGCCGAGAGATTGACCAGCGGCTTGAGGCGGGCGACAGATCAGATGTCGTCCTCCTCGTCAAAGCTCTCGTCAAACTCGTCAAGGTCCTCGTATTCGAGTTCATCCTCAGCAGCGTAGCGGTCGTCCGCTTCCGAATCGTCATCGGGGGCAAGACGGTTCCCGGCTGGCAGGTCGGCCTCATCCGCTTCCTCATCCTCTTCAAGGTCAACGTCGTCATCAGAGTAGCCGATGACTTTGCGCGGCTTGCTGCCGCTCTGGGCCGGGCCGACCACGCCGCGCTCTTCCATGACATCGATCAGGCGGGCGGCGCGGGTATAGCCGATGCGCAACTGGCGCTGCAACAGCGACACAGAGGCTTTCTTCAGGCGACGGACAACTTCCACGGCCTGATCGTACATGTCATCCACATCATCGGCGCTGCGGGAGCGTGTTCCGGCAGTCGAAACATCGGCCTCCCAGAAGGCGGCTGAAGACGGATGACTGGCCAGGGGGGTGTGGCTCTCGCGCTGCGGGAAAGACCGTGCGGGCGGGCTTTCCTCTTTGGGCGCGGTGAAGGTCGCGCCGGTGATGCGCGGCGCTACTGCGGGCCGCCCGGCAGGCTCAGCGGTGCTCTCCGGTGTGTGGATACCCTTCCAGTGGTTGACCAGGCGGGTCAGCTCAGCATCGGAGACGAAGACGCCCTGCAGACGGACGGGCGCGGCGGCGTCCGGAGCCTGGAACAGCATATCGCCACGCCCCAGCAGGCGTTCCGCGCCGGGCTGATCCAGAATGACGCGGCTGTCCACCGACGAAGCGACGGCAAAGGCGATTCGCGCCGGGAAATTGGCCTTGATCAGCCCGGTGACCACATCGACGGAAGGCCGCTGAGTGCTGATGATCAGGTGGATGCCGGTAGCGCGTGCCATCTGCGCCAGGCGGGTCAGGACGCGCTCGGTTTCGTCAGGGGCCAACATCATCAGATCGGCCAGCTCGTCCACGATGACCACCAGGTACGGCAGGCGCTTTTCGCCTGGTTTGAGCATCTTGTTGTAGGCGACGATGTTACGCGCCCCGCGCTCGTTGAACTTGCGGTAGCGGTCATCCATCTCCCGCGTGACCCACTTGAGCACGCCAACGATGCGCTCCAGCTCGACCACGACCGGGGCGACCAGGTGGGGGATGCCATTGTAGCCGGTCAGTTCGACGCGCTTGGGGTCCACCATGATCATGCGCAGATCGTCAGGGGTGTTCTGGAAGAGCAGGCAGGCGATGATGGCGTTGACGCAGACCGACTTGCCGGAGCCAGTCGTCCCGGCGATCAACAGGTGCGGCATGGCGGTCAGGTCAGCGGCGACGGGCGTGCCGTCGACGCTCTGGCCCAGGCCGATGCGCAGCGTGGAATCGATCCGGTTGAGTTCCTGGCTCTCCATGATGTCGCGCAGGCTAACCAGCGATGTCTCCGAATTGGGCACCTCGATCCCGACAAACCCTTTGCCGGGCACGGGCGCTTCGATGCGGATTGAACGGGCAGCCAGCGAAAGCGCCAGGTCGTCCGCCAGGCGGGCGATGGCCTGCACCTTGACACGGGTGCGCCTGCCGCCGCGCGACTCAATGTAGTCCGGCTCTACGCCAAACTGGGTGATGACCGGGCCGGGATTGACTTCGACCACCTTGCCCGGAGCGCCGAAACTGGCCAGCGTGTCTTCGATAATGCGGGCGCGTTCCAGCAAGACCTCGTCATTGATATGCTGCTCGGTGGCCGGATCGAGAATCTGGCGGAAGTCAGGCAGCTGCCAGGCGGTAGTTCGGGGCGGGTCGGGCAACTGCGTGCTGTGTTCCAGGTCGTCCGGCGGGGCTGGCCTGGAGATGGTGATGGGCTGGCGGGTCGGGGTTGCAGGCGAGGGCGCAGGACGTACCGCCGGGGGTACCGGGCGCTGGGCAAAGCTGGCCGTCGAGCGCGGCGCCGGCAGGGTAGACGCGGGCGATTCGCTGGCGGCCGGTGGCGCTGGCGTCATTTCCTCAGCGGGGTCATCGATCTCGATCACGGGCACATCGCTGTCAGTGGGCAGGAGATCGGCATCGGGCAGGTCTTCGTAATCAGGTTCGTCCTCTGCCGTGTCATCCGGCTCTGCACTGACCGGCGACCTGTTGCCTGGCATCGAGGTAACTCGCTCAAACGCTAGCCTGGCGTCGCTGGGCGGACGCAGAGGGCGGAGCACCCGCCGGGCGGTGCTGCGCGGCTGAGCCGGGGGCAAATCCTCGACAGGCGGCGCTTCGTCATGCGCATCAGCTGGCTGGCCGCTGTGTTCTTCCCCGGTGTGCGGCTCCGGCGCGGAGACGGGCGCAATAGCCGGTTCGGCCTGGATCGGTTGTTCGTTGCCGGTTCTGGCGCCGACGACGCTGTTTTCGTCAGCAACCGGGCGATCTTCGTCGGCGGGCTGGGGCGGACTGACCGGCGGCGCGCTCGCTGCCGGACGTTCCGCCGGCGGTGGGGCGATCACCCGCAGACTCCGCGAGATGTCCTGGGCGCTGGTTGTAGGCCGCGGCAGCCTGACTGCGGGCGGGATCGCAGGTCTGGATTCGCTTTCGAGCGGGGATGCCGTAGCGTGGAGCGCCGCGGCAGGTGCATCGCCGATCTCATCCGGCGGGCTGCCGGCGAAGTCGCTGGCTGGCGGGGCGGAACGTCGGTCATACTGTGGCCGGCGGATACGCACTGGCCCCATGCCATACTGCAGCGTCACCGGTTCCTCGGGAACGAGTTCTGCTGGCAACGGGCCAGTCGCCGCGGTCGCGTTGACGGGCCGCGCGGATATTGACGCTCCTGCTGCAGGAGCGTCTA
This sequence comes from Chloroflexota bacterium, assembly GCA_019873685.1. Lineage (GTDB taxonomy): Bacteria > Chloroflexota > Anaerolineae > Aggregatilineales > Ch27 > Ch27. The sequence continues at coordinate 23,522 of JAIOAT010000010.1, forward strand.
CCGCCGCCAGGTCGCCGGAATGTCGCGGCTGCCCGCCAGTCCTGAGCGGCAGGCTTTCCGCCGCGGGCAGGGCAGGACGCGCGTCGCCCGCTTCCAGGACGGTCGCCGCGCCGCCGGGCAGCTCGTCAACCTCCCCGGTTCTGGCCCGCAGGGGGGTAACCCATCTGGAAGAAGCCTGCCGGGCGCGCCGGTTCTGGTAACGCAGCACGGCGTTGCGCCATGTCCGGCTGAAAAAGCGGATAATCCCGGCCACGCTCAGATCAGTAGCCACAAGGATGCCGATGCCCCACCAGCCGACCAGAGCGATGAAGGTGCCGATATCCCCCAGACTGCGCATGAGCAGGAGGTAAATCTGGGCGCCAAGCCAGCCACCGCCATAGCCGGCCTGCGCCGCTTCCTCCGCCAGCGTTTGCAGCTGGTCGACGGTGAATACGGACACGTTCAGCAGGTGGACAAAGTGGAACGTGGTCAGGGCGGCCAGGTAGGTGATGCCCCAGCCCACCACATGTACGTAGTCAACTTCCGGCACGCTTTCCCCGAAGTGCCGCCAGACCAGCCAGATGCCGGTCGCGGCAAGGCTGAGCGGCACCGCGATCCAGCCGATGCCCACCAACTGGTAGACAATGCGTAGCAGCGTGCGGCTGAGATCGCCCTGATTGGCGCTGATGGCGCCAAAGAAGATGATCCCGGCCAGCACGATCATGGCCCAGCCAGCCAGGTCCAGCTTGCGATCCAGGGACAATCCCTCGTTCTTGATGCGCGGGCGCTTGCTCGTAGAAGGCAGGGGACGCGACTTCTTGAGTCCTTTGGGCGCGGAAGGCTGCCCTGACCGGCCTGCTTTCTTTTCCCCGCCGAGGCCAAAAGGCCACGAGAACTTGAAGCGTCCACCGTCTTCTTTACGTCCGCTGCCCGCCTGCTTCTGGCCTGTGGGTGCGGGGCCGATCGTGCGCGTAACGCTGGCGCGGCTGCTGCCGGAGGAAGGGCGGTCGCCGCCGGGGAGCTTGCGGCGCAGCGCCTTCAGGCCGCCGCTGAGCCGTTCGCCCAGACCGGGGCCTGATCTGGCCTTGGGGGCAGGGGAAGGCTGCCTGGACGTTTCGTTGCCGCTGCCGAAGCGGTTGAGCAACCCGCTGGGTTTGCTGCCAGATTGCTCCTGGTCGCGCCGTCCACCGGGTGGCGTGTAGCCGCTGCCGCTGTAGCTCGATGATCCGCCGGGGCGGTAGGAGGACGAACTTCCGCTGCTGCCGTAGGACGACGATGAGCGGGCGCTATCCTGGGAGCTGCCATACCCGCCGGGGCTGTAGCGCGAGCTACTGCCGTAAGCATTCGCGCCGCTACCGTAAGCGCCGCTGCCATAGGTCGTCTTGCTCCGAGACGAGGAGTCCTGCTCTTCCGCTTCTTCCTCGTCCTCCAGGTAGGCGTCCTCGTCAACCTCGTCATCATCGCTGTGGTAAAACGGCGACGAGGAACCGGAACGGCCGGTGGCGGGATAGTCATCGTCATCCGACGAACGGATGTTCCAGAGTGGGGGTTGTTTGTCGCTCATGAATTCTGTCTATCAGTAAACCCTCAAACCTGCAAATCGGCTGACGTCGTCCCGGGAAGGCGGTACGCAGAGCTTTCGGAAGCCCGCACGCTCTGCGAGGGATGGGCAGTAACGTGACACAGCATACCCCATTTATACCACAGCCCTGCGTCTGGGGGAAGTGACGCAGGGCTGTGATCAGAAAACTTGTTCGGGCAGCTGGGGTAGTCAGGCTTCCCGCAGGTGGATGTAGTCCAGTTTGCTGAGTTCGCGCACCTGCTCGGCGGCGCGATACGAAGAGCGCACCAGCGGGCCGCTTTCCACCCACTTGAAGCCCAGTTCGTAGCCGATCTGCTTGAGCTGGTCGAATTCTTCCGGGGTGTAGTAGCGCTCGATTGGCAGGTGCTGGCGGCTGGGCTGCAGGTACTGGCCGATTGTCAGGATGCTGACGCCCCAGGAGACGAGGTCGCGCATGACCTCGACCACCTCGTCAAAAGTCTCGCCCAGCCCGACCATGATCCCGCTCTTGGTCAGGACGAGCGGGTCCATGGCGCGGGCGTTACAGAGCGTCGCGCGCGCCCACTCGTAGCGATCCTGCGGCTGGACCTTGCGGAACAGACGCGGCACGGTTTCCACGTTGTGGTTGAGGATCTCCGGCTGGGCGTCCATGACGATCTTCAGGGCTTCCTCATTGCCTTTGAAGTCAGGGATGAGGACTTCAATGCTGCAGCCGGGGTGTACCTGGCGGATGCGGCGGATGACCATGGCGAAGATCGGCGCGCCGCCGTCTTTGCGCTCATCGCGATTGACGCTGGTGATGACCACGTGACGGAGGTTCATCCGGCGGACGGCCTCAGCGATACGATTGGGTTCCTGCCAGTCGATGGCCGCCGGTCGCCCGGTCTTGATGTCGCAGAAGCCACAGGAACGGGTACAGGTATCCCCCAGCATCAGGAAGGTCGATGTGCCGGCCCCCCAGCATTCCCCGATGTTCGGGCACAGCGCCTCTTCGCAGACGGTGTTTAGCGCCTTGTTGCGCATCAGATGGCGCACCATCTCGTAGGTTTCCCCGGAAGGCGCGCGCACCTTGATCCAGGGGGGACGGCGCTTTGGCCGGGTTTCGTCATCTGCGGGGGGATCAGTGATGTTGTTGATGTCGATCCTGGAAGACACGCATTTCTCCCATGCAGGTGTTAGTGGTCACTGGAGGACTGTCCGGCGGAATTGTCGGCTGCCTGTTCCAGCCGGCGCAACCAGCCGGGTAGCAGCTTGCGGGCAATGGCAAAGCCGATCGATAGCCCGACGATGGTGACCACAGAGGCAATGGCTACCATTATATCGAGTTTTTGCTGAACAACATTAGAAATAATGCCCGCGCCGAGGGCTGAGCCGACCATCACGCTGGGGATGCGCATCACACCGAGCAGGATCAGGGTGAAGGGCAACGATACACCAGCCGAACCGGCGACGAAATAGGCCACGTCGCCGGTCAGCATGTTAACAGCAACCAGCGACCAGGGCTGTCGCTTGATCAGTTTGACCAGGCGCCAGGGGGCGTCCAGCAGGTTCGGGAAGCGCCGGACGATCTCCTCCAGGCTCAGGCGGCGGACGATCAGGTAGATGACCAGCCCGCTGCCGGACGCCGAGAGGGTGGAGAGGAAGTTGGTTTCCCAGAAGCCAAAGGTTGCCCCGCCGATGATGTCCAGGGGCGCGCCCGGCAGCCAGGGAACAAACATCTGGGCGCAGTACAGGCCAATGTAGATCAGCACGCCCCAGGCTCCCGCCGCCTCAATGCTGCTCTGCAGCCGTTGTTGATCGGCGATGGCCGGGGCCAGGATGAAGTACAGGGCGATGGAAACCGCCACATAGGCGGCCATCGCGATCAGGCGCCAGCGCACCTGTTGCGGTTGTTCAGGGGCTGGCTCAGGCGGTTGTACCGGTTTGACCATGGAATTCCCCGGCGGACGCGTGCAACCTGTGGATCAGCGCCGCGTCAGTCCAGTGTCAGGTGCGTTTTGTCGCAGTAGGGCGGGGTGTGCGTGTGCTTGCAGCGACACAGCTTAACCCGCTGCTGGCGCTCGATGGTGAACTCCAGCGGGCTGAAAAGCCCTTCCTGGCGGTGCGAACCGTCACAGAACGGCTGATCCTGGGACTTTCCGCAGCGGCAAAACCAGTATGTTCCCGGTTCAAGCTCCAGCGTCACCGGTGTCTTGAAGGGGATTTCGGGTTTAGGCTCGGCCATCGATCGTCTGCTCCGTCCAGCGGCGTGACTTTCTCCGAAGTCATGCCGGTATAGAGAGGCGCTTCTAGCCTGCAAGCATAGCAGATTTGGCCAACCCTGTCATGGCCTTTCGGTGCTGGCGGCAGGTAAGCCCGGCGAGCCAGATGGCTGGTAGGCCAGCAGTGTAGCACAGTTGAGCCTACCGAATGGTGGCATCCCGAGGACGCGCCGAGGGCAGTTTGTCGCCCGTGCCACAATCGGTACAATTCGGGGTAGGCTGCCGCGCAGTGCTGGTCGGTGATTGTGGCTCAGGCAGCGCTGCCCGGTGGGACTGATGATGAATCCTTTTGCTGCTGATTTGCTGCGCTGGTTCCGTGCCAATGGGGCAGACCTCCCCTGGCGGCGCGTGCGCGATCCGTACACGGTCTGGGTGTCGGAGATCATGCTTCAGCAGACACAGGTGCAGACCGTGATCGGCTACTTCGAGCGTTTTGTGGCACGTTTTCCTACGGTCGCGGCACTGGCCGCGGCGCCGCTGGATGAGGTGCTGAAACTGTGGGAAGGGCTGGGCTATTACGGGCGGGCGCGCAGCTTACACCGCGCCGCGCAGGAGGTGATGGCTCGCTGGGGCGGTATCCTGCCGCGCACGGCCCGCGACCTGCAGACGCTGCCAGGGATTGGTCGCTATACCGCCGCTGCTATCGCCAGCCTGGCCTACGGCGAAGACGTGGCTGTCCTTGATGGTAATGTGATCCGCATTCTGACACGGCTGTACAATATCACTGATGATGTCGCGCAAGCCGCCACGGTGGAGCGGTTGTGGGCACTGGCCGGGTCACTGGTGCCGCCAGGGGAAGCCGGTCCATACAACGAGGCGCTGATGGAACTGGGCCGCGTGATCTGCCGGTCGCGCCGCCCGGCCTGCGGACAGTGCCCGTTGCAGGGTCACTGCCAGGCTTACCAGGCCGGCGTACAGGATCAGCGTCCGGTGAAGAGCCGCCGCGCCGCGATCCCGCACTACTATGTGGCGGCAGGGGTGATCTCCGGGGCGCAGCAGGATCGTTTTCTGATCGCCCGTCGTCCGCCCGGCGGCCTGCTGGGTGGGCTGTGGGAATTTCCGGGCGGCAAGCAGGAAGACGGCGAAACCCTTCCGGAGACGCTGGCGCGCGAGCTGAAGGAAGAGCTGGGCATCACCGTGGAAGTAGGCGAGTTTGTGGTGCGGGTGAGGCATGCTTTCACGCACTTCCGGATCACACTCGACGCCTATCGTTGCCGCCATGTCGCCGGGGAACCGCGCGCGCTGGGGGTGGCGGATTTCGCCTGGGTGACGCTGGAGGAGATGGCTGGTTATGCATTTGGCAAGGCGGACCGGCAGATCATCGCCGCGCTACAGGCGCAAGCCGGGCGGTTGCTGTGATGGCCGGGTGATGGAAGGTAGAGCCGGATGAACGAACAGCACCCGACACTGGTGCTCTTTGACATCGACGGCACGCTGCTGGCCTCCGATAGCGCAGGCCGCGCGGCCTTTGAACTGGCGCTGGCTGAACTGTTCCATCTGTCGCACGCGATGGACGGGATCAGCTTTGCCGGGTCGACAGACTGGCGCATCCTGGAGCAGGTGCTGTTGCCGGCGGGCTATAGCCGGGCTGAGGTGGCGGCCAGTGTACCGGCCTTTGCCGAGGCGCTGGCGCGCCATTTGCAGGCCATCATCCCCCGTTACCGGGTGCGAGCGCTGCCCGGCACGCTGGCACTGGTCGAAGCGCTGGCTGTCGATCCACGGGCGCGGCTGGGGCTGGTGACCGGGAATATGGCGCTGTCGGTGCCGATCAAGTTGCGGGCGGCGGGGTTTGACCCGGCGCACTTCCCGGTTGGGGCATATGGACACGAAGCAGCGGATCGGAACGCCCTGCCGCCGCTGGCCGTGAGCCGGGCGCGGGCTTACTGGCGGCAGGACTTCCCCCCGGAGCGGATCGTGATTGTCGGGGATACCGCCAATGATGTCATCTGTGCGCGTTCGGTGGGGGGGCGGGCGCTGGCCGTGCTGACCGGTCCGGCCAGCCGCGAAGAAGTGGCACGGGAAAAACCCTATGCGATCCTGGAGGATCTGGCCGATCGCCGGGCCGTAGAGGCGATCCTGTTCGGGGAGGGCGGAGATGGCTGACCAAGAGCAAAAACAGGAGGCCGCGCTGTGGCTGGAACGGGGCGTCGCCGCGTTGCGTGCGGGCGATGTCCGGCTGGCGCGGGAGTGTCTGGTCAGGGTCACGGAACTGGACCCTGGCAACGTGGATGCCTGGCTGTACCTCACGGCGACCACCCGCGATCTACAGAAACGCCGCCTGTTGCTGCAGAAGGCGCTGGCTATCGCCCCGAACCATGCCCAGGCCCGGCAGGTGCTGGCACAGATCGACCGGCAACTTGCCAGCCAGCAGCGGCCAGCGGAACCACCAACCGCTGCCAGCGCACCGCCAGCGGGGCCTGCTGTGACGGTTGAGGAAGCTCCTGCTACAGGGACTGCTATTCCGTCTGACCGCTGCCCCAGCTGCGGCGCAGTGCTGCGCCCTGACGAGCGCACCGGCAATATGGTCTGCATTTTCTGCGGTTACGGCATGACCGAGGAACGCCTGCCCACCCTGGAGATCAACCGGGTGTATCCGGAGCGCCCGTGGCCGGATGGTCAGACGGCTCGCCACTGTCTGACCTGTGAGGCGGTCAGCCTCCTGCCGGTGGGTATGCCGCCGGAGACGCCGTGCCCGATCTGCATGCAGGGTGTGTTTGAGGTGATCGAGGTCGGGACGCCGTTTCCTGATACCTATCTCCCGTTCCAGGTGGATGAAACGCGCGCGCTTGCCGCCCTGGAAGCGGTGGAGGTTGGCGGCGTGCTGCGCCTGTTGCAGGGCAGACGGGAGATCGCCCCGCTGCGACCGGTGCTGTTGCCTATCTGGTTGTTTGAGGGGCTGGGCGTCATCGAAGCGACCGGCGAGGCAGAACTGGAGACTGTCACTCAATCGTTTACCGACCTGGTGGTGTATGGTATCCGCCAGCTGGAAACGCCGCTGCTGCAGTTGCTGACAAGCGTCCCGCTGGATAATGCGGAACCATGCCCGCTGGAAATCCGTGACGACACGCTCGTGTTCACGATACTGCCGGGCGTCTCCCTGCCGGTGGCCGGGCAGGAAGCCCACGCCCGGATGCTTAACGCGCTGCGGCGCCGGGCGGCGGAACGCCAGGCAGGGCAGGGCGCGACGGCTGTCCGCAGCGTGGTGCGCGATCTCTGGGTGCGCCAGATGATGCTGCCTGCCTGGATCACGGAAGTGCGGGTGGGCGGGCGGCAATACGTCGGGCTGGTCAACGGATACTCTGGCCGCGCCGCGCTGGGGGAACTGCTGCGGAGGGGGCGGCGCTGATCGCCGCTGGCTATGCGGGTTCTGCATGTTGTCCCCTATTACGCACCGGCATGGGGATTCGGTGGTGTCGTACGGGCGGTGCACGGCCTGGCGGGGGCGTTGGCCGCTCAGGGGCATGCCGTGACCGTGCTGACAACCGACGCTGGCGATCGGGGGCAACGCCTGCCGGTGCGCGAGGAAGTGCTGGATGGCGTGCGGGTGCTGCGTTGCCGCAACCTCTTGCCAGCATTGCGGAAGCTCAACCTGTCCTCGCCAGCAGGGATGGGCGCTGCACTGCGGTCGAGTCTGCCTGACGCTGACATCCTGCACCTTCATGAGTTTCGGACAGTCGAGAATCTGTGGGCGCTGGCGTTGACCGGACGCGGCAGCCCGCCGGTGGTGCTGAGTCCACACGGCACGCTGGGCTATGGCGCCGGGCGGCGCTGGATCAAGCGCGGCTGGGACGCTCTGGCCGGGCGCTGGAGCGCCCGGCGGATCGACCATGTGGCCGCGCTGACGGCGGATGAAGCCGCCGGAGTGCGCGCGCTGTGGCAGCAGTTCGGAATCGCTTTGCCGGATCACGCGGTGAGCGTCATCCCGAATGGCGTGAACCCGGCGGAATTCGCCGATCTGCCGGAACGCGGTGGGTTTCGGACGCGGTGGGGAATACCGCTGGAAGCGCCGCTGGTGCTCTTTATGGGCCGCCTGCACAGGCGCAAGGGGGCGCATCTGCTGGTGGAGGCGCTGACTCTGTTGCCGCAGGCGTGGCTGGCGGTGGTTGGGCCGGATGAAGGGGAGCTGGCGGGCTTGCAGGCGCTGGCTCAGCAACGCGGTGTAGCTGACCGGGCAGTATTCACCGGTCTGCTGACCGGCGCCGATAAGCTGGCTGCTCTGGCTGATGCTGCTGTGCTGGCCCTCCCGGCGGTGGGAGAAGGGTTGCCGATGGTCGTGCTGGAGGCGATGGCTGCCGGGCTGCCGGTGGCGATCAGCGATGAATGCCACCTACCGGAAGCCATCCAGGCCGGAGCCGGGGTGCGGCTGGAGCCGCTGGAAGCCGCGACGATTGCGGCTGCGCTCGGCCCGCTGCTGGCTGACCCGGCGCGGCGGGAAGCTATGGGGCGCGCTGCGCGGGCGCTGGTGGCGGAGCGTTTCACCTGGGATCGTGTCGCAGCAGCGATGGCCGCCGTGTATCAGCGCCTGCAGCGGGGGTAAGCCGGGTCATGCCGCGAATTGGGCTGGCGGATGGAACACTGTGGTATGCCCGTCATGAAGGGCCGGCTGCGGTGTATCCGCCATTGCTGCTCCTGCATGGCGCGGGCGGTTCCCACCAGGATTGGCCTGTGGCGCTGCGTCGCCTTTCCGGCCCGACACGGCTGATTCCCGATCTGGCCGGGCACGGGCGCAGCACAGCGCCAGTGCGCCGATCGATCGCGGCGCATGCCGCCGATATGTTCACCCTGCTGGACGCTCTGGCGTTGCCTGCGGTGGTGGTTGTGGGGCATAGCATGGGCGGGGCGGTGGCCCTGCAGATGGCGCTGAAAGACGCCGGACGTGTGCGCGGGCTGGTGCTTGTTGCGACCGGTGCGCACCTGCCGCTTGCGCCGGGCCTCTGGCTTGCGCCTGATGGCGAGGGGATCACGGCGGCGTTGCAGGCCCGGATGTGGGCAGGGGCCGCTCCGGCGGCGCTGCGCCAGCGTGGTCTGACCCGCCTGGCAGCGGTCGATCCGGAGGTTCTGCGGGCTGATCTGGCAGCCTGTGCGCAGTTTGACGTCCGCGCTGAACTGGGCAGGATCAATGCCCCGGCGCTGGTGATTGGTGGGACGGCTGATTGTATCGCACCGCTGGCGCTCAGCGAGGCGCTGGCGGCGGGGCTGCCCGGCGCGGAACTGATCGCTGTGGCGGGCGGCGGGCACATGCTCACGCTGGAGCAGCCGGAGGTTGTGGCTGGAGCCATTCTGCGCTGGTTGAGGGCGTGGTTCCCGGCGCCCGGCAACCTGTTCTGAGGGGGATTGATTGCCATGCGGAAACTGGAACTGGCGCTGGAACTGCTGTCAACGCTGCGGGCGCTGCCCCGCGTGGCTCATCAGCAACGGGTGGCCGCCTACGAGGTCAGCGGGCCGGTCACCGTCTATGTCCGGGCGGATCACAGCCGGGTGACCGTGCGGCGAACGCTGCAGCCGCATGTGCAGATTGTGGGTGAATTGCGTCAGGCATTCGGTTGGGAATGGGTGACCGAGCGCGACGAGGCCGGGATTTATGTCGTGCTCAAACGCCGTCCGCTGGTCGGGGCGCTGGCTTCCGCTGACCTGACGCTGATCGTGCCGCCAGACGCTTACCTGGTCTTTCATCTGACGCCGGGCAGTGTGCATCTGGATGATTTTGTGGGTCGGCTGTCTGTGGCCAGCCTGGATGAGGGCGGCGTGCAGCAGGCTCCCGAGGGCGACGACCGTTTGCCGGGCGGCTGATTGTGCCCGCCGGGCGCTGACTCTATAATCCCGTATGGGGCTGACTGCAGTGCGGGTGAGGGGGATATGGTCCGAAAACTGGTGGTTGCCAACCAGAAGGGCGGGGTAGGCAAGACTGCCGTCGCAATCAATCTGGGGGCAGCCCTGGTAGAGCAAGGGCGGCGGGTGCTACTGCTTGATCTGGACCCGCAGGCAGGTCTGACGGCGTCACTGGGCATTGACCCCTATACTGAGCGGCGTGGTATGTATGCCCTGCTGACCCGCCAGGACGTTACGCCTGCACAGGTGACGCTGCACGCTTCCGATGGGCTGGCGGTCATCCCGGCCAGCCTGGAACTGGCGGCGCTGGAATCGCGGCTGGGCACCGGGCAGAGCGCTGTCTTCCGGCTGCGAGAAGCGCTCGGACGCGCGGCATTGCCATTTGACTACCTGATCATCGACACACCGCCAAGCCTGGGCATCCTGACGGCCAACGCGCTGATCGCCGCTGATGAAGTGCTGATCGCCGTGCAGGCGCAGTATCTGGCCATGCGGGGCGTGCGCGCCCTGCTGGATACCCTCGGCCATGTCCGCAGGCGGCTCAACCCGGCGCTGGCCCTGGCGGGCGTGCTGGTCACCATGTATTGCCCGGATTCACTCCATGCCCGCGAGGCGCTTGAGGAAATCAGGACGGTATTCCCCGGGGAGACGTTTCAGACGGTCATTCCCGATAGCGAGGCGGTCATGGAATCGCCGGTTGCCGGTCAGTCAGTGTTGACCTACGCTCCCGACGATCCTGCGGCGCAGGCTTACCGCGCTCTGGCCAGGGAGATCATGGCTCATGAGTGATCAGACGATCAGTCCAAAGTTGACACCGGGGCGGCGAGCTTCCCTGCGGGGCAGGGGGTGGGAGATCCTGCGCGGGCAGCCCCCTCCACCAGCCGGGCAGCCAGCCGAGCCGCTGACGCCGCCGGCTCCGGAGGAGGGCCTGCCGGGCGCTGAGGCTGCCCCCGCCCTGGAACTGGCGGCTGCGCCGGAACTGGCCAAGCTACGCGGCTCACCACCGCCCGCTTCTGTCGTACCTCCAACCGAGGAGGTCCCGCCGCAGCGGATGGCGGTGGTGGTGGAGCCGGAGGCGGAAGCCATTCCCTGGGTGGAAACCACGGCGGGCGCAAAGTCGCTGCAGTCTGCAATCTACACCCCGCCGCCGGAGGTTGAAGCGCTGGTGCCTGAAGAGCCGGAAACAATCCTGCCGGAAGGCGAGCCTACCCCTGCCGTGGAAGACGAAGCGGCGGCGGGCGGCCAGTTGCAAATCGCCCGCCAGCCATTTGTACTGGATGACCTCAGCAGAGCCGGGATTGTCATCCAGCCACAGGACGCCCGGATCGACGCGGGAGAGCTGGCTCCAGCGGGTGGGAGGCCCCGTCCGCAGTCCGGTGAGTTATTTGCTGCGGAACGCGAGATTGTTCCCAGCCAGGAGTTGCTGGCGCGTTTTGTGACCGACGAGCGCCTTGAGGCGTTGTGGCAGGAGATTGAACGTTTGCAGGCGGCATTGCCGCAGCGCCTGAAGGGCCTGCCCGCGCGCGCGGATGCCTACCAGCGGGAACTGTTGCAGGCCAGCGCATTGCTGCTGCAGAACCGCGCCAACTATGACGATGTGCGGGCGATCATCACGCGCCTGCAGGTCGACCTGGCCCGCGACGAACAGATCGAGGCGGACATCCGGCGCTACAAGCCGCGGCTGCTGCTCTACCTGATCCTGGTGCTGGTGCTGTGGGTGATTCTGATGCTCCTGGAGCCGATCGTTGCCAGATCACTCGGGGACGGACTGGGGATGCAGGCCATCAGCGCCGTGTATCATCCGACGTTGTTCGGGGTGCTGGGAGCCATCCTCAGGGCGTATTTCACCCTCAACAAGCACACGGTGCAGTTGCGTGACTTCGACCCGGCGCATCTCTCCTGGTACATCATGAATCCGGTTATCGGCGGGGTGATGGGCCTGCTGATGACGCTGGTCTTTGGCGCGGGGATTGTCTCCACTGTCGGCCTCGGCGCTCTGGAGCAGGTGCAGCCGGAGGTGGTTGGGCAGTACCCGTTCCTGTTATGGGTGCTGTGCGTGGTCGCCGGGTACAACCAGAACGTTGTGTTGCGCTTGCTGGCCCGCCTGTTGCGTGGCACCGGCCAGCCGGAAGATGAGCAGGCCGCCCGGCCAGCCGGGTCAGAGAATCCGTCAGAGCAGAGTGTTGGCGACTGAGCAGCCCGCTCCACGACGAGCAGCAACGACGCAGGACGCCACGAGGGTTACTCGTCCAGGTAGACGCTGTTGTCAGGCGTCCAGGCCGGGGCGCAGACAGCCAGGAAGTGCAGGGTGGCCGGGCCATCGTTGAAGATCTGGTGAACGCTGCCGGGCGCAATGGCGACGCACTGGCCGGGTGTCAGAACGCTGGTTTCGCCATCGATGACCAGACGCGCCGCGCCTTCCAGGATGTAGTAGCTTTCCTCAGCCTGTGGATGGTAGTGCGGGCGGGAGGCTTTTCCCGGCGGCAGTTCGATGCAGGCCAGGCTATGTTGCTGTGCGCCGCCAGCGGCGCGCCCCAGCAATTCATAGACGATCTCGCCGTGCGGACTGACCAGCGGTGTACAGTCATCTTTGTGTCTGATATGAGCCATCGTGTGAGTCTCCAGTCGTTCACAGCCAGCGGGCAATAATGGCGTCCAGCGTCCCATCTTCAGCCAGCGCCGCCAGCGCCGTGTTGATCGCTTCCCACAGTTTGACGTTCCCGACCTGCACGGCAACTGCATACGGATCAGAAGTGACGTATTCCGGGGCCAGAGCCAGCCCATCGTGATCGCGCAGCCACAACCGGGCGGATATGGCATCGACCAGCGCGGCATCCGCTTCTCCGGCGCGGACAGCATCCAGCGCCGCGGCAGCCGTCTCATAGACCAGGATGTTGAGCGCGTGCAGGCGGCGCTCCCAGCGGCGCGCCTCCAGGTCGCCCTCTGTGCCGAACTCAACAGCCAGGCGGCGACCGTCCATGTCCTTTAGCGAGTCAATACCGGTGTCTGGCGGACGGACCAGCACCTGCCCGGCGTCAAAATAAGGGGCCGTGTAGCGGGCTTCGTGCAGGCGCAACGGGTCAATACGCAGGGCGGAAAAGAGGGCATCCGCCTGGTCAGCACGCAACGCATCGTACAGACCGTCATAGCCCATATTGATGAAGCGCACCGGCACGCTGAGCCTGTCCGCGACAGCGCGGGCGAGATCGATGTCCAGGCCGATGAGTTGACCGTTGCCGGTATCTACGGCAAAGGGGGGATAGCTGGCGTCAACACCGACGCGCAGTTCGCCATAGGGCAGCATGGGCTTCTCCGCGGGTGGGCGGATGAAGGTCACCCAGACCCAGCGCAGCACCGGGCGTCCGAAGAGCAGGGCGCCTGCCAGCGCCAGCACTGCCAGGCCGATCGCCGGCCAGCGGGATAGCGGGAGGCGTTGCCGGATGCTCATGGCAGGGCGATCTCCCGGCCCTGGGCGTAGGCCTGTACGTACTCGTAGATCGGGCGCGGGCGGAAATCCGGGGTGAGGAAGGTGAAGTTGTCCGGGTAACTGCGGGTCGGGGCGGGATAGCGCAGCACCCACTGGCACAGCTTCTCCACATAAGGCATGTTCGCTTCTGCCCACTCGTAGCTGCCGATGGTGTACTGGATGCGCTGCAGGGGGCGCACTGCCTTGGTCCAGCGTGGGTGGTCGTTCCAGCCGGATTCGGTGACGTAGATCGGTTTGTCTGCGTCGCCATGAGCTTCCATGATGGCCCGGATCAACTCAATGCGCCGGAAGTTGAGAATCTCCGGCCCCGGCTCGGCTTCCGGGGGGAAGGTAAAGCCGTAGGTGTGGACGGCCAGGGCGTCGAAGTAAGGCGCGGCGCCAGCCCGGTACATCCGCTCCAGGTAGATCAGATCGTTCAAGCCCCAGGGGCTGCCGTCCGGTTCCAGGGTCGGGGCCAGCGGCGCGGCCAGCACCACAACCGCCGGGTTGGCGGCTTTGGCGGCGGCGTAGGCCTGCTGCAGCAGGGCCACATAGCCAGCCGGGCTGACCATCCGGTAGCCCCACTCAAAGGCCAGGTTCGGCTCATTCCAGATGATTAAGTAACCTACCGAATCGGCGTACCGCGCGGCAAACGCGGCGACGTAACGGGCGAAGTCCGGGTAGTGCGCTTCGTCCAGATAGTTGAGCGTGGTGTCTGCGCCGCGTCCAGCATCCAGCGCCGCCAGCCCGCCGGTTTGCGCCTCCGGACGCGCCCAGGCGGGCACGTACCCCAGCCGGGCGATGACCTGCAGGCCCTGGTTGCGGGCATGGCGAATGATGCGGTCAGCCTGTTCCCAGTGGAAAGCGCCCGGCTGCGGTTCGATATAGGCCCAGGGGAAGAACTCGACGATGGTATCTGCGCCCAGTTCCCGCACTAACTGGAGCGATCGCTGGATTTTCCATTCCTCCACTTCGTCGATCAGACGGGTGTGCATGCAAAGTAGCGGCTGGGTGGTCTGTACGGTTTGCGGTGGCCCCAGGATGGCCCGCGGAGAAGCGGGACGCAGGAAGGCCAGCAGGAGCGCAACCAGCGCCAGGCGGAAGATCAGCGCTCGCCAGGCCCGCCAGGGCAGGCCAGCCAGACGCAACTCCCCCCAGATTCGCGGCGAGAATATCATCGCCCGTTGCTCCTCAGACCGTCTGCTCCCCGGCTTCCCGTCCCGCCAGGCCAGGCCGGGCCAAACGAAAATCGGGTGTCTGGACGGTGTCAGGACACCCGATTACGCATACTCATAGCAGCCAGCGCTCAGGACTTGCTGCCGATCTCCGTGATCTGGCGGATGAGTGTCAGCAGCGCCAGCGAAAGTTTCATCGCGTCGCCAGTTTTGATCTTGGTCGGCCCTTTGCTGGCGCTCTCTTCGGAGGCGCGGACGTACAGGTAAGCGGTCAGCAAGCCCAGAAACAGCCCGATCAGCGCACCGATCAGGTAGGCGCTGGCCTTCCAGCTCAGGCCGCCAGTGGCGGGCGTCACCCGCTCGGTGGATGCATTGTTTTTAACGGTCATCGGATCGCTTCTCCTCGCCTCTGCGCGCACGCGGCACGCTCAACAACCGCTCCCAGTAGGCCAGACGATGCTGCAGCGCGATGACTGGCTCGCTCACCCCCGGCACTTCCCGCCTGATGATGGCGAGTTGCCCGATGATTCCCTGCCGCAACCGGGCCAGCGGACGCGCGATGTTCCCATGCACGCCCCAGAAGCCCAGCGCGGCGGCCATCAGGATCAGGGTCGGGATCAGGCAGATGATGGCCCAGGGGACCAGGATAAACATGATCGCCATCAGGTCAGCAATCATCCCGAACTGCAGCGGGTTGAGCAGGCCGATGGCTAGCGCCAGCAACACGACAAGCAGCAACAGAGCGCCCGCCGCCGGGAGGACGATAGCGGTATAGACCTGGCGGCGGTGACGCTGTTCAGGCGTTGGGAGGGTCATGGCCGGCGACGTTCCTGTCTGGCGCATCGAAACACGTCCTCAAGCAGGCTGCATTCTACCATACTTCCCGGCAGGCTCAAATCCGCTGCGCCCGGTAATGCACTTCCGACAGGGCGCGCAGACGCTCGGCGGCCTGCTCAGCCGTCAGGTCGCGCTGGGCTTCGGCCAGCATCTCGTAGCCAACCATGAACTTCTTGATGGTGGCGGAACGCAACAGTGGTGGATAGAAGTGCGCGTGCAATTGCCAGTGATCGCCATCTTCGCCGTCAAATGGCGCGCCATGCCAGCCCATCGAGTAGGGGAAGGAGACCTCGAACAGGTTGTCATAGCGCGTTAACAGGCGCTTGAGGATGGCAGCCAGCGAATCGCGCTCGGAGTCGTTTAACTCTGGCAGGCGGCGAATATGACGACGGCGCGGCAATAGCAAGGTCTCATACGGCCAGATCGCCCAGTAAGGCACGACAGCCAGCCAGTCGTCGTTGTCGACCACGATACGCTGTTGCTGTTCTGCTTCGGCAGCGGCGTAATCCAGCAGCAGGGGCGTCCCGTGATGGGCGTAGTAGTCGCGCTGCTGGCGATCTTCCTTGGCAGGTTCATTGGGCAGGGCGCTGCCAGCCCAGACCTGGCCGTGCGGGTGTGGGTTGGAGGCGCCCATGATCGCGCCTTTGTTCTCAAAGACCTGCACCCAGCGGTATTCCTGACCCAGCTCAGCGGTTTGCTCCGCCCAGATGTCAATCACCGTGCGGATGGCGCTCAGTTCCATCTCCGGGAGGGTCAGGTCGTGGCGCGGCGAGAAGCAGATCACGCGGCAGGTGCCGCGCACCGCTTCAGCCCGCAGGAGGGGATGCGTGGTTTCGCCGGTGTCAGGCGTTTCGGGGAGCAGGGCAGCGAAGTCGTTGGTGAAGACGAACGTGCTTTCGTAGTGCGGGTTGCGAGCGCCGCCAGCCCGCTCGTTGCCGGGGCACAGGTAACACCCCGGATCGTAGGCCGGGCGTTCCTCCTGGGGCGGCCGTTCCACTTGGCCCAGCCAGGGGCGTTTGGTGCGGTGCGGCGAGACGAGAATCCATTCTCCAGTCAGGGGATTGTAACGGCGATGTGGATGTTCGGTAGGATCAAAGCTGATGCCAGACACGTCCAGTTTGTCCTCTGTGATGGTAGTCGGAGTCATGCCTACGCATGACCGTCATGCGTAGGCATGACAGGATCTAGTGATACGCCGGCAACCAGTCGCCATGAGCCTCAATGAGGTCATCGACGAGGTTCCAGA
The DNA here is from genome assembly GCA_019873685.1 of Chloroflexota bacterium. Taxonomy (GTDB): domain Bacteria; phylum Chloroflexota; class Anaerolineae; order Aggregatilineales; family Ch27; genus Ch27. The sequence continues at coordinate 39,876 of JAIOAT010000010.1, forward strand.
TTTGCTCCAGGTCAAGCTCAGCGGCGGTGTGTGGATCAAGCATGGCCGCGTGATAAATGTGCTCGCGCTTGCCGCTCAGCGCCGCCTCAACGGTCAGCGCCTGCACGTTGATGTTGGTCTGGATGAGGGCGGCCAGATGAACCGGCAGGCGTCCAATCCGGGTGGGCTGCACGCCGTTTTTGTCGACCAGGCAGGGCACTTCCACACAGCACTCGCGCGGCAGGTTGTCGATCAGACCGTCATTCATGACGTTACCATAGATCACGCACGGCTGGCCAGTTTCGATGCTGCGGATGATGTGGGAGCCGTATTCATGGGATCGCTCGATGTACAGCGGCTCGTTACGATCTTCCAGCGCGGCGCGTAACCCCTCCCACCCGGCGATCTGCGCCTCGCAGCGGGCGATATATTCATCGAGCGGGATGTTGAACTTTTCGATCAGGTCGGGACGGTCGCGCTTGATGAACCAGGGTGTGTACTCGCTGAAGTGCTCGCTGGATTCGGTGACGAAGTAACCCAGCCGTTTGAACATCTCGTAACGTACCCGGTTCCAGGCCGGGACGCGGTCTTCTTCGATCACCTGGCGGATGCGCGGGTAGAGGTCTTCGACGGTGCCATCTGGCAGGCGGCGCTCAAAACGCAGGTAGAACGCCATGTGGTTGATGCCTGCGCAGAGGTAGTTGATCTCCTCGATTGGCACACTGATGTCCCGGGCAAGTTGCTCGGCGGTTCCCTGAACGCTATGGCACAGCCCGACCGTCTTGATCCTTGTGGCGCGGTTGAGCGCCCAGCACAGGATGGCCATCGGGTTGACGTAGTTCAGGTGGACGACATCCGGGCACAGTTCCTCCATGTCCCGGCACATCTCCAGGAAGACGGGGATAGTGCGCAGGCCGCGCATGATCCCGCCGACGCCCAGCGTGTCGGCGATGGTCTGGCGCAACCCGTATTTCTTGGGCACTTCAAAGTCGATCACTGTGCCGGGCTTATAACCGGCAACCTGGAACATGCTGATGACGTAGTCGGCGCCGTCCAGGGCGCGCCGGCGGTCTGTGGTGGCTTCGATCGTTGCCGGGACCTTAAGCGCTTCCACCACCTTGTGCCCGACAATCTCAGACGTGTGCAGACGGTCAGGGTCAATGTCATACAGGGTGATGGTCGACTCGGCCAGTTCCGGAAAGCTCAGGATATCGCCCATCAAGTTCTTGGCAAAGACCGTGCTGCCAGCGCCAATGAAGGTGATCTTCGGCATGCTGTCACTCCACTGTTGGTACGGTAGCTGCACTGATGCATGCAGACAGGCTGGCCCGGCGGCGCGGGCCTAGCCTGTCACATCCAGCCTGAACTCATAGGTGGCCGTCGCGCCCGGCCATTCGGTCTCCACGCGCAGGATATAACTGCCCGGCGCCGCTACGACATCATAGAGCGCGATCGGGTTGCCAGGAATCTGCAGCCGTCCGAGTTCGCGGGTGCGCGCGCTGTTGAGCAGTGTGAAGGTCATGCTGAGCGGTCCGCCCGCCGCCGAATCAATGCGGAGGGTGTCACCGCTGGTGACCTCCATTGATGCGCCTTCGCCAGCCGTCGAGAAGTCGCTGCAGCTCCGCGCGCCGTCCTGGCTGATGGTGCAGAAGCTGACGCTGTACGGCTGCAGGACCGTCCGCCCGCGAACGATCACCACCTCCGGCGCGGCGACCTGCGGAGCCGGGGTGGGAGGCAGTGGTGTAGGCGGCAGGGTCGGCGTGGCCGTGGCGGGTTCAGCGGTGGGAGGAAGCGCCGTAGCAGTAGGCTGGACTTCCACCGGAGTCGTGGCCGTTGGTTCCGGCGGTTCTGTTGGCGATGGCTCTGGCGTGGCCGTTGGCTTTTCCAGGGCGGGAAGCTGAGTGGGCGGCTCAGTCGGTTCGATGATGGCAGTCTCAGTTGGTGCAGCGGCCACCGCTCCGGCCACATCCAGCGCAAAGATGGAGGAGACGAAGCCCATTTCGCCTTCCAGGATCGGATATTCCGCTACCAGCGCCAGCCGGTGAGCGCCCGGCTCAAGATCGACCTGGTAGTCCAGACTGGCTGGCGGCGGGGCGGGCAACTCGATTTCCGTGGGCGCGCCACCGGCATCGAGATCGTCCAGCAGGCGGATGTAAAGGTGCGCCGGCGGGCCAAGCTCGCTATCAATGGTGAAAGTGACAATATCACCCTGGCTGACGGACAGTACATCCTCAGGTTGCGTATCCAGCGGGTCTGGCTCGCAGCGGATGTCATTGGCTGCCTGGAGCCAGCAATAGGCCCCGGCCAGGCCGTCGGTCACGGTTTCTCCCGTGCTCAGGCGGATGGCAGGCCGGGCGGGCACCGGCGCCAGTGTTGCGCCTGTACCTGCCGTTTGCTCTGCCGGGGGCGGGGCGGTGGTGCAGGCGACCATGACGAGGAGTGCGCTCAACAGGATTACGCTTACGGTCTTTTTCATCGTCTGTACTCCCCTGCAAAAACGGCGTAGGGCAGGCGCTCCACGCGCAAATACCTGTTGTCTACTGCGGATCGGTAGCCGGCGGCTGCCGATTCGCTTCCATCCACCGGACGGCGAAGTCCACCAGCGGGCGCTGCCGCATGAATAGCGCCCGGCCACAACCCACCGTCCCTTGCCGAACCTGGCCGGTGGCGTTAAAGGCTTCTCCCAGTTGCTCGAAGTCGCTGCAGTCCAGATCGAGATCGGGGATATCCACCCAGCGACGTGCGCCGTTATCCATGATCGGCGCACCCTGCACAACGGTCTTTTTGCCGGGGTAGCTGGCCCGATACTCGGCAAGGTGCAGCGATGTGTTGTTGCCATGACCGACGCCCAGGAGCAGCACCCAACCATCCAGCTCGTAGATTCGCGCCAGCGGCGAACCTTCCCCCAGGCTGTAGGCCAGGGAGTGCCCGGCGGTGATAGCCGCGGCGTGTCTGCCACGAGCTGCGAACGAACTCTGCGGATGATTGCTGCGCAGGACGCCGGGCGCTTTGCGGAAACATTCCGCTATCGCGCCCATGCCCCGCGTCGGTGTCAGGTCAGGATCAAAAGCCGGCATGGACTGGCGGATCGCTTCCCACCATTCAGGGGGGACAGGCGGGTTGACCCATCGCGCCGGATCAGATAGTTCGCCGGAGTGGGCCGGCATGACGAGCGTCCCTTCCGGCCCCAGGACGGCCTCAAGGGCGTGGATGACGGCAACCGGCCCGCCGCAGACCCAGCCCAGACTGCTGAGGGAACTGTGCACCAGCACAACCATGCCCCGCTGGAGGCCCAGGGCACTCAGGTCTTCAACCAGGGTATAGCGTCCCTTCCGGTCCCAGGACGGTCTCAAGGGCGCGGATGACGGCGACCGGCCCGCCGCAGACCCAGCCCAGACTACTGAGCGAACTGTGCACCAGGACAATCATGCCTCGCTGAAGACCCAGGGCAGTCAGGTCCTCAACCAGGGTTTCAACGGTGACCGGCCGGCTGCCGGTGCGGGCGATCACTGCTGCTTCGCTCACGGCTGCTCCCTGCTGTAGTACGCCGGGCTGAGGAATGGCGCCAGCGCCAGGCGCAGGATATGAGCATAGGCGCTCTGTCGGGATTCCAGACCGGCGGTCAGAATGCCGATCGCCCCCAGGTCATGCTTGGTGTTGCGCCGACCGGTCAGGGCATCCATCACAGAACCCAGTTCCATGCCAGTGGCCAGCAATTCGGTGGCTGCTGGCGGCAGTAGCATATGCGAGCCGCCGCCGACGCCAAGCCGTCCATCCCTGCCGATCACAGCACACCAGGCGCAGGTCATCAGCCCCAATTCGGTCTCGATCAGGCCGCCTTCAAAACCGATGGCAAGGTCGGCGCCAGTCTGTTCCAGGGCCGCGCGCGCCCGATGGAGAGCGCCGGCGCGGGTTTCTTCCTCGCCCCAGGGCTGAACGGAGACGCCGGAAGGCGCGTCAACAGCTGTGAAGCTGGCGGCGGGGAATAGCTCCGCCAGTACCTCCTGCGCCGCTGCGCGCTTGACCGGATTGCGTGAGCCGATGGCGATTCGAATCCCGTTGTGCATGGGTCGCATTGTAGCATCATGCCCGGCGCCGTGCCACTGAGCTTGCGGGATGCGTTATAGTAAGCGCGTACGGCGCGAAAACGGGAGAAGACATGTACTTCGACGTATTCACCATCAACGCCCTGGTGGACGAACTGACTGACCGGATCGTTGGCGGGCGGGTGCAAAAGATCATCGACATGAGCGAGCGCGCGGTGGGCCTGGAGATCTACGCCAGCCATGAGCGCTACTACCTGATTCTGGATGCTACCCCTGCCCGGCCTCATGCGCTGCTCAGCGGCGAAAAGGTGCGTCGTGGTTTGCCACACCCCGCCCAGCTTGGCTTGCTGCTCCGGCGTTATGTTGAAGGCGGGTTCGTTGAAGCGATCAGCCAGCCAGCCTGGGAGCGCATGTTCACGCTGCACATTGACAGCCCGGAGGGCGTCAGCGAGGTGATCTTCGAGGGGATCGAGCGCCGGGCGAACATCCTGCTGGTGCAGGAAGGGGTGATCCTGGACTGTATCCGCCGGGTGGGGGCGGCAGAGAACCGGGTACGGGTGAGCCTGCCGGGGCGTGATTATGTACCGCCACCCAGGCAGACAGGCAGGATACAGCCCGATATGGTGACTCTGGGCGATCTGGAAGATTGCCTGGAAGCGGATCCGGGCGAGCCAGCCTGGCGGGCGCTGACCGGGCGGCTGCTGGGCGTCAGTCCACTGCTGGCGCGGGAGGTGATCTTCCGGGCGGCAGGCGAGCCAAACGCCAGGGCCGGCGATACCAGTGTGCGGGCGGTAGCCCAGGCGCTACACGATGTCCTGACGCCCCTGTTGCAACGTGACTGGCAACCCGGTTGTCTTGTCGATCAGGCTGGTCGGGTGGTTGCTTATGCGCCCGGCCCGCTGACTTACCGGGATAGCTGGCAGCCGGCGGCGTCAATGAGCGCGGCGCTGGCAGCCTATTATGGCGCCCCGGTCGGCGAGGAAGCCTATGAAGAAGCCAAGCGGCCGGTCCGCGAACAGCTGGAAGAGGCGATCGCGCGGGTCAGCCACAAGGCAGAGGCGATGCGCCGGTCACTCAAAGACCAGAGTGAACTGGACGCCCTGCGTCAGGCGGGGGAACTGTTACTGGCCTACCAGTACACCATCCCGCCGGGGGCAACCACCTTTGCCGCCCAGTACGACCCCGATGGCCCGCCGATCACGATCACGCTCGACCCGGCGCTTTCCGCCTTGGAGAACGCCAGGCAATACTTTGCCCGCTATGACAAAGCCAAACGCGCCCTGGCCGATGTCCCGGAGCGGCTGGCTGCCGCCGAGCAGGAGCTGGCTTTCCTGCGTCAGCTGGAGACCGACCTGGCGCTGGCGGCAAGCTGGCCGGAGATCGACGAAGTGCGCGACGCGCTGGAGCGTGACGGCTACTGGCGCGGGCCGCGCCAGGCGCGCCCGCAGGGCGGCAAGCCCGCGCCGCTGCGGGTGGAAACACCGGAGGGTTTCACGATCTGGGTGGGACGCAACGCCCGCCAGAACGAGCAGGTCACGTTTGGCAAGGGCGCTCCGGAAGACCTCTGGCTGCATGCGCGCGGCATTCCGGGCGCCCACGTGATCATCCGCGCGGAGGGTCGGGCGGTACCGGATGCCGTGATCCGGCGGGCAGCGGAACTGGCCGCCTATTACAGCGCAGCGCGGGCGGAGGGGCGTGTTCTGGTGGATGTTACGCTGCGCAAGTATGTACGCAAGATCAAGGGCGGCAAGCCAGGTATGGTCACCTACCGCCATGAAACCGCCCGCGAGGTTACCCCTCGCGGGCTGGACGATGAGACCTGAATGCGCCGCTGGTCGTCCCTGGCTCAGTCCGGGATGGTGTATTTTTCGAGGTCGGGTGGCGGCTCAGGATAGGCCAGGTCCAGCTTCTCCATCGTCTCGATCAGGATGCGGGAGACGACCAGGTTACGGTACCACTTGCGGTCGGCGGGGATGACGTACCAGGGGGCGTAGTCCTGATTGCAGCGGGTCAGGGCGTCTTCGAAGGCGGCCATATACTCATCCCAGCGCGTGCGTTCTTCAAGGTCGCCGGGGGAGAACTTCCAGTGCTTTTCCGGGGTGCGCTGCCGTTCCAGCAGGCGCTCTTTCTGTTCCGCTTTGCTGATGTGCAGGTAGAACTTGACAATGGTCACGCCACTGTCGGCCAGCAGACGCTCGAAAGCGTTGATATGATCGTAGCGCTTCTGCCATACCTCTTCCGGCGCCAGCTTCCGGACCCGCACCACCAGCACATCCTCGTAGTGAGAGCGGTTGAAGATGCCGATCATGCCCCGGCGCGGCACCGCTGCATGGACGCGCCACAGAAAATCGTGGGCCAGCTCTTCTTCCGTGGGGGCTTTGAATGAGGCGACGCGCACGCCCTGAGGGTTGAACGCGCCCATGACATGCTCGATCACGCCATCCTTGCCGCCGGTGTCCATCGCCTGCAGCACGATCAAGAGGGCGTGTTTGCCCTGCGCATAAAGCATTTCCTGCAGGCTGTGCAAACGCTCCAGGTTGTCCTGAAGTTCCTGGGCGGCGTCTTTCTTGTTCCCAAAGGTGCCGGTGTAAGCGGGATCGAAGTCCTTCAGGCGGAAGCGTTTGCCCGGCGGTAGGGTCAGCGGCTGCTCTTTCATTCGTTCCTCCCGGTGGCAGGAGACGCCCTGACGGCGTCTGAGGACGCACTAACAGCGTGCTTGCAGGCTTTCCCGCAGCTATTTGCCGCGCCTTTCCAGGCGGCGGCGACGGGCTTCTTCGGCGCGGCGCAGAATCTCGGCAACATCTTCCTGGGGTGGTGGAACGGCAGGCTGCACCGGGGGTGCTGCTGGCGCGGGCGAGGGGGCGGCGCTGGCCTGTGCGGCTCGGCGTCGAGCGATCTCCGCTGCCAGGGAGCCATCCTGTTCCATCTCCCAGTACACGGTGTTCCAGTACAGGAATTTGCCGGACCGTTCGGCGGCCTGGCGCACTTCGGGCGCAGGGTCAGCCAGGAAGGCGCAGGCCAGGTGGGGAAGGGCATCCGGATTGTTGAGGGTGAGTAGTTCCTGCGCGGCTGTCCTGCGGATGACGGTGTCCTCACCTTCGCGCAGCCGTCTGACCCAGCGGGAGATATCCGTGTTGGTGGGCTTGAGCGCCGGCGCGCGGCTGGAGCCAATGGCCGGGCGCGGTTCCAGGTTGGAGGAGGCGACTTCTGCGCCAGCCTGCAGCATGGAGGTCATCAGCGTTGTGCCCATCCCGCCGACAACGGCCCCGGCCAGACCGGCAGCTACGGCCAGGTTGGTCTTTTTCTGGCTGGCGTCGCGCTGGCGGCGCAGCATTTCCAGGCGCAGGTTGTCATCCAGTCGCTTGAGCAGCTCGGCCTCGCCTTCCTGCTCCAGGCGCTCCAGATCGTGGTATACGCCGAAGTGCTGGAAGATCGCCTCCAGCGTACTGAAGCCATTTTGCCGGGCAGCGTAGATCCGGCGGCCAGCCCAGAGCAACGTCTCCTTCAGGGTGGGATCGGTCTCCTGGCGATAGCGTTCGCGTAGCGGATCAATCGCCTGCGTTTCCTCCACCATACCGAGCACGCGGACGATATCAAGACGAACTGCTGGCTGTGGATTATTGAGGTTGGCGATAAGATTTTCGATGATCATCAGGGGAATCCTTGAAATAACAATTGATGCGATCGTGCGTATTGTAGCACAGACCGGGAGCGGGCATGGCCGGGCGGATCAGCCAGCCAGGGAAGGGGGAGCGTTAGTTTTCGTCGGCGGCGCGGATGGCCGCTTCCAGTACGGCATCCGGGGCAATATCCCGCACGCAGGGATGTTCAGCCGGATCGGCGTCCGGCCAGTCCAGGATGCGGCAGGGGCGGCAGGCGATAGCCGTGGTCAGGACGATGTGACGGGTTGGGTCGCCCCAGGGGCCAAACTCCGCCGGGTCCGCCGGGCCATAGAGGTGAACCGTTGGCGCGCCGACGGCGGTGGCCAGGTGGAGTGGGCCGCTGTCCGGCCCCAGAACAACGCGCGCGCCCTCATAAAGCGCCGCAAGCTGGCCGACAGTGGTTTCCCCGGCCAGCACGATGGCCGGTGCGGCCATCTGATCGGTAATGCTGCGCACCAGCGGAATCTCGTGGTCGCTGCCGGTGAACAGAATCGGCGCACCCCAGCGCCGGGCAAGGTGATCCGCTACCAGCGCCCAGTGGGCTGGCGGCCACTGTTTAATGCGCGTGCCCGTGCCGGGGTGGATGATGACGCGGGGGGCAGTCGGCGGCAGCCCGGCCTCAGCCAGTTGCTGGCGCACGAACTCCCGGTCTTCATCCCGGATGGGAAAGGTCAGGGCAGGGGGATTCTCGACGGTGACGCCGAGCGCCCGGATGAGCGCCAGGCCGCGCTCCACAGCGTGATTGGCGCGAAAAGGGATAGCGTCGGTCAAGAATGGGGCGACCTCGGGCAGGGCGAACCCGATCCGGCGGGGAATGCGGGCCAGAAAAGCCAGCATGGCGCCCCACCAGTGATCAGGCCGGAAGACGATCGCACTGTCAGCCTGCAAGCGTCGCAAGTGACTGGCCCAGCGCCAGGCCAACAGGTACGGTTGGGCAGAGGGGCGGGCGGGGTGGCGGGCGAATCCCGGGAAGGGCAGTGTCAGGGTGAGATCGATCTCCGGGTAGGCGCTGATCACCCCTGCTGACCAGGGGCCGACCAGCGCGACCAGGCGGGCTTCCGGCAGGGCGGCGGCCAGGGCGCGGATGGCCGGGGTCGTCAGCAGGACGTCCCCCAGGTGATCAGGGCGAATGAGCAGGATCGTGCGCCCATCCCCGCGGATCGGAGGAAGCGGCAAACGCGCCAGCGCCATCAGCGCCATACCGCGCAATTGCTGGCGGCGGGTACGGGCATGCTGGCGGGTCGCCAACGCCCGATTGCGGAGGGCCAGTTCGGTGAGATCAGCCAACGCCTAGTTCCCGGTATACGGCCCGCAGGCGGGGCAGCAGGACAGACCAATCATAGCGCGCCTGCACAAAGGCGCGGGCTTTTTCGCCCAGCAGGCTTGCCTGTTCCGAGTCGCGGTACAGCCGCACTACTGATCGTGCGAACTCCTTGGCGGTATCGGCAATCATGACTTCCTGGCCGTCTTTGATGGCCAGGCCCTGGACGCCGATGGTGGTGCTGACGATCGGGCAGCCAGCAGCCATAGCCTCCAGCACCTTCAGGCGCGTACCGCTGCCCATGCGCAGAGGCACCACAAAGACGCTTGCCGCCTGCAGGTAAGGCAGTACCTCTGGCACCAGACCCGTAAGGGTGACTCCACACTGGCCGCGCAGCACATTCAGACGCGGGTGCGGCGATTGACCGACGACATAGAAGTGGGCGTTGGGCAATTCCTGGCGGACCAGCGGCAGGACTTCCTGACCGAACCAGAGCGCGGCATCGATGTTGGGGCGGTAATCCATCTTGCCGGTGAAGACGAGCGCCGGCTTTTCTAGGTCAACCGGCTCGGCGGCTGGCTGGCTGTACAGGTGTGCTGAGATGCCATTGGGGACGACGGTGACCGGCGTCCCGGTCGCCAGAGCGCGTAGCAGACCGGCGTCTGTTTCAGAGACGGCGATGATGTGGTCTACCCGCCGGCAGACGCTCTGCTCCAGGCGGCGCACCCGTTCTGCCTGGAGGCGCGAATAGAACGCGCCGGGCAGGTTGGTCAGGGCGCCTCGTTCGGTTTCATAGATGCGTTGCTGGAGGGCATATTCGGCGTTGTGGGCATCGTAGATCACCGGGGTTCCGGGTTGCACCTCCCGGATGACAGGCAGGTAGATGGCCATTTCCAGGTTCTCGATCTGGATCACATCAAACCGCGTCGCTGACAGCCACTGGCGGAGTTGCGCCGCGAATGCTGGCGAATGGAAGCGGCGGGCGATGTCGGCCTCGCTGGTCAGCAGCAGGGTGCGCAGCCGATCTGGGGCGGTGCGCACGGGGGTGGATACTGTGGCGATCGCTGCACAGAGGCGAGCCAGAGGAGTCCGATCCGGCTCGATGGCCTGTTTGCTGTGAAAAGACAGCAACCAGATTTCGTGATCCGCCAGCCCTTCGATGATCCCAAAATTGCGCATGGGCGCCCCGGCGTAGGGGGGATAAGGCAGTTCGGAAGTCAGGAACAGGATACGCAAGACAGACTCTCCTGCAAGGGCGTCTAGCTGGAAAGTAGTTGCTGATACACGTGATGGACAACCGCCGCGGTTTGCCGCCAGGTGAACATGACGGCGCGGGCCAGGCCCGCCTGCCGCAGGCGCGCGGCCAGGGCGCTGTCAGTCAGAACCTCCTGCAGTCGGCCCGCAATCTCCTCTGGCCGGTCAGGATCGATCAACAGACCGGCTTCGCCGACGATCTCCGGCGGTGCGCTGCGGTTAGTGACAATGACCGGCGTACCGCAGGCCATCGCCTCCAGCGCCGGCAGGCCGAATCCTTCATAGAACGACGGCAGCACCAGCACGGCGGCGGCATTGTAGAGGGCAGGCAATAGCGGCTGGGGGATATCTTCTCGCCAGAGGACGTATGATTCAAGCCCCAGGCTGCTGACTTGCTCAAACAGCGATTCGTACAGCCAGCCGCGCCGCCCGGCGAGAACCAGCGGCGGCGAACCGGGCAGGCTTGCCCGCAGTTGATGGTAAGCCTGCAGCAAACCGGCCAGGTTCTTGCGTGGTTCGAAAGTACCCACGAAAAGGATGAAGCCGCGCGGCAGGTTCAGCGTCCGGCAGGCGGCAGCGATCTCCTCTTCTGGCAGCGGGTGGAAAGAAGAGTCCACACCTTCCAGATGCACGGTGATGCGCGATTCTGGCACACCCAGCCGTTCGATCAGGTCGTTCCGCGTGGCCTCTGAGCAGGCCAGGATGTGATCGGCCTGACGGACAGCGCGGGCGATCTGGCCGTTGTAGTAGCGGCGGCTATCGGCCGTCAGAAACTGCGGATAGTACAGGAAGTTCAGGTCATGGACGGTGATCACAAACCGCCGCGCGCCACAGAGCGGGGGAATGAAGTCAGGGCTGTGCAGCACATCCAGCCGCAGGCGGATGATCTCGGCGGCCAGCGCCCAGCGTTCCATACGGTGGTGGCTGGGCGTCCACAGGGAGACTCGGGTGAAGTTGGGGCCGGGCGCCAGGGTATGCGTGTCCTTGCGGCTATGCAGAATTTCGTAGTGCGTGGTGCTGTCCAGGATGGCCAGTTGCTCGATCAGGTGGCGGGTATACGCCGCAATGCCACCCTGCCGGTAATAGAGGAGTCGCGCGTCGATGCCTATCGTGCTCATGGTCAGGAGTATAACGCAAGAAGGAGCACAAACCAGCCTCCTGAGCGCAGGCTGTAATGCACCCCCCGGATCGGTTATAATGCGGCTGTAGCATGTACGGCGGCAGGACTACCCTGGTGCAGAAGCGCAATAGCCGCCGCGAGTCCGCTGCCTGCCTGACAGGTCGGGTGCGCCATGAGGCGGGTGGTGGGAGGAAAGTCGACATGGACATCAACCAGATTGCCAGGATGATCGAGTGGCTGGATGAAGAGCGCCGCCGCGACAAGGCGGTGATCGCCGCCCTCGAAGAACGCATTCAACAACAGCAGGAGACTATTGCTCAGCTTACCCGGCGCGTTGGCGGGGTGGAGAGCGATCAGGCATCGTTGCGCGGGGCGTTCTTGCCAGCGGGCAAAGACGCCGAGATCATGGCCCAGTTGCGGCTGGAGATGATGCAGCTGGTTGAACAGAACGAGGCCAAGCGTCTGGCTGCTGAGCGTGAAGCCGAACGACGGGCCGCACTTTCCCGCGAGAGTCTGATCCGTCCGGTGCGTGAACTTGGGGAGCGGCTGGATAAGCTGGAGCGCGCCCTGGATCAATTGCCCCCGATCCGGGCGGAGCAGGACCGCCTGGCGACAGCGATCCCGGCGCTTCAGCAGCGGCTGGATGACCTGAGCAAGAAGCTGGAGGAACCGGACCGTCGGCTGGCTTTCCTGGAGGAACAGCGGCGGGCCGATTCGCGCCGACTCTCCGAAGTGCAGGCCGAACTACCGGAGCAACAGAAGCAGATCGACGCGATCCGCCCCAAGCTGGAGCTGCTGGAAGATATGGCCCTCCGCAACGAAAAGCGCATCCTGGAGATTCAGAGCGCGGAGCGCGAACGCCGCGAGCAGATCCAGCAATTCATCGACCAGCAGACTCTGTTGCTGCAACAGCGCGATCAGCAGATTGCCGCCTTTGAGAGCCGGATCGGCAACTATGACGAAGAGATGCAGGCGTACATGCAGCGCTTTGAGACCTGGTCGGAAGCCTACCGCAATATGAAGCGCATCATCGATGACTTTGAGCGAATTGCCGAGCGGCTGGATCGGCGGATCAACGAAGTGGCGGAGATGCAGCGGCTCTCTGAAGATCGTTTCCGCCAGGAGTGGAACGCCTGGACGACGGACGATCAGAAGCGCTGGAAGCAGTTCACGCTGACCAACGACGAAGCCTGGCGCAGCCATGACAAGGAATTCGAGGCGTTTGTCGCCCGGCTGGGGGAGATCGCCAGCCAGATTCCACCGCTGCGCGAAAGCATCGAGCGACTGTGGGCGCTGGAACGGGCGCGCTTTGCCCTCTACCGCGAGAAGTACCAGGCCCTGCTGGATGAATTTGATGTGCGGGTCTCGCCGAAGACTCCCACCGACAACGGTGGCAACAAGTTTTAACATGCCGCCCGGGGCGGGCCGCTATGCTGCCAGTTTGATCGGGGCGTTCCAGCGAACGCCCTTCTTTGTCAGGTGGGGATGGGCGCAATGTCCTCGCAGGAGTGAGCGATGTACGTCATAGGCACCGCCGGCCATGTCGATCATGGCAAATCGACGCTGGTCAAAGCGTTGACCGGGATTGACCCGGACCGCTTGCGCGAGGAAAAAGAGCGCGAGATGACCATCGATCTGGGCTTCGCCTGGTTGACCCTGCCCGGCGACCTGGCGGTGGGCATCGTCGATGTGCCGGGGCACCGCGACTTTATCGAAAACATGCTGGCGGGTGTGGGTGGGATTGACGCAGCGCTGTTCGTGATCGCTGCTGACGAAGGGGTGATGCCGCAGACGCGGGAGCACCTGGCGATTCTTGACCTGCTGGGCATACCCGGCGGCGTTATCGCTCTGACCAAGATCGACACGGTCGAGGACCCGGACTGGCTGGAACTGGTCGAACTGGACATCCGCGAGATCGTCAGCGGCACTGCCCTGGCGGACGCCCCGATCGTGCCGGTATCCGCCCGTGATGGCCGCGGCCTGGAAACGCTGAAACAGGTGCTGGCGGAGCGTCTGACGGCCTTGCCGCCGCGCCTGGATCGCGGGCATCCGCGTCTGCCGATCGACCGCGTCTTCAGCATCAGCGGCTTCGGGACGGTAGTCACCGGTACGCTGACCGGTGGCAGCCTGGCGGTGGGCGACACAGTGGAGATCGCGCCGGCCGGGATCACGGCGCGAATCCGCGGCCTGCAGGCTTACCAGACCAAACGGGAGCGCATCGGGCCGGGCAGCCGGGCGGCGGTTAACCTGAGCGGCGTGGAAAAGGCGCAGCTTATGCGCGGCCAGGTCCTGACGACTCCCGGCTGGCTACGCGGTACCAGGCTGCTGGATGGTCGCCTGCGGATGCTGGCAGAGGCCAGCCGCCCGCTTCAGCATAACGCTGAAGTCAAGTTCTTCTCCGGTGCGGCAGAAGCTCTGGCGCGGGTGCGCTTGCTTGATGCAGAAACCATCGCGCCGGGGGCAGAAGGCTGGATTCAAGTCCGGCTGGAGCAGCCGGTGGCGCTGGCCCGGGGAGACCGCTTTATCCTGCGCTTTCCTTCCCCCGGGGAGACCATCGGCGGCGGAGTCGTGGTCGATCCGGCGCCTGGCCGCCGCTGGCGACGCCGGCGTCCGGAGGTGATCGCCCGATTGGAGGCGCTGGCGCGGGGTACACCGGCTGAACTGCTGGCCCAGACCCTTGAACGGGCGGGCGCTCCCCTGCGGGAAAAGACGTTGCAGGAACGCAGCGGGATGCCAGCCGATGTTGCCGGGGCCGCCCTGCAGGAGGCGCTGCAGAATGGGCTGATTGTGGCGCTGGGAGATGGCTGGTATGCCGATCCGGCTACACTCCATAACATCCGCCAGCGTCTGGCCCAGGAGCTGGCCGCCTATCACCGGGCCGAGCCGCTGCGCCGCGGTATGCCCCGTGAGCAACTCCGCAGCCGGCTGGGGCTGGAGCGCAGCGCCTTTGACCGCCTCCTGGAGAGCGCCGTTGAGGGGGTGGAGAGCAGTGGAGACCTGGTCTGGATGCAGGGATTCTCGGTGCAGTTGACGCCTGCCCAGCAGCAGGCGGTGGAAAGTTTGCTGGCGGCGTTTGGTCGCGCCCCATACCAGCCGCCTTCGGTCAAGGAGGCTGTGGCGCAGATCGGCGACGATCTGTTCCGGTACCTGGTGGAACGCGGCGATCTGGTAGTCATCGCCCCGGATGTGGTGCTGAGTGCGCCGGTGTACCGGGAGATGTTCGCAGCAGTGGCCCGGACGCTTGACACTGGCGGCAGTATCTCCGCTGCCGAGTTGCGCGACCAGTTCGGGACGACGCGCAAGTATGCGATCGCGCTGCTGGAGTTTCTGGACGGGCAGGGGATCACCCGCCGCGAGGGAGATGTGCGCGTATGGAACAGGCGACCGAAAATATGACTTTCGTAACCACTTCAGCCGCCATCTGTCATGGGATAGACTGCACAAAGCGTGCTATGTTGAATGTACAAGGTGAGCGCCAAAGCTCACCTTGTTTGCCATGCCACTGTGGTGTACGATGACACTCAGCCATCGCACTCGAAGTTAGTCGACAGGGAGCGCTATGACCCACAAAGCCAAGCAGGTGGTCACCAAGGAAGAACTGCTCGAACAGGCCAAGAAGCCTGCGGCAGACGCCATGCGGTTGCATCCGTTCTACCGGGGCAAAATCCAGACGGCGCTGCGGGCCAGCGTTCGCAGCATCGATGATTTTTCGATCTGGTACACGCCGGGCGTGGCGGCCCCGTGCAAGGCAATCGCCAAGGATCGCAGCCTGGTCTACGAATACACCAGCAAGTGGAACACGGTGGCCGTGATTTCCGATGGCACGCGGGTGCTGGGGCTGGGGGACATCGGCCCGGAAGCCGGGCTGCCGGTGATGGAAGGCAAGGCGCTGCTGTTCAAGTACCTTGGCGGCGTTGATTGCGTGCCCATCACGCTGGATACCAAAGACCCGGACAAGATCATTGAGACGGTGCTGATGTTGCAGCCCGCATTCGGCGGCATCAACCTGGAAGATATCGCTCAACCCAAATGCTTCCGTATTCTGGATACCCTGCGGGAACGGGCGCGTATCCCCGTCTGGCACGATGATCAGCAGGGTACGGCCAGCGTCACCCTGGCCGGGATGATCAACGCCGCCAAGGTTGTGGGCAAGAAGCTTTCCGAGATGCGTATCGCTTTCATCGGGGCTGGCGCGGCTAATGTCGCCTGTTCACGGCTGTTGTTCGCCTACGGCGTCGAGCCAGGCAACTGCCTGATGGTGGATGTGGATGGGATTCTGGGGAAGCACCGCCGCGATATCGCCCTGCGCAAAGCCGAATTTGTCCAGCAGTGGCATCTGTGCCAGATCACCAACGATGACGAGATTCGCGGTGGCATCCCTGAGGCTATGCGCGGCGCTGATGCAGTGATCGCCTTCTCCACCCCCGGCCCGGATGTGATCAAGCCGGAGTGGGTGCGCTCGATGGCCAAGGATGCGATCGTGTTTGCGGCGGCCAACCCTATCCCGGAGATCTGGCCCTGGGAGGCGACGGAAGCCGGGGCTGCAGTGGTGGCAACCGGGCGCTGCGACTTCCCCAATCAGGTCAATAACTCGCTGGGCTTCCCCGGTATCTTCCGCGGGGCGCTGGATGTCCGGGCGACGACGATCACTGACGAGATGGCCATCGCCGCTGCTGAAGCGCTGGCGGGGATGGTCCCGCCGGAGAAGCTCTCGACGGAGCACATCCTGCCGACGATGGAGGACTGGGAGATCTTCCCGCGCGAAGCGGCAGCGGTAGCGGCCAAGGCGGTCGAACAGGGCGTAGCAACCCTGCCCTGCACCTATGAAGAGGAATACGAGCGGGCATCGACCATCATCCGCCAGGCACGCGATATGACCAAGCTGTTGATGGACGCCGGTTTTATCCCTGAGCCGCCGCAAGAATAAGTGAGGAGCCAAACGGTATGTATGACGTGATCATCATTGGCGGGGGGCCTGCCGGGCTGGCGGCGACCGCTTACGCTATCCGCAAACGCATGGATGTCCTGCTCATCTCGCCGGGACTGGGCGGGCGCACCAACCGCAAGCTCCTGTTGCCCTGGGTGGAAGACTACGACGTCCTGATCGGCGAGTCGATGGTCAACCGGTTCCGATCGCAGATTGAATACCTGGATTTTCTCCGCGTGCGCACAGCGGTGGACCGTATTGAGCCACGCGGGGAAAACTACGCCGTGATCCTCCGCGACGGCAAGGAATACCTGACCAGGACGATCCTGCTGGCGACCGGCGCACGTGGCGAGATGCTCAATGTACCCGGTGAAGCCGAATTTGAGATGAAGGGCCTGTGCTACAGTACGGCAACCTATGCGCCGTTGTTCATCGATCGGGTCGTGCTGGTGGTGGGCGATGGCGTTCAGGCGTTGCGGGCAACAGCGGAACTGCAGCGCATCGCCCGGCATGTCACCCTGGTCGCGCCTACCCACGGCAACCTGGACATGCAGCTGGCCCGGAACCTGGCGGCGGAAGGCAACATCACCATCCTCGATAGCTATGAGGTCCTGGAGATCAAGGGCAAGGACTTTGTAAACACGGTGGTCGTGCGCAAAGGTGATGAGGTGCGCGAGATTCATGTTGAAGCCGTGTTCGTCGAGAAGGGCCTGCAGGCGAATTCGCAGTTAGTCGCCGGACTGGTGGAGCTGGATGAAGGTGGATTCATCAAGATTGATGAGATGAACCGGACCAGCCGGCGCGGTATCTACGCCGCCGGGGATGTCACCACCGCCAAGTCCGATCAGGTGCTGATCTCGATGGGTGAGGGCGCCAAAGCAATCCTGGCCATCTACGACGATCTGCTGGGCGTGGGTTAGCGTTCGCCCGGTGCATGTGCTGTGACCGCGAACGGGAGCGGGGTTGCGCCGCTCCCGTTGCCTTTGTGGGTCAGGCGTTCAGGCGCGTGATGTGCGCGCCTAGCGCGCTCAGTTTTTCCTCAACGCGCTCATACCCGCGATCGATCTGGCGGATATTCTGGATGGTTGTCTGGCCGGGAGCGGCCAGCGCCGCCAGCAGCAGGGCCATCCCGGCGCGGATATCCGGGCTGGAGATGCTGGGCACGGCATGCAGCGGCGTGGGACCGTGTACCAGCGCCCGGTGGGGGTCGCAGAGCACGATCCGCGCGCCCATGCTGATCAGCTTGTCGGTGAAGAAGAAGCGCCCATCATACATCCATTCGTGGAATAGCACAGAACCGGCGGCCTGCGTAGCAACCGTCAGGGCGATGCTCAGTAGATCGGAGGGGAAAGCAGGCCAGGGCTGCGCCTTGATCTCCGGGATGCGGTTGCCCAGGTCTTTGCGGATGGTCAGTTCCTGGGCGGCAGGGACGAAAATGTCTCGCCCGCGTACCTGCCATTCCACGCCCAGTTTGGCGAAGACCAGGGCGATCATGTCCAGATGTTCCGGGTCAGCTTCGCGGATGGTGATCTCGCCGCCGGTCATCGCTGCCGCGCCGATGAAGCTGCCCACTTCCAGGTAGTCGGCTCCCACACGGGCTTCGCAGCCATGCAGACGCTCCACACCGTGAATGGTCAGCGTGTTGGAGCCGATGTTTTCAATCTGGGCGCCCATCGCATTCAGCATGTGGCACAGGTTCTGCACATGCGGCTCCGAGGCAGCGTTGCGCAGGACAGTGGTGCCGCTGGCGCACACCGCCGCCATAATGGCGTTTTCGGTGGCGGTGACACTGGCTTCGTCCAGCAGGATGTTCGCTCCCCGTAGGCCGTCAGTGCGCATCTGGAATGTGCCACCCTCGTAGTCGATCTGCGCACCGAGCTTTTCCAGGGCCAGGATGTGTGTATCCAGGCGGCGGCGACCGATCACATCGCCGCCGGGGCCGGGCAGGGTAGCCCGGCCTTCACGGGCCAGCAACGGCCCGGCCAGGACCACGCTGCTGCGGATCAGCCGGGCTTTCTCCGGGGGGAGATCGGTTGTCCGGATTGTCGGCGCGTGAACGCGCCAGGTGTGCGCATCCAGTCGCTCGATGGTCGCGCCCAGGTGTTCCAGCAGTTCGGCGGTGATCCGGACGTCGGCGATATCCGGTACGTTGTACAGGGTGACCGGCTCATCAGTGAGCAAGCAGGCGGGGAGCATCTTGAGCGCGGCGTTCTTGTTGCCGCTGGCAGTGATTTCACCGCGCAGGGGATATCCGCCTTCGATGACGAACTGTTCCATGCCTGTGCTCCTGGGTCAGGTGGGCCGGGTTACGCGCCCGGCAGAACGGTCACCCGGTCGCCTACCGCCAAACCCAGCATCTGGCGCGCATTGCCCTGGTTGACGGCGATTTCCAGCTGTCCGGCGCTGTTGATCAGCGGCACCGGGCTGCCCGGTTTGACCTCGTCGTAGGTGCGAGCGATACGGGTGAAGCGATGCCCGCCGACCGTCAGGGTGACCCGTGTCGGGTCAAAGGTGACCGGGGTGGCGTCCGGCTGCAGGCGTGGGGTCAGGGTCAGTCGGCCATTTCCGCCCCAGTGGCAGGTGCCGATGCTGGTGACCGCGTTGCCGAAGTGATCGATGTAGATGATCTCTCCGTTGAAAGCGTGCGGCGCAACCGACAGGGCTGGGACGGGCAGGGTGATCAGCTCGGCGACCGGGCGACCCAGCGCGGCCAGCGGCTGCCCACAGGCCAGTCGGGCGGCCGCCGGCGCGAACAGGTCACGCCCGTGAAAGGTCGCCGATAGCCCGCCGGGGGCGATCAGCGCCTCATCCAGAGCCACCGCCTGCCAGTCGCGCAGTTCGGCCAGCACCTCGCTGAAGACGCCGTTATCCGGCCCCACAAAGCGGAAGTCCCCGGCCTGGATGGCCAGAGCGCGCCGCCGCCCACCCACACCGGGGTCGACCACGACGAGGAAGATCGTCCCCGGTGGGAAGTAGCGGTAGGCCGTCCACAGGACAAAGGCTGCCTGGCGCACGTTCTGCGGGGCGATCTCGTGGGTGAGATCGATCATGGGCACGCCGGGGCATTCGCGCTGCAGGACGCCCTTCATCGTGCCGACATAGGCGTCGCGCGTGCCGAAATCGCTCAGCAGGGCGATGGGCGGGAGGGTAGCAGGGTTGCTCATGCCGGGGATTGTAGCGGCGGGGTGGGGGTGTGGCAAGGGGGCCTTAGTCAACCGGCTTAAGCTCAAAGACGATCATCTGGCGAGTTTGGCCCTGCGCATCTGGGCCTTGCCGGTAGTGGTAACCCTGGCACACCATCTGCCCGACGTAGACCACATATCCCTTTCTGCTCTGTTCAAACAAGTGCAGTTCTTTGCCGTTGGCAACATGATCGCGGATAGCGGCATTACCCCGCGAAAATACCATATCGCCGCGCTGGCCTTCGCCGGTGTAGAGGTAGTTGCCTTGGTCTGTCCAGCCGTCCATGTAGCCGGATTCCTGTCCGCGTGGGCTACTGAACAGCAAGATGATATTGTGGTTGACAGGTGTGCTGATGCCACCCTGCTCCTGACCGCCATAGAGGTTGTGGATATCGCGCCGCCGGTACTCCTGGCCTTTGGTGAACATATCTGTTCCTCCCGCGGAACTGCGCTCAGTCATTATAGGACGCCTCCCATGGAGGTAAAAACGCAGGGCGGGCCTTACTCCATCCGCAGCCCTTCGGCCACCGGTAGCCGACTCAGCCGCCAGGCGGGGTAGACGCCGGCCAGCAGCGCTGCCGCCAGCGCCACGGCAAACGCCCCGGCGAACTCGCCCGGTACAAAGGCGATCTGCATGCTCCACCCGAAGGAACGGACATTGATTACCTCGATCAGGATGACGGCCAGGGCCAGCCCGATCGGCGCGGCCAGCAGGCCCGCCGTCCCGCCCATCAGGCCGGTCTGGGTCAGCGTAAGCTGCCAGAGCTGGCGCGGGGTCAGGCCATTGGCGCGCATGACGGCGTATTCGCGGGCATGCTCCAGTTGCAGAGACATCAGCGTGCTCAGGATGCCGATGAAGGCGACAAGCGTCGCCAGCAGTTGCAGGGCGGTGGTGATGGCGAAGGTGCGCTCGAATACCTCCAGCGCGCTGTCGCGCAGGCCTCTGTTGCTGCGGACGATCAGGTTCTGTCCGGCCAGCGTCTCCATGCGGAGGGTGTCGATCACCGCCTGCGGATCGACTCCGGGGGCGACATCCAGACCCAGCGACGAAACAAACGGGTCGTCGAAGTAGCGCCGATAAACCCCGTCGTACATCGTGATCGTCCCCTGATCGGTGGTGTAGTCGTAGTAGACGCCGACGACGGTGAATGTCTGTGGTCCGCGATCGGTCAGCAGGGTGATGGTATTGTGCTCTGGCGTAATGCCACGCCGGTAGGCGAACGGTTCAGTGACAATGACCGCGCCATCCACCAGCAGCGGCCACCAGTCGCCATCCGGAGCCAGGTTCCAGGCGAAGCGCCGCTGGCTGATATCGTGGGTGATTGCCGAGAGGTTGGCCGGGGGCAGGTCCGGGTAATCCGGGGCGGTGACCGTCACGTTGCGGACAGTGCTGACCCGTGTAACGCCGGGAACGGCCGCCAGCCGGTCAACCAGAGCCGGGTCCAGGTCAGCGGTGGCCCGTGTCCCGCCAAGCGTGTGCGGCGAGACAAAGATATCCGCGCCGAGGGTAACGCTCAGCCAGTCGGTCACGGTCAGGCGGAAGCTGGCGATCATGATTCCGACGCCGACAATCACACTGACGGCGATCGTCAGGGCGGCCACGGCGATCGCCGTGCGGCTCAGGGAGCGGATCACGTCGCGGGGAGCAAGGCGCCCGACGACGCCGAACAGCCGCGCCATCAGCGGCGTGATCAGGCGCATGATCCCGATCAGGGCCAGCGGGGTGAGCAGGGCGCTACCGACCACGATCAGGAACAGGGCGGCAAAGCCGGCCACCACGCTCTGAGTGGGCGCCTGCAGAACGGCGATTCCCAGTACGACCAGGATAAGCGCCGCAGCCGTCATGTACGGGGTGATGCGCTGCGAGCGTCCTTCTGTGTCTGAACGGCGCATCGTTCCGGCGGGAGGTGTGCGCGTCGCTTCATAAGACGGGATCAGCGCGGCGATCACGCTGGCAGCCAGACCAATGATCGCGCCAGTGAGTAGTGTGGCCGGGTCGACGGTGACTCGCTGCACGGTGACCGAGAAGTACAGGTCGCTGATCGTGCGGGCGATCAGGCCGACGACGGCTCTGCCGAGGATAATCCCCAGCGCCAGCCCCAGGATCGTGCCGATCGCGCCCAGCAGGACGGCCTCGCCCAGAATCAGGGTGAAGATCTGGCGGCGGGTGGTGCCCAGCGAGCGCATGATCCCGATCACCGGCTGACGCTGGACGACGCTGAAAGTGACCGTGTTGTAGATCAGGAAGGCGCCAACGACCAGCGCCAGCAGGCTGAGCGCCCGCAGATTCAATTCGAAAGCAGCGGTCATCTGGCTCAGTGCCTTATCCCTAGCGCCGGGCGTGGTCAGGGTAGCGCCCGGTGGCAGCAGGGCGGTCAGGGCGGCAATGTCGTAATCGGGTGGGAGGATCAGATCGATGCGGGAGAGTACACCGGGCTTGCTCAGCAACTCCTGGGCGGTGGCGATGTCCGCCAGCACCAGCGTATCCAGCGCCTGGGCGCTCAGGCTGTCGCCGGGGTGGAGCAGACCGGCGACTTCCACGCGCACCTGCCCGGCATTGATACCCAGGGTCAGGGAATCGCCCGGCTGGATGCCATAGCGGTTGGCCAGCGTCGCGCTGAGCAGGACGGCGCCAGGGCGGGTCAGGAAGAGGTTGAGCGCGTCAAAGGCGGCCTGATTCTGGCCTTCAATGGCGGCGGTAGTCAGGTAGTCACGGAAGGGGGCTTCCGCAAAGGCATCTACGCCCAGCAGCCGCAAAGGCTGATTGTCCAGTTCCATCGCGCTCACATAGGCTTCCACGACCGGCGCACTGGCACGGAGGCCGTGTTCGAGCCGGATGCGGGTATATAACTCGGTGGGCAGGCCCGCTGGCCCGCCAACGATCTGGTGGGTGGCCTTGCCGCTGATGCTCTGGGCGCTCAGGGTGAAGGCCTGCTTGGCAGAACGGTTGGCCAGATCGATGGCGACGCCGACCGCGACACCAACGGCCACGCCGACAACAAACAGCACACTCTGCAACAGGCGGCGGCTGATGTAACGCCGGGCCAGGCGGAACATCAACAGGCGTCGGGCGATCATCGCTCACTCACCACGGCCAGGGCTTCAGCACCCGGTATGACCATGTGGAGCTTGCCGTGCTGCACGCGGCAAATCCGGTCAGCCAGCGGGACAATGGCAGGGTTGTGGGTGGCCATGACCAGCGTTTTACCCGCGCTGCGCGTCAGTTCCAGGAGCAGGGCAAGCACTTCCTGACCGGTATCCTCATCGAGATTGCCAGTAGGTTCGTCGGCCAGGACGAGCATCGGCTCGTGCACCAGGGCGCGGGCGATAGCCACGCGCTGCTGCTGCCCGCCGCTGAGCCTGTCCGGGAAATCGGCGGCGCGTTCCGCCAGGCCGACGCGTTCCAGCATGGCCATAGCCAGCTTCTGCCCCTGGCGATGATTCAGGCCGCGCAACTCGTAGGGCAGGGTGACGTTCTCCAGGACAGTCAACGTCGGAATCAGATTGAAGAACTGGAAGACGACCCCTATCCGGTCGCGGCGGAAGATCGTACGCTCGTGTTCGCTGAGGGTGGTGATGTCGGTGCCGTTCACAGCGATAGTGCCGCGATCGGCGCGGTCGACGCCACTGAGCAGGTTGAGAAGGGTGCTCTTGCCGCTGCCGCTGCTGCCCAGCAGGATCAGGAATTCGCCAGCGAAGATGTCCAGGTCAACATCGTCAAGGACGACCAGCTGGCGACCTCCCTGCTCGTAGGTTTTGGTCAGGTTTCGCACCTGTACAAGGATCGGGCGGCGACCATCGTTGTTAGCCATAGAAGTCTCTGTCCTGTAAAGAACATCCTGAATGCGAGCGATCATATCGCAAAACGTGATCAATAGCTAGACAGGGTGGCCTCCAGCCGGCAATTCTCATGGACTTTTCAGCTAAAAACGACTGCGCCGGCCCAGGAGAGCCGGCGCAGCAGGGATAGCACGTATTCGCGTAGCCGGAACGAGTGGCTAATCCGGTTGGTGCAGATTGAGCAGCCCACCCGGCACACGGGCCTGCTGGGCTTTTTCCTCTTCCTTGCCAAAGCGGATGGTCTCGCCGGTTTCGGTGATCGCTTCAACGGCCAGGCCAAGGCTCTGCAGCTCTTTGACCAGAACGCGGAAGCTGGCCGGGATGCCCGGTTCTTCGATCGGCTCGCCCTTGACGATGGCTTCGTAGGTCTTGACACGGCCCTGGATATCGTCCGATTTAACGGTCAGCATCTCCTGCAGGGTATGGGCAGCGCCGTAAGCTTCCAGCGCCCACACTTCCATCTCGCCGAAGCGCTGGCCGCCGAACTGCGCCTTGCCGCCCAGCGGTTGCTGGGTGACCAGGCTGTAGGGGCCGGTGGAGCGGGCGTGCACCTTGTCCTCGACCAGGTGGGCCAGCTTGAGCATATGGATGTAGCCCACGGTGACCGGGCGGTCAAAGCGTTCGCCGGTCTTGCCGTCGTAGAGCCACATCTTGCCGTAGATCGGCACAGGCTCGCCCGTCCGGAACATCACGCGGTCGGCCAGCGCCTTGAGGTCATCGCCCCACAGGTCGGGCTGGTAGCTGACGCCCTGCTGTTCCAGCCAGATGCGCAGGGCAATATCGCGGGCGTAGCGATCGCGCTCATCGCGCTCACGCAGGCTCAGGCCTTCGGTCTGGAAGACCAGAGCTTTTTCCGGGTCGTAGCCGCGTTCGCGCAGCCATTCGGTCAGGACGGCGCGGCGGGCGTAAACCTCATTGAGGGCCAGCATCTCCGGATCGTAACGTCCATTCTGACCCAGCCAGTACTCGATGAACAGGCGGCGGGCCTGGTCGTCGTCTTCCAGGTATTCGGTGTCGTGTTCCTGTTCCTTCAGCCAGTTCCAGGCCCGGCGGGTGATGTCTTTCCAGGCCTCGTCGATCAGCCAGGCGCGACCAAGTTCGGCCTCGATCTCGCTTTCCTCCGCGCCGTCAAAGACGGGCGTGATGGCACGGAAGCCCAGCCGATCCGCCGCCCAGCCCAGATGGGTCTCCAGCACCTGGCCAATGTTCATGCGGCCCGGCACCCCCAGCGGGTTCAGGATGATCTCGATTGGCTCGCCGGTGTCCAGGAAGGGCATATCCTCGATGGCGACAACCCGCGAGATCACGCCCTTGTTGCCGTGACGGCCAGCCATCTTGTCGCCCTGGGTGAGCTTGCGGCGCTGAGCTACGCTGACGCGCACCATCTGGTCAACGCCGGCGGGCAGATCGCGATGCTCTTCCCGGTCGAAGATGCGCACATCGACAACCTTGCCTTTTTCGCCATGGGGCAGCCGCAGGGACGAATCCTTCACCTCCCGCGCTTTTTCGCCGAAGATGGCGCGCAGGAGCTTCTCTTCTGGACTGAGTTCTTTCTCACCCTTGGGCGTGATCTTACCGACCAGGATGTCGTTCGGCCCGACTTCCGCACCGATGCGGACGATGCCGCGCTCATCCAGGTTCTTGAGCGCATCTTCGCCCACGTTGGGGATGTCGTGGGTGATCTCCTCCGGGCCGAGCTTGGTGTCGCGGGCTTCGATCTCGTGCTTTTCAATGTGGACGCTGGTGAACTTGTCCTCGCGGATCAAGGCTTCGCTGACCAGCAGCGCGTCCTCATAGTTGCCGCCTTCCCAGCTCAGGAAGGCGCAGAGCACATCGTG
The DNA here is from genome assembly GCA_019873685.1 of Chloroflexota bacterium. Lineage (GTDB taxonomy): Bacteria > Chloroflexota > Anaerolineae > Aggregatilineales > Ch27 > Ch27. The sequence continues at coordinate 64,985 of JAIOAT010000010.1, forward strand.
GCCCAGGGCCAGGTTGCCATTCACCGTCGAGGAACTGTCAGCGATGATCGTACCAGCCTCAACCCACTGGCCCTTGCGCACAATCGGGCGCTGGTCGATGCAGGTAGACTGGTTGGAACGGTTGTACTTGCGCAGGCGGTAAACGCGCTCGCCGCTATCCGTCTTGATGACGATGCGGTCGCCCTGAACGCTCATGACCTCGCCGGAGACATCCGCGACCAACACCTGACCGCTGTCGTAGGCCGCCTGGTCTTCCATACCGGTGCTGACGAGCGGCACATCGGGTTGGAGCAGAGGGACGGCCTGCCGCTGCATGTTGGAACCCATCAGGGCGCGGTTGGCGTCGTCATGCTCCAGGAAGGGGATCAGCGACGCGCTGATGCCGACGATCTGGCGCGGGGCGACATCCATAAAGTCAATGCGGTCAATCGCGGCCCGCACGAATTTCTGATTGTGCCGGGCGGAGACGCGCGTCTCAACGAACTGCCCGCGCTCATCCAGCAGCGCGTTAGCCTGAGCGATGAAGTAGTTGTCTTCCTCGTCGGCGGAGAGGTAGCGCACTTCATTGCTCACATAAGGCGGGATCGGGACCTCGGTGACGCCAGCTTTGCGGAACTTGTTGAGCAGCGCTTCGTCGATCAGCGTGCCTTCTTCCGCCAGCACTGCGTCAGTGGTCGGGTGCAGAACATCTTCGCCCAGCTGCCGACCGGGCAGTTCCGGGTGGTCAATGGGCAAGCTACGCAGGACCTTGCGGTAGGGCGTCTCGATGAAGCCGTATTCGTTGACACGGGCATAGCTGGAAAGACGCCCGATCAGGCCGATGTTGGGGCCTTCCGGCGTTTCGATGGGGCAGATACGCCCGTAGTGGCTGTGATGCACGTCGCGCACGTCAAAGCCAGCGCGCTCCCGGCGCAGACCACCGGGACCAAGGGCGGAGAGCGTGCGCTTGTGGGTCAACTCAGCCAGCGGGTTGGTCTGATCCATGAACTGGCTGAGCTGGCTGGAGCCGAAGAACTCACGCACTGCCGCCACGATCGGGCGGATGTTGACCAGCGTCACCGGGGTGATGCTCTCGCTTTCGCGAATGGACATGCGCTCACGGACGACGCGCTCGGTGCGGCGCATCCCGACACGCAGCTTGTTCTGGATCAGTTCGCCGACGGTTTTGACGCGGCGGTTGCCCAGATGGTCGATGTCGTCCGGGCTGGCGGCGCCGTTGTTGATCTGGATCATCCGGCGCACCAGCTCGACAAGATCATACGCGGTGACCGTGCGGGTGGTGCGTTCGATCTTGTCATCCAGACGCAGCCGCTGGTTCAACTTGTAGCGTCCCACGCGCTCCAGATCGTAACGCCGCTGGTCAAAGAGCTGGCTGACCAGGTACTCGCGGGCGTTATCCAGGGTGGGGGGGTCGCCGGGGCGCATCCGCTTGTAGAACTCCAGCAGCGCTGCTTCGGCGATGGTCTGGCCTTCCCGCAGGTCCCACTGCGGCTCCATCTTCATGGTGCCCAGCAGGTACTGGTGATCCGGGTCGTTGTCCGTCTCGGCGTAGATGGCCAGCAGTTCTTCGTCAGTGCCGGTCTTGATCGGGGAGATGTGGCTGTAGCCATCATCAACAGCGGCCAGGGCACGCAGCAGGATGGTGACGGGGACCGTACGCTTACGGTTGAACTTGATGGTGATGTAATCGCTCTTGCGCGTTTCGAATTCCATCCACGCGCCGCGATCGGGGATCAGCTTGGCGGTAGAGAGGAAGCGCCCGGTTGTGCGATCCTCTTCCGCAGCGAAGTACACGCCGGGGCTGCGAATGAGCTGGCTGACCACCACGCGCTCGGTGCCATTGATGATGAAGGTGCCCTTTTCCGTCATCAGGGGGAAGTCGCCCATGAAGATGTCGGAAACCGTGACCTCGTCACCGGCCTCGCGGTTGACCAGAGCTACCCGGATGTAAAGCGGTGCGGCATAGGTGATGTCGCGCTCAAGGCAGACTTCTTCGCTGTACTTCGGCTCTTCGAACCAGTACTTCAGGCCAAATTGCTCTGCTTCCGGCGATTTACCGGGGAAGTAGAGTCGCAGGTTACCGTTAAAGCTCTCAATCGGGCTGATTTCGTCGAACAGCTCGCCCAGCCCTTCTTTGAGGAACCAGTCGAACGAGGCCAACTGGACCTCGATCAGGGAAGGCAAATGGTGAACGTCGTGCGTCCGCGCGTAATTCTTAGTATCCAGCCGCCGCCTCATGAGCACTCCTCTATGCAGTTGACTCCCCAAAGGTGTGAGCACGCGATCCGAGTGGCCGACGATGTGTGATGTCCGCTGCGTCGTTTCCAAGAGGTAGAGCAGAAAAACTGCAATCTAGCATTTTACAGAGAAAGGGTATGGAAGTCAAGAACAATTTCGCGCCAATCGTGTGTGGGCGTATATCTGCACCGGGGGGCTGAGAGAGAATGCGGTGGGTTGCAGCGTGGGAATGGCGCTGCTATAATCCCGCCGCCTGGACTAGCCTGGCTGCAAAAAAGGGCTAGAAAGGGCAGCCTGCGTGGACTACAATAAACCGGTGCTGGGCTGATGGCTGGCTGGCGATCCCTGGGCAGCCCACACACGAGGAGACCATATACCTATGAAGACGGCGCTGCAGATTGTGCAGATCATCATTTCTGTCGCCTTGATCGTCCTGATCATCCTGCAGGCAAAGGGCAGCGGGCTGGGCAGCCTGTTCGGCGGCGAAGGTGGGGCGATCACCAAGACTCGCCGCGGGCTGGAAAAGACGCTGTTTCAACTGACTATTGGTCTGGCGGTTGCCTTTTTGACCATTGCCATCGTCACCGTTGCGTTCTTCGGCTAAGCTTCCCGTGGGTCTGACGGGCGCACGAGGCGGGGTGTTTTGCGCGTGCAGAACACCCCTTCCGTTGTTCCGGACCCCATCCGCTCAGGTGTGATCCATCACGCCGGCCAGGAAAGGAGAAGCCGCATGCTGCGAGGACTGAAGTGGCAGCTCTTGCTGCTGACCCTGGCCATCATCCTGCTGGGAGGGGCCATTCTCCTGCAGCCCGGCCAGCCAGAGGAAGCTCCTCCGCAGCCGCCAACGCCGACTGTCACCCCTGCGCCGGCGGCAGCCTTGCCGACCCCATTGCCACCCCAGGCAATGGATTCCCCGGTGGTGTTCCGGGAAGGGGTGGTGGGCCAGGTGCAGCGCCTGAATCCCCTTTATGCTGATCTGAATCCGGTTGACCGCGACATTACCCGCCTGATCTTCGAAGGGCTGGTCACCACTAATGCCTACGGCGAATACCAGCCGTTGCTGGCCGCAGAATGGCTGATCGCCAGCAATCAACTGGAGTATGTGTTCCGCCTGCGCCAGGATGTGCTGTGGCAGGATGGTCTGCCGTTTACGGCGGCGGATGTGGCGGCGACAGTCGCGCTGCTGCAATCCACCGATAGCGCGTTGCCGGAGGATCTCGTCGCCTTCTGGCGGACGGTTGAACTGGAAGTGCTTGACGAGTACACCGTGCGTTTCCGGCTGGCTCAGCCGCTGGCGGCGTTCCTCGACTATCTGCGGGTGGGCATCCTGCCCGCCCATGTTTTCGGTGGCTTGCCGGGATCGCTTCTGCCCGGCCACCCGTTCAACCTGTCGCCAATTGGCACCGGCCCGTACCAGCTGGAAGCGATCACTGGCGATGACACAGGCGTGACTTCGGTCAGTTTGCGGGCGGCGCCAGCCTTCCGGCAGCGCCCGGAAGGCCGTGGCAGTTATGCTATGGAGCGACTGGTCTTCCGGATGTTTCGCTCGCAGGAGGACGCCCTGGCTGCCCTGCGGGCCGGGGAGATTGACGGCCTGGGTGGCGTTGATGCAACGACGGTGACCGATCTGGAGCAGGCCGGAATTATCCACACCCACCTGAGTCTCGCCCCGATTCTCGGTGTGGTGTTGTTCAACTGGGAAAGCGCGCATACTGCCGCCTTCCGTGATCAGCGGGTGCGGCAGGCGCTGATCGCCGGCACGGACCGGATGGGTCTGGTCAACCGCCATCTGAGCGGTAAAGCGGTGGCCGCGGATAGCCCCCTGATCCCCGGCTCGTGGGCCTACCGGCAGGTGGACGCCTGGCCCGCTTATGATCCTGTGGTCGTGCGGGAGTCCCTCGGCGCAATCACTTTTGCCCGGCCCACGCCCACACCTGAACCGACGCTGACCCCCGCGGCAGAGGAAACACCGGAGCCAACACTCACCCCAACCGAGCCACCCCCGATCTATGACTTCGGCCTGCTGTGCAGCGATGATCCGCTGCATGTCGCCGTGATGACCGACCTGGCCAGCCAGTGGTCGCAGCTCGGTTTGGACGTGCGCCTTGAGGCGGTTCCCTTGCAGGAATTTTACCGCCGCCTGGAAGAGGGCGACTTCGATGTGGCGCTGGTGGAGCTGAGCCTGAGTCCCCGCGTTGATCCCGACCCGTATGCCTTCTGGCATCAGGGCCAGTATCCGGACGGCCAGAACTACGCCGGGATCAACGATCGGCGCAGCAGTGAGTTGCTGGAGCGCGCCCGCCGCGATCCGAACGGTATCCACCGTGCCGAGTATTACGCTGAGTTCCAGCAGGTGTTCGCCAGTCGCACGCTGGCGATGCCGCTGTACTACCCGGTCTACGCCTATGCCGTCAGCGCCCGCTTTGAGGGCATTGAAATCGGCTATATGAGCACACCGGCGGACCGCTTCTTTAGCCTGGCTGGCTGGCGGCCGGTTGGACGCTGAAACAGGATTGACCCACCCTGACCGCCATGCTATACTACTGCCCACGCGGTGGGAGCCGCTCGTCGCCCGGAGGGATGGCAGAGTGGTCGATTGCGACGGTCTTGAAAACCGTTGAGGCCGTAAGGTCTCCGGGGGTTCGAATCCCTCTCCCTCCGCCTTGACAACCTCATACTGGGGAGGTGCCAGAGTGGTCGAATGGGGCCGCCTGCTAAGCGGTTGTCGGTGGTTAAAGCCGACCGCAGGTTCGAATCCTGTCCTCCCCGCCTGGTGAGACGTCCGGTCTGCGCTGATCGGACGTTTTGTTTCCCTGTCACCTGAACTTGCCGCCGCACGCATGATCGACCACAATGAACCCGGTCAGGCTGGTGCATCGTCCGCTGGAGGCGGTGATATGAGCGTGTCGGGTTCGCTGTTGCGCGGTTCGCAGGTCTACCTTAATGCGATCGCCGAGGATGATTTGCCGGTTATTGCCGCCTGGTACCAGGATGTCGGGTTCCTGCGTCTGTTTGACGCGCGTACTGCTGCGCCCCGTACAGTGACCCAGATCGGGGAGGAAATCGCGCAGAGGCAAAAGTCACCCTGTGACTTTAGCTTCGCCATTCGCCGGGTAGACAGCGGCACGCTGATCGGCCTGGTGGAGATCGATGAGATCCTGTGGACGCATCGCGTCGGCGGGTTGGCAGTGGCCATCGGCAATGCGGAGCATCGCGGTCACGGGTACGGGACGCAGGCCTGCCGCCTGGCGCTGGATTTTGCCTTTCAGGAACTCAATCTACATCGCATCACTGCGACCGTGTTCAGCTACAATACGGCTTCCCGGCGGCTGTGCGAGCGGCTGGGCTTCCAGCTGGAAGGCGTCTTCCGCGAGTTTCTTGAGCGCGACGGGCAGCGCCACGATATGCTGCTCTTTGGCCTCCTGCGCCATGAGTGGATCGCCCGCCGATCGTGATGAACACCCTCACTTTCCGCCCCGCGACCGCTGCCGATCAGCCCATCATTCGTAGGATGATCTACCGTGCCGGGATCAATCCGCTGGGGCTGGACTGGCGACGCTTTGTGGTGGCGGAGGAGGATGGCCGGATTGTCGCCATTGGCCAGATCAAGCCTCACGCTGATGGCAGCCGTGAACTGGCTTCGCTTGCCGTTACCCCCTCGCGGCAAGGGCAGGGGATCGGCAGCGCCCTGGTCAGGAAGCTCCTGGCCAGCAGCAGCGCCCCGCTTTATCTGACCTGCCGGGCTGGGCTGCAGACGTATTATGCCCGTTTTGGCTTCCGGGCGATCACGCCGGATGAAATGCCGCCTTACTTTCGCCGCGTCGCCTTCCTCATGAACCTGGGCGCACCGGCTAACAGGCCGCGGCTGCTGGTGATGCGCTGGGATGGCCCTTCGCCTGATCAGGGGCAGTGGCCATCCCAGGCCAGGGCGTAAACGGTCATGTTGCTGCCGCCCGCTGCCGCTGCCCAGGGCGAGCCGGTGCTGTAGACCGGGCAGAGCCGCGGGTCACCTGTGTCGCCGCCCGGCACCTGATCCGGGAAGGCCATCAGGTAGCGGGCCTGCCGCGTCTGCAGCAGCGCCCACAACGCCTCGCCGTCGCGGACAATCGGGATCACCTCCGGGCTGATCAGCCCGGCCAGGTCGAGGATTGGGCGTGGCGCGAAGTAGCCAACGGCGCCAATATCGTGCACCGCCAGCAGTTCCTCCGGCGGGATGGTCGCCGCTACCCAGCGCGCCGCCGCCACCATCTCCGTCTGGATGATCCGCACATCCTGTCCGAACTGCTGCGCCCCGATTGCCCAGAAAGCGATGTACAGGGCGACTGTCGCCAGCGCCAGCGCGCGCCCGGCTACCCGCCCGGCCATCCGCTGCCGCCCGGCCCGGTGGAGGATGAGACCGGTTCCGGCGACGCCAGTGACGATCAGGTGCGGCAGCGCGGGCATGACATAGCGCCCGTGCTGGTAGGTGGCTGGCAGACGGGCGGCGTACAGCGCGATCAACGCCAGCGCCCAGGCCAGCGGCGCCAGCAGCAGGATCGCTGTGCGATCCTCGCGCAACTTCCGTGCCAGCTGCGCCGCCATTACGCCCACACCCGGCAGGAGCATCACCTGCCCCCCGGCCAGGATGGGCACCAACAGATCGGCTGCGCGCTGAAGGTAGGGCCGCTGGAGCAGGATGGCGTATTCAGCCTGCTTGGCGGAAGCCGTACCGGGGAAGATGCTGCTGCCCAGGCTGAGGTTGAAGATAGCATAGGGCACAAACCCGGCCAGCCAGCCCAGCCCAACCCCCAGTGACCACAGCAGGACGCCACGCCAGCGGCCCTGTGGGCGGGCAATCCACATCAGTATGCCGAGCAAAGCCAGCAGACCGGCGCCCTCCGGGCGGGTGAGCATCGCTGCTGCACCCAGCAGTCCCAGCAGTACGCCCCGCCGCAGCAGTGCACCACCGGAGCGATCGCCAGCGTCCGGTTCCTGCCAGACCAGGGCGACCATCCCCAGTGTCAATGCCCCGAAAAGCATCGTTTCCATGCCGGAAGCGCCCGCCCAGATCATATGCCAGGCCAGCGTGACCGCCAGACCACCCCATAGCCCGATGCCGGGCAGGCGCGGGGCAAGCTGCGCCGCCAGCCGCGCCGCGATCAGCCCGGCCACGGCCAGCGCCGCGATCCCCAGCAGCGTCGTCCAGCCCAGGAAGGGGACGCCCAGCCAGTAGCCAACCGCCAGCAGGAGGGTGTAAAGTGGCGAGGTGCTGCCTGCTGATGGCTGACCAGGCACGAAGGCCCATACGCCGGTCTGGGCCAGGTTGCGGGCGTAGACCTGGTGGATCCAGGCGTCATCCAGCGGGAAGCCTGCTTCCCCCATGCTCCCGGCGACCAGCAGATACCCGGTTACGCTGAACGCTGCCGCCAATACGATAACCCCGTCGCGCCACCGTGTCTTTTGTCCTGCCATAGTCTTCTTCGCTACCCCGAACACATGTGCTATAATGAGGATTGTCTGACTCTTCTGCGGGCAGTCTACCGCCAACTGCGTGCCCGGCCAATCCTCAGGAGGTCCTGATGTCCCGGTATGCCGCCCCGATTCCTCTCCGCGCTGCCCGCGTTGTCGCGCTGCACGCTCAGCGCCTAGCCGATCCGCTTCGCCAGGACGCTCTGCCGCCGACTCGCCGCGACATCCTTGACGTGGTGGAACAGCTTGGCGCCATCCAGATCGATACGCTGCAGATGGTGCAGCGCAGCCACTATCTGGCGCTGTGGAGCCGTCTGGGGAGTTACGATCCGGCTGATCTGGACGCCCTGGCCTATGGCAGTGAGGCGGATCGGCACGACCGCCAGCTCTTTGAGTACTGGTTTCATGCCGCCTGTCTCATCCCTCTGAGCGAGTATCGCTACACGCTGCCCCACAAGCGTCGCAACCGTGAGAAGCCAGACTCGTGGCACAGCCACTGGCTGGCCACACCGGAGGCGCAGACCGTGCTGGCCCATGTGCGGACGCACATCGAGGAGCGGGGGGCGGTACGGGCCGCCGACTTTGAGCATGACGGGAATCGCAGCGGGAGCTGGTGGGGCTGGAAGCCAGCCAAGCGGGCGCTGGAAATCCTGTTCACTGAAGGCACCCTGATGGTAGCCGATCGCGTCAACTTCCAGCGGGTCTATGATCTGACCGAGCGCGTCCTGCCGGACTGGGTGGACACCAGCGAGCCGACCCTGGAGGAAACACGGCGCTTTCTGATGGCCCGCGCTGTGCGCGCCTTTGGTCTGTGCGAGCCGCTGCAGGCCGCCGATTATGTGCACATGAAGCGCTCCACGGCCCGTCCCCATGTGGAGGCGCTGCTCAAGACGGGGGAACTCCTGGAAGTGAAGGTCGAACTGGCCGATGGCCGGACGACGACGATGGTTCTCCACCGGGATAACGCCCCTCTTCTGGAAGCGGCGCTGGATGGGGCACTGACTGCCCGGCGCACCACCTTCCTCAGCCCCTTCGATAGCCTGTTCTGGCCGCAGGGCCGTGACCAGCAGCTATGGGCGTTTGAGCAAACGCTGGAAGCCTACAAGCCCGCGCCGCAGCGCATCTGGGGCTACTTCTGCCTGCCAATTCTGCACGGGGATCGCCTGATCGGGCGCTTTGACCCCAGACTGGAGCGCAGGAGTGGCACGCTTGTTTTGCGTGCGCTGTACCTGGAGCCGGGGATTGAGCCGGAAGACAGGCTGGTGGCGGATGTGGCGGCGGCCATGCGCGACTTCTTGCGTTTCCACAATGCGCGCAACCTGATTATCGAGCGCAGCGATCCGCCTGCGTTCGGCGAACGGCTGCTCGCTGCGCTCTAGGGCAACACGGCAAACAGCCGGACTCCGAGGTGATCTCCCAGGGCAACCGGGCGCAGGAAGTCCACCTGCATCCGGCCCATGTACAGATCGTCCAGCGGCGCCGTGCGGTTCTCATCCAGCAGGAGGTGTGTCACGCTATAGCGCGCTGCCAGCTCGCGCACGGCTTCCGGGCCAGCGTCCGGCACCACGATCCCCATCAGGCCGGTGTGATAGTAAAGCTCCGCCGGGTCGTTGCACATCACCACAGCCCCCGGCGGGAGAACTGCTTTCACAGCGGCGAAAAGCCCCGCATTATCCGCCTCTTTGCCCCAGCGCCCGGCTACCGCGACGATGGTCAGGGCTATTGCTGCTATCAGCGCTGCTATGGTGAAGACCTGCCGCGCCTGCGCCGGTCGCCAGGTTCGGCGGCGGTGAGCTACCCACGCCACGGCGTCATCAAGCCCCAGCAGGCCCAGCGCCATCCACCAGGGGATCAGCGCCGTCGCTGAATGGAACAGCCCGCCCCGGTAGCCAGGATAGGCGAACGCCAGCGTCATCACGAGGTGGAGCAGGACGGCATAGACCCAGACCGGGAGCAGACGCGGATCGCGCCAGCGCCGGACCAGCGCCAGCACGATCAATGGCGCCAGCACCACCAGCCCTTCCACGGCCACAAATGTGCCCAGGTTGTTGGTGAATGCCTCCCAGCGGCTGCGGAGGATGTTCTCCGCCCCCCAGGCCAGGAAGCTGGCGAAGCTCATCGACGGGGGGTAGCTGACCAGTTCATTGTAGCCGCGCAGCCAGATCGTTGCCGTCCCGCCAAGGGGCAGCGGCGAACCGATGATCTGCCAGTTGCGGAGGAACCAGGGCAGCATGACCAGCCCGTACCCGGCCAACCCGGCCAGGATGGCTCGCATCCTGCGCGGCAGCGACATGGCCGCCGCAGAACCGGATGGCCACAGGGCGACGATCAGAAGCACCATCACCAGCAGCAGGCCGTCGGCGCGGGTGAGGTGCGCGATCCCGGCCAGCGCTCCGGCCAGCGCAAAGATACGCCCCTGCCACCGCTGCCGCCCCAGTCCCATCAAGCCCAGGCTCAGCGCCCCGGCCAGCCCGAATGGCGTGAAGGTTTCCGGTATGGCCAGGTAGGGCGCGTAGAACCCGCAGAACACGGTCAATAGCCCGGCTCCCCAGGCGTGGCGTGCCGTGCCGCCCAGCGCCGCCCCCAGCCGGAAGGCCACCAGCGCAAGGGCGGCCCACATCAACACGAAGAACGCCTGCGCCAGCCGGAAGGACCCGCCTGCCAGCGCCACCAGCAGCGACGCCAGCGGCATCCAGTAGGTGTGGGACGGCGCGGGCAGCGTCTCTGGCGCGTTGAGGTAGGTCAGGGCGATGTATGGGTCGGTCAGGCCCTGGCCGCTGGCCAGCCGCTTCCCGGCGTTGAAGTAGTAGTAGGCGTCGGTGTAGGTTGGGCCGGGGATGCCCGCGGCCACCAGGCCGCCGACCAGCAGGGCGACGGCGGCTACGGCGATGGTATCCCGGCGCGTCGGTGTGTACCCGCTCACGGCTCTACCTCGTAAATCGTTACGGCTCCCGCCGTGAAGGCGGGCCGCAACCAGTCAACACCCTCCGGCTCCCACACGCCTTCATCCGCCGCTGCCCGATCGTACCATACATAGTCAGCCCCTACGGTCTGCAGCAGGGCCAGCCGCTCTTTGTCGTTCATGCCTTCCGCCGCGAAGAATGCTTTCACCTGCGCCTGCCTGGCGGCGAAATCCATCGTCTCGATCCAGTGGCCGATGTACACGCGTTGCCCGGTGAACGCCGGGATTTCTCCGCCGCGTTCGAATGTGCTGAAAATCACGCTCTCCGCCGGTTGTCCGCGCAGCCAGGCCTGCGTCGCCAGTGTGTCACCATCCAGAAACAGGGTGGGGCGCTGCAGCGGGTTGGCCATCAGAACAGCGGAAAGAATGAACAGCGCATGAGTCAGCATGCTAAACGACAGGCCGGCGGTCAGTAACAGTCGCCAGCGGGCGATCGGCCACCCCCGCGCCAGCCATCCCCGTCGCCAGTGCTCCAGTCCTGACGCTGCCAGCAGCGCCAGTGGCACCTGGACGCCCATCAGGAAGCGGCGCTGGGTCGGCAGCGGCGCATAGAGCAGGAGCGTGACCAGGATCACCCAGACCAGCGGCAGCAGCCAGCGCCCATCCTTTGCCCGCCACAGACTCGCCAGCCCGAAGCTTGCCGGAATCAACAGCCAGAAGTAGGCCAGCAGATAGTAAATCGGCGGTGGGGAGAGGGTGAGATTCTGCGCTGCGAACGCCTGCCAGACGGGGTGGCTGTTGAACACGGCCCAGTCGTAGGCGACAACCAGCGCGTGGGCCAGCGCCACCGGCACGAGCATGAACAGATGTTGGAACGCCAGCCTGCGCCGGGCAAAGGCGATCAGCACCAGCGTCAGAGTCAGCAACGCTGTCAGCAATAGGTCAAACGGCTGGAGCAAGCCGAGTAGGAGGCTGAGAATTGCCAGCCGGCTGACCCCGCGCCATGATGGCGCGGCCAGCCAGCGATCCAGAGTGAGGGCGAAGCCGAGCAGCGCGGCAATGGCCGCACACAGGTGGGGGAAGGTCAGCGCCGCCAGTAACGTGAAAGCGTCCAGCAGCCAGAACTCGATCGGAGCCAGGTCCGCTGCCTGAGCGGGGACGATCAGGTACAGCATCCAGCCCAGGCCGCCTGTGACCGTCGCCAGCAGGAATGCCCACCATCGCTCACGCTCGTCCGGCAGCCAGCGGGCGACGAATTGCCAGATGATAACCCACATCAGAGTCATCGCCGCCAGGCGGGCCAGATGGTAGGCGGCAACCGGCGATAGGCCGGTCAGGCGGGCAATCTGCCCCAGCGCCGTGTAGAAGGTTTGCAGCAAGGCGGCGGGGTGTTCCTCCGGTGTAAACAGCAGGTGATACAGCCACTCGCCGCGCAGGCCAAGCTGAATCTTGGCCAGGTGGCTGTTGTAGTCCACCCGCGTTTGCTCAAAGGCATTGCCGGTGAAGGCCCCACCTGCCGGGGTGTTGAGGTACCCAACGAGGTATGGCACGTTGACGGCGATCAGCAGCAGGCCGATGGCAGCCCAGACCCGGCGCGGGATGGGGGTCACGGCGCGTCCTCCGGGCAGTGCGGTACGTAATCGTCGGGGTTGCTGAAGGGGATCAGCAGCAAGTCCTCAAAGGCGACTGCCTGTCCCTGATCGTAATGTGTTCGCAGCCAGTCCAGATGGGGATGGGCTTCCACACCCGGCAGGCTGAGGTATTCTTCCTCCTCCTGGGCAAAGATCACCAGCCAGACGCGTTCCGCCCGGGCCAGCGCTTCCGGCAGGCAGTGCTGGCCAATCAGGCCCAGCACCTCCTGCGTGGGCAGCGCCAGCGTATCCTCCCCGCTGCCGGGCCGGTCGGCCATATAGGCCTGCGGCAGAGCACGGTCATAGTAGACCATCGGCAGCATGGTCAGCTTGTTGCTATGCACGATCATGTCTCCGGGGGTGGTGTTGGCCCGCAGGTAGGCAACTGCTTCCTGAAACGGCGGATTGGGGAAGGTCCGCCAGGTGACCTGAAAGACATACCCCGCGCCGGCCACGATCAGCCAGGCGACTGTGACCAGCACTGCGATCGAGCGCGGCAATCCGCCGCGCACCAGCAGCCACGCCAGGGCGATGTATAGCAGCACCCCCTGTGCCACCAGTGCGCGATCCAGGTAGACTGGCGTGAGCACCTGCGAGACCAGCCAGAGCGACGCGGTCGATCCCCCCAGCAGCCAGATCACGCCCAGCAATGCTTTTTTCTCCTGGGCATGCATCCGACGCCAGCGCATCCGGATCTGCATGATCAGCAGGACCGTCAGGATTGCGCCGATGACGAAGCCTGCGTTGCTCCACGGCGGCGGATAATCGAGGCTGACCGTGACGAATGACCGCAGCGTCAGCAGCGGGCGCAGGAGCGATGGGCGCGGAATCCAGTAGTAGGCCTGCAGCTTGCCCAGCTGCCCTGGTAGGTTGACCAGCCATGGCAGGTAGAGCAATACGGCCAGCCCCGCCGCCGCCAGCGTGGGAAGAATCTTGCGCCAGGCGCGCGCCAGCAACGGCATCAGGCCCAGCGCCGCCAGATAGAACGCGGCGAGTTGCTGCGTGTACATCGCCAGCGCCGCCAGTACCGCGAAGCCGATCCACCACGCTGCTCGCCCGGAGCGCCACGCTCGCCAGTAGGCCCAGGTCGCCAGCAGGAGCAACAGCGCCAGCAGCGCGTACATGCGCGTTTCCTGCGAATACTGGATGTGGAACGGAGCCAGGGTTGCGATCAGCGCCGCCGCCATACCCACCGGCCGGTCAAATAGCTCGGAGGCCAGACGATAGACTACTGCCACGGTCAGCAGGCCAGTGAAGACGCTCAGCAAGCGTACCATCTCCGGGGACTGGCCGAAGAGGCGCATCCAGCCATTGAGGACGGTGTAGTAGAGCAGGGGGTGAATATCCGCTGCGCCGCCCTCCACTGGCGTCAGCGTACCGTAGAGCATCGCGCCCAGGCCCTTTTCGGCGAACAACACGGCAAAGGCCTCGTCGTACCAGAGCGCCCGTCCGCCCAGGTTCACCAGCCGCAGGCCGAAAGCCACCAGCAGGATCAGCGCCAGCCAGCGCAGGGCGTTAGTCCTGCCCGCCGCGCTCATGCCGCAGTCTCCCTGGAACCGCGTGGCGTGAGGAGAGCCTGTTCGAGCCATAGCCGCCGTGAAATCAGCAGCAGGATCAGCATCCCGAAGGGCAGCGGCAGGTACATTGCTGGATGCTCGAACTTGCCCTGTACGGTCAACAGGAACAGCGCCCATAGCCCGACGATCAGCACGATCTGCGCCAGCGCCACTACCCGCGGTCCGCGCCGCCGATCCGCGGCGATCAGCGCCACAAAGTAGAAATACAGCGGGATGTTGAAGACGACAAAATGCGGCGTGGCGGTACGGACTGCGATCAGGTGGGTGACAGTTAGCGTCAGGGCGACGGCCCAGCCGAACTCCGTCCCGCGCCGCCGGATGATCACACGCCACCAGGCCCACACCAGCAGGGCGAGCAGTGCGCCGCTGATTACTGTCTCACCCGGCGCACCGAGGAACGGCAGGTAGACACGAGTCAGCACCCACAGCGGTGAGCCGATGGCTGTGTAGGAGGGATAACGCGCCAGTTGCTCCCACCATTCGCCAAACCAGCCCGGCAAGACGATGAATGACCAGGCCATCAGGCCGCCCCAGATCAGCGCGAACGCGCCAATCAGCCGCCAGCGGCGCTCGCGCAGTCCCCACAAGAGTAGAAAGGGCACGAACAAGAACCCCATCTGTGGCTTGATCGTCGAGAGCGCCAGCGCTGCGCCGGCCAGTCCATCCCGACCGCGCGCCAGTGCCCATAGCGCCAGCACTTCCAGAAAGTAGACGACCAGTCCGGGCTGGCCAAGCAGGATTCCCCGTGAGGCAGGATAGACCAGGATCGCCCACAGCACAGACAGGCTCAGCAGCAACAGCCCCGGTCGCCAGTTAAAGATGTCAATTAGCAGGGCCAGCGCCCCAATCTGCAGCGCGATCAGCAGTGCCAGCCAGGTCGCCTCCGCCCAGGCGTATGGCAACAATGCCAGCGGTGCGATTAGCAGCGTCGTGTACATCGGATAAGCGAAGTATCCCGGGTCTTCGCCTTCCCGGACTGGTCGCCCGTAGATGCCGATCTGGATGGCCAGGCTGGCTTCCTCGCCGTAGGGGTCCAGCCCGTCAAGCCAGAAGGACCTTGCCCCCGACCACCGCGAATAGAAGTCGTTAGCGCCGGGGTAGGGCTTGCTCTTGAAGGTGTAGATTCCCCAGCTCACTGCCGCGAAGGCCAGCAGCCCGGCCAGGATCAGCAGCCCGATGTCGCGTCTAGCCTTCACCGGTCGCTCCTTCGTAGCCAGGTGAGCGCAACCGGGTATAGAGGAACACAGCCAGCCCGGCCAGGATGATCGTCCGCCCGATCACCAGCGCAATGAATGGCGGGCGCAGCACGCCGGTAATCAGGCCATGGGGGTTTTCTGTGCGCATGATCAGGAACGGATACTCGGCGAAGACCACGAAGCTGAGCAACAGCAGGAGCAATACGCCAGAACGCGTGGGGAAGCACAGCAGGACCAGCGGGATGAGCAGCGCCAGCCATTGCACGCTCCAGCCCTGCGACCACAGGAAGAACATAACTAGCGTGAAGGTGGTCAGGGCAACGATGCCCCAGGCGTCATTGCGACGGGTGCGCAGAAGCGCGGCCAGTCCCAATCCGCCAAAGACTGCCAGGCGCAACAGCGGCGGGATTACCGGCGGATAGCCGCGTAGTACGAGCGCAGTGGCTGGATCAGTTCGTATCTCTGCGCCACCAAAGAGGCCGGGCGAATAGTTGCCGTCCAGCAGCGCCCAGATTGTCCCGTGGGAGGCCTTGTTGAATTGTACGACCAGCGATAGCGCTCCCATCTCCCCGGTGGCAGCGATCAATCCGGCATAGACCAGGGCAAATACCCCCAGGCTGAGCAGCGTATAGCGCAGCGCCCCCCGCCAGGGCCGCGCCCGCCACACAACGGGCAGCAGGATCAACGGCACAAACTTGACCAGTCCACCGGCGGCGATGGCCAGCGCCGAGCGACTCTCACTCCCCGTCAGCAGCCACCATAGGCCGAGCAGCAGCGCAAAGACCACGATAGCTTCAAAGTTCCACCAGATGAAGACAGCCGGCGCCAGCAGCGCAGCATAGATCCAGGCCAGGGCCAGCCCGGTCTCTTGCCCGTACAGGCGGTTGCCGATGCGCTTAAGCAGGATCAGGTTGCCGGTATCAAAGGCCAGCAGGATCAGGCCCAGCACACTGGCGAAGGCGGTGTAGGATGGCTCGCCGGCGGCCAGCAGGCGGTACAGGCCCACGTAAAGCCAGGGCCACAACGGCGGAAACTCGCTCCAGTAGTCGCGATGAGGGTACAGGCCCTGATCGCTGAGCTGGGCCAGGCTGTAATAGTAGAGCATGTCTCCGCCAGCGGTCACACCGCGCTCTACGCCCTCTACGACCAGCGGCTGGTAGACGACCAGTAGCAGCAGCCGCAGGCCGATGAACAGGTACAGCAACAGGCGGAAGTCGGCCAGCAACGTTGGCGGCGCTTCTCTGTTGCTGCTCATGACGCGTCCTCCCGTACAAAGATGGCCGCTACCTCGTCCTCGTAGTCCAGCCGCCAGCCCGGTTCTTCCCGCAGGGCGCTGGCCAGTACGCTGCGCGCTTCGATCACAATCCAGCCGATGTTGTGGCGCTCCAGGGCTGCCCGCCAGTCACCCTGCAGGAAGGTGATATTCAGGTATTCGCGCAGAAAATCGTCGCCGTACAGATCAGTGCGGCCATCGACGTAGACCGGGTAATCCGGCGCGGCGAACATCAGGTAACCGCCCCAGTTGTAACTGTTGAACATCAGCCCTTCCGGTCGGGTGGTATTGATGTACTCGGCGGCGCGGACGGGCAGGACGGCATCTTGGGCCTCGCGGATCATGGCCGGGTTGAGTGCGTAGGCGATCTTGCCGGCGACGCCCAGCGCGATCAGCGCCAGCAGCAGCCAGTTCAGGCGGGCCATCCATGGCGTGGTGCGCTCCGATAACCGGATCCGCCAGCCGCGGTCAGCCAGCCACACATCAGCGTGACGGGCTAGCACCGGCGTCGCTACCACCGCGAACAGGGCGATATTGCGCCCTGCCAGCAGAGCCATGAAGCCTGTCCCGCTAACCAGCGCCAGGTCAGTCCAGTCGAGGCGTTCGCTGCTCAGGCCGCTGAAGCCCAGCGCACCGATCAGGAGCCAGATGAACGGCCAGGTATGGCGCTGGTGGAAGTCCGGCGAGGCCCATTCCTGGATGAAGTCCTGCAACACGCCGATGTTGACCGTCGCCAGTGGCAATTTGAGCAGGTCCAGGCCAAAGGGGTTGATCACCAGGGCCGCCGCGGAAACTGCGCCGATCATGACCAGCCGGCCAATCTCCGGCCAGCCCAGGATGGTCGATGTTCGGGGGCCGAGCAGGTTGGCGGCAGTTTCCCCGGCAATGAAGCCGCCCAGCAGGATGAACGCTGCAACGTAGCCGGCGTGCATGTTGCCCCAGATAAGCACAACCACCGGGATCAGCCACAGTCGGTCGATGCGCCGCCATTTGTAGAGCCACAGTAGGTAGTAGACCACCGCGCTGAAGAAGAAGGTGAACATTTGCGGTCTGGGTGACCAGAAAACCGCTGCCGTTGCCGCGCCCAGCACGATCGCCAGCGCGCGCACATACACGCTGGCATCGCTGGCGGCGTAGACAAAGGCCATACCTCCTACGGCCAGCAGGCCAGCAATCAGGGCCAACCCGGCGCTGCCGCTGTCGCCCATCCCGAACAGGCGGTAGACGAGGTACAGCACGTCTTGAGAAGCCCAGCTGTGGTTGATCCATGGCGCGCCCGCCCGCGTGTGCGAGAACAGATCAGTGCGCACCACCGTCCGGTTCTCGATCTGATATTCGCCGCTGCGCAGATGCCACCAGATATCGGTATCGACTGGCGTGCGGACGGCCATCGCCAGCAGGAGCAGGAACAGGATCGCCGTCGTCAGTCGGCGCATCGTCAACTGTCGCCACATGCTCTCACCATCCCCCTGCCAGAATCTGCCCACGCAGTGTAGCACAGGCGGCGGCGCGGGCAAGTCTTATAAGAAGCCGGGAAGCTGCCCGTGGTGTGGTGGCTGGCGCGGAGTGCCGGCCACCCTCGCTGTGTCCGTCTGTGGGGAGTTCAACGCAGTACTCCTGTAGACACCGACTGGTCGCGTATGATAGACTATCAACAGGTGCTGAGATGAATCGTGCAGTAGCGGAGACGGTTCGATGACCGCGGGACAGGCGAGCACCATCCGGGTGGTCTGCATCGAAGATGAAACTGAGATGATCGACCTCGTCCGCCTGATCCTGAACAGAAAAGGGATCGACGTGATCGGTGCGGAAGGGGGCAGGGCCGGTCTGGATGCGGTCAGGCGGGAGCGCCCTGATGTGGTGCTCCTCGACCTGATGATGCCAGATATGGACGGCTGGGAAGTCTACCAGCGCATGAAGAACGATCCTGAGATCGCGCATATCCCGGTGATCATTGTGACTGCCAAGTCGCAGAGCATCGACAAGGTTCTGGGGCTGCACATCGCCAAGGTCGATGACTACATCACCAAACCGTTTGGTCCGGCTGAGTTGGTCAACAGCATCGAGCGTGTGCTTCAGGGCAAAAAGACGGTCGTGAAGCGTCCCTGAGTTTCACCCTGATCGTGACTGAACCGAGAACAAAGGCGCCTGGCGGCGCTTTTGTTTTGGGTGCGGGAAAGGGCTGTTGCGTTGGCTGGCGCGGGGGGATAACAGCAGGGAACAGGGAATGGGCAGTGGGGAAGCACGGTGGGGACTGCCGGCGGTTCACGGCAACGCCTTAGTTTCCCCAACATCCTGACGCTCGCAGTGGGGTGAACGGCTATCTTGCAGCGGCAGCAACACGGCGAGCTGGCTGCTTCCTGATCTCCCGGCATCCAAGCATCCCGGTTGTTCCGTTTTCTATCTTGTCTCTTGACGCTTGCCTCCTGATTTCATTTTCACTGGCGGCCCTGTCATGCTACTATGGGGGCGTGTCCGGCGGGTATGATGCTGCGCCGGTATCACACCGTGATCGTTGTCACGCCAGTGCAGACAATTGTTTCTTGTCGCGCGTGTTGGCCAAGCCTTGTGATGATGAGGGAGTGCATCATGACCGTTCGACGCCTGATCCCGGTCGTGCTGGTGGTAACTCTGGGACTGGCTGGCTGGCTGCCGATCCAGACCGCTGTTGCCGAGCCGTCTGCGCAGACCAACCTGCTCGTCAACCCCGGCTTTGAAGACCCATTTGTCCCGTTTGGCGGCGATACCACCCGCCTGGTCGCTAACGGCTGGTCGGCCTGGCATGTTCCCCAGCGCACGGGCGACGAAGGCTTCCGCAACCTCAAACCGGAGTATCAACCTGCCAGCGCCAGCAACCCGGAGCGCATCCTGGAAGGCAACAACGCTCAGGAATACTTCAGTTTCTTTGCCACGCATACTGGCGGGGTCTACCAGCAGGTGCTGGTTCCACAGGGGTCAGATGTGCAATTCAGCGTTTTTGTGTACGTCTGGTCGACCTCCGGGGATGATCCGAATGTTAGCCGGAATCCGGGTCGGGTTCAGGTTCAGGTGGGCATTGATCCTAACGGCGGCACGGATGGCGAGAGCGAACGAATCCTGTGGTCGTTGCCGCTGGAATTCTATGACGAATACCGGCAGGTCTCTGTCCGCGCGGAGAACGTCAGCGATCGCATCACCGTCTTTGTGCGCACCACTTTCGATTTGCCTCAGAAGAACAACAACGTCTACCTGGATAACGCGGCCCTGATCATCACCCAAAGCGCCGAACCTACCCTGACCTCAACGACCGTGCCAACGGGCACACCTTCCGCCACGGCCACGCCGACAACTGTCTCCGGGCCGACCAGTACACCGCTGGCGCCTGGTCTGGCTACGCCAACGCAGGAACTTGACGAGACCGTCCCACCCTCGGCCACACCTCCTGCGACAGCGACGGCAACGCCAACGCGCCCCTCCAGCGAATTCCCCTACCAGATCGTCTATAAGGTCGTGGCCGGGGATACGGTCGGCGCGCTGGCCCTGCGTTTTGGCAGCAGCGTTGAAGCGATCATCCGGGCGAACGGCCTCAATTCCGAAGCGCTGATCTACGTGGATCAGGAGCTGGTCATCCCGGTTCGGGAGCAGCCTGTGCCTACCGCCACGCCAACGCTCAGCCTGACCTCAATCGGGATTATCCCGACGCCAACTCCAATAGGGATTTTGCCGACTCCGACTCCAATGCCCACAACGGTACCCGGTGGACAGCCCACGATCACGTATGTGGTTGTGGCGGGGGATAATCTCAGCCGTATCGCGGCGCGGTTCAACACCACAGTTGGCACGCTGGTGCAACTCAACGGCATCCTTAACCCCAACCTGATCAAGGTCGGCCAGCAACTGCGCATCCCCGGCGTTGCTCCGGTGACGCCTGTCCCGCCTCCCCAGCCACAGCGTCCGGCCACGCATGTTGTTCAGCGCGGGGAAAACCTCTACCGGATCTCGCTGCGCTACGGCGTCCGCCTGGATCAACTGGCCCGGCTGAACGGGATCACCAACGTTAACCGGATTTACGTGGGCCAGGTGCTGGTTTTGCCATGAGCGACCGTACCGCTCAGTGGCGTGTCCTGCGCAAGGAGGATGGTACGATCCTCCTTGCGCGGGTCAGGTGGTGCGCCAGCTTCTGGTGCAAGTTCCGGGGGCTAATGTTGCGCCGGCAGTTGCCCGAAGATGAGGGGCTGCTTTTCGTCTACAACCGGGAGAGCCGGACGGATACGGCCATCCACATGCTGTTCATGCGCTTTGCCATTGCCACCGTCTGGCTGAACGCCGAAGGGGTGGTGGTGGATAAGGTGCTGGCCAGACCCTGGCGGCTGGTCTACGCCCCGCGCGAGCCAGCCCGCTACTTTGTTGAGGCGTCCCCGTCGTTGCTGGATCGTGTTATGATTGGCGACCGTTTGATCTTCGACGAGGTGGTGGGGGCGTAATGCGTCGCCGGTGGCTGTTCTGGTGGTGCGTGATTCTGGTGATGAGCATGGCCAGCCCGGCCCTGGCCCAGGGCAGCACCGGCCAGACCACTGTCCATGTGGTGCAGCGGGGCGAGACGCTGTATCGGATTGCCCTCGCCTATGGCACTTCAGTTGAGGCCATCGCCCAGACCAACAGCCTTTCAGATGTAACCAACATTCAGGTCGGACAGCGGCTGATCATCCCCAGCGGGCCAGTCAACGCCAGTGTGCGGACAGCTGGCCGTCATGTTGTGCAGCCGGGTGAGACGCTGGCCCATATCGCCCTGCGCTATGGCACCACGACGGAAATCCTTGCCGCGCTAAACAGCGTGGTCAACCCGGCGCGGCTTTATGTCGGTCAGACCCTGGATGTCAGCCAGATGGCGCCGGGGCATCCGCCGCTGACAAATGGCTACACGGTGACCGTCGCCCCCGGCGAGACGCTGTACCGCATTGCCCTGCGCTATCATGCCTCGCTCAACGCCATCATGCGCGCCAACGACCTGAAATCGCCGGCGCGAATCTTTCCCGGCCAGCAGATTCTGATCCCTGCGGCTGCTGAAGCGCCGGCGCTTCAGGTGTTGCCCGCGCCGCTGGTAGGGCTGGCACTGGCTCCACTGCCCGTTGAGGTCGGGCGCAGTTTCCGGGTGAGGGTGGTCAGCGCCGAACCGGTGACGATCAGCGGGGAATTCCTTGACCGGGACCTGGTCTTCTTTCCGGAGGCTGATGGACGGACGTATACCGCTTTCTATGGCGTCTATGCGTTCACGCCGCCGGGAACTTACCCATTGACGCTGACGCTGACTACCGGCGACGGCGCCAGCACGATGTTCTCAACCGAGTTGCGGGTGGCTGATGGCGGCTACGGGAATGAGACGATTACTGTTCCGGAAAGCCAGGAAGCGCTCCTGGATCCGGCAGTAAACAGCGCTGAGCATGAGCTGATTGCCGGGGTGATGCGGGGGCATACCCCGGAGCGGTACTTTGACGGCGTGATGGGCCTGCCTGCAGCTGCGCCGGTGACATCTCCTTTTGGTACCCGGCGTTCGTATAACGGCGGCGCCTATGACCGCTTCCATACCGGGACGGATTTCGGCGGTCCCCCCGGCGCGCCGATCTACGCCCCGGCAGCCGGACGTGTGGCACTGGTCGATACCCTCAACATCTACGGCCTGTTCACGATCATTGACCACGGGCAGGGGGTGTTTACCGCCTACGCGCACCAGACAGAGAGTTACGTTCAGGTCGGGCAACAGGTCGAAGCCGGGGAGGTGATCGGCACCATCGGCAATTCCGGTCGGTCGGTTGGTCCCCACCTGCACT
Source organism: Chloroflexota bacterium (assembly GCA_019873685.1). GTDB lineage: Bacteria > Chloroflexota > Anaerolineae > Aggregatilineales > Ch27 > Ch27. The sequence continues at coordinate 87,057 of JAIOAT010000010.1, forward strand.
GGGAGCTGTGGGTCAACGGGGTGGAGACTGACGCGATCCAGTGGACTCGCGTTGATTTCGTGGCGGATTGAACCAGGATGAGGATGCCTTGACTACCACGCGTTTTCCAATCAGCAGGCTGCTCAATCTGAACCTCCTGTTGCTGGCTGGCCTGGTCGCCATCGCGGTCGAGTGGCTGGGGCTGCTGGGAGGGGCGCACGGCAATGAAGTGCTGATCTTTGCCACGTCGGCTCTGGCGATCATCCCGCTGGCCGGGCTGATCGGCCAGGCGACGGAGGCTCTGGCCAGCCGGCTGGGGTCGCAGATCAGCGGCTTGCTCAACGCTACGCTTGGCAACGCTGCTGAACTGATCATCACCATCTTCGCCCTCAGGGCCGGTCTGACCGAACTGGTCAAAGCCTCGATCGTTGGCTCGATCCTGGGCAATCTACTGCTGGTAGCGGGCTTCAGCCTGCTGCTGGGCGGGCTGAAGCAGGGCCGCCAGACATTCAATCAGCGGCAGGCTGGCATGAACGCCACGCTACTGGTGCTGGCTTTTCTGGCCTTGGCGATTCCATCGTTGTTTGATGCTGCTCTGGTGGAGGTCAACGCGCTGCAATCGGAGCTGCTATTCAGCGAGGGGGTGGCGATCATCCTGATTGCGCTATACGGCCTGAGTTTGCTCTATGCGTTGCGCGATCCTGAGAATCGGACGGCGCATCACGGCGGGGAGCATGCACCGCAGTGGAGTGTCTCACGAGCTGCTGCTGTGCTAGCCGCTGCGACACTTGGTATCGTGATCATGAGCGAGTTCCTGGTCAGTTCAGTTGAGCCGGTGGTGGAGCAGCTTGGCTGGACGGAATTCTTTGTGGGTATCATCATTGTGCCAATTGTGGGTAATGTGGCCGAGCATCTGGTCGCTGTGCAGGTGGCGATGAAGAACCAGATGGACTTGAGCCTCAATATATCGCTTGGCTCAAGCCTGCAGGTTGCGCTATTTGTCGCGCCGGTGCTGGTGTTTATCAGCCTGCTGTTCCAGAACAAGTTGCTGCTGGTATTCAATCCCTACGAGCTGATTGCGCTCTCGGCGGCGTCCTTCATTGCGGCGCTGGTGGCCCTGGACGGGGAGTCAAACTGGCTGGAAGGGGCTATGCTGCTGGCGGTATACCTGATCCTGGCGCTGGCGTTCTTTGTCCTGCCGGGAGGCGCTCCGGCAGCCCTGTAGGCGAGGGGCTGAATATCGGTCTGATTTTGGGTTAATCCAACGTTG
>JAIOAT010000011.1 GCA_019873685.1 Chloroflexota bacterium
GCAGGCAGGCCCGCCAGTCTTCATAGAAGATGCTCTTATTGCCCATCGATGGTTAGACCTCAAATACCTGCTGCGGGGCAGGGATGTCGATCCGTTTGAAGCCTTCTTCCTGGCGCAGCGCAGCAGCCAGCGCTTCCGAGGCTTCCGGTTCGCCATGAACCAGAAATGTGCGTGCCGGGTGGCGCTGCATGGCGCGCGCCCAGGCCAGCAACTCCTGATGATCGGCGTGGCCGCTGAAGCCCTCCAGCACCTCAACACGCGCCCGCAGATGGTGCGGCTCCCCGAAGATGTTCACAATCGGCTGGCGCTCCATAATCCGGCGGCCCAGTGTCTCCGGGGCCTGCCAGCCGACAATCAGGATGGTGGTGCGCGGGTCTTCGATGCGGTTGTGCAGGTGGTGCAGGACACGCCCGGCTTCCATCATACCGCTGGCGCTGATGATGATCATCGGTTCGTCAAGATCGTTAAGGCGCTTGGACTCATCGACCGAGCGGGTGTACTGGAGCAGGTTAAAGCCGAAGGGATTGCCATCATCGTCGCGCTGCAGAAATTCGCGGGTTTCGCGGTCATAGACTTCGGGATGCAGCCGGTAGACTTCCGTGACGTTGGTCGCCAGCGGGCTGTCAACGTAGATGGGTATGCGGGGCAATTCGCCGTTGGTGTACAGCTGGTGCAGCAGGTAGACGATCTGCTGGGTGCGGCCAACGGCGAAGGCCGGGATGATGATCACGCCGCGTCGCTCCCATGTTTCGCGCACGATGCGCTTGAAGGCGGCTTCGGCGTCGCTGGCAGCTTCATGCTGGCGACCGCCGTAGGTGCTTTCCATGATCAGGATGTCGGCGCCGGAGGTGATCGGCACCGGATCGCGGATGATCGGGATGCCGGGCCGCCCGATGTCGCCGCTGAAAGCCAGCCGCAGCTTCCGCCCGGTGTCGTGTTCTTCGATATCCAGGATGACGCTGGCGCTGCCCAGCATATGCCCGGCGTCGACCAGCGTCATGGTCACGCCCGGCGCAACAGGGTAGGCCCGGTTATACGCGCAGCCGGTGAAGTGCCCCATCGCCTCGGCCACGTCATCCGGCGTATACAGCGGCTCAAAGGGATTCTTGCCCTGGCGCAGACGCTTACGGTTGACATACTCAACATCGCGCTCCTGGATGGTGGCGCTGTCCATCAGCATGGCGGCGCACAGGTCGCGGGTGGCGGCGGTGCACAGAATCTGCCCATCGAAGCCGCGGCGGGCCAGGGTGGGGATGTTGCCCGAATGGTCGATGTGCGCGTGGGAGAGAATGATCGTGTCGATCGTGCGGGCGTCGTAGGGCGTCTGGCGGTTGCGCTCAAAGGCTTCCTTGCGCTTGCCCTGAAATAGACCGCAATCCAGCAGGATGCGGCGGCCATTGACTTCAAGCAGATGCTGTGAGCCGGTGACCGTCCCTGCTGCGCCGTGGAATGTGATTCGCATGGCTATCTCCCCTTATTTAGCGTTTTGACAGGCCCGGCTACTGACCGGTTCCCGGCGTCACGACCGGCCGTTTTCCCGGCCAACACGCGCGAGCACCTGCAGAATCTCCTCCCCGTAGAGCTGCGACTTGAACGCCCCCAGTTCCGGAATCTGGGCCATTTCCATTACAGTGCGCGGAGCCAGGCGGGCCAACGCCCATAGCGCATCCCGCGAAATGATGACGTCTGATTCGACACCGCGCTGCTGGGCGCGCGCCTTGCGCCAATCATGCAACGCCTCAAAGCGGGCTACCACCATATCGGATGGGCGGGGTGGGGCAGGCGGGCGGCGGGGCGGCTCTTTCTTCTGGCTCCGCCGGATGGTGGCCAGGATGGCCGGGCCGTAGCGCCGCACCTGGCCATCGGTCATGCCGGCGATGCCGTGCAGGTCCTGAAGACGCTGGGCGTCGCTCTGAGCCAGCTCCAGCAGAGTCTTGTCGCTCATGATCTTGAACGGCGGGCAGTCGCGCTGGCGGGCGGTTTCCTCCCGCCACAGGTATAACTCACGCAGGGCGGCGATCTGGCGGGGCGGCAGGGTTAAAGCACCGTTGAGCCGCCAGTAGCCTTCCGGATCAAACTCGCTCTGCACGGGCGGGATGTCGCACAGCCTGGCGAAGCTCTCGCTGGCTTCTTCCCACCGGCCTTCCTGAACGAGGCGCGCCTGCCAGTAATCATGTAATTGCGGCAGGAAATGGGTGTCCAGCTGGGCGTATTGCAGCATCTCCGGCGTCAGGGGGCGTTCCCCCCAGTTGGCACGCTGGTACTTCTTGTTGGCCTGGATGCCGAAGTGCTCTTCCAGCATACTGGCCAGGCCAAGGCGCTTGACCCCGCAAATCCGTGCCGCCAGCATCGTGTCAAACAGCCGGGCGAAGCTGAAGCCAAAGTCGCGCTTGAGGCACATGATGTCGTATTCGGCGGCGTGGAAGACGATCTCAATCGCCGGGTCGGCCAGCAGACGGCCCAGCGCATCCAGGTTTTCGATGCGCAGCGGATCGATGATGAAATCGGCCTGGCGTGTGGAAACCTGGATCAGGCAGACCTGCTCGTGGTAGGCGTGCAGGCTGTTGGATTCGGTGTCTATGGCCAGGAGCGATTCGCCCGCCCAGCGGTCAACATGGGCGACGAGGCTGGCCGTACTGGTGATCATCTTGGCAGGGGGGAGTTGATTCATAACCACTTCTTGCGCTTGAAAAAGGTCAGCATCGCTACCATGATGAATCCCATCAGGAGGATGATTTCGATGAAGGCGTACGGGTTTTCGTCGTGAGGCAGGTCAACGTTCATCCCGTACACGCTGCTGATCAGGGTCAGCGGCAGCATGATCACGGAGATGACCGTCAGAATGCGGATGACCTCGTTGATGCGATGGCTGGCCAGCGTATCGGCGCTATCGGCCAGGACGGTGATCACCTCGTCGTGGTCGGCCAGCAGGTCGGAAGCTTTTTGCAGGTGGTCGACAATATCGCCAAAATAGACGTCCAGTTCCTCATGGATGAACGCGCGGTCAACCTTTTCCAGGTTGGCGACGATGGCGATCTGCGGGCGGATGATGCGACGCAGGGCGATGATATCGCGCCGTAGCAGGGTGATGTCCTCGATCACCTGGCGGAGATTTTCCGTGAAGAGATTCTCCTCCACAGCGCGGATGTTAGCGTCAACCTTGTAGAGAATGGGCAGGATGTAGTCCACCAGCGAGTCAATCACGGCGTAGAACAGCCGGCTGGCGCCCCTGCCCATCAGTTTCTGGCGCAGGTCGGGGTCGTTCTGACACTGGGCAAAGAGCATGTTCAGCGGTTTGAGCACACCTTCATGGACGGTGACCAGGAAGCCTTCCCCGATGAACAGGTCGACTTCCGCGGCCCGGCTGACCCGACTGGCGGCATCCCAGACAGGAAACTGCATAACGACGAAGAGGTAATCGTCGTATTCGTCGATCTTGGGGCGTTCGATCCGGCTGAGTAGGTCTTCCAGGTCGAGGGGGTGAAAATTGGGATGCTGGGCGCGCAGGAGTTTGACGTCCTGCTCGTTGACGGCAGTGATGTTGGTCCAGGTGACCCGTCCATGGGTGAGTGTGCTGGTGGCCATGCCGCCAATTATGGCGCGCCACAAGGGGGGCGGCAAGTAACAGGGCAGAGCGGAGACTTGCAGCGCAGAAGGGGCAGGTCGTGTATACTTGCTATTTAACGACTATCCCTATCCGCTTTGCGCTGATTCGGCAGTGTGTTATAATTCACAAATTAGACCAATAGGCGCGCGATCGCATTTGTGGAGGCCACTTTGACGATGACCACTGAGACTGTGGAAAAGCCGGCTGCCCGTACCGCCCGGGCGCAGAAAGTGGAAGAAGCGGTCGACAGCAGCGGGATCAACCGCCGCGAGTTCTTATTCTATATCTGGGGCGCGTCCATGGTGATGCTGATGGGCGGCTCCGCGGGCATGTTGCTCTGGTATCTGCTGCCACGCTTCCGCGCCGGTGAATTCGGGGGGGACTTCTCGTTGCCGGGGGCACAACTCCCGCCACTGGGCAGCGCGCCGCAGGACAATCCCCAGGGGCGTTTCTGGTTCACCCATACTGAGAATGGCATCGCGGCGCTCTATAAGGTCTGCACTCACCTGGGCTGTCTGTTCAAATGGGTGGGGACCAACGATCGGTTTGAGTGCCCGTGTCATGGCTCCAAGTTCGAGGCCAATGGCCTTTACATCGAGGGTCCCGCCCCGCGCAGCCTGGATCGCTTTGAGATCACCGTGGTGATGCAGGATGGCTCCACGGTGGAAAGTGATGCCAACGGCCTGGTCAAGCTGGAAAACCCGGCCCAGGTACGGGAGTTTATTGTGCATACGGGACGCCGGATTCAGGGGCTGCCGGCCGGGCAGGAGTATGCCTAGACGGGCGGCGCTGTTCGCCGGGCAGGATGTTCGCGCTTAGCCGGTTTTTATGAGGAGCGCTACTTATGTCTGTTTTGCCGTTTCCTTCGTTTCTGGATGACATCAAAGAAAAAGGCGCGCGCACGGCAGTTTCCGATTTGATTGATGAAACCGTCACGCGGGTGACCGCTGGTCTGAATGTCCGCGACATCCGCGAATTGCTGCGCGGGGAACCGCCCAGCCGCCGCCCCAACCCGCGCCTGACCCCTCATGCCGACGCCTTCTGGATGCACATGCGGCCCAGCTACTACCATGCGGCGGTGACCGGCGTGTATCCCACCCTGCGGCTGGGCTGGTTGACTACCTATTTCTTCGCTGTAGAGATCATCACCGGCATGTTCCTGATGGTCTTCTATACGCCCTCGCCGCTTTCCGCCTACGACAACATGCTCAATCTGCTGAGCAACGTGCCGTTTGGCCAGTTCATGCGGGACTTGCACCGCCTGGGCGCGGAGGGCATGGTCATGCTGGTGATGCTGCACATGTTGCGCACGTACATCACCGGCAGCTATAAGCGACCGCGCCAGTTCACCTGGGCGACCGGCGTGATCCTGCTGTTGACGACGCTGATCCTGAGCTTTTCCGGCTACCTGTTGCCCTGGGATCAGCTGGCCTTCTGGGCGGTAACGATCGGCACCAGCATGGCTGAGGCCGCGCCGCCGGAGATCGTGGGCAAGAATGTCAACCTGCTGCTGCGCGGCGCGCCGGATATCGGCGCGGGCGGCCTGTTGCGCTTCTACCTGCTGCACGTGTTTGCCCTGCCGCTGGCGACGATCATCTTCCTGGGGGTGCACTACTACAAGGTTGTCCTGCACGGGCACAGCCTGCCGCCGGGCGAGGACGAGATCGGGACGGACACCGCCAAGCGCGTCCCGCTGGAGCGGCGGGTGTACTTCCTGCCGGATATTCTCTCTAATGAATTGATGTGGGTTGGGGCGGCTACATTCATCCTGGTGGTACTGGTCGTGTGGTTCTACCATGCGCCGCTGGAGAGCCACGCTGATCCCCAGGTGACGCCGCTGCATACTACCGCGCCCTGGTACTTCCTGTGGCTACAGGGGTTGCTCAAACTGGGCGATAAGGTGTTCTTTGGCCTGGTGATCCCCACGCTGTTGTTCCTGTTCCTGCTGGTGATGCCCTACATTGACGTCGGCAAGAGTCGCCGCTACGCGCATCGGCGACTGGGGTTGTCCCTTTCCATGCTGGCGGTGGCCGGGTTCGTGATCCTGAGCTGGATGGGGTCCCCGGAATATGGTGTTGAGACTTCCGGCGATCAGGAGATCGCCCAGACTCTGGCGCCGATGGAAGGCGTCGGCCCGCTGCGTTCGATTCCGTTTGACGAGCTGATCCCCGGTACGTATCACACGCTGGCGCTGGATGATGCCGCAGCGGCGGCCAGCCTGACAGCCCGATTTGAGGCCGAGGGCCGCAACATGGAGATGTTCACCATCTCCGCCGTGCCGGAAGATGCTCCCCATCTACTGAGCGTGCTGGAATCGTTTGACGGGATGTTTGATACGCTGGGCCGCGACCTGCCCAACGCCTGGGGAGTCCTCTACATTCAGGACTGGCAGACGGATCTGAAACGCATTGAAATCTATATCGAGTGGGATACGCCACTGCTGACACAGAACGGCGAAATTGCGCGGGACGCCCAGGGCAATATCCTGCTTGAGCTTGACGAGAACGGCAATCCGATCCGCGCCAGCTCTGGCAAGGCGATCTACGTGCATGCCCGGTCGAATTACTTTGGCGGCGGTCACTGAAGGGGTAGGCACCCACTATGAAAATTGAGACACGAATTGTGCTGGGAACGGCATTCTTTCTGGGCCTGCTCCTGATTGTGGGCTGGGTCGCGCTCAATGAGGAAGGCCGCATGGCGGAGTTCACCGTCCAGTACGAGGCGCGCTCGCTGGAACGCGGGGCGACGATCTGGGAGTCAAACTGCTCCGCCTGCCATGGCGCTTTCGGACAGGGTAGCGGTCGCGCCCCGGCGCTCAACAACCCTCGTCTGTTCAACGGCGAGCGCCTGCAGGAGATGAAGTGGGCCGGTGGCCTGTACGCCTATGTGGAAAATGCCATCTCCGCCGGGCGGCCGGCCAGCGTGGCCTACTGGCCGGAAGCGATGCCGACCTGGGGGCAGCAGTATGGCGGCCCGCTGCGCACCGACCAGATCCGCGATGTCACCCGCTTTGTGCTGAACTGGGAAGCCTCCGCGCTGGACGAGCAAAATCCTCCTGAGGTCGTGCAGGATTTCATCCTGCCCGGAGTCCGCGAGGAGGGTGACCTGCAGATCATGGCCTCCGGGCAGCCGGTGGGGACTGGCCTGGCCACGCTGGAATTGCCAGTCGGCGATCCGGTTCGTGGGGAGCGGCTCTACAACTCCAACGAACTGGGCTGCTCCAGCTGCCACATGGGCGGTGTGATTGCGCCACCGACTGAGGGTACCGTGACCCGCGCCGAACAGCGGATTGCCACCGTGGCGGCGCTGGCGAACTATACGGTTGAGCAATACCTGATCGAGAGCATCCTGGTGCCAAACGCTTACCTGGTGCCCAATGAGGGCAGCAAGGTCTATGCAACCGGCGGCATCAGCATCATGCAGCAGAACTATAGCGATCGGATTGATGCTCAGGACCTGGCCGATCTGGTGGCCTACTTGTTGACGCAGGGCTAAAGCCGGGGTCCGATCGACCGAGGAGAAGATGAGGCGCTCCCTTTGCTGGCTGGCGGCTGGTGAAGGGGGTGCCTTTTCCTGCCGGGCGGGACATTGTGGGGTGGTAATTTCGGCGCAAAACGGGCAAAATAGCCGGCTACCGCCCGGTGCAGCGCCTGGCAGGGGGGGATCATTCCGATCACCCGTCAGGCGGCTCTGGCTGGAGGATGAAGGCTACGGCTGGCAGGGGGGTGTCCCCTGTGCACCTTGCTGCTGAGACATCTGGGAAAGCACAAGGAAGGTTGCTATGGCAAAACGTGCGCTGATCACGGTGCTTGTGGCGCTGGTGGTGCTGGGCGGAGCGGTTGTGCTGGCGCATGGCGACGGCGACCCGACGCACGGGGCAGCCCTTTACGCGGAGAATTGCCTGGCCTGTCACGGCCCCGATGGCCAGGGCCGGGGGACACACGAGGCTTTCAGCGCAGCTATTCAGTATGACTCTGGCTTCGAGGCGGTGGTGGCCCGTGGCGTGGCGGGCAGCCGGTATATGTTCGCCTGGGGGCAGGAGTATGGCGGCCCGCTGAGCGCCGAAGACATCCTTGATCTGCGCGCCTATGTCCAGACCTGGCAGGAAGGCGCGCCGGAGCCGCTTCCCGTGGCGGAAGAGTCCACCGAGCCGGGGGCTGCGCTGTATGCTGCTAACTGCGCCGCCTGTCACGGACCGCAGGGGCAGGGGCGCTCGCTGGCAGGGTTCCCCGCGATCGGCCAGTATGCTGATGTGTTGGCGGTCGCCCGGCGCGGTATGCCCAACTCGGCGATGCCGCCGTTTGCCGAAGCCTATGGCGGCCCGCTTTCCGAGGCTGACCTGAGCGCAATCGCGGCTTACAGCCGGAGCTGGGAACGGCCAGCGCCGATGATCGTAGCGGCGGAAAACAGTCCGCAGGGCGCCGGGATGCTGATCCTATTGATCGGCCTGGGATCGATTGGCATCGTGGGGTTGTGGGCGTTGACGGCCAAGCCTAGCGACTGAGGGAATAAGTCGGACGCAATAGCAACTTTCAGCTTTTTCTCACCTGATTCTCACCTAAGCGGGGTATCTTTGTCCTGAGGTATTTACTCGACTTGAAAAGGGGCAGCACAACGTGGCGCAGACGACAACATCCTGGGAAAAGACCGGCAGCACAACGCCAACTGTGCAGACTGGCCGCAATGGGCGCTTCCTGATCGGCGGCGTGCTTATCCTGGTGGCCATCGCGTTTTTGATCGGCTATGGCACGTTGAACAATGCCCAGTACTTTATTACGGTGGACGAATTGCTGACCCGCCCCGAACTGGTCGGGAAGACGGTGCGCGTCTCCGGCGCTGTGATCGGCGACACAATCAGCTATGAAGCCAGCACGTTGACCATCCGCTTTACTATTGTGCACATTCCTGCCCAGACGGATAACCTGGCTCTGACGCTGCATCAGGCGGTCAACGATCCGGCGGCCAGCCGGTTGAAGGTGGTTGTAGAAAATGAGCCGATGCCAGACCTGCTGCAGAATGAAGCGCAGGCGATTCTGACCGGTCGGCTGGGCGAAGACGGCATCTTCTACGCCGACGAGTTGCTGCTTAAGTGTCCGACCCGCTATGAAGAAGCCCTGCCGGAACAGGTTCAGGAAGCCAGCGCCAACTAACGCTAATCCTGCCATAACTGATCTTGTTTGGCGGGCCGGGTTTACCCGGCGGAGGAGGCAGCAGGCGAAGGTTCGTTCGGTAGCGTCTGCTGTCTGCTTCTGTGGCCCGTGCAGGTGAATCGGCGCCTGCAGACCAGCGTCCCAGCCCGTCATTATTGCATGGTCATGAGGAGTCGGTATGCTCGCTGAACTGGGGATCATCACCACTGCTGTCGCGCTGTTGCTGGCCTGGTACGCGGTGCTGGCCAGCGTCTGGGGGGCGCAGTCGGGTAGCGAGCGCTGGGTCTACAGCGCCCGCAATGCCGCCCTGCTGACCTGGCCGCTGCTGACCGCTGCCTGCGCCGCGATGATCATCAGCCAGGTGAACGGCGACTTTCATATTGAATATGTGTGGGCCACTACGGAGCGCTCTTCCGATATCTTCTTCAAGCTGACAGCGTTGTGGGGCGGGCAGGCGGGATCGCTCCTGTTCTGGTCGTGGGTGCTCAGCACCTTTTCCGCGGCGGCATTGCTGTGGAACTGGCGCAGCGAACGGCGGCTGATGCCCTACGTGATCGCTTTCACGATGGGCACGCTGGGGTTTTTCCTGATCCTGAACGTGATTATCGAGAATCCCTTCACCCGCCTGTGGCAATATCCCAACGGCCAAGTGGAGACAGCGCTCTTCCAGCCGGCGGGAGCGATGCCGGCCATCCCGCGCGATGGGCGCGGCCTTAACCCGCTGCTGCGCCACCCCGGCATGGTCTTTCACCCGCCAACGCTGTATCTGGGTTACGTGGGTATGGTGATCCCCTGGGCATTCGCCATGGCCGCGCTGGCTTCCGGAGAACTGAGTACCCACTGGATCCGGGCGACGCGACGGTGGATCCTGGTCGCCTGGTTGTTCCTGAGCCTGGGGCTGATTCTGGGCGGGCGCTGGGCGTATGATGTGCTGGGCTGGGGCGGCTACTGGGGCTGGGACCCGGTGGAAAACGCGGCCCTGCTGCCCTGGCTGACTGGCACGGCCTTCCTCCACAGTGTGATGATCCAGGAGAAGCGTGGGATGCTCAAGGTCTGGAACATGGCCCTGATCATCCTGACCTACCTGCTGGTCATCCTGGGCACGTTCAGCACGCGCAGTGGCATTGTCAGCAGCGTGCATAGCTTCGCCCAGTCCCCGATCGGCCCGCCGATGTTCGCCTTCCTGGCGATCAGCGCGCTGCTGAGCATTGGCCTGTGGCTGTACCGCTGGCAGCGCGGTGAACTGGCCGCCGAGCATCATCTGGAAAGCTGGCTGAGCCGCGAGTCGCTGTTCATCCTCAATAACCTGCTCTTTGTAGCGATTACCGTGGCGGTGTTCTGGGGCAGCTACGCTCCGATCTTCACCGAGTTGTTCATCGGCGAGAAGATCACACTGGGGCCGCCGTACTTCAACAGCGTGACTGCGCCGCTGTTCGCCGCCCTGTATGTGCTGATGGGTATCGCGCCGCTTTCCGCCTGGGGCCGGACTTCCAGCAAACGCCTGGGCCGCGCTATGCTGATCCCGCTGCTGCTGACCGCTGCGCTGGTCATCCTGCTGGTGGTCTTTGGGATGCGCAACTGGATGGCGATCCTGGGCTACGCGCTGGTGGGCTTTGCCGGTTTTGTGACCCTGTATGAGATCTGGCGTGGGGTGAAAGCGCGCGCCCAGCGCGAGTCCTGGCTGATGGCGGCCTGGAAGCTCTTTGGTCGCAACCGCCGCCGTTATGGCGGGTATGTCATCCATCTGGGCGTGGTGGTGATCGGCCTGGGTGTGATCGGCAGCACGGTCTTCCAGCAGGAAACGCAGCGCACGCTGGCCGAAGGCGAGGCCCTGACACTGGGCCGCTACACGATGGTCTATGACCGGTTGACGCGGGCTGTGGCCGCGGATGGCCGCGTGATGACCATCGCCGAGGTCGAAGTCTACGACGGCAACCGGCTGGTCGCCACACTGCGGCCCCGCCAGGACTTCTTCCCGAACACCGAAGGCATGAACACGATGACCATCGCCGGTTCCTACAGCACACTGGAGAGCGACTTCTACGTGCTGCTGGTGGCCTGGGAGGAGATCAGCCAGGCCGGGGCGACCTTCAAGGTCTACCTCAACCCGCTGGTCAACCTGGTCTGGTGGGGCGGGATCATCCTGATTGTGGGGATCATGGTCGCGGCCTGGCCGGAACCGGATCGGCTGCGCGCCGCGCGGGAGATGAGCGCGGCAGGGGCGACCTCGTTGCGGGTCTAACTGCTGGTCGGTGGTTCTGATGACAACAGTGAGATGGGCAAACGTATGACAACAGGTCGGGTAATGTCCCACATGATCCTGGCGGTGGTGGCCGTTCTGCTGCTGGGCGCGCCGCTACTGGTTGACGCGCAGGGTGGCGGGCAGGGCACAACGCCGGTGCGGGAAGTGACCGCGGATGAGGTCAACCGGGTCAGCCGTAAGCTGTACTGCCCGGTGTGTGAGAACATCCCGCTGGATGTCTGCGGCACGGCGGCCTGCGCCCGCTGGCGCGCCCAGGTGCGTACCCTGCTGGAGCAGGGCAAAACCGAGGATGAGGTGATCAACTACTTTGTGGAGCAGTTCGGCCAGCGCGTGGTCGGCACGCCGCAGGACCCGACGCTCAATTTCCTCTCCTGGGCGGTGCCGCTGGCCTCGGTGGTGATCGGCGTGGTGGTGGCGGGATACGCGCTGGTGCGCTGGCGTCGCCTGAGCGTACCGGAGCGTCCCTCAGCCGCTGACGACGCCGCGGACCTGGCGGGTGTTGATGACGATTACCGGAAGCGTCTGGAACGCGAATTGAGGAACCTGGAATGAGCGATGTGAGCGCGCCTGATGGCAACCTGTCGATTCCTTCCGAACCGGCGGCCCGTCCGCGATGGTTGTCGGCCTTTGCGGTGGTCATCTTCCTGCTGGTCGTTGCGTTGCTGGGGGTGCTGGGACTGCGCCTGATTGAGGCCAACAAGACCCAGCCCAATCACGGCCCCGCGCCCGACTTCACCCTGCAGATCTTCGATGAGCTGGGCGGCGGTGAACTGCGGCTGAGCGAGCAGCGGGGTAAGGTGGTTGTGGTCAATTTCTGGGCCAGCTGGTGCGGTCCCTGCCGGGTAGAAGCGCCGGATCTGCAGGCCGTGTGGGAAGCCTACCGCGACCGCGGAGATGTCCTGATTGTGGGCGTGGATTACGTGGACAATACCGCTGACGCGTTGGCCTACATTGAGGAATTCGGGATCACCTATCCCAATGGCCCCGACCTGGGCACCAGAATCTCCACCGCTTACCGTATCCAGGGCGTGCCGGAGACTTTCGTGATCGGCAAGGATGGCAACATCTTCCAGTTTATTTTTGCGGGCGTGACGGCCCGTGAACTGTCTAATGTCATCGACCGCGCCCTGGCCCAGTGAGCCAGACTGACAGCGACGGTCTATACCAGCGGAGTGACGGACGAACGCATGGAATCGGAATCCCTGATCCTGGGCATCATGATTGTGGCGCTGTGCCTGCTTGTTGTGCTCTGGCCGTTCCTGAGCACACGGCGCGACTCTGTGGCGCGGAACGGGCATCTGAACGGGGAAATGGAGCGCCTGATCGCCCAGCGCGATGCGATCTACGCCACTATCCGTGACCTGGACTTTGACTACCGGACGGGCAAGCTGACGGACGAAGACTACCGTACCCAGCGGGAAGCCTGGGTGGCGCGCGGGGTGGATGTACTCAAAGCGCTGGATACCCTGCAACAGGCCGCTGAAGCGGCTCCGGCAGCGAACGGCGCTGCTGCTGGCCCGGTGCTGGAAGCTGACCTGCTGGATTATGATGCGCAGATTGAGTCCGCCGTGGCTGCCCGGCGGCGCTCCACCTGATAAGAACCCTCCTATGATCAAGACCAGAGTTTTGACTGTCCTCAGCGTCATGCTGGTGATTGCGCTGGCGGGGTGCGGCCTGGCCAGCGAGCCGGAGATCGTGCAGGAAATCCCGCTGCCGACTCCAGCGCCAACCATCGTCAGCCCGGAGACACCGCCCGACCTGGCGGCGGGCGCTGCCTTTTATGCGGCGCACTGCGCTGTGTGCCACGGCCAGGGTGGGCGAGGCGACGGCCAAATGGTGCGCGATGGGCGGTTGCAGACCCCACCGCCCAGCTTTGCCGACCTGGCGACCAGCAGCGGTCAGACGCCGCTGGATTATATGGCCGTGATCACCGACGGTAACATGCTGGCCGGGATGCCGCCGTTCTCCAGCTACAGCATCCAGGATCGCTGGAATGTGGCCGCGTATGTCTTTTCCGGCTGGGTGACGCCTGAGCAGATCGTGCAGGGTGGGGCGGTCTACGAAGCGAATTGTGTCTCCTGTCATGGCGATGGCACGGGCAACGGGCCGCAGGCGCTGGAGATCATGCCCGATCTGACCGCGCCGGATTACTGGGCCGAGGTCAGCAATGAGACGCTCCTTCAGGCGATCAGCGCCGGGATCAGCCCGGAGATGCCCGGCTTCGCTGATACGCTGAGCGAGGCCGAAATCCTGGCCGTCACTGCCTATGTGCGCTCCCTGGCAGTCAAGGGAACGCCGGGCTTCCCCGCCAGCGGGGAAACTGTGATGGCCGAAGCGCAGGCGACCCCAACCGCGACGCCTGCAGCGGCGAATGGGGAAGGCGCAGGCGGCGCTGGCGAGGTGGCGGAGGCGGCCAGCAGCGCGGAGCCGGAGCAGATCAGCCTGACCGGGACGGTGATCAATCGATCGGCGGGTGGAACCGTACCTATCGGAGCGCCGATCACGCTGCACATGTTCGATCCGCCCGATTTTGCTGAGACCACCCTCGAAGGCGAGATCGGCCCGGATGGCAGCTACCGCTTTGAGAATGTGCCGCACGTGGCCGACCGGGTCTACCTGCTCTCACTGCGGTACCAGGATGTCTTCTTCAGCAGCACGATCTACAGGCTGGAAGACGCCAGCGGGGCTACGATTGACACGGCTGTCGAGATATTCGAGACGACCAACGATCCAGCGGCGTTACGCTTTACGTCGGGGGTGATGCGCGTCACGTTCTCGCAGTTTGGTATGGAAGTGGCCGAGGTGCTCAGCATCACCAACGACTCGGATCGGCTCTTCCTGACGGATGAGACCATCAGCGACAACCAGCGGGTCGCGTTGCGCATCCCCTTGCCGCCCGGCGCTGCGGGGATCGGCTTTGAGCCGGGGATGCAGGGCACACGCTTCCTGATGAACGAGGATGAAACGGTCATCCTGGATACCCAGCCGGTGCGGCCCGGACGGGACGATATCTTCTTCAGCTACTTCATCCCCTATGAGGACGGCGCAATTATCGAGCAGGAGGTAGCGTACCCCTTCAGCGGGCCGTTCCACCTGCTCATCGAAGCCGGGCAGGTGACGGTGAGCGGCACGGGCTTCGAGGGCGGCGGTCAGCCGGTTGATATGGGTGGGCGCGCCTTTGACGCCTACGTGGCCCGGCTGGATGTCCCGGCGGGCGGTGCGATTAGCTTCACCCTCTCCGGGCGGCCGCAGGCGGCCAGCGCCGGGAGCACTGCTCAGGCAGAGGGTGGACTATCTCCGCTGGTCATCGGCCTGATCGTGGCTGGCGTCCTGCTGATCGGTGTGGGCGGGTTCCTGTTCCTGCTGCGGCAGGGCGTCCGCGATACGCGACAGGCCGCCATCGACGATCTGCTGGAGCAGATCGCCGCTCTGGACGACCGCCATGACCGGGGCGAGATCGCCGATAATGAGTACCAGCAGGTGCGCACGCGGCTGAAGGCGCGGCTGGCCCGCCTGATGCGCGAGCAGGAAGCAGGGCCGGGCGAAGGCGGGTCGGCATGATTGAAGTGCGTGGGTTGGTCAAAGCGTTCGGCCTGCTGCCGGTGTTGCGCGGCCTGAACCTGTCGGTGGAGCGCGGGGCGTTTGTGGCCCTGCTGGGGCCGAATGGTTCCGGCAAGACGACACTGATGCGCATCCTGGCCGCGCTGAGCAAGCCGACCGCCGGGACGGTGACGATCGGCGGCTGGCGATTGCCGGAGGAAGCGGCGGCGGTGCGCGCCCAGCTGGGTGTGGTAGCCCACCAGCCGCTGCTGTATGACGGCCTGACGGCGCGGGAAAACCTGGAATTTTACGCCAGGCTCTACAGTCTGTCACGGGAGAATCGGGCTGCCCGCGTGGATGAAGTGCTGGCGCGGGTTGGACTGGCGGCGCGCGCGGATGATCTGGTGCGCACGTTCTCGCGCGGGATGCAACAGCGGCTGGCCATCGCCCGCGCTATCCTGCATCGCCCGCATGTCCTGCTCTTTGATGAGCCGTATACCGGCCTGGACCAGGACGCCGCGGCCATGCTGGACGCGCTGCTGGGCGATATTGCCCGCGACGGCCACACCATCGTGATGACCTCCCACGATCTGTTCCGGGCGCGGGCGCTCAGCACGCACGTGGCGATCCTCAGTCGCGGCCAGATCGGTTATTATGAGCGTTCGGCAGCGATTCAGCCGCAGGAACTGCCGGCGTTATATGCGGAAGTGACCGGGGCGGCTTCGGTGAGATGACGATGACGGAAACAGCGCAGTCGACTTCCCAGCAGACCGCCGCACCGCGCGCACTGAAGACTCCTTTCTGGCGGGCGATGATCGCCCTGGCGGCCAAAGACCTGCGCATCGAGGTGCGCGGGCGCGAGTTGATCAACGCCATGCTGCTCTTTGCGGCGCTGTCGGTGCTGATCTTTAGCTTCGCCCTGGAACTTGACCGCACTGCGCGGGAGACTTCCATCGCCGGGGTGCTGTGGGTGACGGTGGTCTTCGCCGGGATGCTGGGGCTGGGGCGGAGCCTGGCCGCGGAAAAGGATCGCGGCAACCTGGATGCGTTGCTGCTGGCCCCGGTAGACCGGGCGGCGCTCTTCTTCGGCAAGATGCTCAGTAACCTGCTGTTCATGCTGGTGGTGGCGTTGTTGCTGGTAGTGCTGAGCACAGTGCTCTTCAATGTCTCGCTGTTCAAGCCCTGGCTGGGGCTGGTGATCGTGCTGGGGACGGTCGGCTTTGCGACGGTGGGCACACTGCTCTCCAGTATGGCGGTGCACACCCGCGCCCGGGAAACCATGCTGCCGATCCTGTTGTTGCCGGTCAGTCTGCCGATCATCCTCAGCGCCGTGCGGGCCAGCACCGCGATCCTGACCGGCGCGCCGCAGGAAGACTGGATCGCCTGGCCGCAACTGCTGTTTGCCGCCGATTTGATCCTGCTGGCGCTGGCCTACGTGTTGTTCGATTTTGTGGTGGAAGAATAAGTGGCGGACTGAAAGGAGCCATCCATGACCCTCGTTGACTCACCTGCTCGACCGAGCCGCCTGTTGACCGGGATGACCATCCTGGCCGTGGTGATGTTTGTTGCTGCTACGTTGATGGCGCTTTTCTACGCGCCGACCGATCAGCAGGGCCATGTGCAGCGCATCTTCTATATGCACCTGGGGGCGTTCATGGGCGGCGCGCTGGCCTTTTTGATCGGCGCTGTGGCCAGCGCCCTGTACCTGGCCCGCCGCCAGAAGCGCTGGGACACCCTGGCGCTCTCCGCCATCGAGATCGGGCTGGTGCTCAGCGGCTTCAACATCGTGAGCGGGGCGGTATGGGCGCGCCCGATCTGGAATACCTGGTGGACGTGGGACCCGCGCCTGACCTCTGCGGCGGTGATGTGGCTGACCTACGCGGCCTATATGATGCTGCGTAACGGCATCGAGGACCCGGATCGGCGCGCCCGCTTTGGCGGCGTATACGGGATCGTGGCCTTCACCAGCGTGATCTTCACCACAGTGATCACCCGCGTCCGGCCTGATACCATCCATCCGGTGGTGGTTGGCCCCAGCCCGCAGAACGCGCAGGGCAGCTTTGAGATTAACAGCAGCGCAATGACGGTCACGCTGGTCTTTAACATCGTCACCTACGTCATCCTGGCGCTCACGTTGATCTGGCATCGTGTCCGCCTGGAGGAACTGGCGGAGCGTGTCCAGCAGATCAAGGTGCGGATGTTCAGCCGCTAGCAGACCCGACGACGAAACGGGAAGGATAGTTGCGCATGGCTCTTCAACAGGCAGGCATCCCGGACAATGTGGCATACCTGGTGCTGGGGTTGATCATCCTGGCGCTGTTCCTTGGTGGGTGGTTGGCCAGTTTCCTCTGGCGGTTGCGCAATCTGCGCCGGGAGATGGCGCTTTTGCAGCGGCTTGATGCGGAGGAAGCGACTGCGCCGGGCCAGCTGAGCGTGGCTGAGACGCCGTCACGCCACGCCCGCCCTACCTGATCCCGGCGTGCCAGGCACAGTATGGCGGTGATCGTTGCGCCCGCGGAGCGTTGGCCCTCCTCCGCGGGCGCGATGATTCCCTGCCCTGGCCCCACCAAGGTGATTATTACTCCCGGCCTATTGGTCTTTGCTTGGGAGCGCAGGTAAGATAGGCATAAGCATCAAACAGGCGTATGCAGTGGGAAGGAGCCTGACCATGCGCAGGTGGGTGATGGCTGTCCTGGCTGTGGGAATGCTGGCGTCGCCGGTGGCGGCCCAGAATCCTGTTGCCGGTGAAGCGCAGGTGCGCGTCGGCCACTTTTCGCCCGGCATGGGGGACATTGATCTCTATATCGATCGGACGCTCAGCGAGGCGCAGGACCTGAGCTTTGCCACTGTGACCCCCTGGTTCACGCTGCCAGCCGGGAGCTACCGTCTGAATATCACCCCGGCGGGCGCGCCGCTGGAGGATAGCCTGCTGGAGGCACGTCTGGCGTTGTTGCCCGGCCAGCGCGTTACACTGGCCGTCATCGGCGAGCGGACGCGCGGTACAGCAACCCTCTACCCCCTGGTGGAGGATTACAGCCCAATCCCGACCGGGCAGGCGCGGGTGGCCTTCTTTCATGCCGTCCCCGATCTGGGGCCGGTCGCCGTGCAGTACCCCGATGGCACCCTGCTGTTTGAAGGGCTGACTTATCCTGATGCTCGCGCTGGCGGAGATGCCGCTGCCGGATACTTCACCCGCGACCTGGTGGCCGGCTGGCGGCAGTTTCAGGTTATCCCCGCGGATAGCCCCGGTCTGCTGCTGGTACAGACGCCGGAAATGGCGCTGGAGGAAGGAACCAACACGCTGGTCGTGCTGGCCGGCTTGCGGGCTGGAGCGATCACTGTGGCCGCGACGACAGTGCCGGGTACGGAGGTGGTCACGGTCAATGAACAGGTGATCAGCGTGGGTGGCGGCACGGCCCGCGTCCGTCTGGCTCACTTCGCTACAGGTGCGGGGCCGCTGACGCTCTCAGTCGCAGGAGAGGCCGCCGGGCAGGAGGCGACGCTCGACTTCGGCGGCTTCACGGATTGGGTGGAAGTTCCCGCCGCGTTCTATACTGCCAGAGCGGTAGCTTCCGCCGATGGGACAACTACGCTGTTTCAGCTCCCGGAGGTGCCGCTGGTGACCGGCAGCTGGGTGACGCTGGCTGCGATCGGGCTGCCTGACGTGGGCGGAGGGCTGTTCTATCCGATCGTGGAGGATCACCGTCCGATCAATCCCGGCGAGGCGCGGCTGACCTTCGTCCACGCAGTGGCGGATCTGGGGCCGGTCGATGTGCGTCTGGCAGAAGGCACAACGCTGTTTGTGGCGCTGGAATACCCCGGCATCGATGGCAACGCCCTGCAGAGCGTTGACCTGGTGGCTGGCCCGCGGCGGCTGGAAGTCCTGCCCTATGGCGATAGCGAGACGGTGCTCTTTAGCCTGCCGGAAGTGACGTTACTCCCCGGCAGCAACAACCTGGTCGTGCTGACCGGCCTGCAGGCGGCTCCGGCGACCTTCCTGCTGACGACCGCGCCCGGCCAGTAGACTCTGCCGGGCTGCCGCCCTGGCGGTGCTTCCCCGGAGGAGCGGTTGGCGCGGCTGGCCCGGCCTGCTATACTGCGGGGCATGATACGCCTGTTTTTCCTTGCTCTGATGCCTGTTATTCTGCTGGGGTTGACCGCCTGCGGCAGCGCGCCGCCGGTCAGCGAGGTCGTGCTGGCTGCCGAATCGCCGACGGTCACCCCCGGTGGGATGATCCTCATGGTCTTGCCCACACCCACGCCGGTCACACCCACACCCCCGCCCGGCCCGGCGCCACAGGCCGTGCCCGGCTACGTGCTGACCGTGGTGGCCGGGAGCCAGACGGCCGTCTGCCCCCGGCCTGGCAATCCACGCCCGCCAGCAGCGCCGGCGGCCTACAACCTGTATACAACAGCGATCACCCAGTACCTCTCAGCGGGCGGCACTGTGCCGATGCTGGGCGCGCTCCTGACGGAATGGGGCGCGCTGGACGAAGGCGTTGGGCTGGTGAGCGATGCCTACGACCTGACTGGCGACGGCGTCTATGAGGTGCTGGTTATCCTGGCCGATCCGTTTAATGCCGGGATCGCGCCCCGACCGGGGCAGATTCTGATTTTCGGCTGTCATCAGGAAGATTACCGCCTGCTCTACGGCTCGGAATACGGCCCCGGCTTTGGCATCCCGACTCTGCTGTACGTGGGCGATATGAACGCTAATGCCGGTACGGAACTGGTTTACGTCCAGCAACGCTGCCAGAGCGGATCGTGCGTGCAGGCGGCGCAGGTGCTTTCGTGGAGCGCCCCCAATGATGGCTTCATCGCCCTCAATGTGGACACGGTTGGCTCCGCCGATGGGCGCTTTTCCATCGCCGATCTGGACAACGACCGGGTGCAGGAGATCATGATCCAGGGCGGGGGCATCTCCAGCGCGATGAGCGCGGGCCCGCCGCGCAGTTCGACCACGATCTGGGACTGGAACGGCCTCAACTACGTCCGTGCTCTAACACGCCTTGACCCGCCGCTGTACCGCATCCATGTGATCCACGACGCCGATCGGGCGCTGGAATCCGGCAACGGCGAGGAGGCCATCCGGCTCTACCGCGAGGCGCTGGACAACCCCCGGCTGGGTACGTGGCAGGTGCCCAACGAGCAGTTCATGCTGCGTGGCTATGCCCAGTTCAAATTGATCGTGGCTTACGCTTACCTGGAGGATGATCTGGCCGCGCTGGATGCGCATAGCGTATTGATGGCGGAGCATACGCCGGGGCTGCCCAGCTATGTGTATGCCCTGGTTGGCGACGCCTTCTGGTCGGCGTACCAGGCCACCCACAATCTGCATACCGCCTGCGTGGCGGCGGCGACGGCAGCCTCCCAGAATCCGCAGGCAGTGCTCTTCCTCAACAGTTACGGCCCGGCCAACCGCGCCTACCAGGTGCCGGACATCTGCACGTTTTGAGGCAGGAGGGTACCAGCAGCAGGGGCGCCGCGCCGTTCTGGGGTGCGGCGCCGGTGTTGAATCGGGCTGGACGCGCTACAATTCGCCGCCAGCCGGTTGCGGGAAATCCGGCGGTGTGGCCGGGAATGCGCTGCGGCGGGGATGTCCGCCGCCGGGAGGAAAGGGTCGGGCATGAGCGATCTGCTGACTTACTGCCGCGATCACGCCGGGAAGATGCTGGAACTGCTCCAGACGTTGATCGCGTACGAATCGTTTACCGCTGAGAAGGCGGCGGTAGACCGGCTGGCGACCTACCTGTTCGGGCAGTTGGAGGGTCTGGGCGCGGCGGTGGAGCGCATCCCGCGCACGGAGGTAGGCGATATCCTGCTGGCCAGGTGGAATGGCGATGCACCCGGCAAGCCGATCACCTTCATCGGGCACATGGATACCGTCTGGCCGCTGGGAACGCTGGCCGAACGCCCGATTCGTATCGACGACGGGCGGCTGTACGGCCCCGGTGCGATTGACATGAAGGCCGGACTGGCGGTCATGCTCAGCGCGATCCGCGTTCTGCAGGAACGCGGCGAATTTCCGCAGCGACCGATCTGGGCGCTGCTGACCTCCGACGAGGAGATCGGCAGCGTGCATTCCCGCGAGATCATCCTGGATGTGGCCCGGCAATCCGGCCTGTGCCTGATCATTGAGCCAGCCACGCCACAGGGCGCGCTCAAGACCTGGCGCAAAGGCGTGGCTGACTTCCAGGTGAAGGTCTACGGGCGGGCGTCCCATGCCGGCGGCGCGCCGGAAGCGGGCATCAACGCCGTGGTGGAACTGGCCCATCAGATTCTGCGCCTGAACGCGCTCAATGACCTGCCCAATGGCACGTCCGTTTCGGTGACGGTTGTCCGTGGCGGGCACGCCACCAACGTGATCCCCGATTACGCTGAAGCGTACGCTGATGTGCGCTTTCTGACCCACGCGGAGGCGGAGCGTGTCCAGCGGGCGGTGAGTGAACTGCATCCCGTGCTGCCCGGCGCCCGGCTGGAGATCATCGCCGGGGACAGGCGCCCGCCGCTGGAACGCGATGAGCGGATGCGGGCTGCCTTTGCCCAGGTTCAGCGCATCGGCGCCGGGCTGGGCCTGAGTATCATCGAGGAAGGCAGCGGCGGCGGCTCCGACGGCAACTTCACCGCTTCGGTAGGCACCCCTACACTGGATGGCATGGGGCCGACGGGCGACGGGTTGCACGCTGCCCACGAAAATGTGCTGATCAGCAGCGTTCCGGAAAAGACGGCCCTGCTGGCGGCCATCCTGCAACAGTGGCAGATGTAAACTATTCCGTATAACCGCAACGAATCGGGCGGGGACGGCCTGCGGGTCGTCCCCGTATGCTGCCTGCAGCTAGCTACCGCCTCAGGGAGTGGGTGTGTTGGCCGCGGCCAGCAACGCCTCGCGGGTGGTGATGCCCCGGATGGCGACCAGAAAGCGGGCGATAGAGCCGCTTTGTGCCCGCAGGGCGGCGATGGCCGGGCCGATCGGGTCTTCGCCGGCGGTTCCGAGGTTGTTTTCGCCCTGGTAGCCGCCGTAGAAGGCGAAGTAAGCCTGGTTGATCTTGCGGATAGGGTAGCCGTTGGCGTGGAAGAAGGCCCGCCGTTCTGCCATGTACGCCTCAGCCTCGGTGACCCGGCCTTCCGCCAGCAGGGCGTCAACAGTCACGCGGGTCTTGTGCATCTCCGCCGCAAAGTCGAACGCAGTGGGATCGGGCGTGGGCGTTGGGGCGGGCGGGGCAGCGTCTGGCGGCAGCAGATCCGGGTAGTAGCGGGCCAGCACCAGCCGCCCGATTTCCTTGCCCAGCACTTCGGCGGTGGTTTCGTTGATGATGCGTGTCTCCGGGTTGCCGCCATCGAAGTATTGCCAGCCCAGCGGGAAGAAGAACAGGTAATGGTGCACCCATTCATGGGCGGTAGTCTCGATGGCCCAGGCCAGGGCGTCGGTCTCGCCGACCATGCTGGGGTAGAGGGCCATGCCGCCGATATCTACCACCAGCGAGGACACATCCAGATCGGCGTCAACTGCCGCCTCCAGCGCGTCCCGCCGATCGACGCTCAGCCCGTCCAGGCTGAGCGAGGCGTCCACACGGATGGCGTCCCGCGGGGAGATGATCAGCACGTCCGGCAGGGGGCTGAAACGGATGGCGACCGGCGGCAGCACCTGGCCCAGGACGGCCAGCCCTTCGTCTACCAGCACAGCGGAGACCTGCTCCTCCAGGATGCTCTCGATCATGTCCTGCCGATTGCGCAGATCGGCTCGGCGGGCGTCGCGTTCGGCCCGCAGATCGGCGCTGGCTGCAGCGGGATCAGCAGTAGCTGGATCGCTGTAGATGGCTGCGATCTGCGCCTCAAGCCTGAGCACGGCGCTCAGGTCGGCCATGTAAGCGCGGACGAGATCGGCCCGGTGGGCTTCGTCCAGGTAGTCCTGCACACCGAACAGGCTGGCGAACGCCTTGGCCGCCAGCGCGTCAACTTCCCAGGCCACGTAGTTGAACAGGCTATCGCGGGCGTGAGCGGCGGCCCCGACGATCAGATCACCGGGCGGGGGCGTGCTGGTCTGCAGGATGATCAGCAGGGCGGCGCACAGGAGCATGACGCGCAGCAGCGCCCGAATCCGCCGCCAGGGGATGGGCCGCCGACGGTTGCTGACCTGTCCTGTCGTTGTCACTCGATGCTCCTGCGCTGTAAGCAGTCAAAAACGCGGGGACCCCCGTAGGCCCCCGCGTATTGTACCAGCTTCAGCTGGCAGCTTGGCCGCTTTTCAGCACCTACTCATATCGAAAGCGCCGCACCCCCAGGGCGAAGAACGCCGCGCCGACGGCTAGCAGTACCAGCACCGGCCCGATCACTTCCGGGATGCCGCCGCCATCGTACAGGATGGTATTGAAGGCGTCCATACACCAGGCAATAGGTGAAAGGTGGCCCAGCACCTGCATAAATTGCGGCACGATCTCCAGCGGCCACCACGCTCCTCCCAGCGGCGCCAGGGTCATTGTGGCCAGCATACCCAGCCCGCTGGCCTGTTCCGGTGTGCGGGCCAGCGCCGCTAGAGCGATAGCCATCGCCGAGATCGTAAACACGTAGGCCAGCACGACCACGATCACCGCCGGGATGTTCCGGCCAAAATTGACACCCAGCAGCGCCCCGACAGCGAGCAGGATGGCGAACTGCAGCAGGCCCAGCAGGTAGCCCCGCAGAATCTTGCCGCCCAGAATCTGCGACCGGCTGATCGGCGTGACCATCAGGCGTGGCAACGTGCCATCCTGGCGCTCCTGGATCAGTACAGCGGCCAGCCCCAGGACGTTGATCATGGCGTACATGGCGGCCATGCCCGCGGAAGATTGGGCGAAACCGGAGAAGCTGGCGGCGCCAGTCTGATCCTGTGGTTCTGCCTGCGCCGTTTCCACGGTCACTGTGATGGGCGCGGGCGGCCCCCAGGCGGCTTCCGCCTCAGCGTAGCGGGCGGCGTAGAAGGCGCCGCGGTTGTCCTCGTCAATGATATTGAGATCGGCGGCGGCCTGGGCGCTCAGGCGAGCGGCAACGGTGGCTCCACCAAGCCGGGTGACCACCGCCGCGATGGTCTGGCGGGCGATGCCCGGCGCACTGAGCGCGGGATCGGCGCGGAAGACCAGCTCAACCGGCTCGCCTGCCTCCAGCGCCGTGCTGTACCCCGCCGGGATGGTCAGCGTGGCGTAGACGGTTCCAGCGGTCAGCCGTTCGGCGGCAAGCGCTTCGGTCAGGGTCTGGCCTTCGGCCAGCTCACAGTCCGGCGCGTCGGGCTGGCCGGTGGCGGCATAGGGGCAGACGATCACGGTGGGGTTGGCGGTCAGCAGCGCCTCGACCAGCGCCGCCGAGGCAGGGCTACCGTCCTGATCGAGCACGTCGATCGGGATTACAGCGGGGCCACCCCCGCTGCCCCGGAACACCACGCCGATGATCAGCACGAAGATGATCGGCATGACGGTAACAAAGAACCAGTTGCTGCGGTCCTGAAAGTACAGGTGCAGGTCGTTCAGGGCAATGATGAAGACCTTGCGCATGGCGTCTTCTCCCCCTTAGATGTCCAGGCGGCGGTTGAACTGGTACAGGCCAACGACGAAGAAGACCACGCCCATGATCAGCAGCGCCGCGATGTTGGGCAGGACATCCCCCAGCGCCCCACCTTGGGACAGGATCGTGTAGCCGTTGCCTCCCCAGAAGTGAAACGTCAGGCGCGGCAGGAATTGCAGGAAGTCCGGCATCTGCATCGTTGGGAAGAAGATGCCGCCGGCCAGACCCATCACGAACAGGACAAACGCAGCCAGGTTACCGGCCTGTTCTTCCGTCCGGGCGAAGCTGGCGATGGTGATCCCGACGCCAGTCGCGGCAGCGACTGCCGCCAGCGTCAGGGCGACGACAGCGGGCAGGTCGCTGCCCCAGATGTTCGTGCTTGGCCCCTGCAGGATCAGGCCGACCAGGCTCATGGCGATCATCAGGACGAACATCTGCAGCAGGCCGCCGACATACGTGCCCAGCAGCTTGCCGCCCAGGATGATCCCGCGCGGGGTGGGGGTGAGCGCCATGCGCTGCAGCGTCCACAGGCGTTGCTCGCGCAGGATAGTGGCGCTGCCGACCGTCACGGTAAAACCCATGAAGAAGATAGCAAACCCGGGGGAGAAAGTTGCCAGCGGGTCAAAAGCGTCCTGGGTCCGACCCGCCACATCTACCTGGCGGATGCGGATCGGGTTAGCGTCTGGCTGACTGGCGGCCTGCGCTATCCCGGTGAATGTCTCATTCAGACTACCTGAAGCCAGTTGCAGAGCCAGCAGCGGGTGGGCGGGGATAGCCTCCACTAGGCCGCTGACGGTGGCGCCGACGGCAATGTTGCCCGCGGCGATACCATCGGCGATACCCTGCACTACATCGCGGAAGATCGTCCAGCCGACAGTAGAGCGCGGGTTGCGGTAGAGGGTGAGGTTAGTGTGACCGACGAGGGTGAGTGGTTCATCGCCCCCTGCGGCAAAGGCTGCCGGGTCCGGGGTGAGGCTGGCGGAGAAATCCGGCGGGATGATCAGCGCGGCAGTCAGTTCGCCGCTGTCGACCAGGGCACGAGCTTCCGCTTCGTTGCTGATGGCGCGGGCTTTGAACAGGCGGTGCAGCGGGTTGTCCGCGTCAGGGCTAGCGGGATCGGACGGGATGAGCGCCTCGCTGAAGATTGCGCCGAGCGCTGTGCCCTGTGAGCCGCCTTCGTCCAGGTTGACGATGCCAACCGGGATATCCAGAACGGTCACGTCCTGCGGTCCGGTCATGCCGGAGAAAGCCAGGCCCATGATGGCGGACATGACCAGTGGCACAAGAAACATGTAGATCGCGCCGGTGCGGTCGGTGAAGCGCTCGTAGTTTTCCTTCCAGAGAATCGCCCAGAGCTTGCGCATGGCCCTCACTCCCGCAGCGCCCGGCCGGTCAGGTGAAGGAAGACGGCTTCGAGGTCTGGCTCCTGGACCCTGACGGAGCTGATGTGCACGCCGGCGTTATTGGCGATGGTGATCAGGTCGGGCAAGGCCTTGCGCCCACGCCTGGCGCGAACGGTCAGTTCGCCGTCCTGCTGGTTGACGCTGGTCACGCCTTCTACGTTGCCAAACTGCTCCAGCATGGCCGGCGGGACCTGCTGGTTGTCCACCCGCAGGATGATCTGATCCAGTTCACCGATCATCTGGATGAGCTGGCCAGTCGTGCCCTCGGCGATGATCACGCCATGATCGATGATCCCGACGCGGTCGCTCAGTTCCTGGGCTTCCTCCATGTAATGGGTGGTGTAAAGGACGGTCATGCCGTAGCGCTGCTTCAGTTCCAGCACGGCGTCCAGGATGCGGCGGCGGCTCTGCGGGTCGATGCCCACGGTCGGCTCATCCATGAAAACGATCCTGGGCCTGTGCAGGAGGCCAACGCCGATGTTGACCCGCCGTTTCATCCCGCCGGAATACTTTTCCACTTTTTCGTCGGCGCGGTCGCGCAGATCGATGAATTCCAGCACTTCGTCGATGGCGCTTTCCAGCGCCCTGCCACTGAGGCCGTACAGCTGACCAAAGAAGCGCAGGTTCTGGCGGCCGGTCAGGCGCGGGTAGAGGGCGATCTCCTGGGGAATGACGCCGATCACCTGCTTGGCCTTGATCGGATCCGTGGCGATGTTGTAGCCAGCGATGATCGCTTCCCCGCCACTGGGTTGCAGCAAGCCGCTAAGCATGGAGATGGTTGTCGTCTTGCCTGCGCCATTCGGCCCAAGCAGGCTGTAGACTTCGCCAGTCTCGATCACCAGGTCGACATCCCGGACAGCCAGCGGGCCATCCGGCGGGTTGTACTGCTTCTTGAGGTCGCGGGTCTGGATAATAGGCGCCATAGAAAGTTTCCCCCCCTTTTTTGGGCACTGACGATTAGCGGAATTTCGTTGCGGATGGCGCGCAAGAGGCGTGGAAAAACTGGCCGGTTTTTTCTCCTGCAGTAGTTTTCCGGGGCATGCTGCTACAGGTGTATCTGCGGGCACAACCCGCATATCCCTCAATCTGCTTATACGCAGGGGCCAGCACCCGGTTGCGCAGAAACTGGTACGCTCCGAAGAGGGCGGTACAATTGGCGGGCGAGATTGCGCCTGAGCAGGATGAAACTTATGCCGGAAACAACCCTCACGTACGTGGAGCAGGAACTGACCATGGACGGCGTGCCGCTGGCGGAGATTGCCCGCTCGGTCGGCACGCCGGTGTACATCTACAGCCTGCGGCGGATCCTGGCCCAGCTTGAACGCCTGCGGGCGGCCTTTACGCCGCTGCAGCCCGCTTTCCACTACAGCCTGAAGGCCAATGGCAACAGCGCCATCATCCGGGCGCTGGTCGGCGCGGGCTGCGGCTGCGATGCAGTCAGCGCGGGCGAGATCTTCCTGGCGCGGCGGGCTGGCTGCCCGCCGGAACGGATCGTGTTCGCCGGCGTGGGCAAGACCCGCGCTGAGATCCGCTACGCGCTGGAGACAGGCATCGGCTGGCTCAACGTGGAAAATGCCGCCGAGCTGCGCCGTCTGGAGGCGCTGGCGGCGGAGCTGGGTCACCGCCCGCGGGCGGCGCTGCGGATCAACCCGGCGCTGCAGGCGGAGACTCACCGCCACATTGCGACCGGCCATGCCGGGTCCAAGTTCGGCATCCCTCTGGTGGAAGCGCGGATGCTGCTGGAGCACCGGGGTGACTATCCCCATGTCGAAATCGCCGGACTGCATATGCACATTGGCTCGCAGCTGGGTCGCCCGGACGAAAGTGCGGCGGCGGCGCGGCTGGCCGTCGAGCTGGCCCGCGAGTTTCAGCTCAAGCATTTAAACCTGGGGGGCGGCTTCCCGGTGGCCTACGAAGGCGGGCACGCAGTGCCGGTGGAGGATTTCGCGGCGGCGCTCGTACCGGTTCTGGCCAAGCAGGGGATGAAAGTTGCCTTTGAACCGGGGCGCTTTCTGGTAGCGGAGGCCGGAGTGCTGGTGGCGGAAGTGCAGTATGTCAAGCGCGGCGGGCGCACGGTCGTGCTGGACACCGGGATGAATGATTTGCTGCGCCCGGCGTTGTATGAGGCGCGCCATCCCTTGCTGCCATTACGGGTTGGCGAAGCCGCCGCCCGGCCCGTGCAGGTGGTCGGCCCGATTTGCGAGAGCGCTGATGTCATCCACCCGGCGGCGGTCCTGCCGCCACTGGCTGAAGGCGATCTGGTGGCGATCGGCGTCGCCGGGGCCTACGGGATGAGCATGGCCTCCAACTACAATGCCCGGCCTCGCCCGGCGGAAGTGCTGGTCGAGGAAGGCGCCTGGCGCGTGATCCGCGCCCGTGAGACATTCGAAGACCTCATCCGCTATGAGCCAAAGGGGCAGTGAGCAGCATCTAAGAAGGTGTGACAGGAGCGGCGTTACCCCTGCAGTGACGTAATGTACCGGAGAGGTCCGACAATGAGAATCGCATTTGTGGCGGATGATGCGCAGACAATCAGCGCCCATTTTGGCCGGGCGCCATATGTGGTGGTGGTTACGCTGGAAAACGGGCAGGAAATTTCCCGCGAGGTGCGCGAAAAAGAGGCCCATGGTAGCCAGGAACACGATCATGGTCATGCGCATGAGCATAACCATCATCACCGCGACCATAGCAGCAAATTCGCAGCGCTGGCAGATTGCGATGTGATGATCGTGCGGGGCATCGGCAGTCCGGCGCTGGCCCACGCGCAAACCCTGGGGCTGGAAGTCTTTCTGACACGGGAAAGCAGCATCGATGCGGCGCTGGCGGCTTATCTGGCCGGTCAACTGGACAACGATCCGCGCCGTATTCACCACCACTAGAAGCGTTAACGGGCGCCGTGGTCAGCCACGACGCCCGTTTTCTTTTCCCTCACGGCTTGATCTCGATGTACTTCTTCCACGTATCCGGCCCGTGACTCATGGTGATGACGATATAGCTGGTGCGCGGGGTCTTTGGCTCCCAGCGCAGGCGCATCCCGGCCTCGCGATCAGTGCGGTCGCCTTTGCGGTGGTTACAGGCATAGCACGCGCAGGCCGTGTTGGTCCACGTATCCTTGCCGCCGCGGGAGCGGGGCACGATGTGATCGACGGTGAAATCCTGTTTGCTCAGCAGCTTGCCACGGGGGGCATCTCCGGGCCGCGCCCCGCAGTAAATGCAGGTGTAATCGTCCCGCGCCAGTACCCCGCGCCGACTCCATGCCGCATGACGGCGCGGCACATTGATGTATTGTTTGAGAGCGATGACGGATGGAACCGGAAATTCGCTGCGAACGCTGCGCAAAAAGCGCCCCGTCGCCTCGACCATCACGGCTTTATTGGCGATGAGCAGGTTGATCGCACGCGGCACGCTGATCACACACAGCGGCTCCCACGTGTTTCCGTTCAACAGCAAGACCTGCCCGTACAACGATCACTCCTTCTCCCTCACGCGAACTCCACGTTTTACTATACATCCATTTTGTTCCGGCTGGCACAATTGCGCCGGAACCCGGATCAACGCCGGCGGCCTTTCTTGCCCTGTTTGCCCGACCGGCCCCCGCGCCGGCTCTTGTCCGGCGCCATCTTGACGATGCGCGGCTGGAATTCCGCCAGCGGCTCCACCAGATCGGCCTGGGCTTCCATCACGCGGTGGATGTCCTTGTAGGCGTAGGGGACTTCATCCAGACCGGCGGAGATCAGGTCGATCCGCTCCTGATCCAGCTTGCGGTCCACCTCCTCCCAGCTAAAACGGCGAATCGCCTCACCCCGGCTCATCTGACGACCAGCGCCATGGGCGGCGGAGTTGATGGCCTCCGCGCTGCCCTTGCCACGCACGATGTAGCCCGGCGCGCTCATGCTGCCGGGGATTACCCCCAGTGCTCCCGGCCCGGCGGGAGTGGCCCCCTTGCGGTGGACGATAGCCTCCATGCCGTCGACCGTCTCCTTCCAGGCAAAGTTGTGGTGATTTTCCACACTGCCCAGCACCTCAAAGCGCAGGGCGTCAGCGATGCGTCGATGGATCACGGCATGGTTGGCGCTGGCGTAACGCCCGGCCAGCTCCATGATTGCCCAGTATTCATCACCCTCGCGGCCCAGTTCCAGCCAGGCCAGATTGAGGTAGTCCTTGGGCAGGCGGCCCTCATGCAAGCGTTTGGCGATCTGGGTGAAGTGGTTAGCCGCCTCAAAGCCAAAGCGCCGGCTGCCGCTGTGAGAAAGCAGGGCCAGGTAACTGCCGGGCGGAATGCGGTCGATCTTTTGCCAGACAGTCAGCGCCCCGAATTCAACGAAGTGGTTGCCTGCCCCGCTGGTGCCCAGTTGTCGCCAGGCCAGGTCGCGGCGCTCGCGGGCAAAGGGGATATCGCGCCAGGCAGGGTCATCCATGACCTCGTGGTGCTGGGGCGTCTCCCAGGTGGCGCCTTCGCCAAAGCGGGTGTTGTCCTCAATGGCCTGGCGCAACCGTTCGCGTTGCTCGTCGATGACGCGAGGGCTGGCATTGAAGATGGTCATCCGGACGCGGCAGGCGATATCCACGCCGACGGCGTAGGGGATCACGGCGTTGGCGGTCGCCAGCACGCCGCCGATAGGCAGGCCGTAACCGACATGCGCGTCAGCCATCAGCGCTCCGCGCAGGGCAATGGGTAGCCGGACGGCGCGCTCCATCTGCTGGATGGTCTCCGCGTCGATCTGGTCGCGGCCCCAGATTTTGTAAGGGACGGCGGTCTGCAGGTCATAAGGTTCGCTCATGCTGTCCTCCTGCGCTGAACGCCGGTGAAAGGTAAGTTTCGGCCCAGAAAGGAGCCAACACTCTTAAGTGGCCGGGCATCTGCCTCACCCGTATACTTTCTGGGCCGCTGGCAGGCCGATTCGGTTTGCACGGTAAAGTTCGTTTTCTCTGTGTTGTTTCCCGTGTACGCGTGTTTTCTACCGGTAAGCCTGTGCCGCTGCAACGCGCCTCAGCGATGCGGTTGGATGCTCTTCGGTCAGGGTGGCCTGGAACTTGCTCAGGCTGGCGCGCCATCAGGCGCGGGTGCAACCCGGTCCAGCCACCCCGACCGCTGCAAAGCGTCAGGAGCAGGGTGGCGGCCCGGACGATAGGGCTGGCGCTCGCTGGCTGGCGGTGGCCAGTCTCCGGCGGGCGGTGAGCCAGGATGATGCCGCCACGTGCTGTCTCTCCTCTCTATTGGCCCCGCAACAGGGGCCGCGAAAGCGCAGGGGCGTGAGCACCGGTTGCCCCACGCCCCTGCGGAATCGTCCGTAGGAAGTCAGTCCTCAGGTGCTGCCGCCAGGCGGCGGGGAGCGCCTCAGGGACACCGGGGCGTAAGCCGGGTGCTGCCGGGCTGCCAGGCTGCCGGATAGCGTCCGGTTCAGCCTGCGAACGATCGGCCAGGCCAGTTCCTGCGCATAGCGCAGGACGGCGGGCAAAGGATGATGTGTCCGGCGAACCGTTGACCGGTTCATGACACCCGCTCCACTTCAGTCGCGTCGAGCATGGCCAGGATGCTTTCCCCTTTGATGAAGATGCGGCGCATGCCGGGTGGCCTGCTCACTCTCAGGTAGCCGTTGTTGATCAGTTTCTTGAGGGTGCTGAGGCTGATGCCCAGCAAGCGGGCCGCTTCCTGCCGGGAATAGATGGCATTGGGATCGATGCCGGCGCGTTCCAGAGCCATGAACCCCTCTCCTGATCACTGGCATTTTCAGCGTAGCATGGGTTGCAGAATGGTGTCAAGAGGTGAAAATGAGGTATTGGTGGTTATCAATGGGTGTTTATCGATGTAGAGGGTAATGGCGGGTGTGACCGGTGAAGGACAGAGGGTACACGGTGGCAGACGGGCGGAGGGCTGCATCCTGCCCGGTGAGCTTGCGCCTCCGGCGACATCATTGACAGCGCCGCGCTCCTCCGGCATAATGTGACCAGCATCATGACACCTGCATAGCGTGCCAAAGGCGTTGACGGAGACAAGTAAACGAGTCCCGCACCGCACAGGGAGTCCGGGTCTGAGACTGCAAGCCCGGGCCGGTTGCCCTCGTTGAAATTCCCTCCTGAGCCGACAGGTGAAGGGCCAGCGGTGACGTTGGCCTGGGTAGTCTGCTCCGCAGGCCCAGCGTTAACGGGGCAGCCGGTCTCGCAGCTGGATGTAGCGGCTGCGCCGCCGGTGATCTGAGCGGCTGCTTTCCGGTGATCCGGGGGCGGCAAGCAGGGTGGTACCGCGCGAGTCGGACTCGCGTCCCTGAAGGGGCGCGGGTTTTTTGTTTATGGCGAGGGATGTGATGACGATGCTGGATAGGCTGGAAACACTGTACCAACAGGCATCCGCCGAGCTGGCGCAGATCGCTTCCTCCGAAGCGCTGGCTGACTGGGAGCGACGGGTGATCGGGCGCAAAGGCGAGGTCACGCTGCTGCTGCGTCAGACCGGCCAGTTGCCGCCAGAAGAGCGGGCAGCGTTTGGCAAGCGAGCGAATGAGATTAAAGCGCTGCTCAGCGAGGCGTTCGCCCGCCGGGAGGAGGAAATCCGCGAGCAGGAACTGGCCCGCAGTATGGAGGAGGGACAGGTCGACGTGACCCTGCCGGGGCGGAAGGTGGCCCGCGGGCGGTTGCACCCGGCCACACAGACGTTGCGGGAAGTGTACGCCATCTGGGCGGAAATGGGCTTTCAGGTCTATCGCAGCCGCGATGTGGAGACTGACGAGGTTAACTTCGGGCTGCTCAACATGCCTCCTTACCACCCGGCCCGCGATATGTGGGATACGTTCTACACGACCGAGCCGGGCGTGATCCTGCGCACGCACACTTCGCCGGGGCAGATCCACGCCATGCGCGAGTATGGCGAGAACGGCACGAAGCCGATCCGAGTGATCCTGCCGGGCATGTGCTACCGCTACGAGCAGATCACCGCCCGCAGCGAGGTGCAGTTTCACCAGGTGGAGGGGCTGGCCATTGGTCGGGGTATCCGTATGACCGACCTCAAGGGCACGCTGACCGAATTCGCCCGGCGCATGTATGGCGCTGAACGTCGCCTGCGCTTCCGCGCCTCGCACTTCCCGTTCACGGAGCCGAGCGCCGAGGTGGACGTGGACTGCATCCTGTGCGGCGGGGCGGGCTGCAACGTGTGCAAGTATTCTGGCTGGCTGGAAATTGCTGGCTGTGGCATGGTGCATCCGGTTGTCCTGCGCAATGGCGGCTATGACCCGACGGTCTGGAGCGGCTTCGCCTTTGGCATGGGGCCGGAGCGAATCACCATGCTCAAGCATGGCATCCGCGACATCCGCTACTTCTGGGGCAATGACCTGCGCTTCTTGAACCAGTTCTGAGTAGAGACAAGAGGCCAGAGGCCAGAGGCAAGAGGGAAGAGGTAGGAGATAAGAAGGAAGGTAGCAGGATAAGTGGTCAGAAAGCGAGGAAGGTGGTAACGCAGATGGCTGACTTCCGTAGCATGTTGGCCTGGAAGAAGGCGGATGATCTGGTTGTCAGAGTCTATCAACTAACCGGTGATTTTCCGCCTGAAGAACGCTACGGTCTGACGAGTCAGTTCAGACGGGCAGCGATGAGCGTTGCCGCCAATATCGCCGAAGGTTCTGGCAGGCAAACCCTGAAGGATTTTCGCCAGTTTCTGTTTGCCGCACAGGGTTCACTGAATGAGGTTCAGTATTACATTCACCTGAGCTGTCGGCTGAACTTCCTGACCGAAGAATCAGCCAGGCAACTCGAACAGGATCGGCAAGAGGTAGGAATGACCTTGCAGGGGCTGATCAAGTGGGCGACCAGGGAAATCGAGAATGGTCGAACGGCGCTATAAGTCGGCTCTCTCTTGCCACTTGGCTCTTGCCTCTTGTCTCCGTAAAGAGGAGTAACTATACAACATGCTCATCCCGATCAGTTGGCTGAAGGACTACGTGGATATCCCGGCAGACATGCCGGTTGAGTTGCTGGCCGAGCGCCTGACGCTGGCCGGGTTGGAAGTCGGGAAGATCAATTACATCGGCGTGCCACAGAACCATGTCCCCGGTGTGACGGTTCCGCCCTCCGATCACCTGGTCTGGGACCGCCAGAAGATCGTCCTGGGCAAGATCGTTGAGGTCAAATCCCATCCCAACGCTGACCGCCTGGTCATTGCCGTAGTGGATTACGGCGGCGCGGCCCTGGAGGAATGCGTCACCGGAGCGCCGAATCTGTTCCAGTACAAGGATACTGGCCCGCTGGCCACGCCGCTGTGGTCGCCGTTTGCCATGGAAGGCGCCGAACTCTGGGACGGCCACAGCGATGAGCCGAAGCGCATGATCCTCAAGGGTCGTCCGCTGCGCGGTATCTACAACAAAGCGATGGTCTGCTCGGAAAAAGAGCTGGGCCTCAGCGACGATCACGAAGGGATCATGCTGCTGGAAGAGGAACTGGTGGCCGGGCATGCGCCAGGCACGCCATTGCAGGACGTGCTGGGCGATGTCGTGCTGGATATCGAATTGACGCCCAACCTGGCCCGCGCCTGGAGCGTCGTCGGCGTGGCGCGGGAGATCGCCGCGCTGCTCGATCTGGAGCTGCGGCTCCCGCCGACTGAGGTGCTGATGAGCGGCCCGCCCATCGCCGGGCGGGTGGGCATTACCATCACCAACCCCGAACTCAACCCGCGCTTCACCCTGACACTGATCGAAGGCGTGACCATCCGCCCCTCGCCGCAGTGGATGCAGCTGCGGTTGCGCAAAGCCGGGATGCGCCCGATCAACAACATTGTCGACATCACCAACTATGTCATGCTGGAAACCGGCCAGCCGCTGCATGCCTTTGACTGGGACATCATCCAGCGTCGTGCCGCCGAATCTGGCGCCAACATCCCGACCATCATCACCCGCCTGCCTGAGCCAGGAGAATCGCTGACGCTGCTCGATGGCTCCGTCCACCAGCTTGATGCGCACAATCTGCTGGTGGCGGATACCGCCGGGGCGCTCAGCCTGGCCGGGATCATGGGCGGGCTGGAAAGCGAGGTTCAGCCGGATAGCCGCAACATCCTGCTGGAGGCGGCGAACTGGAACTTCATCAACATCCGCCGCACCATGCAGTCACGCAAGATCACTTCGGAAGCGGGCCAGCGCTTCAGCCGGGGTGTTCACCCGGCCCAGGCGGAAGTGGGGCTGCGCCGCGCCACGGAATTGATGCGTGTGCTGGGCGGCGGGACAGTCGCCAGCGGGATCGTGGATAACTACCCGCTCAGGCCGGAGCCAGTCGTTGTTGACCTGCCGGTGAGCGAGGTCAGGCGGATCACCGGGATGGACTTCACGGCAACGGAGATCGCGGCCATTCTGCGCCGCCTGCAGTTCGGCGTGGAGGAACACGCTGACGGCCTGCGCGTGACTGTCCCTGATCACCGGCTGGACATCGGCACGGGCGTGATCGGCCAGGCCGACCTGATCGAGGAGATTACCCGCATCTACGGTTACGACCGCATCCCCGACACGGTCATGGATGATCTATTGCCGCCGCAACGCGGCAATGTGGCGTTGCAGCGCGAGGAATGGGCGCGCGATCTGCTGGTTGGCGCCGGGCTGAACGAGGTGATCAACTATCGCCTGACCACGCCGGAGCGCGAGGCGCTGCTCACGCCGCCCGGCGCAGCTTCCAGCCTGCCAGCGGTGGGCTATGTCACCCTGGCCAACCCGATCTCCCAGGATAAGACGGTCATGCGCCACACGCTGCTGGCTGGGCTGCTGGAGGTAGCCGCCCGCAACCTGCGCCACACTGACCGCCTGCGCCTGTTCGAGATCGGTAGCATTTACCTGCCGGTGAGCGGGCAGGCATTGCCCGCCGAACCGCGGCGGTTGGGCCTGTTGCTGGCCGGCCCGCGCGATGTCGCCAGCTGGGACCTGCCCGCGCGGGAAGGATTACACGATTTCTTTGATCTCAAGGGTGTGGTGGAAACCTTGCTGGAAGGGTTACACGTCCGGCGGGTTGCCTTCGCGCCGACGACGCATGGTACGTTCTTCCCCGGTCGTACCGCCGAACTAACGGTGAATGGCCGCTCTGCCGGCGTGCTGGGGGAGGCGCATCCCAAGGTGTTGCGTGCCTTTGACCTGCCGGAAGGGCTGCCGGTCATGCTGGCCGAGCTGGACCTGGACGCGATCCTTGACTATGCGGATGAAATGCATGTTGTCCAGCCGGTGCCCACACAGCCAGCGGTTTACCAGGACCTGGCTCTGGTGGTCAACCGGGAGGTTCCCGCTGCTGAGGTCGAGGCAGTGATCCGCGCGGCTGGCGGCGAGCTGCTGGAAGACGTGCGGCTGTTCGACGTTTACACCGGCGATCCCATCCCCGTCGGGCAGAAGAGCCTGGCCTACGCCCTGACCTTCCGTGCTCCCGATCGCACGTTGACCGAGGGGCCGGTCAACAAGCTGCGCCAGAAGATCGTCAAAGCGGCGCAGCAAAAACTGGGGGCAAAGCTGCGGGAGTAGGCGCATAGAGGCCAGGAGACCGGGAGACCAGAGACCAAGAGGTCAACAAGACCGGAGGCCGGGGGACGCTGACAGGAAACGCTGTCCCCCCACTCTGC
Organism: Chloroflexota bacterium; assembly: GCA_019873685.1. Taxonomy (GTDB): domain Bacteria; phylum Chloroflexota; class Anaerolineae; order Aggregatilineales; family Ch27; genus Ch27. The sequence continues at coordinate 36,068 of JAIOAT010000011.1, forward strand.
CGACCTCCTGACGTCCCGGTCTCCTGGCCTTGTCTTTGGATATCGGCCTTGTCAGGGGGCGCTTCCTGTGGTCAAATAGCGCCGGTTTGCCGCCGGTGCTGAGGAGCATTTACCCTGATGGATGTCGCCGTGACCCAGCCGAAGAAACGTAACCCGCTTGATGCGCTGATCTGGTGGATCGCCAGCCATTTCGGCGGGCGGGCGCGGGAAGTTGACCGCTTCCTCAAATTCGCCATCGTTGGCACGATTGGCGCTGTGGTGGACTTTTCCGTGCTCAACGTGCTGGAGCGCACGGCGCTTGTGCCCACCCCTCCGGATGTTGACGTCAAAGTGGCGCTGGCGACCGGCATCGCCTTCTGTACAGCGGTTCTCAGCAACTACCTGTGGAACCGCTACTGGACTTTCCCCGATTCGCGCTCGCGCAGCGCTGGCCAGCAACTGGTGCAGTTCTTCATTGTCAGTGTCGTCGGCCTGGGTTTCCGGCTGGTGTTCGTCGGGACGCTGTATGGCTTCTTTGGGCGGCTGGGCGATTCGATTCTCCCCGGCGCGATGGAGGAGACAGCGGTGAACCAGCTCGGCAGCAATATCGCCCAGGCCATCTCCATCGGCATTGTGATGTTCTGGAACTATTTCGCCAACCGCTACTGGACGTACAACGACGTCCAGTAGTGGTTTTCTGCGCTTCCCCATCCCGCGCTACAATTAGCAGACTGACAGGAGTGCTGGACTGCCGCGGGGGTGAGGGGGCATGGCTGATTTGTTTGACTTCGCACGGGAGCAACGCACCGAACGCAACGCGCCGCTGGCGGCGCGGATGCGCCCGCGCACGCTGGAGGAATTTGTCGGTCAGGAGGATATCGTCGGGCGCGGGCGGCTGCTACGGCGGGCCATCGAGGCCGACCGCCTGACCTCGATCATCCTCTGGGGGCCGCCGGGCGTGGGTAAGACGGCCCTGGCGAACGTCATCGCCAATACCACACAGCGGCACTTCACCACCCTCAACGCGGTTACTTCCGGTATCCAGGACCTGCGCCGGGTCATTGACGAAGCCAAGGAGCGCCTGGGGATGTACAACCAGCGCACCGTCCTCTTTGTCGATGAGATTCACCGCTGGAACAAGGCCCAGCAGGACGCGCTGTTGCCCCATGTGGAGAACAACACGGTTGTCCTGATCGGCGCGACCACGGAAAACCCGTTTTTCAGCCTGGTTGGGCCGCTGCTCTCCCGCAGTCGGGTCTTCCGGCTGTCGCCCCTCAGCGATGATCATGTCAAGCTGCTGGTGCGCCGCGCCCTGACTGACTCCGAGCGCGGGTACGGCGACCGCAAAATCCTGCTGGATGACGACGCCCTGGATCATCTGGTGCGCGTGGCCGGCGGGGACGCTCGCAGCGCCCTCAACGCGCTGGAACTGGCCGTAGAAACCACTGACCCGGACGAACACGGCATCATCCGCATCACGCTGGAGGTGGCTCAGGAAAGCATCCAGAAGCGGGCGGTGCGCTACGACCGGGGTGGCGACGAGCACTACGACACGATCAGCGCCTTCATCAAATCGGTGCGCGGTTCCGACCCGGACGCTGCGCTGTACTGGATGGCCAAGATGATCCACGCCGGGGAGGATCCACGCTTTATCCTGCGGCGGATGATGATCCTGGCCAGCGAAGACATTGGCCTGGCTGACCCGCAGGCGCTGGTGGTCGTTGCCGCGGCGGCGCAGGCTTTCGAGTGGGTGGGGATGCCGGAGGGTACGTACTTTCTGTCGGAGGCGTGCCTGTACCTGGCGACCGCGCCCAAGAGCAACAGCGCCGGGGCGATCTGGTCAGCGCTGGCCCATGTGGAGCAACACGGCACGGGAGAAGTGCCGCCTTACCTGCGCGACAAATCCGATACGTTCCACGGCACGACGCGCGACCGCTACAAAGAGACGATGGGCGACATGGGCGCGTACAAATACCCGCATGACTATCCCGGCGGCTGGGTGGAGCAACGCTATCTGCCGTTCGATATGGAGCCGCCGGGCTGGTACCAGCCCAAAGACATCGGCTACGAGCGCGAGATTCTGCGCCGCCTGGCTGAGCGACACAGGACAGGGCGCAGGTGAGTCGGCGGCGATCAGGGGGTAAGCTGCCTCAATCACACGCCGGGGGCGCGCTTCTATGAAGGCAGTATCCTGAGTTCCATTTTCGAGAAAGCGGACTATAATACGATTCAGAGCGGTCTTAGACGAAAGGAAAGACCATGGAACTCAGTGCGCCCAAGCAGGTTACGTTCTGGATTTCGGTCATCCTCGCCGTCCTCGCCGTATTGACTGTGCTCATTCCGGGCCTGGTGTTCTTCGATCTACAGGCGTTCGTGCTCGCGCTGGCGGCCTTTGTCGTCCTTGGGCTGGGTGTTTTGCTCAAGGATCTGTAGTGCTGGCGGCTGCCGGTTGTTCGTCCGGCAGGTCGATCGCTGGATGCAGGGGCGTGCGTTGAGCCGCCCCTGTTGTTTTTGGGGCGGTCTGTTACGTACAGATAACCGGCCGGATTCCGTCGAGGCGCTCGATAGCGGCCAGCGGCAGGGCTACAAGCCGCGCTTCAGCGTGATAGTCCAGCGCCAGCGTGGTCAGCGGTGGGACGCGCGGCCAACCGCTCAGCAGGCGCAGCGGCGGCGCGGTGGCGACCATCAGCACAATTGCCTCCATCACCTGCCAGTCGGCGACGCTGGTATAGGGTGCGGCCAGGACAATCTGGCCGCTGTTACGGCGCGTTCCAGGCGCGGCGCGGTCGGCGATCTGCTTCCAGCGCCCCCAGGAAAGCCGCCGCCCGGCTTCCTGGCGGGCGGCCTCCGGCAGCATCGCCAGACGCAGCGCCAGGGCGTCCAGGTAGTCGGCGGCGTCAAGGACGGTGATCTCCGCGCGGCGGATGCCCTGCCGTCCGGTTTCATCCTGCTGGTCGGTCACGATCACATCGGCCAGCGCCGCCTGGCGCCCATCGTCCAGCGGGAAACCTTTGAGCGCCCGCGCGCCGGGATAGTGACGCCAGCCAGTGCCACGTGGCAGGGCGTTCTGCCAGATGATCTTGAGCGCCGTGGCATCCAGGCCGTCCCCCGGTGTGGTGAAGGTATAGCCGGGGTGCGGACCGTCCAGGATGTACTCCAGGATCAGGCGGGTCATGCGCTGGCGGGCGGGGTAGCCGTCGGCTGGCGGCGCGGACGGGGACGGATGCCGTTGAAGAACTGGGTCAGGGCGCTGGTGACGCCCGCGCCAGTGATCAGGCTGGCGCTGGCGATGGCATAACGGTAGCCCAGGCGCTCTGCCTGGGACTTGAGCCGTCGCGTCTCGTTGCGGTAGTCGCCAAGCAATTCGTCCAGCGTGCGGCTGCCGCTCCACAGGTCGGACTTGTTAACCAGTAGCATGAACATCCGCAGGCTCTTGCGGGCGGCTGGTTCGTCGTCGATCATCTGCAGGACGAAGTTGAGCGCATCCTTGTGCTGGTGGACGCTGGTGTGATCGATCAGGAAGAGGATGCCGCGCGGTTTGGCCTCCCGGAACAGGTCTACCCAGTCGGTCTCCCACATGGCGTATTCTCCGCCGACATCGCGGCGCGGCCTGACGCGCAGGGTCTCGTCGCCGACCTGCGCCCCAAACGCGCCGACTGCCTGACCGCCCGCTGCTGTCGGCTCCGGGTCAAAGTCGCCCAGGTAGGCTGTGTCGCGGCGCAGCCATTCCAGCAGTGTGGTCTTGCCGGTCTGGCGGTAGCCCAGCACAATGAAGGGCAGGCCCAGCACGCGGACGTAGGCGAAGTCGATCACGCCCCCGACAGCGTTGCTGATTCCGCTGGGCACCAGGTTGCCCAGCGTGCCGGTGATGATCGAGAGGATGCGGTCGCCCAGGGTTTTCTGGCTCATGTCTACCTGCTTTCCGGTAAATCTGTGACTCGTACGGTCCTGCTTGATTCTACGCAGCGGGTGCGACCCGGTTGCAGGAAGGCAAAACACACGGCATCCGCCAACAGGAGCGCGGATGCCGCGTAAGTCAGGCCGGTGATGAGCGGGTACTGCTTGCCGGTCGCCTTACCCGCCGAAGAACTGGCGTAGCATATTGCTGGCCAGCAGGCCGATGGTCATCAGCACCCCGGCCACCAGGTGCAGCCGGATTGTGGCGGCGTTGGCCTGTACCAGGCTGCGATCGGCGTAGTGACGCAGGGCGATACGGACAGCCCGCACCGCCAGCGGCAACCCGCCGAGGATCAGCGCCGCGCCCACCGGGAATATCCCGCTGAGCGTCCAGTAGAGGGTCAGGGCAAACGCGCCTGCCAGCAGGAGCAGATAGCCCCACCGGGCGCGTTCCTTGCCGAGGACGACAACCAGATTGTGCTTACCGGCTGCCCGATCGCTCTCTTCGTCCGGGAACTGGTTGATCCAGAGGATGGCGATGACCAGCAGGCCGATCGGCACCCCGATCAGGAAGTCGACCGCCGCCGCCTGGCCGGTTAGGGCGTAAACCGTCCCGGCGGTGGCCAGCGGGCCAAAGTTGAGGCCGACGAGCAATTCGCCCAGACCTCGCCGCGCCGCCAGTCGCAGGGGCGGGGCCGTGTAGAAGTAGGCGGAAAGCGCCCCGATCAGCCCGAAAAGCAGGATGCCGGGGCCGCTGAGGATCGTCAGCACCAGACCGATCAGCGCCGACCCGCCCAGGGCGGCGAAAGCCAGGCGGCGTAGCGCCCCCTCGCTGATCAGGCCCAGTTCAATGGATCGGCTGCCGCCAGAGTAGGGCAGGAAGTAGTTGTTGTTGATCGGGTCGGTGCCGCTGGTCCAGTCGAAATAGTCGTTGAAGGTGTTGGCGGCGACGTGCAACAGCATGCCGGCCAGCAGTGCCAGGATGAAACGCCCCCAGGCAAACGGCCCGCCCTGCACGGCCACCCACGCCGCGCCGATCAACACCGGCACGATCATGGCCGTCAGGAAGGGGGCGCGGGTGATGACCAGCCAGCGGAAGAGCCGCGTGGCCGGGCTGATGCGGGGCATAGCCTGCGCCGGGTCCACCTCTTCCAGCACTTCGGTCACGCCGCAGTAGCCGATGTGCTGGCCGTGCTTGAAGGTCGGCGTGATGCGGATGCGGGCGGCGAACGGCGTCCCGTCGCGGCGCACAAAGACGGTCTCCCCGCGGAATTCGCCCGTCTCACGGGCGACCTTGAGCCAGCTCGGGACATGTTCCAGGACGACTTCGCCCGGCGAGAACAGCGAGACCCGCTTCTTGCCGATGATGTCTTCCTGCGTGTAGCCGAAGATCTCCGCCGCGGCGTCATTGAACGTCTCGATGCGGCCTTCCAGATCACAGGTGATCACGCTTTTCTTTGAGCTGCCGCTCATAGTAGTACCCTCCTGAGGTGAGTGACGAACGGGATGGGCGCCCCCGGCAGGGGGATACGGGCGCAGGGTGGGCAACAAACGCCTAAATGATAGCAGCGATGCAGATCATCAGCAGCACCAGCGCCAGGTAGATGTTGGACGCTTTGAACAGGGTCATGGCCTGACGGCCTTCTTCCCCTTCGCTGCCCTGCTGATGAGCACGCAGCAGCCCGATCGAGTCGCGGCCCAGCCACAACGTGGCCGCCAGTATCGGGGCGAAGTAGGCCCAGCCCAGCGCCGGATGCACCGCCAGCAACAGGCCGATGGCCGCCGTGACGGCCATGTGGACGAGCGTCCACAGCACTGCCCGCCGCCGTTCCATCACCACCGGCAGCATGGGGAAGCTGGCGCTGGCATAGTCCTTGCGGTAGACCAGCGCCAGACTCCAGAAGTGGCTGGGACTCCAGGTGAAGAGCAACGCCGCCAGCAGCAGCGCGCCTGAATCGGCCCAGTGGCCCACCGCAGCCGAGCCGCTCAGGACGGCGGCGCTGCCTGCCGCCCCGCCGATCACAACGTTGAGCAGCGTGCGCGGCTTGAGCCACAGGGTGTAGATGCCAATATAGATGAACGCCCCCAGCGCCAGGAAGAACGCCAGCGCCAGGTTACCGGCCAGCAGGGCCAACCCCACCGCGGCGACAACGCTACCTGCACCGCCAACCAACACCCAGACCGGGCGGACCTGGCCGGTGGCCAGCGGGCGGCGGCGGGTGCGCTTCATGCGGGCGTCCTGATCGCGTTCCAGGTACTGGTTGATGGCGCCGGAACCGCCAGCGGCCAGCGCACCGGTGATGGTCAACAGCAGCAGATCGGCAGCTGCAGGACGCCCGCCGCTGGCCAGCATTGCGCCGCCCCAGGCCGCCGCCAGCAGCAGCGTGACGATCCGCAGCTTGGCCAGCACGACGATCAGCGCCAGAACCTGGCGCACAGAGACGCTCCGGGTGGAGACAACGGGCGTTGCGATCACGTCTTCAGTTCGGATGGTCATCAGCAAGTTTTCCTGCGGTGAGCAAAAGTCTCATGGTCAGGCACGCCCCGGAGCAACGTGGAAGGCTGAGACGGCAAGAGCAGGCGTGGCGTAATCAGGTAAATCAGGGCGATTATATCATGTTTTGTTCAATTCGCCAGACCTGTGGATTAGCGTCTGATCAGAGAACGCTCCTGCCCGGTGTCGTTCCCGCGCCGGGCAGGGGTAGGTGGGGGATCAAGATGCTGTTTGAGGCAGTCGTCAGGGGCGACCGGGCACGCCCAGCGCGTCGATCACCTCGGCGACCAGCTCGTAATGGCCGAAGGCCGGGATGAGGTACGCGCCCTGAACCATGCCCCGGATCGCCAGCAGCAATTCGCGAGCGATCCGCACGCCTTCCGCCGGGGCGTCGTCCGCCGTTTCGATTCGGCGCAGGATGGCCTCCGGGATGGTGATGCCGGGGATTTCATTGTGCAGGAAGTGGGCGTGCCGCGCGCCATAGAGGGGCAACACACCCATCAGCACTGGCAACGTGAAGTCTTCGCCGGTGACTTCGCGGTAGCGGCGATGGAATCGTTCGATATCCGCCGGGTCAAAGACCGGTTGCCCCAGCGCGAAATCCGCGCCGGCTTCGATCTTGCGGCGCGTCACCTTGATCTCGTGATCAAGGTCCTGCGCGCCCATGTTCAGGGCGCAGCCGACGGTGAAAGCGGTTGGCTGGCCGATGGAGTTGCCCGCCTGGTCAACGCCCCGGTTCATCTGCTGCTTGATCAGCTTGATCAGGCCGGAGGGGGTGACGTCGTAGTTGTCCATGGCATTTGGATAGTCGCCGATGTGGGTTGGATCGCCCATGACCACGAACAGGTTGCGCAGGCCCAGGGCGTGCGCGGCCAGCAGATCGCCCTGGATGCGCAGCAGGTTGCGGCCACGGGTGGGGAAGTGCAGTACCGTCTCGATCCCCAGGCGAGTGTGCAGCAGGTGGCAGACGGCCCAGGGACTCATCCGCATGCGGGCAGTAGGACTGTCGGCAACATCAACCAGATCAGCTCCCGCTGATTGCAGCAGTTCGGCGGCAGCCAGCAGCTTCTGGGCAGTGTAACTGCGCGGCGGATGCATCTCCACCGTGACAACGAACTGGCCGCTGGCCAGCTTGCGGGTCAGTTCGGTGGGCTGCTCCTGCACGGTGAGCAGTTCGTCGTTGACGGGTTCGGTGATGCTCAAGTCGGGCAGGGGGCTGGCGGCGCTGTCCATTGCCTGGCGCATGGCAGCGATATGCTCCGGCGTTGTCCCACAGCAACCGCCGATGATCCGCGCGCCCCGGGCGTGGAAGGTGCGGGCATAGTCGGCGAAATAGGCCGCGGTGGCCGGGTACATCATCCGCCCGCCGACGGCTTCCGGGAATCCAGCGTTGGGTACGGCGGCGCAGGCGGCTTCCGGCACAGCCTGACGCATGGCGGCCAGGATGCGGGCAATCTGGGCCGGGCCGCCGCCGCAGTTGACGCCAATCACATCCGCGCCAGCAGCGTGCAGATCGCGGGCGACGCGCACCGGCAGGTCGCCGAGCAGCGTCCGGTCGTCTTCGGCAAAGGTCATGTTGGCGATGACCGGCAGCTCCGGGGCAGCCTCCCGCGCGGCGGCCAACGCCTCCAGAATCTCCAGGCGATCAGTGAAGGTTTCCAGCAGGATGGCGTCTACGCCGACCCCGGCCAGAGCGGTGATTTGCTCGCGGAAGGCGGCGCGGGCGTCTTCCGGGCTGACCCGCCCGTAGGGCCGCAGGCGCACGCCCAGCGGCCCGACCGAACCCGCGATGTAGGTCTCCGGGCGACCGGCTTCTGTGGCGGCCTGCCGGGCCAGGGTGACTCCCGCGGCGTTGATGGCGCTGACCTGCGCTTCCAGCCCGAAGCGGGCCAGCTTATAGCGGTTAGCGCCAAAGGTGTTGGTCTTGAGCAGTTCCGCCCCGGCTGCCAGAAAGCTTACGTGAATCGACTTGATCAATTCCGGGCGGCTCAGGTTTAGCTCATCAAAGCAGGCATCGATCGGGATGCCGTGCTGGTGCAGGGTGGTGCCCATCGCGCCGTCCGTCAGGATAGGAGTGTCGGCGGCAAGACGTTCGCGAAAAGGTCTGGCAGGCATGGAGTCTGTCCTCCGGGTTACGAAGACGAAGCAGCGAAGCAACAGGGGGCGGACAGGCGCACCCTTACTGCATGCAGGTGCCGTGCAGGATGATCTGGCTGCCTGATCCCTCCTGCGCGGGGTCGACGACCCACTCGCCGCGCCCCCACTGGAAGAACGGATTGTTGACGTTAGCACGCAGGGTTTCGCCAGTATGGCGGGCGTACCATTCACGCACGGTCGCCGGCGGGTCGGGGGCGGTCAGCATCATGACCGTCTCGCCCATACCAAACGGTGTCAGCAGGTTGTGACGCTCCCAGACCACGGTTGCGCCGGGATATTGCGGCAGGCGCAGGGTCAGGTTGGCCACGCAAATGCGGTCGACGGTCAGCGCCAGCCCGCCCAGGCAGGTCGCCATCAGGGCGATCACCAGTACCGTGCTCAGGACGGCGCGCCGGGAGCATCCGACGGTTTCACGATCCATGTCCGGAATCCTTACTAAGCCAGTGGATACAGGGTTGACTGGCCCACAGAGAGTTCCACGCCTCGTGTCCGGGTCACAGTATAGTCCGGTCAGCGTCGATCAGGCAGGGCGAATCCGGGTCTCAGAAGCGGTCATGCTTCCTTCTCCCCCAGAATCTCCTTTACCCGGTCGATCTCCACGCTGTAGTATTTGGCCTCCGGATGGTGGACGACGATAGCAGCGGTGCTCTGCTCCGGCACGAGCTGGTAAGCCGGGGTGAGCGTCATGCCCAGCTCATGGGTCACGGCGGGCAGCAGGGCGAAGACCAGGGCGTGATCGGCCAGTTCCGGGCAGGCCGGATAGCCCCAGCTATAGCGCTTACCCTGCGCCTCCGCCAGCCGCAACTCACGGCGGATGTGCTCGTGAACGAAGCTGGCGGTGGCCTCGGCGGTCTGGACGGCCAGGCCGTGGAAGAAGTAAGCTTCGCTGTAGTTGTCGGCGGCCTGCAGGCGCTCGAATTCGGCGCTGGCTTCCCGTCCGACGGTGACCACCTGCAGCGCGGCTACATCCACCTGCTCGCCCGTCGCCGGGGCGAAGTAATCGCTCAGGCACAGGAATTCGCCCTTGTTCTGGCGCGGGAAGCGGAAGCGACCTGCCTCCACCCGCTGGCGGGTCGTGGCGAAGCGCTCCCAGTCCCATACGATCAGATCATCGCCGTCGCTGTTGACGGGGAAGTAGCCGTAGACCGCCTGCGGGATGAGTGTACGCCGGGCCAGGGCGTCCTTCTGCATCCGGGCCAGCCGCGCCTCAAACTGCGCCTGTAGCGCCTCCCATTCCTCGCCGTGGGCGTTTTTGGCTCCCCACGACAGGCGGAACAGTTCCGGCCTGTGCAGGTGCTGGAAGATGATCTCCAGCGGCATCTGGCGGATGGTCTTTGGCCCCCAGAAAGGCGGGTCAGGGATAACAGAGGCGGGCTTAACCCCACTGCGGTGGGCGCCGCCGGTGATGGCCGGGCGCGGCTCCTGGCCGATCTCGGCGTAACCCTCGGCCACGATCTGGCTCAGCAGCTCAGCGCGGCGGGCTGGATCGACCAGACGGTCCATCACGGCCAATCCCTCAAAGGCGTCCTTGCAGTAGAACACGCCGCCTGCATACGGCTGGCCGCTATCGTCCAGGAACAGAGCGCGCCGCCCGAAGCGGCGGTTGATTGCCGCCCCGCCAACCAGCACAGGGATGGCCAACCCGCGCCGCGCCAGCTCGTTGACGACCAGCGGCATCTGCTTCGATGTGCTGACCAGCAGCGCGCTGAGGCCGATGGCGTCGGCATGGTGCGCGATCGCTGCGTCGATGATCGTGCTGGCGGGGACCTGTTTGCCCAGGTCGTGGACGGTGTAGCCATTGTTGCTGAGGATGGTCTTGACCAGATTCTTGCCAATGTCGTGGACATCCCCGTAGACGGTGGCCAGGACGACTGTGCCTTTGCTGGCGCCTTCTACCTTTTCCATGAACTGCTCCAGGTAGCCGACGGCTTTCTTCATCACCTCGGCGCTCTGCAGCACAAAGGGCAGGATCAATTCGCCTGCGCCAAACCTGTCGCCGACCTCCTTCATGGCCGGTAGCAGGACGTTGTTCAGCACGCTGACGGCATCCTGGCGGGTCAGGCAGGCGTCGATCAGGGCTTCTACGCCGTCCTTTTTGCGGTGGACGATCTGCCAGTGCAACGCTTCCTCCGCGGTCATCGCTGCGGTGGGGTCGGCGGCTTCCGCCGCGCTGGCTTCAACTTCGTGCTCGGCGAAGTACTGGATGAAGCGCGGCAGGGCATCGGGGTCGGTGTTGAAGATCAGGTCCTCGGCCAGCTTGCGCTGTTCCGGCGGAATCTCAGCGTAAGGGGTGATGTGCGCCGGGTTGACGATGGCCATATCCAGCCCGGCCTGGACAGCGTGGTAGAGGAAGACGCTGTTGAGCACGCCGCGCGCGGCGGGTTGCACGCCGAAACTGACGTTGCTCACCCCCAGGCAGGTGAAAACGCCCGGCAGGTTCTCCTTGATCAGGCGGATGGCGGCCAGAGTCTCCCTGGCGTCGTTACGCAGTTCAGGCTGCCCGGTGGTCAGGGGGAAGGTGAGCGTATCGAAGATCAGGTCTTCGCGGGCCAGGCCGTATTCCTCGGTAGCGATGCGGGTGATGCGCTGTGCGATCTCGAACTTCTTTTCCCGGTCGTGGGCCATGCCCTCTTCGTCAATGGTCATGGAGAGCACTGCCGCGCCGTGCTTGCGGGCGACGGGCAGGATACGGTCAATGCGCTCCCGGCCATTTTCCAGGTTGTTGCCGTTGATGATCGCCCGTCCGGGGTAGACAGCCAGCGCGGCCTCGGCCACATCGGCCTCGGTCGTGTCGATGATCAATGGCACGTCGACGGCCATGGCCAGTTTCTTCACCAGCGTGACCATCTGCTCGCGCTCATCATCGCGCTCGGTGAGGGCGACACACACGTCGAGCATGTGCGCGCCGCTGGCGACCTGTTCAATCGCGATCTGGACAATGCTGTCGTAATCTTCCTCCAGCAGCAGGCGCTTGACCTTGCGGCTGCCCTGGCTGTTGATCCGCTCGCCGATCAGGGTCGGGCCAGGGTTTTGCAGCAGGGAGGTAGCCTTCATGTTGCTGCTGACCTGGGGGGTGTGCTCCGGGCGGCGCCGGGCAGGGGGGCGCCGCTGACGGGTTTGCAGAACGACATCGACCGGCTGGCCGTGCACGGCTTCGTAGAGGCGGGCAATATGCTCCGGACGTGTGCCGCAGCACCCGCCAACCACGCTGACGCCCCACTCGGCGAACTCAGCCACCATGCGGCTGAACGGATCCGGCTCCAGCGGGTAGACGGCCTCGCCATCGACGTTGATCGGCAGACCGGCATTGGGCAGGACGCTGACCGGCAGCGTGCTGTGCTCGACCAGGTAGCGGATCGGCGCACGCATATGCTCCGGGCCGGTGGAGCAGTTGAGGCCGATCACGTCGATGGGCAGCGCTTCCAGCGTGGCCAGCGCGGCATCAATCTCCGTCCCGAAGAGCATCCGGCCTGACACGTCCAGCGTGACCTGTACCTGCAATGGGATGCGCAGGCCAGCGTCGGCGAAGTAGCGATTGATGCCAACAACGGCCGCTTTCACTTCAAGGATGTCCTGGCTGGTTTCGACCAGCAACAGGTCAGCGCCGCCTTCCACCAGGCCCTGCGCCTGCTCGTAGAAGAGATCGGCCAGCGCATCAAAAGTGATGCTCAGGTCAGGGTCATTGCCGCTGGGCAGCTTGCCGGAGGGGCCAATACTCCCGGCAACGAAGCGCGGGATGCCGGTCTCAGCGGCGAAGCGGTCGCAGACCCGGCGGGCGATCCGGGCGGCGGCGCGGTTGATCTCCAGCACACGGTCGGCCAGGCCGTACTCGCCCAGCGTCAGGCGGTTGGCGCGGAAAGTATTAGTTTCCACCGCTTCTGCGCCTGCTGCCAGGAACGAGGCGTGAATGGCCTCGATCACGTCCGGACGGGTGATTGACAGGTAGTCGTTACAGCCGTTGTACTGCTCCCCGCCGAAGTCAGCGGCGGTCAGGCCGCGTTGCTGGATGCTGGTGCCCATCGCGCCGTCAAAGACTACGACATGGTCGGCGATGGCGTCCAGATAGCGACAGTTGGTGTAGGTCAGGGTATGGCGATGGGGCATAAGCGCCTTGCCTTTCTGGGAGACGCAAACGGTGCGAGACGGGTTCTAGCGAGATTCAGGGTTTTCCCGGTCGAAAGCCCAGTGTGCCGGGTTGAATAAGATGTACTCCCGGATGGCATTCAGGGCGCGGTCGTTGCGGACGATATGCTCGTAGTAGTTGCGCTGCCAGATCCGCTTGCCGGGTGTCTGGTGGCAGGCGTTGATCTGGTTGGCGACAGCCGATTTGTAGGAGCGCACGATGGCGCTGAGCGAACCGGACTGTACTACGTGTGGGTGGGTTCGTAGGGGCGCAGCATGCTGCGCCCCTACACCATCCCCCTGTGCAGATTCCATCGTGCTATCCGGTGTATCGATCAGGATGATCCCGTGAACGTGATTCGGCATCACGACAAATGCGTCCAGTTTCACCGCAGCGAAATGATTCGGGATGGCCTGCCAGCACGCCGCTGCGATCTCCCCGCACCAGTTACGTTGCATTTCCTCGCCAACAATCTCGCCGAACAGGCAACGGCGTTGATAAGTGCAGATCGTGACAAAATACGCGCCGTTCTGCGTGTAGTCGTACCCAGCCAGTCGGATTGACCGCCGTCTATGCAGCATGAATCGGTCTCCCGCTCTATGCTTCGTTACACTTACAGCCGCAGCGCGGCTTCCACCGCCAGCCAGAACAGCTTCTCGCGGATGGTGGCGCGGTTGTTCCAGCGACGCGAATCCCATTCCGCGCCGCTGACGTCATCCCCGCCATACAGGATTTGCCCGAATTCAACGCCCCGGAACTGAGCCACGGCAAAGAACGCCGCCGCTTCCATCTCTACCGTCAGGCAGCCCTCGGCGCGACGGCGGGCGACCTTATCCGCTGTCTCCCGGAAGATGGCATCGGTGGTCCAGGTCTTGCCTTTCGTATAGTCTACCCCGGCGGCACTCAGGGCAGCTTCAATGGCCGCCACCGCCGCCGGAGAAGGGCTGACCTCGCGGCCCGGCGGCAGGTAGTGGTAGGACGTACCCTCGTCGCGGACGGCGCTGATCGGCACAACAAGGTGGCCGACGACCAGCTCGCGCTGCAACACGCCCGCGCCGCCGCAGGCGATAAACTTGCTGACGCCCAGCGCGATCAGTTCCTCAAGGAAGCCCGCCGCCAGCGGCGCGCCTACGCCGGGATGGCATACCGCCAGCCGCTGCCCTTCGACGATGATCTCGTAGACCGGATTGGGGCCAATCTCGCTGCTCAGGCGGTACAGCAACCGGGCTTTTCCGTCTCCACAGACAGCGGTGATCACCTCATTGAAGAAGCACAGCACCGCCCGCTCAGGCACATCTCTCCGCGCGATCAGCTTGCCTGGCTCCAGGATGGCCTGCGGGGCCGGGTCGAATTCCAGAATCGGGTAGGGTTGCTGCACTGCTTTTCCGCCTGCCTTTCCGCCGTGGCTTGCCACAACAAAAACGCTTCTCCTGGTCAGGGGAGAAGCGCGTACGTGACGGTGTGCGCGGTCTCATCTGCCCAGTTGCCTGGTCGGACTTGGCACCTACCCGGCGCTCCGGGGGTTGCCGCGGGTTCACAGGGCCGTTCCCTCCCCCGCTCGTGATGAGGCGTAATGCCGCTCTATAAGGTTGTGCGGAGCATCGTAGCATACCTGAGCGAAGGCGTCAAGTTTTTTGTGCCGGTTCGGGTGTGGGCTACCTGACTTGAAGCCTCTGGCGCTTTGCGCCTATAGTGTATCCAGACCGGGGGTTGCCCGGCGCCGGGAATGGGGCGAAGGATGGAGGGCGGCCTGTGACAAGAGCAAGCAGGATCTGGGCGCGGCTCCGGTGGGCGGCTCTGGTGGCATGCCTGACCGGGTTAACGTTGCCGGTACTGGCCCAGGGGGACGGAACGCCGTCCGCGCAAGGGGTGCACGTGGTTGGCGGGATGGGGGGCCTCACGCGGGCGATGGTCGCGCTGCCCGATGGGGTACTGCTGGCGGAAGGCGATGCGCTCCTGCAGCTGGACGAGACGGGTAGAACGCTGCGGCGTGTGCAACCGGGGCGGGGGCAGGTGCAGGACCTGGCCGTGCATGGCGGAATGGTTTACCTGCTGACCGAACAGGGTCTGGCTCTGCTGGAGGTGACTGATCTGACGGAACGCAGCTTCCTCTCCGGTGGCGGGCAGGCGCTGGCTGTCAGCGATCTTGCCGTCTACGTGGCGGCCCGGCAGGCCGGAATCCGGGTTGCGGTGTTTGACCGGCGCGATGGCCTGCGCGGGCCGTGGCGCGAGATCGTGACCGCGGCTGCTGCTCGCGATTTGGCGGTTGATCCATCCGGGCGGGCGCTTTTTGTGGCGCTGGGCGAAGCTGGCGTGGCTCTCTACGATCTGGCTGACCCCGCCCAGCCACGACTGGCGGCTCAACTGGCTGAGGCCGTACCGGCCCGCACAGTGACCATCGAGGCCGGGCGGCTGCTGGTCGGCTGCGACTACCGCCTGCTGATCTATGGCCTGACTGATCCGCTCATGCCGCGCCTGCTGAGCACGTACGACCCTCTCCATGATGGTGTCGATGTGTTGCTGCGCCGGGAATGGGCTTATGTCGCCGACCGCGCCAGTGGCCTGAAGCGCTACGCCGTCGCCGACCTGCGGACGGTGCGCCTGGTTGATGCAGTGTGGCCGGGGCCAGTCTATGCCCTGGCCGATGACGAGCGTTATGTCTACGCGGCGGCGGGTCGGGAGGGGGTGTTGCTCTTTGATGCCGGGCATCCTGATGCGCTGGCGTTGCGGGCGCGGGTAGCTCTCCCCGGACAGGCCGTGGCGGTTGCGCTGGGCGGAGACGCAGCCAATCGCTGGGTAGTCGCAGGGATGGCGGAGACCGGCCTGGCGGTGATTGACTGGCGGAACGCGGATCATCCTGTTGTGCGGGCGACGCTGGCGCTGGGGGGGACGGTGCGCGATCTGGCCGTGCGCGACGCGATCGGCGTGGCGGCGCTGGAAGAGGGCGAGGTTGTTCTGATCAGTCTGGCCCGGCGGGAGTCGCCGCGGATTATCGCCCGCCTGTCGCTTGGTGGGATGCCACAGGCGATTGCCGTTGATGGCGTGCTGGCTTATGTTGCCGCCGGGGAGGCCGGGCTGTATGTGCTGGATACGACTCGCCCGCTGGCTCCGATAGTGCTTGGCCACCTCCCACCGCCGCAGGAAGCCCCCTCAGTGACCGGCGTGACGCTGGAAGGCGGCAAGCGCCTTTACCTGAGCGCGGGTGCGGCGCTGGTCATCGTTGATGTGGACGCGCCGAACGATCCACAACCGCTGGCCATCCTCCCGATTCCGGCGCAAGCGACGGCGGCCCGCAACTTCATCGTCTATGCGGTGGGCGGCCCGGCTTTGACCACGGTCAATGCGTCTTCCAGCAATGCGCCGGAAGTGCTGGGGCGTTACCTCGCCGTCGAGGCAATCCGCGCTGTTGCCGGGCGTGGCGATCGCGTCTGGCTGGCCGGGGAGGGTGCTGGCGCGGCTGCAGTGGGGCTGGCGCTGGATGCTGCTGGCAGGCCGCAGGAATTGCTGGCGGCAGGCCGGGGAGGTCAGGGGGCGGCATTGGACTGGATGGCGGACGGCACGCCGTTGCTGGCGCAATCCGATGGGACGCTGCTGCGGCTGGACGGGGCGAGGCCGGTGACGTTACGGATCGGGTTGTCGCCGGGACTGGCTCTGACTAGCGCCGGAGACGGGCAGCTGGCGCTGGGCGGGCAGGGCTGGGCTGTGCTGGATGTGGCTGACCCGTTGCGCCCGGTTGTCCTGCAAACAGGAGATGCGCCGGGTGGGATCGAGAGCGTGGTCAGCGCCGGGTCGACAACCTTTCTGGCGCTGGGTGAGCAGGGCATCCAGGCAGTCGGGGCGCGGGCAGGGCACTGGCAGCCCGATACCACCGCCGGAGCCACGCGCCAGCTGGCGGTTGAAGGCAGGTTCCTCTATGCAGCAGAAGACGGGCCAGGGCAGGGGGGAAGTCTGCGGGTCCTGGCGACGGATCCGCTGGGGACGGTGACAGCAGTGCCTCTGCCGGGGCCGGCGCAGCGCGTTGCCATCAGCGAGGGGCGAGCCTATGCAGGGTATCGGAACGGTGTGAACGGCGCGGGTGGGCTGGCGGTGATCGACGTGAGCGCGCCGACGGCTGGTCTGGAACTGGCCGGGCAGGTGGCAGTACCAGCGGACGATCTGGCGGTTTTGCCGGATGGCCGCATTGTTTACGGTGTGCACGGAACCACTTTGAGTGTGTTTGACGTGACTGCGTGGCCAACGCTGCGGATCGCCAGTACCGTCACATTGCCGGTTCCGGCGTCCCGGCTGGTCCTGCTGGATACCCGCTATCTGGCCGCCCTGCAACCCGGTCAGAGTGGCCTGTTGCTGGACCTGCGTGATCCCTGGCAGCCGATCCCGGTGGTGGCGCTGCCGGTTGGTGTGCTGGATGCTGCCGGAGGATCAGCGGCGCTGTACCTGGCTGCAGGTGATAGCGGTGTGCAGGTCGCATCGCTGGCGACGCTGGTCGATCTCCCGGCGCGATCAGTCACGTTCGATCCGGCTCCCGCGACGGCGTTGGGGGTGGCGGGCCGCTGGCTCTATGCCGTCGGCGGGGGGAAGCTGCGGCTGTATGATCTGACCGATCCGCTGGCTCCGGCGCTGGCGGCGTCTGTCGACCTGCCGGGCACGGCGGCAGATCGGCTGGTGGTCCGTGAGACGCGCCGGGATGGCTGCTGGCTGTACCTGAGCGCGGCGGATGGCGTCCAGGCCGTTCACCATGCGGCGGATGGTTCCCTGATCGGGCCGCTGCTGTTGGTCAACGGGAGCGGCCAACCGCTGGCAGCAGCGGAGTCCTGGCTATACCTGGGTGGTGCGGATCGGGCGCTGTACGCTGCCCTGCTGGCGGATCCGGCGGCTATCGACTGGCGGATCGCTTACCCGCTGGCGGCAGGGCGTCCGCGGGCAGTGGCAGCCTGGGATAATCGTGTTCTGGTAGCGTCCGGGGAAGGTATCACCGCGTTGACGTGGGCGACAACGACCGCCAGGCCGCCGAGTTTGCTCAGCCTGCTGGAAGGGTTGCCCGCTGCGCCGCAGAGCCTGGTCACCGGGGAGGATCGCCTGTGGATGGCGGGCGAAGGGTTGCTCTGGCAGGTCGATGTTCGCGACCCTGCCGCGCCATCGCTGGGCTGGACATTGAGTCTCCCTGGCGCGGGCGGCAGTCTGGCGGTGTTGCCGGAAGCCAGTCGGCTGGTGGTAGCCGCCGGGCAGTGCGGTCTGTGGCTGCTGGACGTGAGCGGGGAGTCGCCGCACATCGCTGGCTGGTGGCGCGGGGAGACTGTTGAGGCGGTGGCAGCCGTTGGCAAGACCGTGGCGGCGCTGGGGGAGGGCAGCCTGACGCTGTTGCAGGTGGAACCGGACGCCTCCGTGACTCTGCCGCTGGCGTCGGCTCCCTGGCCGCCGGATGGGGCAGTCGGGATTGCCGGGGAGGCGCTGACCCTGCGCTGGGAACTGCCGCCTGAGCCGTGCAGCGCCTGGCGCTATGAGGTCTGGCTGGCCACTGGCGATGGTCCCTTTGTCCGGCTGGAGGCCGTCGAGGGCGCGCGGGTTGACGTCCCGGCGCTCCCGGCTGGCGTGGAAGTCACCTGGCGGGTCGATACGATCGCGGTATCGGGAGAAGTGCGAACAGGGTCGCCCTGGCGCTTTCAGACTGGCCCGCTGGCGACTGTGGAGTCTGGCAGTGTGCTGGCCCTGCCGGTTCTGGAAGCGACGCAGGTGCTGCAACCCGATCCCGGAGGTGTTCTAGCAGCAACGGGGCTGGATGCGCGGCAATTGCTCCCGGCGCTGGTTGGCGGCCTCCTGTTGGAAGCGGCGCTGGTGGTAGGGCTGCTGTGGTGGTGGCGGCGCGGGCGGCGCTGAGGGGCAACAAAACACCCGCCGCGGCGGGTGCTGGCAGCTCCACAGGTAGGACTCGAACCTAAAACCCATTGACGCGGACCCAGCGGAAGCACTTGTGAATGACGGGCGCTGCGGTCTTGTCAAGAAACCAAACGTAGGCAGGAGCAGTTTCGCAGTACGCTGTCGGTGCGCACCAAATGATTAGCATGCTGGGTGTGACGGATATTTTTTGTTTTGTCAATCCTTATTGCCATTAGACAGAACTTATGCTTAACTAAGAATGTATACTGATTACTGAATAAGTTGTCAAGAAAGGTATCACTATGAGACAACTAGCGCTTGTGATCTCGTTGCTGGTATTCCTGGTCTTCGGCGGCTCAACACTACTGGCTCAGGAGCCGCCCCTGGCCTGCAGCCAGGAAGACCTGACGGCCACTATTGAGGCCATCGCCGCATCGCTGGCAGATGCGCAGGCCGCACTGGCAAACGATCCAGCACGCGCTGTGATGTTGTTGCAAGGAGTGGGTCGCACTGCGGAGCGACAGCAAGCGGCGTGCTCCGGCCTTGCCTGGAGCGGTGAGGAGGACTTCAATAATATTGTCGAGGCAGAGCTGGAAAAGGGGGTTTACATCCTTGAATATGAGTTCACTGGCGCCGAAGGCCATGCGCTCGGTGGCATTATGACTATTGGGTTCTCGAACTTGGTAGGAATTAGGAATCCGATGGGTCTATTGGAGATGAATGATCCTGGTGAGACTAGTTCCGGGCGCACGCGGATCAACATCTACGACAGTGGCCCGCATCTGATCGAGTTGGATATTTCTGGCACTAGTGCTTGGAAAGCATGGCTCTATAGACCGTAAGGATCAAGTTCTGCCGAAGATTCCGTCGCTTCTTGTGCTGGTGGCGAGGGAAATCTGCTGCATGGCGGACATCGATTACGGTGCTTTGGCCAAGATATTTTCCCAGCTATGAACATCAAAACGGAGAACTGCTGGGGAATCAACATGGGCTACCCAGCTGAGGGTAGCCCGACGCTTTACCCGCCGCGATGCAGACGCATCGCGGCGGGTGCTGGCAGCTCCACAGGTAGGACTCGAACCTACAACCCATCGGTTAACAGCCGATTGCTCTGCCGATTGAGCTACTGTGGAAGATTGTGCCAGCATGATACCAATCGGCCCGGTCGTTGTCAAGCATGAATCGGCCCTGCAGACCGGGTTTGCCCCTGCATTTTGAGCGGAAAATTCCCTTCATGGGGTTGGGAAAAATGCCTGTTTCGCGTAGAATATAGGGGTCAGGTCTGGGAGCGTTGGGCTAGCGCATCCCCTTCAAAGAAGGGAACAATGTATGCCCGGCCTCCGGGCAGGCGATGACTGACTCCGCTGGCAGGCTGGTGTGGTTCTGAAAAGAGGCGGCCGCCGGGGATTCGGAATTGACTGCCCTGCCTGACTATGATACACTTTGGCGCTGAGGCGCCGTTTATCCGGCCCTTTTATTAGTTAGCGAGGGAATAAAGCAATAGGCGCGACACAGTACCGCATAAATCAGGAAATTCGGGCTCGCGAGGTGCGCCTGATCACGGAGGACAACGAGAACATCGGTGTCGTGCCCACCCGTGACGCCCTGGAACGGGCCATCCGCGTCGGCCTCGACCTGGTCGAGGTAGCTCCGAACGCGGAGCCGCCGGTTTGCCGGATCATGGATTTTGGCAAGTTCCAGTACGCCCGCGCTAAGAAGGAACGCGAAGCCCGCCGGCAGCAAAAGCAGATCGAGGTTAAGGAGATTCGGCTCCGCCCCAAGACCTCTGACCATCACCTGGAGATCAAGGTGCGCAGCGCGCGCCGCTGGCTGAGTGAAGGCATGAAGGTCAAGGTCCGCATCCAGTTCCGCGCCCGCGAGATCACCTACCCGGAGATCGGGCGCGAGATGCTGGATCAGATCGCCGGGGCGGTGGACGACATCGCTATTGTGGAGCAGCAGCCCAGCATGGAAGGGGCAACCATGTTGATGGTGCTGGCTCCGTCACCGGACAAGAAAAAGAAGTAATCGCCACGCAAGCAGGGGAGCACTTCGTGACCAAGAAGACCAAGAAGTTCAAACTGAAGACGTACAAGGCAGCCTCCAAGCGCTTTCGCGTCACGGGCACCGGCAAGATCATGCGCACCAAGGGCGGCAAGAGCCACCTGCGCCGTCGCCGTTCCAAGCGCACCAAGCAGATGTTGGACCGCATGCAGGAAGTGACGACCGGCGGCGAGCGCCGTCGTATCAGCCGGCTGGCCCCGTACATGAGCAAGTTCCGGGCTAACCCGCCCGGCTGATCGGGCCGGGAGCCGCGACCATCGAACGACCTTGATCATCAGACCCGCGCCGCTGGGCCGGGTCATGTTTTGCAGGAGAAAAGACCGTGCGCGTAAAGAGAGGCTACACTTCCCGCCAGCGCCATAAGAAGGTGCTCAAGCGGACTGAAGGGCAGTGGGGGACCAAGCATCGCCTGTTCCGTCGGGCCAATGAGGCCATGATGAAGAGCCTGTGGTACAGCTACCGCGACCGCCGCAACCGCCGGCGCGACCTGCGGAGCCTGTGGATCACCCGCATCAACGCCGCGGCTCGCCTCAATGGTCTGAGCTACAGCCGGCTGATGCACGGCCTCCGCCAGGCGCAGATCGATCTGGACCGCAAGGTGCTGGCTGACATCGCTGTGCGCGATCCGCAGACCTTCACCCACATTGTGGAAGCTGCCCGCAGCTAGGCGGACTGCGCCAGCGGGGCGCCCTGCGCCAACGAGACGAGGTTCCGCCGACGGGCCTCGTTTTGTTTTCCAGGCCCGGCGCAGGATAACGGGGGATGGGAGGGCCTATGACTGATATCGCCAGCCCGCGTAACGAGCGGGTCAAACTGGTTAAGGCGTTGCAGAGCCGCGCCCGTCAGCGCCGCCGCGAGGGCAAGATCGTCCTGGAGGGCGTGCGCCTGATCGCCGACGCCCTCGCCTGTGGCCTGACCCCGGAATTCGTGCTCTATACGGTGGATGAAGTCACCCTGGGCCGCCCGGCGTACCGGCTGTTTCAGCAGCTGGCGGAGTTGCACATCCCCCTGTTGTCGATCAGCCAGGGGATCATGGAGCAGATCAGTGACACGGAAACCCCGCCGGGGTTGCTGGCGGTTGTGCCGTTGCCACAGGTAGCCGTGCCGGAAGCAGTCAGTCTGGCGCTGGTGCTGGACGCCATGAACAATCCCGGCAATCTGGGCAGTGCGCTGCGCACTGCCGCCGCTGCTGGCGTCGATGTGGTCATTCTGACCCCGAACACGGTCGACCCCTACAATCCCAAGGCGCTGCGCGGCGGCATGGGGGCGCAGTTCCGCCTGCCGATTCTGGAACTGGACTGGACGGAAATTGCGCTGCGTTTTGGCCAGTTGAACGCTTACCTGGCGGCGGCGGACGGGGCATTGCCTTACTACGCCGTGGACTGGCTGCGTCCCTCGCTGGTCATCATCGGCGGGGAGGCGCACGGGCCGACCGCACCCGCCCGCGCCCTGGCCGCCGCGACGATCGCGATCCCGATGGCCGGGCAGACCGAGTCGCTCAATGCGGCTGTAGCGACGGGTGTGATCCTCTATGAAGCCCGGCGGCAGCGCACGCTTTCCGCACAGAAAGGCGCATGAGGATGAAAATCCGTTCTGTGACGGCGTTTGTCAACCTTTCGCTGGCGGAGCCGGAACTGGGGCTGGCGCAGGCCGCTAACTTCCTGCATAACGCCGTCCCGGCTTTTGAAAAGGCGGGCTTTGCCGTACAAACGCGGCGCGTGGCGTCCCAGCCTTTCCCGCGCATTCTGGCGCCCATCGGGCCGCAGGCCGCCGTGCCCTATGCTGCACGGGTTGCCGAACTGGCTAAGAGCTACGGGATCGACTACGTCGCGCTTGGTCCCGTCCACGCCAGCGACGATCCGGAGTATCTGGATACTATCCCGGCGATGATCGCGGCAACTGACTCGCTGTTCTTTGCTGTCAGCCTGGGCGATCCGGTGCATGGCGTCGACCTGGCGCTGGCCCGGCGGACGGCGGCACTGATCCAGCAGGTCAGCCAGTTGAGCGAGGACGGGCTGCGTAACCTCCACCTGGCGGCCATCGCCAATTGCGGCCCCGGCGCGCCGTTCTTCCCGGCGGCTTACCACACTGACGGCGAACCCATGAGCTTTGCCCTGGCGATTCAGGCCGCCGATCTGGCGGTGCAGGCGTTTTCTGAAGCTGAGTCGCTGGTGGACGCGGAAGATCGCCTGGTGCAGCTGGTGATGGCTGCGGCGAACGACCTCACAGCGGTGAGCGAGGCCTTGGCCGCTGATTTCGACATCGTGCCGGGTGGGATCGACTTCTCGCTGGCGCCCTTCCCGGAGGATGCGATCAGCCTGGGTGGAGCGATGGAGCGCCTGGGGATGACCCTGGGCGGCAGCGGCGGAGCGGCAGCCGCCGCCGTGATCATGAGCGCGCTCGACCGCGTCCCATTCAAGCGGGCGGGCTTCAACGGCCTGATGTTGCCGGTGCTGGAGGATAGCGTCCTCGCCCGGCGGGCGGCTTCTGGCCAGCTCAGCACCACCGATCTGTTGCTCTACAGCGCGATCTGCGGCACCGGCCTGGACACCATCCCGCTGCCCGGCGATATCCCGGTTGAGGCGCTCACCGGCCTGTTGCTGGATGTTGCTGCGCTGGCCCTGCGGCTGGATAAGCCGCTCACGGCGCGGCTGATGCCGCTTCCCGGCAAGGCCGCCGGAGACCCGACCGGCCTGGAACACTTCGAGTACTTCGCACCGGGGCGGGTGATGGCCGCGCCGGCGGGGTTGACTCCCGGCGGGCTGCTGCTGGGCAGGGATGTGTTGCGTGTGCGGTCACGGCTGCGGCATGCCTGAGGAAGCGGCTTGGAGCTTTCACTCCCGGCTGCTATACTGTCTGGCGCAGGAGCCAGGATAATGACCACGGCTATGATGGTTTTGCACGCTCATCACGCCCGGAGACGATAGCGTTCACCCGCTCGTTGCACCGGTTCACCCAGGCGCAGACGCGGGTCTGCGCCTTTTGATTGCCCGTAACCATGCGATAAGGTGTTGGCCCAGGAGGAACCCCCGATGCCCCAGGTGATGCAGCCCCGCCCCCCGAAGGGGATGCGCGACTTCCTGCCGGATGACCTGATCCGGCGGCAGTATGTCTTCAATACCGTGATTGAGGTCTTTGAGACCTTTGGCTTTGAGCCGCTGCAAACCCCGGCGCTGGAACTGCGCCAGACGCTCCACGGCAACCTGGGCGAGGAGGCCGAGAAGCAGATCTTCTACGCCCAGCATCCCCAGGGCAAGGAGGAGCTGGCGCTGCGCTATGACCTGACTGTGCCGCTGGCGCGGGTGGTGGCTCAATACGAGGGGCAGCTCAGCTTCCCCTTCAAGCGTTATCACATCGCCCCGGTCTGGCGCTCGGAGCGGCCTCAGCGCGGGCGCTACCGCGAATTCTACCAGTGCGACGCCGATATCGTCGGGGTGGCGGAGATGACCGCCGACGCGGAGATCATCAGTCTGGTGGTCACGGCGCTGCGGCGGCTGGGCTTCCGGGACTTTGAGGTGCAGATCAACAACCGCAAGATTCTGACCGGCATCGCTGAGTATGTAGGCGTCCCGGCGGAGCAGCGCGGCGGGCTGTACCGCAGCATCGACAAGCTGGACAAGATCGGCGCCGACGGCGTGCGCCGGGAACTGGCTGAAAACGGCCTGGCGCCGGAGCCGATCGCTCGCCTGATGGCCCTGCTCGACCTGCGCGGGGCCGGGCTGGAAGGGCTGACTCATCTGCGTGACGCGCTGCGCGATATTCCTACTGTGCAGGAGGGCGTCCGCGAACTGTTCGAGCTGGCCGAACACCTGGAAGCCTTTGGCGTCCCGGCGTCGAATTATGCCTTTGACCTGGCCATGGTGCGCGGACTGGGCTACTACACCGGGCCGGTCTTTGAGACGATCATCACCGAGCCGAACCTGGGCAGCGTGACCGGCGGCGGACGCTACGACGGCCTGATCGGGATGTTCCGCAAGGAAAGCCTGCCAACGACCGGCTCGTCGCTGGGCATCGAGCGGATTATCGACCTGATGGACGAGCTAAACCTGTACCCGCCGGGGCTGGGCCGGACGGTGGTACAGGTGCTGGTCACGGTGTTTGATGAGCACACACGGCCCGCTTCTGAACGGCTGGCCAGCCAGTTGCGCGAACAGGGGGTGCGCACGGAGGTTGTGCTGGAAGATCGTAAGATCGGGCGGCAGGCCGCTTACGCCGACCGTAAGGGCATCCCGATTGCGGCCTTCCTGGGGCCGGATGAGATCGCGGCGGGGGAGGTGACGCTCAAGCGGCTGGCTGACGGGGAAACACGCCGTGTGCCTCAGTCAGAGGCCGCGGCGACCATCCGCTCGCTCCTGCCCTGATCGGATGCATGGGATTCGCCTCAGGGTCGCCCCATGACGGGCGGCCCTGTTTTTTTGCCTTCACCCGCCGCGGGATACGCGCAGCGGCGTCTGGGCGGCGTGGTGATCGGGGATGGAAGCCTCCAGGATGTAGAGGCCGAGCTGGCTCAGGCGCATGCGTAGCTGCAATACAAAGTCGAGGTTCTTGCCCTCATGCAGGGTAAAGGCGCGGGCAGGCAGGCTTTGCAGGGAGCCTTCGGGGTCTTCAAGGTGGTACAGCCGCAGGTCGAGTGTATAGCGGCCCGGCGGCCCCATGATCTGGGCGAAGACGGTGATGGCGACATCGACCGGCAGGCGCGGCGTAGCGATCTCGCTGATGGGCTGGATCACCCAGCGCCCGGATTGCTCGTCAGCGTGGGCGGCGGCGCATAGCAGCAGGCTGTAGATGCGTGGCTTGAACTGAAAGTCCATGGTCGTTCCCCGGCTTCACTGGAACGGGCACAGGTCTTCGACGGTGTAATCGTTCAACACCACGCCGAAGTAGGCCGGATCGCCCAGGAATTCGTAGGTGCGCGGGGCCTGCACCTGCGCGTCCTGGCGGACACGCTCGCAGGCGATGCGCAGGGCGTTTTCGGCGCTGTTGGCGCTGCTGACAGCGACGAAGGTCTGGTAGAAGCTGGTGGCCAGCAGGGTGTAGTGCGAGGGCAGATCGGTCAGTTGCCAGGGGCGTTCCTGCTGCATGGCAGTCAGCGTCTGGCGGGCCAGATCGCTGCGCAGGGCCGTGTAGGCCAGTACCAGCCGGTAGCGAGCATAAGCGTCCAGCATGGCTTTCTCCATCGCCCGGTTGGCGTCGGAGTCGGCCACACCGCCCCACAGCGTCCCGCGCTGCATGGCTTCCTGGTAAAGGGTGATGGCGTCATCCAGATCGTTGACACGCAGGGCCTGGTCGGCGCGGCGCAGCATGTAAATGTACAGGCTGGCGTAGGGATGATCCAGCAGCGGGTCGGCGGCAGTGTAGACGTACTGGAAGCCGTTCCAGGTCCAGGTGTGACGGGTAGGCAGGAACGGCCCGAACTCGCGCTGCGGGGCGTTCTGAGCCACGCCGCTGTCGTAGAGGTCGCCTTCCTCGATGACCAGTTCCGGCGGTCGGGCGTCGCTGAAGGCCACCAGAGTGATCCCGGCGTTGGGCAGTCCGCGCACAGGCCGGCGCAGGTCGTCGGTGTAGCGGTACATCACGGTGAAGGGATCGCTGAGCGTATGGAAGCGGGCGCTGGCCCGATCCCAGGTCAGGATGATCGGCTCACGGAAGCAGGCCAGGCGCGTGCATTGCTCCACCCAGAAGATGATCTCCGGCAGGCCGTCCAGCGTGATGTCGCGGATGCTGTCTGAGGTTTGCTCTTTGACGCCGGAAGCGGTGGCCTGCTCAATCCGGTAGCTGATCTGGGGCATGCTCTGCGCGCTGCCGGGGGCGCTGGCGTAGCCGTAAAGCACCTGGTAAGGCTGGCCGGGCACCTGGCAACCGAAGATCAGGAGCATGCCAGGCGGTTGCGGCGCGGCAGCCGTGACCGGGTAGTGCAGCGTGATCAGCACATCCAGCAGGCGATCGCCGTTGAGATCATGGCCGTAATCGACCCGCCCGCCCAGGTGATCGTCGATCACCCCCCAGGCGCGCAGCATCCCCTCCAGGTCGGCGGGGGAACCGCCCCGGTTGAGAAAATCGCGGATGACCGTCTGATAACCAGCGGGATCGTCAGGGCGGGCAGCCTGCGGGCGGATGCCGCTGAAAGGCAGGCAGTATTGCGGCTGGGGCGTGGCGGTAGGCTGGGGAGTGGGCTGGGGTTGCATGTTGCAGGCCAGGCTCACGCTGACCAGCAGGCCGACCAGCCACATCAGCCATCCGCCGGACTGTCGCCATAGAGGTCGCATCTGTGCTGCCCACTCCTGCCTGTAGCACTGCACACCCGCTGCTGTGCCGGGCTGTTCTCTATTATGCGCCTGCCCTTCACCGGCGGCAACCAGCGCCCCGGCCAGACGCCGGTTCAGCTGGCCCTGGCGGCAGGTGAAGGACCGGCCATGGCCGCCTGATCATCACCCGGCGGGCAGGGATCGGGCAGCCGTTCCTCCGGGCCAACTGGCAGCATGACCAGGCCGGAGACCATCTTGGGGTAGAAGTCCGTGCTCTTCTGAGGCATTTTCTCGCCGTGGGCGGCTACCGCTTTAATCTGGGCCATGGTGGTTGGGCTGAGAAAGATGGCGAACTCCCCCCGGCCAGCGTTGATGTTCTCCACCGGGCGCCGCGGATCGCGGTGATAGCGAATCTGGGACTTGTCCTCGATGCCTGCCGCGGGAACACCGGCGGCCTGCTCCAGCAGCAGGCGGTGGGCGATGGTCACGGCCAGCGAGCGCCATGCCGGTGAACGGTCAGGCGCCAGAGCGTCCAGGATGGCTTCGTCGCGCAGGGTCAGGACGTGAAAGCCGACCTCTGGCCCGCCGTAGAAACCAAAGGCATGGCCGCGCGGATGGACGTTGACGGCGGCCAGCATCGTTTCCAGATCGGCGGCGGGCGCAATGGCGAAGTGCGTCGCAGCGCGGGTCAATACATCAGCCGGGCTAACCGCGCCGAAATCGTGAATCTCGCGGTGGGTGGGCAGGATGATCAGCCCCGGATCGTCCATGCTGACCAGTGTCGCGCTGATGAAGCTGGCGGCGGCATCCGCAGGCAATGCCTGCTGTTCCCGTCGGTAGGCCAGGGCAGTCTCGTAACGATGATGCCCGTCGGCGATGATCAGGCCGCGCAGCGGGGCGAGGACGCCCTGCACGGCATGGATGACCTCTGGATCGCTGATGACCCAGACGCGCTGGCGCACCTGGTCCTCGAACAGTTCGGTTGCGTCGATGGCTGGAGCGCGATCGGCGATAGCGGCGCGAAGCAGGGCGTTAACGCGATTCTCCGGATCGGGGTAGAGGACAAAGATTTGCTCCGGTTGCACCTGCAGGGCATGTAGCAGGCGCAGGCGATCGGCTTTAGGGCCGCGGTGGGTACGCTCGTGGGGCAGGATGACGCCATCCTCAAACTCATGCAGGCCCAGCGCGGCAATCAGGCCCAGCCGCACATGTGTCCGGCCAGCGATGGGGAAGGTCTGCTCGTAGACGTACAGGGCCGGGCGGTCCTCCCGGATCAGGATTCCTTCGGCCAGCCAGTGCTCATAACGCTGGCGGGCGCAGCGGTAATCGCCGTTGACAGCGCAGGGGCCGGGTAGGCCGGTGTCTTCATTGTGGCCGAGGATGATCCCGGTGATGTTGTAGGGACTGAGTTGCTGGTAACGGGCCGCCAGATCGGGGCCGATCCGGTCGTAGGGCTGGCTGAGCACGTCGTCCAGCCGGGGGATGCGGGCAGGGTTGTAGCGAACCCCACGGAACGGTTTGATCACCGCCATAGCCAATCCCTTTCACAGCAGGCCGCCCCGGGGCAGGGGCGGGTGAGGCGCGAAAGCTCCGCCGACGCGCGGCCCGCGATCGGCGGAGCACAGGTGCGGCGAGGCAGGGCGCAATCCGCACTGGAAGCTAAATCTGGATCGCCTGTCCCTCCAGACCGAGGGCGGCTTCCATCAGGGCCTCGGACATTGTCGGATGGGCGTGCACGTTACGCCCGATCTCGGCAGGCGTCAGTTCGGTCATCTGGGCCAGTGTCAGTTCTGGCAGCAATTCGGTCACCCCATGGCCGATCAGGTGGCCGCCCAGCAATTCGCCGTACTTCTTGTCGCTGATCAGTTTGACAAAGCCCTCTTTTTCCCCCAGGCCCAGCGCCTTACCGTTGGCCTGCCAGGGGAAGCGGCTGACATTGATCTCATAACCGGCGTCAAGGGCCTGCTGCTCCGTGTAACCGAAGGAGGCGATCTGCGGCTGGCAGTACGTAGCGCGGGGCATCATACGGTAGTTGAGGGGGGTGACCTCATGCCCGGCGATGGCTTCCGCGGCTACCACGCCCATCGCTGAGGCCACATGCGCCAGCATCAGCTTACCGGTCACGTCGCCGATGGCATACACGCCGGGGACGTTGGTCGCCATGCGCTCATCGATGGCGATGAAGCCGCGCTCGTCAAGCGCCACGCCGGTGTTCTCCAGCCCGTAGCCTTCCGTGCGTGGTTTGAAGCCGATGGCCTGCATCAGCTTCTCAGCTTCCAGGACTTCCTGCTTGCCGTCCGGCGTTGTGACGCTGACCCGGACTCCGGTGGCGGTCTCCTCCACGCCGTCGACGCGCGTGCCGGTCATGAACTTGACGCCCAGGCGCTTGTAAGCCTTTTCCAGTTCCCTGGAGACTTCCTCGTCCTCCAGCGGAGCCAGGTGCGGCAGGTATTCGACCAGTGTCACATCCACACCATAGTTGTGCAGGACATAGGTGAATTCCAGCCCGATCGCCCCCGCGCCGGCAATGATGATGCTCTTCGGCAGCGTTTCGCTCAGGATCATCTCCAGGTAGGTGATCACGCGCTCGCTGAGCGTGGTGCCGGGCAGCAGGCGGGTGGTCGCCCCGGTAGCGATAATCACGTTCCTGGCGGCCAGAGTCTCCGTGCCGCCCGCTTCCAGCGCGACCTCGATTGTTCTGGCGTCTTTGAAGGTTCCCCAGCCGTCGTAGGTATCGATCTGGTTCTTCTTCATCAGGAACTGGACGCCTTTGACCAGCCGCCCGGAAACCTGGCGGCTACGTTTGAAAGCGGTGGGGTAATCCAGCCGCAGGTTGTCAAAGCTGAAACCGAATTCTTTGGCGCGATGCTGGAGGATATGCGCCAGTTCGGCGTTATGCAGCAGCGCCTTGGACGGGATACAGCCGACATTCAGGCAGACGCCGCCCCACCACTGCTTTTCCACAATTGCGGTCTTGAGTCCCAGTTGCGCGGCGCGGATGGCGGCCACGTAACCGCCTGGCCCGGCGCCGAGGATGACAACATCGTATTCTCTGGCCATGTGTTGCTCCATCGCTGGGGCGGGCAGGACGCCCGCCAGCCTGTCAGATGCGCCGAGTCTAGCGCCTTTTGGGGCCAGACTCAACCGGATAAGAAAACTCCGTGATTGGTACTTTCGGTGTCTCTATGGCTGCTCGTCTTCCGTTGCCGGGACCCATACTGCAAAGTCATCGACGGTGAACGTGGCTGGAGCTTCTCCGGCGGAGAAGGCGATTCCGCCCGGCGGCAGCGGGCCATCCGGCGCGGTATCCGCCAGCGAGAACATCTCTTTGCCGTCCACATCGACCACCAGCTGATTCCCGAAGACGCCGAAGCGGATGGTGTGCCAGGCCGGGCCGCTGATCACGGCATCAGCGTATTCCTCGCTCAGGATGCTCTCGTTACGGTACAGGCGGACGCGCCCGGTAGGGCCGAGGCCGACGGCGTAACTGCCCGCTTCCCCGGCGCGGAGGTGCAGCCGCCCCTCGCCTTCTTCCACCCATAACCGCACCTGCACCACCACATCCCCGAATACGTGGTCACCGTAGCGGGTTGGCTCCGGGCGGCCGCTGGCGACCAGGGCGGGCGTCATCCCCGGCCCACCGGCAGGGCGATGCTCCCAGCCGTGACCGAGCTGCCAGTCCAGCTGGAAGCTCTCGAAGTCGTCGGCACCAAAGGCAACCAGCGGTGGCTCCTCGAAGCCGCGCAGGCCGATGAAGCGGCTGAAGATCACATAGCCCGCTGCGATCACCAGCACCGGGATAACCAGCGTGCCGACGACAATAGCGGTGGTGCGGTTGATACCCATGGCAGACTCCTTACGGTGACAGGCGCCCGGCAACCAGTTCGGCGATGTCGCTCACCCTGACAGGCGTGCCGTTGTCTGGCGCGGGTTTTCCGGCTGAGTCGACGGCGCTGTGGAGCATGATAGCGCAGAACGGACAGGCCGCGGCGATCGTCTGCGCACCGGTTGCGCTCGCTTCCTCGAGGCGCATGACGTTGATCGGGCGCTCCTGACGGGTCTCCATCCAGACCTGGGCGCCGCCCCCACCGCAACACAGGCTCCGCCCGCGGCGGCGCGGCATCTCCGCCTGGGTGACGCTCTCCAGCGCCAGTAGAGCCTCACGCGGGGCGTCATATTCGCCATTGTAGCGGCCCAGGAAACATGGGTCATGATAGGTGACGACCTCCTTCCGGCGACGGCGATCCCATTTCTGCAGCTTGAGCCGTCCGGCCCTCAGCAGGCCGGCAATGTAAGTGCTATGGTGCATGACGGCGTAATGGCCGCCGAAATCGGGATACTCGTTGCGGAAGGTGTGGTAACAGTGCGGGCACTGGGTGACGATCAGGTTGAACGTGTAACGGTTGAAGGTATCGATCAGCGCGGCGGTTGCCTCCTGATAGAGCGCCTCCTGGCCGCTGCGCCGCGCCCATTCGCAGGTGCAGCGCTCTTCTTCGCCGAGCACGGCGAAGTCCACGCCCGCAGCGCGGAAGATCTGGATCATCGCCCGGCTAACGCGCTGGCCCGCCGGGTCATACACCCCGGCGCAGCCAACCCAGTACAGTACGTCGACGCTGCGCCGGTCAGCCAGCAGTGGCACGTCCAGCCCGGCGGCCCAGTCCAGGCGCGTTCCGCGCGGGTGGCCCCAGGGATCGCCGGCGCGTTCCGCTCTGGTCAACGCCCCGGCCAGGCGGTCAGGCGGACGACCTTCCATCAGCACCAGGTGCTGGCGCATAGCCAGAATATCGGCCAGCGGCTCGTTGCCGACCGGACAGATTTCCACGCAGGCGGCGCAGGCGGTGCAGGCCCAGACTCCTTCAGGGGGCAGGGCGCTCTCGAAGAGCGTGACGGGCGACTCCCCGCCGGAAGCCAGGAGTGCGCCGTGCTGCCGGAGGAAATAACGCTTGTTGACCTCCAGCGCAGCGGGCGAAAGCGGGGTCCCGGCGGCGTAAGCCGGGCAAACGTCCTGGCAGCGGTTGCACATGATGCAGGCGTAGGCATCGACGATCTGCGTGCGGCTGAGGTGTTCGAGGCGTTCCGCGCCGAAGCGCTCGATCGTCTCGTCATCGAGGGGCAGGGGGGCCATGGCGCCAGGGCTGCGTCGTTCCGGGCGGGTCAGGTAGTTGAAGGGCGCGAGCAGCAGGTGAAAGTGCTTGGTGCGCGGGAACCAGGGCACAAAGACCAGGATCAGGCCGATGGCCAGCCAGAACATGGCATGCTCGCCGACCTCCAGCAGCGCCGGATGACCGCCGCTGAACAGGCCGCCGACCGCACTTGCCAACGGTTGGAAGGCATCCGGGCCGCGCCGGGCTATGGCCAGCGCCTGCCCCAGGAAGCGCGCGCCAACGTGCCCCAGGATGAACGCGCCGACGATGGCTGAGTCGCGGCGGATGCCGCCGGCAGTGATGTCCGCGTGGAGCAGGATGTCCGGGCGGAAGTTCAGGCGCGGGTCGCCGGCGATGAAGCGGCGAACGAGGAAGTAGATCATGCTGAGGATCACGGCGACGCTGAGCACATCGGCCAGCAGACGGTAGACGTCCGCCAGACCATTCGTCCCCGGAAAGGTGTAACCCGCCAGGAAGCCTTCCAGCACGTCCCCCAGGTTGACAAAAAGATAGAACAGAAAGCCCCAGACGATGGCCGCATGCAGAACGCTGGTGAGCGGGCGGGCGTTCAGCACCGTGCGCTGCGTGACCGTGACCTCCAGCGCCCGGAACAGCCGCCGCGCCAGCCCGTTCAGGCGTAACGCGCCGTTGCCGCGCCGGATCACGGCAGCAACCTGCCCGAAGCTGTGCCAGGTCAGGTAGACGGAGATGACAGACAGGATGACAAAGACGACTTTCTCAGGGAGGGATAGCACCATCTGCCTCCTTGATCAGGTGGCGGGCGCGTAGCGCGAGGGACTGGTTTCAGTCTACACAGAGAGGCGGGGTGGTACAAACGGGCAGACAGGGAGGCAGGTATCGGGAGACGGATGGTTGCAAAGTCAGGAGCGCAGGAAAGATCGGTGGGCAGCCTCAGGTCTGGACGGGAGTGTCGTTTGTGTGTGTCTCGTCGGCAGGAGGCGTCGGCGGGGCCGGGGACGCCGGTTTCGCCCCAAAGTCAGGGCCGAGCACCATCAGCATGGTGTCGTTGACCAGCCGCTCGATCTCGCTTTCCGGCAAGGGCTGGGTGTGATCGTCGGTCCCACCGGCGGAGCGTGAATAGGCGATCAGCAGTTCCTCGGTATCCTGGATCGTGATCGGCGGTGGCTCGCTGATCTGCGGTTCCTTCATTGGCTCAGGTGGGCGCTGGCCCTGAGCGTAGACGAAGAAGGCCAGTTCCGTCATCTGTTCGGTGCTCTGGACGTGTAAGCGGCTGCCGCTGAGGGTGACGAAGTCGGCGGCCAGCTTCAGCTCAAGGGCGGTATCCTCCAGCCGCCAGTTGCCCTGCAGCCGCGCCAGTATTTCCTCCAGACTGCGCGGGCCGGGCTGGTCGCCGGTGTGGCCGAAGCGAACGCGAAACCACATCCCGTTCGTCAAACTCTGCACCACCAGGTGGACGTTGGGGCCAAGCGTAAAAGCCGCTGAATAAAGTAGCAGCAGCGCTTCCTGCAGCGCCTCCCGGTTGCTTTCCAGGGTCAGGTTTTCCTCGGCGTGCAGCGGTGTGACCAGTTCAAGCTGCCCGCTCAGCCAGTCCAGCAGGTCCTGTACCGGGAAGGGGCGGATGTGCTGGCGCGGCAACAATTCGCCGAGCTTGTAGCGAATCAGAGCCTGCCAGGCGTTGAGCAGGTTGAGCACGCCCAGCACCTCACTGGTGGCGCGGGCCTGCCAGTAGGCGCGGGGTTTGCCTGCCGCGGTGGGCAGGTGCACCAGGCTGATGGCCGCCAGACCGGAGTTCAATGGCTCGATCAGACGGCGCATCAGCAAGAATTGCAGTTGTCCCAGGGATTCCCAGTCGGGTTCTCGGGACATGGACGATCTCCCTGTTGGGATGGTCTACGTTGGCCCCGGATCAGGCTGCTTCGCCCATCTCGGCGTAGTCCGGCGTCTCTGTTGCCTCGGTTAGCGGCTGGCGGTCAGCCAGCCGTTCACGGAGATCGCTGAGCGCCTGCTCGTAGATGCGGATCAGGTCGCGGTCTGGCCCCTTGTAGCGGCGCAGGGTCTGGATGGCGCAAGCGGCGCAGCCGCGCATAGCCCGGTAGCTGTCGGTCTCGCAGGCCAGGCAGCCGTTGAGGCGGATCATCATCAGGCAAAAACCCAGCACTTCTTCGTGCGCTTCGGGGAGCTGCAGGATACGGTCGACCAGGGCGCGCCATTCGCTGCCGCGCAGGTCACGTAATTGGCGCGTCACACTGTGCGGGTATAGCAGTTCATTCTGCGTATACATACGTCATAAATCCTTGAGCAATCTTGCCGATCACGCGGTTCCCGGCCAGCGGCGGAATTCCGCGCTCTCTGGCTCCGGGAAACGCGCATTCCGGAAACTATAAATATGCAAGTGTGGCACTGTCGCGTTCGTTTCTAGCATAGGAGGGCTTGGGGCAGGCATGATATAGGGCATGGGTACTAATTGGCAGTTTCCCGGTCTCTGCTTCTGGCAGCGGGTGTGCTTGGTGGCAGGGCGGGGAATGGTATACTGACAGGCAGGCGCCGATCGGCGCGAGCGCTTCTGGCCGCAGTTGGAGTACCGGGAGAACGCCTGTGAGACGGGTGCTGTTGGTGGGACTGCTGTTGATCCTGACCGGCTGCGCGGTGCTGGAGGGGCCTCCCGCGCCCGCCACGCCGGACCTCAGCCGGACATACACCCACCCCGGCGGTGTGTTCTCCCTGGCCCTGCCGCCGTCCTGGATCGCGGGCGACCTCAGCAACGGGGAGACGCTGCTGATGACCTTTGCCCCGCCGGAGGCGACACGCCCGCCGTTGACCGTGTATGTGGTGCGGCTGGCCAGCCCGCTGGATGGCACGGCCTTCGGTGCGGCGATGGGATCGTATCTGCGCTCGCCGCAGAACTGGACGCTGGACGTGGTTGACCAGCAGGCGATGGGTGACGGGAGCTGGCGCGTGGCCGGCGTCCGCCAGGTGCGCGGGCAGGCGCTGCCGGTGAACCTCTTCATGTTGCGGGAAGGGGCCTTCTTTTCCGCGCTGGAAGTTGTCGTGCCGTCCAGCGATCCCTTCCTGGCTTCGCTGCTGACCATGATGGTCAACACCTACCGGATTAACCCGGAAGCCGCCTGGCCGGTCGGAACGGTGGGCGACTTCCCGCCGCTGGATGAGAACCTGCTGGTAGCGGGTGGAAATCTCTCGTTCAGCGCACTGGCGGCATGGTCTGACGGCGAGGGTGGTTTTCACATCAGCGGGCAGGTCGCCAACCGCGCTCCGTACCCGGTGGAAGCGGTAACGATCCAGGCCGTCCTGCTGGACGCTGCCGGGAACGCTCTGGCTGAAGGCAGCGCCGCGATGCCGCTGTTCATCCTGCCGGATGGGGAACTGGGGCCGTTTGATGTGCGCTTTCCGGATGGGCGGCCTCGTGGCGTGGCCCGCTACCGGCTGGAGGCGCGGGCGCAATATGCCGCGCAGCCGGGGGCGCTTCTGGGCGCGGGGACGTTTGACTGGGAAGACCGCGCCGAATATGACGACCAGGGCCAGTTGCACATCCGGGGGACGCTCTGGCATACCGGCGACGCGCCAGCCTATGATCTGCAGGCGGTGATCACCCTGTTTGACAGCGCTGACCGGGTCATCGGTGTGGCGGCGGCGAGCATTGGTGATGGCCCGCTGCAGCCCGGCGGATCGTTGCGCTTTGATGTGCCCGTTCCGCCTGGCGGCGCGGAAGCGGTGCACTATCAATTAACCATCCAGGCCCGTCGTCAGTCTTAGGGGTGGGGGTTAGCGGCAGGTGGAAGCAGGCCAAGATGATTGTCACGATCCTGGGATCGGGGGGCGGTACGGGCATCCCTAACCCGTTTTGCCAGTGCCCGACGTGCGAGACAGCGCGGCAGCACGGCGGCCGGGACCGCCGCAATGCGCCAGCAGTGCTGATCAACGACGATCTGTTGATCGACTGCGGCCCCGACGTGATCAACAGCGCCCGGCAACTGGGACTGTCGCTGGCTTCTCTGCAGGCGCTGGTGATCACGCACCGGCACAGTGATCATCTCGATCCCTGGTTCTTTCGCTCTCGGCGAAGCGTCAAGAATACGGAATTGCCGCTGCTGACCGTCTACGGCCCACGCGACGCTCTCGATTCTGTCTTTGACTTTTATGCGCGGACGTTCGGCTGGAACCGGCCCATGCTGGAACAGGAAACGCGCACTATCTGGCATCCGGTGGAAAGCGGAAGCCGCAAACTGATCGGGCGCTACCGGTTGCAGTTTTTCCCTGCCACCCATGGCGACGCGATGCTCCAGGCAGTACTCGTCGGCGTGCGGGATGCGCAGGCGGGCTATTTTCACTGCTATGACAGCGGTCCGTTGACAGAGGAAGCATGGGCAATGCTGAGTGATCAGCGCTTCGATGCAGCGGCTATCGACGCTACCATCGGGCGGCAGGACGACTTTGCCAGCACCGAGCACATGACTGCTGCCCAGGCGATCGAGACAGCGCAACGTCTGCGCGAGATGGGCATTCTGGCTCCGGAAGGGTACGCGCTGGCAACGCACTTCGTCCATCAGGATGCCGGCAGCCACGAAGAGAAGGCGGCTTTCTACGCGCCGCAGGGCATGACCCCCGCTTATGATGGGCTGCGGCTGACGCTGGGCGAAGGAGCGGAGACTCCGCCGGAGGAGATCGACTCGGCTGAGGACTGGGAAGCATCCGGGATGCAGGAATGACGCTGGCAGCAGGCGCGATGGCGGCGGACAGGGGAGAGCCATGATCGAGATCGATATTCCTGGCAAAGAGGTGTTGCGGCTGGAACACGCCGTTTTTGATGTCAACGGTACGCTGGCGCTGGATGGGGAGTTGTTACCCGGTGTGGCGGAGCGACTGGCTGCGCTGGGCCAGCGCCTGACACTGCACATGCTCACCGCCGACACACATGGCCGGCAGGCTGCCATTGATGCGGTGCTGGGCTTCCGGGCGACGATTGTCAGCCGCGGCTCGGTGGAGAAGGCGGCTTATGTGCTCTCGCTGGGCGGGCAGGGGGTGGTCGCCATTGGCAACGGCGCCAACGACGCCCACATGTTCCAGGCTGCCGCCCTGAGTATCGCCGTCCTCGGCCCGGAAGGGCTGGCCTTTGACGCGATCAAGAGCGCGGACGTGATCACCGGCTCAATCCTGGACGCGCTGGATTTGCTGCTGAAGCCGGATCGCCTGCGGGCGACCCTGCGCCGTTAGCATCTGATGGCTCCGCTGAGACGCAGGTTCAAATCTGTGGGGATGCCGGGGTGGACTTGCCCCCCGGCGTTCTTGTTGCCGTTGCCCCGTTTTTTATCCTGTTATCTTGTGTGCACCGGGAGGACCCTGTGGCGCTCTTTCTGATCAAGTTCTTTCACAGCATCGTCTTTGTCGTAGAAAGCGCCGCGATTCTCTACCTCCTCTACAGCGGCCTGTTCAACGTTCGCAGCCCCTGGCTGGGGGTAGCGGTGGTGCTGGTACTGGCCGAGGTGGTGGTATACGTTGGCAATGGTACACGCTGCCCGCTGACCAGGCTGGCCCGCCAGATGGGCGACAAAACCGGCGATGACTTCATCGCCGATATCTTCCTGCCTGCCTGGTTCACGCCGCTGATCCCGCGTATTTGCGGCTCGTTGGCTGCGGTCGGGATGATACTGGTTGTGGTGCGCCTGCTGATCGGATGATCGCGCTGGTGTGACCAGCACCCCGGTTGACGTCGTACCGGGGTGACTTATAATCAAATCATTGTTTGATTATCGCCATCTGGAGTGTGAGATTATGGCGCGGAGACCCGCCAGCCAGACGGTCAGCCGCCGGGCCATTCTGGAGGCCGCGGCGCGCGTTTTTCATGAGCGTGGCTATCACGGGGCGACGATGCAGGACATCAGCGGCGCTGTTGGCCTAACGGCCGGCAGCCTGTACCACCATTTCAGCGGCGGCAAGGAGGCTATCTTCCTGGCGGTGCTGGAAGCCGGGCTGGCGCAGGTGACCGCTGATCTCAAGGCTATCGTGGCGCTGCCGTTGCCGCCGGATGAGAAGTTGCGCCGCGCCATCTGCGCCCATGTTCTCAGCGTAACCGAGCACGTGGCGGTCGCCGCGCTGATGGTTTTTGAGATGCGCACGGCGCTCAGCCTGCCGGAGGCACCAGCCCGTTACCTGACCGCCCGCGACGCCTTTGAAGGACTGTACCGCCAGATGATCGCCGAGGGCATTGCTGCGGGGGTATTCCGCCCGGTGGATGTCGGGGTGTTTACCCGCACGCTGCTGGGCGCGGCCAATTGGGTCAGCGTGTGGTACCGCCCGGAAGGGCGGTTGACTGGCGTTGACATCGCCGGGCAGATCGCCGATATTTTTCTCAACGCATTGCGAGCAGGGTAGACCTGTTCACCGCTGGAGTGGAGGGGGAATCGTGTCACCATCATCACCGCGTACATCACTGCTCATGGTGGATCGGGACAGGTGCGGCATCTGTGGGTGCTGCGTGCCGGTATGCGCCACAGTCGCCCTGGTGCTGCACGACGCGTATCTGGAAGTCATCAACGACCGCTGTACCTCCTGCCAGAAGTGCATCGTGGTCTGTCCAACCCATGCGCTTTCTGAGGTTGCGCTGACGGCAATGGCAACGCAGGGAGGGGGGCGGTGAAACTGCAGGAAGCTTACGATATCGTTGTGGTCGGCGGCGGGCCGGGCGGCGCGGCAGCGGCGATCACAGCGGCCCGGCGCGGCTTGAGCGTGCTCCTGATTGAAAAGCGACAGGAGATCGGCACGCCCGTCCGCTGCGCGGAAGCGATTGGCCGCGACCAGGTAGCGCCGTTCATTGCCCTGGACCCGGCCTGGATCGCTGCGGAGATCGACGCTTTTCGCATCTTCGGGCCATCCGGCCAGTCGGTGCGGGTCCCGCCGACATCGCCCACGATTGTGGTGGAGCGCAAGATTTTCGACCGGGAGCTGGTCAATGCGGCAGTGCGGGCCGGGGCGACCGCGCGGGCCATGACGCGGGCCACCGGCCTGATCATCGAAGATGGCTTTGTGCGCGGGGTGAAGATGATCAGCCTGGGCCGGGAGGAAACGGTGCGGGCCAGAGTCGTCATCGGCGCGGACGGGCCAGAATCGCAGGTAGGGCTATGGGCCGGGCTGAGCACCATGCCGCGCATGGCCGACTACTATACCGCTGTCCAGTACCTGCTGGCCGGAATTCCGCTGGACGACCCCCGCGAATGCCAGTACCACATCGGCAACGATCTCGCGCCGGGGGGGTATGCCTGGGTCTTTCCCAAAGGGCCGGATAAAGCCAATGTTGGACTGGTGATCACGGCCACCCATGAGAAGAACGGTCGGAGCGCGCAGGAGTACCTGGACGCTTTTGTTGAGCGACGTTTCCCCGGCGCGTCTGTCCTGGCCCTGATTCTGGGCGGCATCCCGGTTGGCGGTACGGTCAAAGAACTGGTCGGGAACGGCGTGATGTTGGTTGGCGATGCGGCCCACCAGGCTGAGCCGATCACCGGCGGCGGGATCAACCTGGCGATCTTCGCCGGGGAGATGGCTGCCAGCGTCGCCGCTGATGCCATCGCCGCCGGGGACTGGTCAAAGAAAGCGCTGGAAGCTTATCCTCGCCGCTGGCATCAGGAGCACGGGCGCGCCATCAAGAGCATGGCGGCGCTGCGCCACAGTGTGCTGAAGTTCTCTGACGAGCGTTACGACCGGCTGGTGGCCCTGGCGGCGGAACTACCGCTGGCGGAGATGAGTGTGTTTGACATCATCCTCCGCGTGCTACGCCATGATCCCGGTCTGTTGCTGGCAGCGCGGGAGTTCCTCATCCCGACCTGAGTGTCGTTAGGCGGGGGGCTGTCCGCCAGGGCGGGCCTCCCGTCTGCAGTGTAGATCAAGCAGGGGGGCGCATGCTGGAAAGATGAGTGCGTTTGACATCATCCTCCGCGTGCTACGCCATGATCCCGGTTTGTTGCTGGCAGCGCGGGAGTTCCTCATCCCGACCTGAGTGTCGTTAGGCGGGGGGCCTGTCCGCCAGGGCGGGCCTCCCGTCTGCAGTGTAGATCAAGCAGCGGCGTTCCCGCTGGAAGAGAGGCCGAGAAGGAGCAGCCCGGAATGGTGTCGTTTACCCCCACTGAAGAGCAGCAGATGTTGATCGAGACGATTCATCGCTATGCCGAGGCGCAGGTGCGACCAATCGCCCACGAGGCGGATGAAACGGGCGAAATCCCCGCCGGGGTGCTGCGGGCTGGCTGGGAGATCGGCCTGATCCCGGCGGCGCTGCCGGAGGCGTACGGCGGCCTGGGCGAGCACGAAGCGCTGACCGGCGTCCTGGCGGCGGAGGAACTGGCCTGGGGCGACCTGGCTGTAGCGCTCAAAGTGCTGGCTCCGGCCCTCTTCGCCTATCCGGTGCTGATGGCCGGGACGGCGGCGCAACAGGCTGAACTACTGCCGCTTTTCGCCGGTGATTATATTCCCGTGACCGCTGCGCTGGCTGAGCCAGGGCTGTTCTTTGATCCTCGCGCCCTGGCGACGACGGCCACTGCTCAGGGTGACGGCTACATCCTCAACGGGCTTAAGCGCAATGTCCCGCTGGCAGCTGAGGCGCAAAAGCTGCTCATCTACGCCCGTGAGGACAGCGGGACGGTCGGGGCGTACATCGTCGATGCCGGGGCGGACGGGCTGACGATCGGAGAACGGGAGAAGCTGATGGGCATCCGCGCCCTGCCGACGTACCCGGTCACGCTTTCCGGCGTGCGCGTCGACGCGGCGCGGCGGCTGGGCGGGGAGGCTCCGCTGCCGTATGAGGCGATTCTCAACCGCCAGCAGGTCGCCCTGGCGGCGCTGGCGGTTGGTGTGGCGCGGGCGGCTTTTGAGTATGCACGCGACTATGCCAAAGGACGCGTGCAGTTTGGCGCGCCAATTGCCACCAAACAGGCCATCGCTTTCATGCTGGCCGAGATGGCGATCGAGGTCGACGCAGCGCGGCTGATGGCCTGGGAAGCGGCCTGGAAGCTTGACCAGGGGCAAGACGCCACGCGCGAGGCTTACCTGGCGAGTCGCTACGCCGCCGATACAGTCGTTTTCGTGGCGGATAGCGCCGTGCAAACGCTGGGCGGCTACGGCTTCATCCGTGAATATCCGGTGGAGCGCTGGCTGCGGGATGGGCGGGGATTTGCCATGTTCTGCGGCCTGGCAATTGTTTGAGTGGTGCGTATCGGGTCTTGAATGGGGCAGGAGCGCGAACGATGGCAATCAGCTTTGCAATGCCTGAGCGCGTGGAGCGCGAGCGGATGATGGCCCAGGCGCTGGCCGAAGGGATCATGCGCCCGGTTTCCCGCCAGCTGGACGAGAACGAACATGAGCGCCCGGTCGATTTCATCAAGCTGATCTGGCCGGTGATGCGCGATCAACAGGCCCGCGCCCTTGACCGGCTCAAAGCGCCGCCGGACCCCGAAAAGGAAAAGAAGCCGCGCAGCACCTACCTGGCCATGATGGTACAGATCGAGGCGCTCTCCTGGGGCGACGCCGGGCAGTACCTGTGCATCCCGTCGCCGCTGTTGGCCGGGGCGGCCATCGAAGCGGTTGGTACACCGGAGCAGAAGGAGCGCTTCCTGCGGCGCTTCGCCGAGGGCGATGCTCCCAGATGGGGCGCGATGGCCATGACCGAGCCAAACGCTGGCTCTGACACGAAAGCCATCGAAACGACGGCGGTGCTCGACCCGGAAACCCGTGAGTGGATCCTCAACGGTGAGAAGATCTTCATCACCAGCGGAGGGCTGGCGCTCAGGGAATCGGATGGCATCGTGGTCGTCTGGGCGACGATCGACCGGTCGGCGGGCCGGGCCGGGATGCGCCCGTTTGTCGTGGAAGCCGGGACGCCCGGCGTGACAGTCTCCAAGCCGGAGATCAAGCACGGTATCCGCGCCAGCGATACGGTTTCGATCAAGTTCGAGAACTGCCGCATTCCGTATGACAATTTGCTGGGCGATCCGGAAGTCCGGCGGGAGGGCAGCCGCGAGGGCTTCCGGGGAGCGATGGCGACATTCGATGCTTCCCGACCGCTGGTGGCTGCCAGCGCACTGGGCGTGGGCCGCGCCGCGCTGGAGTTCGTCAAAGAGACGCTTCACCAGCACGGCATCGACATCCCTTATGACCAGCCCTATCACCGGCTGAGCGCCATCCAGCGCGATGTACTGGAAATGGAGGCGCAACTGAAAGCGGCCTACCTGCTCACACTGCGGGCTACCGCCATGCTGGACGAAGGGCTGCGCAACAACCTGGAAGCGTCTATGGCCAAAGCTAAGGCCGGTAAAGC
This sequence comes from Chloroflexota bacterium, assembly GCA_019873685.1. Taxonomy (GTDB): domain Bacteria; phylum Chloroflexota; class Anaerolineae; order Aggregatilineales; family Ch27; genus Ch27. Next base: position 78,342 of record JAIOAT010000011.1, read on the forward strand.
AGTCACGAAGGTGACACAAAAGGCCGTCGAACTGCTGGGCATGATGGGCTACAGCCGCGAGTGGCTGGTGGAGAAGTGGATGCGCGACGCCCGGATCAACGACATCTACGAGGGTACCGGGCAGATCAATTTGCTGATTGTGGCCCGCCGTATCCTGGGCTATAGCAGCAGCGAGTTGAGTTAAGCCGTCCGGCGGGATGTAGTCTGTAACCCTGGATCATCTGGAGGGAGGGCGATGAGCTATCAGATTCGCCGGGCGGCAGTGATCGGTTCCGGTACTATGGGCAGCGGTATCGCTGCCCTGCTGGCGGGTGTGGGCATCCCGGTGCTGTTACTGGATGTCCCTGCGCCGGGGACACAGCCCGGCGATCCGCCAGAGGCGCGGAATGCCATCGTACGGAGGAGCCTGGAGGCACTCGGCAAGAGCCGCCCGGCCCAGCTCTTTGCCCCGGAGGACGCCGATCTGATCATCCCCGGCAACGTGGACGATGACCTGGCCCGCCTGGCTGAAGCCGACTGGATCATCGAGGCCATCGTCGAGCGGCTGGAGGCCAAGCAGGAACTGATGGCGCGTATCGCCGCTGTCCGGCGACCGGAGGCAATCGTCAGCACCAATACCTCCGGCCTGAGCATCAACGCTATCGCCGCCGGGCAGGATGCTGGTTTCCGGCGGTGCTTTCTGGGCACGCATTTCTTCAACCCGCCGCGCTATATGCAACTCCTGGAAATCATCCCCGGCGTGGAAACCGACCCGGCGCTGGTGGCGTTCATGGCCGCGTTTGGACGCGATGTACTGGGCAAGGGCGTGGTGATCGGCAGGGATACGCCCAACTTCATCGCGAATCGGGTGCTGAATATCGTCGGCGCCTTTACGGTGGCCTATGCCGTTGAGCACGGCTTCACCGTAGGAGAGATCGACGCCCTGACCGGCCCCCTGATCGGACGCCCCAAGACGGCGACCTTCCGCCTGCTGGATCTGGTGGGCATCGACGTGCTGGCGCATGTCAGCCGCAACCTGTACGAGGCCATCCCGGATGACCCGGCCCGCGAGGTGCTGGTGGACGCCGGGCTAACCCGCGTCCTGGATCGGCTGGTCGCCGAAGGCTGGCTGGGCGGCAAGACTGACCAGGGCTTTTACAGGAAGGTCTTTGTCGATGGTGAACGCCAGTTCTGGGAGTTGAACCTGCAGACGTTTGAGTATGCGCCGCCGGTGAGCGTCCGCTTTGAGAGTGTGGGCAAACACCGCAAGATCGAGGATACCGGCGCGCGCATCCGGGCGCTGATCGCGGAGGAGGATCGCGCCGGGCGGTTCCTGTGGGCGCTGCACGCCTTCTACCTCGCATACGCCGCGCGGATGGTCGGCGTGATCGCCGATGACCTGCCCAGTCTGGATCGTGCGGCGCGGTGGGGCTTCGGGCATGAGCTTGGCCCGTTTGAAATCTGGGACGCCATCGGCGTCGCTGAGTCCGTTCCGCGCATGGAGGCGGATGGCTACGCGGTGCCGGACTGGGTGAAGGAGATGCTAGCCGGCGGCGGCGCGACCTTCTACCGCCGCGACGGGCGTGGGATCGTGACCGGCGTTTACGATCCGGTGGCGAAGGGATACCGCGATCTGAACCCTGATCGGCAGGTGGTGGTCATCGCCGATCTGAAGGCGGCGGGCAGGGTCGTGGAGGAGAACGCCGGAGCCAGCCTGATCGACATGGGCGATGGTGCGCTGCTGGTGGAATTTCACACCAAGGCCAACGCCTTTGACGCGGATATCCTGGCCATGCTGCAGCGCGGGCTGGCCCGGCTGGAAAACGACTTTGACGCGCTGGTGATCGGCAACCAGGGCCAGCACTTTTCGCTGGGGGCCAACATCATGCTGATCGCCATGATGGCCCAGGCCGGGCAGTGGGACGAGCTGGATCGGGTGATCCGCGAGGGGCAGGCGATCATGGAGGCGCTGCGCCATGCCCCGAAGCCGGTAGTGACCGCGCCCTTTGGTATGGCGCTGGGCGCAGGCGCAGAGGTGACGATGGCCTGTACCGCCTGCGTCGCTCATGCTGAACTGTACATTGGCCTGGTGGAGTTCGGACTGGGCCTGATCGCCGCCTGGACGGGCACCAAGGAGATGCTGCGGCGGGTGATCAACCCGGTTATGCGCACGCCTGGCGCTGATGTGTTGCCGCACCTGCAGCAAGTCTTCGAGCAGATCGCGCTGGCCAAAGTCAGCGAAAGCGCCAAACAGGCGCGGACGATGGGTTTCCTCGGGCCGGCGGACCGGATCGTGATGCACCGCGATCAGCACCTGGCAGAAGCCAAGCGCATGGCCCTGGCGCTGGCGCCCGGTTACCGCCCATCTCCGCCGGGCAAGGTCTGGGCGGCGGGTCGGGATGCGCTGGCGGCGCTCAGGCTGGCCGTGTGGCAGATGGCCCAGGGCGGCTATGCCAGCGAACATGACGCTAAAGTCGCTGGCAAGCTGGCTTATGTCCTGACCGGCGGCGATCTCAGCGCGCCGGGGTGGGTGGATGAGCGGGTCATCCTCGACCTGGAACGGGAGGCCTTCCTGAGCCTGGCCGGGGAGCCGAAGACGCAGGAGCGCCTGTGGTACATGCTCCAGCACAACAAACCGCTGCGCAACTGACGACGTGCCCGGAGCGAACCATGACCGACCGCTTTGACCGTTTCATCGCGCATCTAGCGGAGGCGGAAGTCGCCACCGATGCCTGTAACCAGTACGCCTATGCGGATGGTTTCAATGCTGTCCGGCGCGAGAACCTGCGCCTGTACCTGCACCAGATGGCGGCCCGCGACCCGCAGGTGCTGCTGGTGGGAGAAGCTCCCGGCTACCAGGGCTGCCGCCGTTCCGGCCTGAACTTCACCAGCGACCATCTGATGCTCAACCCACCAGCCGGCGTGCCGATCCTCGGCGCGGCGGCGGGCTACCGCATGTCGCCGGAATACGACCGCCCGCGCAAGGAGCCGAGCGCGACGATCGTCTGGGAGGCCATCGCAAGCACCGGTCTCCTGCCCGTGATCTTCGCCGCGTATCCGTTCCATCCCTTTCAGGCGGGCAATCCGCTTTCCAACCGCGCACCGCGGGCGGATGAACTGGCCCAGGGGCGCATCTTTCTGGCGGAGATGCTGGATCTGTTCGACTTCACGATGGTGCTGGCGGTAGGCAATCTGGCTGAGCGATCGCTTTCTGCGCTGGGCGTGGACTTCATCAAGCTGCGCCATCCGTCGCATGGCGGCAAGCCGGCGTTCATGGCTGGTTTCCAGGCAGTGGCCCGGCAGATGGGCAAGGAGTATGACCGATGAGAGAGGCGGTGATTGTCGCGCTGACACGGACAGCGGTAGGCCGCGCCAGGAAAGGCGCGACCCGCAACGCCCGGCCCGATGACCTGGCGGCGGCGGTGATCCGCGAACTGCTCCACCAGACGGAAGGACGGCTTGACCCGGCGCTGATTGATGATGTGGTGCTGGGCTGCGCCTTCCCGGAAGGCCCGCAGGGGCTGAACATCGCCCGTGTGGTGAGCATCCTGGCCGGGTTGCCGGTGAGCGTCCCGGCGCAGACGATCAATCGCTTTTGCGCCAGCGGCCTGCAGGCCATCGCCAGCGCAGCGGAGCGGATCGTCGCTGGCGGCGCGGATGTCATCATTGCCGGTGGGGTGGAATCGATGAGCGCCGTGCCCATGACCGGCTTCCGGCTCAGCCCCAGCCTCAGGCTGGTGGAGGAGCATCCGGAGGCGTATATCAGCATGGGCCTGACAGCGGAGCGCGTGGCCGAGGAATACCATGTGACCCGCGAGGAGCAGGATGCGTTTGCCTACGACAGCCATCGCAAGGCGGTCGCTGCGCAGGCAGCGGGCAAATTCGCGGCGGAGATCGTGCCCGTCGAGCTTGAGGAGGTCACCGTCGGACCGGACGGCCATCTGCAGCGCCAGCGGGTCATCTTTGACCGCGACGAGCATCCCCGCCCGGATACCTCCCCCGAGGCGCTGGCGGCGCTCAAGCCGGTGTTCAAGGAAGGCGGCACGGTCACGGCGGGCAATTCCTCGCCGCTGAGCGACGGCGCAGCAGGCGTAGTCGTCATGGAGGCGGCGATGGCTGCCCGGCTGGGCCTGACGCCGCTGGCGCGCTTCGTGGCCTTTGACGTGGTCGGGGTGCACCCGGAAGTGATGGGTATCGGGCCGGTAGAAGCGGCGCCGCGCGCCCTCAGACGGGCCGGACTGACCCTGGCTGATATTGACCTGATCGAGCTAAACGAAGCCTTTGCCGCGCAGAGCGTGGCCGTCATCCGCGAGCTGGGTCTGAACCCGGCGATCGTCAATGTCAACGGCGGGGCGATCGCCCTGGGGCATCCGCTGGGCGCGACCGGGGCCAAGTTGACGGTTCAACTGCTGCATGAACTGCGGCGGCGCGGCGGCAGGTACGGTCTGGTCACCATGTGTATCGGCGGCGGAATGGGCGCGGCGGGCATTTTCGAGCGCCTGAACTGAACGCATCCGTCATGCACACGCGACTCTGCAACCCGGCGGTCGTGGGTGCGTAATATTCTGTAAGTGCTGGCAGAAAATCACCGTAGCGCGGGAGCGAGGGCACGTTGGCCTGTCGTTCTCGTGCGCTTCGTGCGCTGTATGGCGGGGGGAAAGGATCATCGATGCGCGACCGTGACCGGCTGTGGATCACCATGGCGATCTGGGTGATCTTTGGCGCGATAATCGTGTTGTTCTTCGGAATCGCCCTTGGCCCGGCTTCAAAGCCGCTTGGCCAGGATACATTCTTTGCCATCGTTGCCGCCCTGGCAGCGGCGGCAACGCTCTCCACAGCGGCGGTCTGGGGCCGGCTGGGGAACCCTGGTGAAGGGAACCGGGAAGCGCAGGATAGCGGCAAACTGAAGCGTGCCGACCCGGCCCGTATCGCCCGGCTGATCGAGAGCCTGAACGAAGATGAGATGGTTGAACTGGAAACCCTGCTGCTGACCCGTCGGGATCAGGATGTCTCCTGAGTCTGTTGAGAGACC
>JAIOAT010000012.1:0-14911 GCA_019873685.1 Chloroflexota bacterium
GCACGGAGAAAGGCCCGTTGTTCCCGTGTAAAGCCAGCCAGAACTTCATACTGGTCGGGAGCAGCACCCAGAACAGCACGCAGACGCAACTCGTCAACCTGCCAGCGTGACCCAATGAAAACGCCCGCTTTGGCCAACCATAGACGCATGACACTGGGATGCTTTCCGCCTGATGGATAGTGGATCCCCCGTGCGGCCAGCCCTTCACGCAGAGTAGTCAGGTTAATCTCTTCTCCAGCAGATGTCATGTCCAGAATGCACTGCACCAGATTCATACCCTGAAGATTCAACAGAATATGCCTCGCCAGGGCATCGTAAAGCCGTGACTCATCGTGGCGCAGAGCGTAGAGCATCCGGCCAAAATCTGTAAACTGGCCCTCGTGATCAATAATCTGATAGGCCGTCAATCCCAATCTGCAATTGTATGCCAGCGTGCGGCGGTTACTGGCATTCGCTTCTTCGTTGTGAGCTTGCCCGTGCTTCGCAAAAAACCGGACCAAGATAGCTTCATCTAACGCCTGAGGATCGCCTTGATTAGCCTCTACTATCTCCAGCAAGTCAGGCAGCGTGATCTGTGAGGGAGAGAATTCACTACCGAATGGCAAATCACTTTTTCTACTCACGGCCTATTGTTCCTTCATGCCTCTTTGTATCAGAACCATCTGCCCGATAGACTGGAAAATCAGGCGGTGCATCGCGATACTTCGCGAGAAACTCCCTTATAGCCTGACGACCTATCCACGCCAAAGAGACATGGCTCTTACTGGAGATTGTAGCCATCTCCAGCAACTCCTCTTCAGACAGATTTATTGTTATCCTGTTCTTGCTGGGCATTGTCGTCGCTCTATATATCTGGTGCAGCACTATGCAGAATTATGCTGCACTTTGCAGCAACAAGCAAACATCACTCCTGCCAAGGAATAAGAAGACCCTCTTCTCACCATCGCAAGATACTATGCTACAGGTGTTGCCTTCCGACTACTCTTTCACAGATGTTGAAACCCCACCGATCAGGGAACCTCCGCGCCCGGCGCTGCCTGCCACAGCAGCGGGTAACCCCAGCTGCCAGCCGTCCGCCCTTCCAGCAGTGTCGTCAGGCGGCCATCAAAGCCGGCCAGCACCAGATCGGTTGCCGTGCGCGGATAGCCAGCATCCGCAGGCACGTGGTTCAGCAGGATCACCCCCACGTCGGTCACCAGGCTGGCGGACTGCAGGAAGCGCCCGCGCATCACGCGCTGCGGCATAGCCCCGCCAGCAGGCAGGAGGAACAGCGTGTTATCCTGGCCGCCCGTCCCCCCGGCGACAAAAGCCAGACGGCCATCCGCGCCAAAGCTGAAGGTGGCGATCACATCCCCGCGCGATCCGGCGTTGATGGTGACCGGCGTAACGCTACCGTCCAGCGCCAGACGATGCAGGAAATGCTCGTCATTGGCCGTCGAACTGACGTAGGCGAGGAAGCGCCCGTCCGGCGAAAGCTGGAAAAGCCGGGCCAGACCACCGGGGAAGGTATCGACCGTCACGCCCTCAGTCACCAGCGTGACGGTCTTGGCGGCGAGATCGGCCAGCACCAGGTTGGCCACGCTGGCTGCCCGGCCGTTCGGAAACGTCGCCAGGACACGCCGTCCGTCTGCCAGCGGGATGAGCCGGTTGACGGTGCTGGTGGGCAGGTAAGCGCCGCCGCTGGGCATGTAGACGTGCTCAGTCGCCAGCCCATCATCGCGGATGGTGAACAACCGCCACTGCGACCCGCCGGGACAGTGCTGGCCCAGCGAGAGGATCACCCCGCCGCCCGCATAAGGGGCCAGGGCCGCGCTCGTCCAGTCGCAACCGCGAGCGGGGGTGAGCGTCGCAATCTCGCGCCCGGCAGCGCCATCCCAGCCGATCAGCGCCGCTTCGTCAGCCAGGCCATTCACATCCGTGAAAAAGCGCACGGCATATGCCCCGGCATCCCCCAGCGTAAAAGCCACGATCTCCGGGAAAGCCGCTGTTTCAACAAACGGAGCCGGGCCTTCCGCGGCAGGCATGGTCAGGATGCGCAGGGTCCCGCTGGCAAAGGGAGCGCGGCGGGTAGCATCCGCCGGATAATCGATGTAGGCCCATCGCCGACCGTCGGGACTGTAGGCGGCCCGATCCGGCCCGTTGCAGGCCAGGGCATGGGCATTCCCCAGGCGGGTGAGTGCGCCTTCAGCCACCAGCGGGAGATAGTACAGACCGCCAGTTTCCGCGCCGATGAAGATCACCAGCCCGTCCCCGCTGGGAGCCAGCGCCTCCGGCCCGCAGGCAAAGACGCGCGTCTGCGGCCCTTCCGCTGGCACTTCGGCCAGCGGTTGCGGCGCTGCGCCAGCGGTCACCCAGGCCAGCGTCCCCGGCCCGACAGGCGCGCCCGGCTGTCCGGGCGCCAGCCAGACCAGCACCCGTCCCGGCGCACTGCTTTCCTGAGCCAGCGCCGCACCTCCTGCCAGCAGCGCCACCATCAACGCCACTACCGCGATCCTGCCCGGAGCCATCCTGTCCCCCCTGCCTAAAGCACATCCGCCACGATCATCCCCATCCGGGCGACATCATAACCGGGCAGGGCGGCCACCGCAGCCCGAAATGCGTCATCATGCAACAGTTCCAGCGTGGCCCGCACCGGCGGTACGTCGGCATACTCCAGCGCCAGCGCCAGATCGTAACGTTCTGTCGCCAGAGGGATGAAGTCAAGGTCCAGGGCGCGCGCCGCCGCCAGCACGCCCATCCCGGCGTCCGCCTGCCCGCTCTGTACCGCCGCTGCCACAGCCAGATGGGTGATCTGCTCGTGCGCATAGCCGGTGATCTGCTCCGGGCGCAACCCTGCCCGCGCCAGCAAATGGTCAAAGAGCAGGCGCGTGCCCGCCCCGCGCTGGCGGTTCACATAACGCACATCCTCGCGGGCCAGGTCGGCGATGCCCGTGATTCCTCTGGGATTGCCCCTGGGCACGATCAGGCCCTGTACGCGCCCGACCAGCGTGATCAGGCGGACGGCCCGGCCCGGCACATAGCGGCGCACATAGGCCACATTGTATTCGCCGGTTTCTACGTCGAGCAGGTGGCAACCGGCCAGATGCGCCTGACCTCGTTCCAGCGCGATCAGCCCGCCCAGGCTGCCCACATGGGCGCTGACCAGCCGGTAAGTCGGATGGCGCTCCGCCAGGAATTGCGCCAGCAGGTCAAGCGTCAGGTCGTGCGAGCCGCTGATCAGGGCGGAATGCGCAATGACATGCGGCGAGCGATACAGATGCACGGTCACCCGATCCCCGGCGTTATACCCCTCGCTAAAGCGCGGGATGCGCACAATGCCATCCGCTCGGACCAGCGAGGTGATCACGCCGGCGCCGCGCCCCAGCGGCGTGACCAGCACACGCTCGCCCACCTGGCCCACCGTAACCCGCAGGTATTCCTCATCGCCAACCGGGCTGAGCACCTTGCGCGTCAGTTCGCCCTCGATCGTCGGCAGCGGTTCCGCCGGGCGGCCCAGCCAGCGATCCAGCAGCGGACGGACGAAGATCTCGCCGGTCAGCGCGGCGGAGACCGGGTAGCCCGGCACGCCGATGACCGGCACACGGCGACCCTCTGTTTCCAGCATTCCCAGCACCACCGGATGGCCGGGCCTCACGGCAACGCCATGCACCAGCAACTGGCCCAGCGCCCGCACCACCGCAGCGGTGTGATCTTCAGTGCCGGCGGAAGACCCGGCGTTGATCAGGAAGAGGTCGGCAGCGGGCGCGGCGGCCCGGACAGCCTCCCGGATGCGCTCCAGGTCATCGGGGACAGGCGGCAAACGCTGAGGAATACCGCCCCATTCCTGCACCTGCCCGGCCAGCACCAGACTGTTGAACTCGATCACATCGCCGGGCCGCAGCGGATCGCCCGGTTGCACCAGTTCGGAGCCAGTCGCCAGGATAGCCACCACCGGGCGACGGCGGACGCTGACCGTGGCGTGGCCGCAGGCCGCCGCCGCGCCCACATCCACCGGGCGCAGTGTGTGGTTGGCGGGCAGCACCAGCTCCGTAGCCACCATGTCCTCCCCCATCGGGCGGACATGCTGCCAGGGCGCCACCGGGCTGCGGATGAGCAACCGGCCCTCGCCCAGCGGCTGGACATGCTCGATCATGATCACAGCGTCGGCCCAATCTGGCAGGGGTTGACCGGTGTTGACCGCCAGCGCCGGACGGCTGGCCGTCGCCGGCGTACCTTCCTCCAGCGTCACCGGGGCGGTTTCGGTTGCGCCCAGCGTATCGCGCGCCCGGACGGCATAGCCGTCCATGGCGCTGGCATGGTAATGCGGCGAACTGATCCTGGCCCAGATCGGCGCGGCGGTCACCCGCCCCAGGGCTTCGCTGACAGGCACGTCTTCCGCCGGGAATGGCCCCCACAACCCGGCGTGCTGCAACGCGCCGGAGAAGATCGCCCAGGCATCTTCCAGCGGGATGTCACGCAGGTAGATGTTACGCTCCTGGCTCATACCGCGTTTTTCCGCCCCGGTTAGCTATGCTCGCTGTTGCCGTTCGGATCGCCCGCTGCAACCTCGGCGCCACCGGCGTCAAGCGGCAGAAAAATGCGGAAGACGCTGCCCCGCCCCGGCACGCTATCGACCTCGATGATGCCGTGGTGGGCTTCGACGATCTTCTGCACGATGGGCAGGCCCAGTCCCATACCACCGGTGTTGGTGCTGCGGGCGCGGTCGGCGCGGTAGAAACGTTTGAAGATGTGGGGCAGTTCCGCCTCGCTGATCCCGATCCCGTTGTCCTGGACTTCCAGCAGGATGCTGGCGTCCTGCCGGGCAACACGAACCAGTATCTGTCCGCCGGGGGGTGTGTAGTTGCAGGCGTTGGTCAGCAGATTGGTGATCAGGCGGTGCAGTTCCATTTCATCGCCGACAAGAGTCAGCGGATCGCCTTCCGCCTGAAAGGTGACATGATGGTTTTTCTGCTCGATCAACAGCGACTGTTCGGCGATGACACTCCGCGCCAGCGCGGCGAGGTCCAGCGGGCTGCGAACCAGCTCCTCCTTCTGGTCCAGACGGACGACATTCAGCAGGTCTTCGACCGTCCTTTCCAGATGAGTCACCTGCATCCCCAGGATGGTCAAATGTCGGGCGCGGACATCTTCGTCCAGCGTCTTGCGCATCACACTCAGGCTGAGCCGCATGGTGGTTAGCGGCGTCTTGAGGTCATGAGAAGCATCGCTGATGAAGCGCTCCAGCATCTCCCGGCGGGCCTGCTCAACGCCCAGGGCGATGGCGCGCTCCTTGGACTTCTGGCGCTCGGTCACATCCACACCGATGGCCCAGGTAGCCCAGCCGGGGATGGGGAAACGATCGGAGATGTTCGACCAGGCGATGGTCTTGCGGCTGCCATCCTTGCAGACCCATTCCCATTCCCAGTCGCGGTAGTCATCGCCGCGGGCTACCATCTCCCGCCACAGGCGGGACAGATAAGCGGAATCGGGGTACAGCAGGCGGTTGATCTCCCGCGCCGAACGCCCAACGATCTCGGCAGCGCTATACCCGGTGACACGCTCGCATTCGCGGTTCCACACCCGGATGGTGTCAGCGTGCTCGTCATAGGCGATCAGCATCACCGGCATGTTCTCCAGCACCTGGCGCAGGCGCTCCTCGCTCTGGCGCAGGGCTTCCTCGGCCTGCCTGCGCTCCTGAATCTCCATCAGCAGCCGGGCGTTGGCCTCGGCCAGTTCAGCGGTGCGCTCCCTGACGCGTTGCTCCAGTTCGTCATGGGCCGCCTGCAGAGCGGCTTCAGCCTGCCGGCGGGCGGTGACATCCACGCCAATGGCCCAGGTTCCCCAGCCAGGGATGGGGAATAGCTGAGAGATGTTCGACCAGGAGACGATGCGGGTGCTGCCGTCTTTGCAGGCGACCTCCCACTCGAAATTGCGGTAGTTATCCCCCCGGCGCTGCCATTCATCCCGCAGGTAGGCGCGATAGGCAGGATCAGGATAGATCAGCCGGAGGGATTCCGGTTTGCCGACAATCTCCTCGGCGCTGAAACCGGTGACGCGCTCGCATTCATGATTCCAGACGGTGATGTGGTCAAGCCCTTCATCAAAGGCCAGCATCATCACCGGCATGCTCTGGATAACCTGCCGAAGGCGGTCCTCGCCTACCTCAGCAGCAGCCCGCATCGCCTGGGCGGCTTCCAGTTCGGCAATGCGCTGGCGCAACCTGGCGATCTCCGCCAGCAGTTCATCTCTGGTCTTGTGACTCTGGTCGCTCATCCTGGCCTTGCTCCGCGATCCTTCAGCGGTCTTGTTAAAACGGATAGACGTCAACGGCGTCACCGGCCCGCAGACCGGTGGCGTCCAGCGGAATCCTGGCCAGACCATCGGCGCGCACCAGGGTGAAAATCAGGTTGCTCTTGCCGAAGATCGGGTCTGCTCTGATGGTATCATCGTTCTCATGTAGCACAACAGGGATGTAGTCCTCCCGCCCGGCAACGCTCGGAACGTTGGCCGTAAGCGTGGCGCGGAGGCGTGGCCGGGAGGGCGGAGACCCGCCCAGCACGTGGCCAATAGCCGGGAGGCCAAACAGCCAGAAGGCGACGATCGCGCTGACCGGGTTGCCCGGCAGACCGAGCACCGGCCGCCCATCTACAACAGCCAGGATGGTGGGCTTGCCAGGTTTGATGGCCACTCCGTGCACCAGCACACCCGGCCCGCCCAGTTCAGCCGCCAGGCGGTTGATCACTGCAGCGGTCATGTCGCGGGCGCTCACGCTGCTGCCCGCCGTGATCACGGCCAGATCGGCGGCGGCGGGCGGGGCCAGCGCAGCCCGCAGGGCTGTCTCCAGCGCCGCGGCGTCATCCGGGATAATTCCCCATGGCTCAGCGATGGCCCCTGCCTCCGCCGCCAGTGCGCTGATGGTAAAGCTGTTGACATCGCGGACCTGGCCCGGCGCAGGAGTATCCTCCGGCGGGATGACCTCGTCGCCGGTGGAGAAGATGGCCACCCGCGGACGGGCGCGCAGACGGATCGGACGGGCCGCCGTGCCCAGGCCCAGCGCCAGCAGCGCCCCGATCTCCGGCGGACGCAGGCGCGCCCCGGCGGACAGCACCCGTTCCCCCCGGCGCACATCTTCACCGACCTGCAGGACATTCTCGCCGGGGGCCACGCGGCGGAGCACCTCGATCTCGTCCACTGCGATCAGGCTGGTGTGCTCCACCATCACCACCGCGTCCGCGCCATCGGGGATCATCGCGCCGGTGTGGATCAACGCGGCCTGCCCCGGCCCGACCGTGATCGCCGGTTGCTCTCCCATGCGCACCTCGCCGACAACACGCAGGTAAGCCGGCAGCGCCTCGCCCGCGCCATAGGTATCGGCAGCGCGAACGGCGTAGCCATCCACCGTCGCCCGGCGGAAGGCGGGCAAGTCCTCCGGACTCAAGACCTCTTCCGCCAGCACGCCGCCGATCGCCATCCCTGCCCGGAGATCAGTTTCAACACTGGCGGTGTGGTGCGTGACTGCCTCCAGCCAGCGGGCCAGGGCTTCAGCAGGCGGAAGAACGTTGAAGAACTCAGCCATCGACCACTCCTGAGATCACACCGGGGAGATCGCCCACGACAGGCCGCACACCTGCCGGCGCATGCCCGGGACACGCCCCTGCGCTACAATCGATCGCGTTGCGGCGAAGAAGCCGCAGGAGTTGCCCTATGGAAGATACGGTGACCGTCGCCATCCTGGCCGGAGGGAAATCCAGCCGGATGGGGACGGACAAGAGCTTTGTGCCGCTGCTGGGCAAGACCCTGATCCAGCACGTGCTGGAACGTGTGGGCAGCCTGGACCTGCCCATCATCCTGATCACCAACCGTCCGGCGGATTACGCGGCGCTGGGGCTGCCGATGTACAGCGATCTGCTGCCGGGGAAAGGCTCGCTGGGTGGCCTCTATACGGCCATCGCCTCCAGCCCAACCCCGTACACGTTGTGCGTGGCCTGCGATATGCCGTTCCTGAACCCGGCGCTGCTCAGACATCTGATCAGCCTGCGGGCCGGTTATGACGCGATTGTACCGCGCCTGCGCGGCTTCCCGGAAGCGCTGCACGCCGTCTACAGCAAGGGCTGCCTGGGAGCCATCCGCGAGAAGCTGGAACAGGATCAGTTGAAGGCGATCAGCTTTTACGGTCAGGTGCGGCTGCGCTTCGTGGAAGAGGACGAAGTGCGCCGCTTTGACCCGGCGCTGCGCTCCTTCGTCAACGTCAACACGCCGGAAGAACTGGCCCGCCTGCAGGCCACGACGGCTGACGATTCCCCCGCTACATGAAAACCAGAGGCCCGGTTCATTGACGCCGGGCCTCTGCGGGTCAGGCTCTGTCGCTGTCTTCCAGCAGAAAGGCGCGCCAGGGTTCATCCTCTTCCGGAGCAGGCGGCGTTTCCTCCGGCGCTTCGACAGGCGCGGACGGCGCTGGCGGGGGAGGCGCCGGGCTTGCCGGGGGTTCAGCCAGCGCTGGATGCTCGACATGCTCGGCAGCCACCTCGGTATACGAAGCAGTGGCCGGCAGCGAGGCGTAGGCGGCCTCCGCTGGCGCGGCAATCGGCTGGACGACGGTGGTCACCCGGTCAGCCGTGTCGAATTCATCGGTCGCCAGGGCGATATGGATAACCGGGTCACCGGCCAGCCGCAGGCCCATCTGCTTTTCAATGAGCTGGCGCAACACGCGGCCCAGCTCCTTTTGCTTTTCCGGGATGACAATATCCGGACGCGTGCGGACATTCATCTCCACTTTGGCCGCGCCTTCCTGCGTCACTTCAACGCCGGTCTGCACCGCCAGCACGTCAGACACCTGGGCGATGCGCGTGTTGATCTGGCGCTGTACGGAATCCACGCTGACTTCCGCCCTGGCCCCGCGCGCCCGGACGACCAGCCCATCCTTGCGCGGCGGGCGTAACAGGCGAACCAGGATGGCTACCAGCAGCAGATCGATCAGGACGGCGGCCACGATCAGGGCGGTGCGTGTGCCCGCTGGCGCAGCCTCCACGCGAGCGGCCAGATCGATCACCAGCCGGGGAGCAGCCAGCAGCGCCGTCACCCCGATCAGCAGGAGAACCACCGCCAGCATCGTCGCCAGACGCTTGATAAAGTTCCTCATCACGCTTCTCCACAATACTTCACCACAATCATCGTCAGGTCGTCAAAGGGCGGCGCCTGCCCGACAAACGCCTGCACCACGGCGCTGATGCGGTCGAGGATCTCCAGTGCGGAACGCCCGCGGCGGGCTTCCTCGCGGACGATCTCGGCCAGATGGCGTTCCCCGAAGAACAGACCCTGCTCGTTCTCCGCGTCGGTCAGGCCGTCTGTGTAATAGACTAGCACGTCGCCGGGTTCCAGTTCAATAGGATGGGGGTTCAGGGGAATCTGCTCGAACCAGCCCATCGCCCGCCCACCCCGGGGCAGCCAGCTGATCTCCGCCGTGCGGTGGCGGTAAAGCAGCGGCCGGTTATGCCCGGCGTTGACGCCTACCGCCCGGCCGTCGCGCTCAAACACCGTGTAGTAGGCCGTCACGAACATGCCGCTGTTGTTGCCCTCCAGCATCATCAACCGGTTCGCCTGGTGGATGGTATCCAGCGGGAAGCGGGCCACAGCCGCGATGCCCCGGATCAGGCTGCGGGCTACGGCCATGAACAGCGCCGCGCCGACGCCCTTATCGGCCACGTCAGCGATCACCACACCCAGCTGATCGCCATCCAGCAGAAAAGCGTCATAGAAGTCGCCGGCGACTTCCCGCGCACTGTGCCAGGTTGCCGCGATCTGATAGCCGGGAAAATCCGGCAGGCGGTGCGGCAACATGCTGCGCTGAATGTCATAGGCGATGCTCAATTCGCGCTCCAGCCGGGTGCTCTCCACCTCCAGCCGGTGCAGGCGAGCGTTTTCCAGGGCGATGGCGGCCATCCCGGCGAAGGCCGTCAGCAGGTCGAGATCGCTCTGCTGAAAGACCCCGGCGCGCAGCGTGTTATCCACATACACCAGCCCGATCAGGCGGTTCTTGACCAGCAGCGGGGCGCACATGATCGATCGCAGGCCCAGGGCGATGATGCTTTCGCCCTGCTCGAAGCGCGGATCATGCTCGGCGTTGCTGGTGAGAAGAGGGGCGTTGGTGCGTACGACCTGGTTGACGATCGTCGTGCTGTACTGGAAATCCGGCGAGAGCAGGTCTTCCTTGTTCAGGCCGCGCGCCACCCGGACGTGCAACTGCCCGGAATCGTCGCGCAACATCAGAAAGCCGCGCTGCGCTTTGACGGCCTCAACCACCCTGTCCAGCACAGTGTCCATCACGATATCAAGATCCAGACTGGCATTGATCGCCTGGTTGATCTCTGCCAGCGTGGCCAGGCGCTCCGCCATCGAAGCGGCGGACGAAGCGGGATTGTGTTCAGCCATGTGAAAAGCGCCCTCTTTTCTGCCCGCGGCGAAAGCCGCTGGCCTGCGCCGGGATTATACCCTCCCGGCACGGATAGCCACAGCCACAATCCCTACCACTGTGGTATGATATGGACTCTGACCATCATCACCGGGAAGAGGGGGAAAACGATGGCACTGCGTGGCGTGATCTTCGATATGGGAGGGACGCTGCTGGATTACCATCCGCCCGCCCCCAGCGCTGGCGAGGGCTGGCGGGCGATGGAGGATCTGGGCGCTGATGCGCTGCGCACCTTCCTGCTGGAGCGCGGGTATCCCGCCCCGCCGGTCGAGGAAGCCCGCCAGAGCGCCTTCGCCGCGATGGAGCGCCAGTGGCGGATGATCGCGGAGGGGAAACCGGTCAATCCGCAGCTTGGCCCGATCCTGCGCGAGGTGTTGTTGAGCTGGGGCCTGCCGGAGGATGCCGCCAACGACGGCCTGATCGACAGCGCGGTAGCCACGTATGTGGCCCCGGCGCAGGCGGTCGTCCGACCCCTGCCCGGCGCAGCGGAGACTCTGGCTGCGCTTCGGGCGCAGGGGTTGCGGCTGGGCTTGTTCAGCAATACGGTCTGGCCGGGCGCCTTCCACCTGGAGGACCTGGCTCGCTGGGGGCTGGCCGAGTACCTGGATTGCGCGTTCTTCTCCGCGGATGTTGGCGCGTGGAAGCCCGCCCGGCAGGTCTTCCAGATGACGCTGGATGCGCTGGGACTACAGCCGCAGGAAGCCGCCTTTGTGGGCGACCATCCATACTTTGACGTGTATGGGGCGCAGCAAGCCGGTCTGCGTGGTGTACTGCTGCAGAGCGCTGAGTGGGAAGCTCCGCCTTCGGGCGGCCTGCCCATCACACCGGACGCTACACTGACCCGCCTGGCCGATCTACTGCCGCTGGTGGAAGCGTGGCGAACCTCCTGATAGCCTGCTGACCGGGGCAAGGGCAGCGCTGAGGCAGCGTAGCACAGGCCTGATCGCCGTCTCTCCCTGCGTCAACCACACCGCCCCTGCTGGCGCGCCAGGCCGGAAAGCGTTAGGCTTGCCTTCCGGACACTCCAGGGGATGACCGATGACCCTTCAGATTGAGCGCTCAAACAGACGCCTGGCGCTGCTGGTCGCCGTCCTGCTGCTGGCGGTCTTTGCCCGCCTCTATCACCTGATGCAACAGGGCATGTGGCTGGACGAGGGCTACACCCACTACGTGATGACCCGCCTCGGCCCAATAGGCGCGGCGCTGGACGACATGCATCCGCCGCTGTATTACTACGCTCTGGGCGCGTGGATGGCCGTCACCGGCGACTCACTGCTGGCCATGCGCTACTTTTCCGCGCTGTGCAGCGTGCTGACCGTGCCGCTGGTCTACCTGCTGGCCCGGCGGATGGCCCCGACAGGCGCGGTGTTGCCCCGCCGACAGATTGCGCTGCTGGCCGCGCTGTTTTTTGCCCTCTCCGATCCCGACATTGCGATGGCTCAGGAAGCGCGCAACTACGCCTTCCACAAGCTGATCCTGGTGATCAGCGTCCTGGCTTACACCCGCTGGGTAGCGAGACCGACGCGCGGACGTCGATTGGCCTGGATCGCCGCCAGCATCGCCAACCTGTACACGTTCTATCTGGGCGGGCTGCTGCTGGCGGCGGAAGGGCTGCACGCCCTGCTCTACCTGCGTGGGCGGGAGCGCTGGCAGGCTCTCATCTCGCTGGCGGCGGCGGGGGTTGCCTTCCTGCCCTGGTTCCTCACCGGCTTCCTGGATCAGGTACTGACGCCTAACCTGCTGTTCCTGCCGGAGCCGCTGAGCGCCACGGCATGGACAGAGATGGCGCACCTGTATTTCACCCGGCAATGGCCGCTGATCATCGGCCTGATGCTGCTGGGGCTGGCCGCCGTGACCTACGGCGCCGACAGTGCGCCACGCCTGCGCTGGCGACCGGATGGAGACGGCTTCCTGTTGCTGGCCTGGGCGGCGCTGCCCTTTGCCGTCATCGGCCTGATCGGGCTGTTCCGCCCGTTCTTCTCGCCGCGCTGGGCGATCCTGGTGACCCCGGCCATCGCCCTGTTGACGGCCCGTGGCCTGGGCAACCTGCGCCAGCCAGCGCGAGGTCTGCTGCTGGCTGTCCTGCTCGTGTACAGTGTGACAACGGTCGATTTCTACTGGCCCAAGCCGCCCTGGGATCGGGTGGCCGCTAACGTGCTGGCTTACGCACGGCCCGGCGAGCCGGTACTCCTGGAGGTTCACAACGACGATTACAGCGTCGGCTACTACCTGGAGCGCGCCCTGCCGCCGCAGAGCGTGCGCTCCCTGCGGATGTGGCGCGCGGCGACCGATCCGACGACATACCACAACGAACTGACCGCCTTCCTGACCGACCCGACGCGGCAGACGATCTGGGTAGTGGCCTGGGGCGAGGATCACGACATCTTCAACCAGCTCGAACAACACGGCTTCCAGCGGAGTTTCACCCTGACCACTGACCACGTGGGCAACGCCCTCAATGTTCATCGCTACGACCGCTCGCCGGAGGGAGAACCGCTGGCCGTCTACGAGTCGGGCCTGATCCTGCGCCGGGCGGAGGTCTACCCGGAGGTTGGACGGGTCGATCTGTGGTGGTCGGTTGACGCGCCGGTTGACCGCGACTATACCACTTCAGCCTTTGCGCTGGATGTCAGCGGGCGGCTGGTCGCCCAGGATGATACTTTCCCGGCGCGGGGAACACGTCCCACCACCAGATGGTTACCGGGCGACCTGATCTACGACCCGCATCCTCTCCAGCCGGCTGACCTGCCGCCGGGCGTATACAGCATCGGCGTGCAGACGTACTACTGGGCTGACGGCGCTAAAATCCCGACCACGCAGGGCGATCCCTGGTACACGATTGGGACGTTCGAGTGGCCGTAGCGGAGCACGCAGATGCTACTGATGATCGTCGCCACGCTGGCGCAAATCCTGGCCGGGCTGCTGACACCTCTGCTGCTCGCCCTCCTGATCCGGCGGCGGTGGGGCGTTTCCTGTACGCTGATCCTGCCGGGAGCGATCGCCGGGCTGATCATGGAACTGCTGGCTGTGCCGCTACAGGGCGGCGTGGCCTTTGGCTTGGCTGCGGTGCCGGATATCTTCACCCTCCCGGTTTTCGCCGGAGTCAGTGGCTTCGCTTCCGGCCTGGCGGCGGCCCTGCTGCTGACGGCGGCCTTTGCCTGGCTGGCGCGTAACGCACGGACGGCTCCGCAGGTGCTGATGGTCGGCGTTGGCTATGGTGGGGCGGGGATCGCCCTGCGGGCTACCCTGGCCGCGCTGGTGCTGATCGCCAACCTGCAACTGGCCTGGACGCCGCTGGAAGACCAGAATCTTTCCCCGGAGGAGGCTGCCGCCCGCCAGGCGGCGCTGGACGCTTACTTCGCCACCCCGCCCGGTCAGCCGCTGATGGAGGCGGTCGGGGCGCTGGGGCGGATTCTGCACGGGCTGGCTGCCGCCGCGCTGGTGGGCGGGATGTTCCTGACCGGGCAGGTCGGCTGGTTCTTCGGCGGGTTGCTGTGGGTAGCGGTAGCCGTCAGCGGCGCAGCCCTGTTCGGGCCGCTCGGCGTGGCAGCGGGGGCGGTATGGTGGGCGCTGCTGGGCGCGGGGGGCGCCGTGATCGTCTGGCGTCGTCGACGCTGATCCTCCCCCGCATAATTGGGGGTTCCAAACATTCTCAATTTTGATAGCATTATCCCGGTCGGAAGCGCGGCCTGTTGCTGCTGACCGACCACGAATCGCGTTTTGAGGGGGAACGACCATGATCACCACCGATCGACTCACCCGGCGCTTCGGCGAGAACCTCGCCGTCGACGCCCTTACGCTGGAGATTCCCAGTGGAGAGGTCTTTGGCTTCCTGGGGCCGAACGGCGCAGGCAAGACGACCACCGTCCGCATGCTCAGCGCCCTGATCGCGCCAACTTCCGGGACGGCCACCGTCAACGGCTATGACGTGCGCCGCCAGCCGATGGACGTACGCCGCACCGTCGGCGTGCTAACCGAGACGCCCGGCATGTACGACCGCCTGAGCGCGGAAGCCAACCTGCGCATCTACGCCGACCTGTACGAGGTCGAACAGCCAGAAGCCGCCGTGCAGAAGTACCTGACCATCCTGGGCCTGTGGGAACGGCGGCGCGAGCCAGTCGGCAGTTTCTCCAAAGGCATGAAGCAGAAGCTGGCCATCGCCCGCGCCCTGATCCATGAGCCGCGCACCGTCTTCCTGGATGAGCCGACAGCCGGGCTGGACCCGGCGGCGGCCCGCACCGTGCGCGAGTTCATTGAGGAACTCAAGAGCGAGGGCCGCACGATTTTCCTGACCACCCACAACCTGGACGAAGCCGAACGGCTATGCGACCGCATCGGCGTGATGCGCGGCCACCTGCTCGCCCTGGATACACCCGCTGCGTTGCGGGCGCGGCTCTTCGGTCAGCATGTGCGGCTGCAGATCGCCAACCTGACGGACGCGCTGCGCCAGACGGCGGCGGAACT
>JAIOAT010000012.1:15661-17563 GCA_019873685.1 Chloroflexota bacterium
CTGCTGACGATCCTGGCGACGACGGTCGGCCTGATGGTCAGCAGCCGGGTCAACGACCCGCGTGCGGCGGAACAGCTGGGCATGGTGGTGATCATCCCGGTGATAGCCCTGATTCTGGGTCAGGTGGCGGGTGTGATCACGGTCAGCAGCGCCCTGGCGCTGGGCATGGCCGCCGTGCTGCTGGTGGTCGATCTGGCGCTGCTGGCGCTGGCCGTGCGCCTGTTTGACCGGGAGACCATCCTGACCCGCTGGAAGTAGCCAGACGCGGATACACAGGGCTGCTGTTCGGGGGAGCAGCGGCCTTTTTTGTTGCATCATGCTCCATCATGCCTCACCGTTGACTTCCTGTAGCAGACGATATATGATTTTGATTGTCGTTTTTATCATCAAATGCCTGTGTCTGAGACTCCTTTGCAGGAAGCCGGGCGCAGACTCAGCGGGACTATGCCAGCCAGGACGCTCCCCCGGAAAGGAATTCCCCATGCGCGTCACCTCTCACGGCAATTACCTGCTTCAACTCACCCGCTATACAGCCTTCAACTGCTTCCTGGTGCGGGAAGCCGACGGCTTCACCCTGATCGATACGGGTCTCGGCGGCTCCGCGCAGGCCATCCTCCGGGCGGCGGAGCAACACGGCCTGCCCATTCGGCGCATTTTGCTGACCCATGCCCACGTTGATCACGTCGGTTCGCTGGATGCCCTGCACGCCATGCTGCCGGAGGTTGAGGTGGCGATCTCGGCGCGCGATGCCCGCTTCCTGACCGGCGATCGCAGCCTGGACCCGGACGAGCCGCAGGTGCCCCTGCGCGGCGGCTATCCGCTCTGCACCACCCGCCCAACCCACCTCTTGAGCGCCGGCGATGTCATCGGCTCGCTGGAAGTCATCGCCAGCCCCGGCCATACCCCCGGCCACGTGGCCTTCTTCGACCGCCGCGATGGAACCCTGATCGCCGGCGACGCCTTCAGCACCAAAGCGGGCATCTCCACCGGCGGCACGCTGCGCCTGCTCTTCCCCTTCCCGGCCATGGCGACCTGGCACAAGCCGCTGGCCATCCGCAGCGCTGAAGCCCTGTGCAGTCTGCGGCCTGCGCGGCTGGTCGTGGGGCACGGCCCCGCGCTGGAAAACCCCGTACCCGCGATGGAGCGGGCCATTGCCGAGGCCAGGCGCCGCGTTGGGAGCGCCGACTACGCCAGCCAGCGTGCTTATTGACCGGAACACCACACCGAAAAACTGCAATACAAAGCACACGGAGCCGCTTCCTACACAGGCAGCGGCTCTTTTTTCTGCCGGAGCGCCCCCCAATATTTAGGGCTGGCAGGGGCGGCGGACTCTGCGCACGATTGAAACAGCAAGCAGACTGGCGGGCCGGGCCACCCCCGGCCATCAATAGCGAGGTGAGCGATGCGCTACCGGTACCTGCTGTGGCAACTGGACGGCGCCCTCTTCAACACAACCGGCGCGATCCGGCAGGCGCTGGGCGCAGCGCTGGCCGACTGCGGCGTGACCGTCACCACAGACGATCTGGATGACCTGCTGGCGAGGGTGGACAGCGCCCTGATCAGCGCGGCGGCGGTTCGCTTCGGCATCCCACAGGAGGCGTTGCAGGGCGGCTGGGACGCCCGCTACCGCGCCATCCTGCTACGCGATCAGCCGCCATTCCCTGGCGCGGTGGAACTCTGCCGCCGCGCGGTGGAGGCAGGGGGGCGCAACTATGCCTTCAGCTTCCGCCACACCCGCGACGTGGAGCGTTCCCTGGCGGCCTACGGCCTGACCGATCTGTTCACCGGCTGGCTGGCCGATGATGGCGGTGGGGCGAACCAGCCCGCCCTGGCCCTGCTGGCAGCGGCCTGCGGCTTGCCGCCGGGCGCGGCGCTGGTCATCAGCGGGCGGCGGCGCGACGC
>JAIOAT010000012.1:18131-19420 GCA_019873685.1 Chloroflexota bacterium
CTGACGGCCGACGAGGGCGGCACGCGCAAACCCGATCCCGGCGGCTTTTTGACCCTGCTGGCCCGCAACGGCATTCCGCCGACGCAGGCGCTGGCCATCGGCGACCGTGACCTGGACATCGAGGCCGGGCAGCGGGCCGGGATGAAGACGTGCTACTTCGCCTCGCCGGAATTCCCCGGCGGCCCGTTGCCGCCAGCGGTTGTGCCCGACTATACGATCAGCAGCTACGCTGAACTGGCAGCGATCCTGTTCCCCGCCTGAGCATTCCCCCAACAACAGGGGGCGGATCACCGCCTGATCGGCGGCGGAGTCTGGCTGGTTTCGTCAGTCGCCAGGCGCTTGAGCTTCAGTTCGCGGGGACGGCGACGCTTGAAGATGGCCAGTTTGCCGCCCAGCACCGGGTTGGTGAGGAAGTGCTCCTCAAAAGTGACCAGTTCCCAGCCCTGATCGCCAAGCTGCTGGAAGTATTCCTGCCACTCCATGCCGCGCTCCCAGTTGGGCAGCGGCTCATCGTTGACGGCAAACGCCCGCCAGCTGGTGGTGGTAAAGGTACGCGCCGGGCAAACCTGCACAAAAAGGTAATCCCACTGGTCGTAATCAGGCATAACCACACCTCTGCTCGCTGCTCGTGGCGGGGTCTCCCTCTGGCTGCGGCTAACCCGTCAGGAGCCTTCCGCCGACACCCGGTCACAGGCCTGGGGAAGCGAATTCTGTAGGTTTTTCCTAGCATACGGCAAAAATCGCCGCCTGAAAACCCTGTTCTGGTGGGGAGCCAGCGGACGACTGGCTCAGCCAAAGACGCCAGTGGGATGGCAGCCGCGCCGGGCAGCGCGGGCCTGATCCTCCAGGGCAAAGAAATGGCGGGCATAAGCTGTATCCGGTGGAAAGGAGACTGCCCTGGCCCAGCCGTCGCGTACCAGCGCCTCGTTGACGAAGACTCCATCCACGTAGACATAGCGCAGCAGGCGACCGTAGCGGTCCGTTTCGCTGACATCGCGCAGGAGCCGCACCGTCCGTCCTTCTACCCACGCGGCATTGGCGGCGGTGGCCTCCGCGTAGCAGACCTCGTCGCGTTCCGGTGTGTCGATGCCGATGTACCGCACCCGGTAGCGCTCGCCGTCGATCAGCACGTCGATGGTGTCGCCATCGATGACGGTCACCACGCGGGCGATCTCCCCCGTGCTGACATCTTCCGGCGTGGGAGAAGCGACAGCCGCGCGCGGTGTGGCGGTGGCCGGTGGTGGCGCGGTCGGCCCCAGCAAGCCGCAGCCCATCGCCGCCAGGACGAA
>JAIOAT010000012.1:19709-83078 GCA_019873685.1 Chloroflexota bacterium
CAGCAGGGCGTACACCGCCAGCAGTTCCTCGTCATCGGTGACGCGGCGGGCCAGCGCGGCCTCCGCGCCATCGGCGGTCTGGATGGTCACACAGGGATCAGCCTGGATGCTGCGGAACCAGTCGGCGCGCTGACCAAAGGCGCAGATCACATACTTGCGCTCGCCCAGTTCGCAATATTCGATCACAGCCCGGCGCGGCAGACCGCTGCGTCGCCCGGTATAGGTGAGCACCAGCAGAACATGCCCCAGCCACGGGCCAAAACCCAGCCGCCACAGCAGCAACGGAAGCCTGTACAACGCCCGGTGCCAGGCCGCCGCCGGATAGGTCAACAGCCCGGTTGCACGCGCCGCTGATTCCCGCTCTTGCACCGCCCTACACCTTTTCCGCCAGTTCGTCAAGCAGGGCCAGCAACTCGGCGTTGGAAGGGATGTCCTGCATGCTGTGCCCGTAGTGAACATAACGGGCGATGCCCTGGCGGTCTACCAGCACCTGGGCAGGCATGCGGCCCAGCTTGAACAGGTTGACTTCCTGGCCGTACAGCTTGAGCACCCGGTGATCGGGGTCGGGCAGGCCGACGAACGGCAACTGGTTATCGGCGAAATAGCGAGCGAAGGCGTTGCGGTCTTCCGGCCCGATCACGAAAATCTCGGCGTCGCGAGCCACAAACTGGTCATAGTCCTGGCGCAACTGCGCCATGTGCGCGCGGCAGAATGGTCAGACAAAACCGCGGTTGAAGACCAGGAAGACATGCTTGCGCCCGCGAAATACGGACAGCGTGACGGTCTGGCCCCGGTAGTCCGTGAGCGTGAAATCCGGGGCGGGGGTGTCGATCGCCACCCTGGGCATGATCGGCTCCTTTGTTAAACGCTGTACAGATGATGATCGCTCAGGCTACGGCTCCGCCGGGCCAGAGTCGGGTTCCGCCGCGCCGTTGTTTCCATTGCCTTCTGAGGGACGAGGCAGTTCTTCCGTTGGGGAGGAAGGAGGAGTGGGGGTACCACGGAAGATCGGGGTGCGAAAGCGCGGCGGTTTGGGCGGTGCGGGCGGAGTCTGCGCTTCCCAGGCCTGGCGGAACTCGGTCAGCCATTCCAGCTCAGCCAGGGCCATGTGCAGGCTGTAATCGAACAGCGCCAGGACATGAAGCGGGCGTTCCAGCGGGTCGGCGGCCTGCTCCGCCCGCAGACGATTGAGATCGGCGATGCGCGTCCGCAGGCGAGACTCGTAGGTATCCAGCGCGTGGCGCACCTGCTCCGGTCGCAGGAGGTGCAGGTTAGCCAGCCCCAGCAGGAAGCCGTCCCCGTGATCGTGGGGCGTACTCAGCCGGTCGGCGATGGCCGTCTGCAGCACGCCGCGCCCGGCGTCAGTCAATGTGTAGCTGCGACGGGCCGGGCCGCGCTCAGCTGGCTCCAGACGGCTGGTCAACAGGCCCTCTTCCTCCAGCTTGTTGAGCAGGTAAAACACAGAAGAGAAGCCGATCGCTGCCCAGTCGCGCACGCGGCGGGCTTCGATCAACTGCTGGATTTCATAATCGAGCCGCGGGCCTTCCGCGACCAGGCTCAGGAGGACCAGTTCGGCGTCGGTCATGCTGGCCGTCCGTTCCAATTCGCTGTTCCGTCCTTAGTATACCCCGTCCGGGCCGGGCATGGCGAACGTGACGCCATGAGCAATCGGGCGGCCAGCGGCAGGCGCGGGTCTCAGTCGGTCGCCGCCGAAGAAGCTGACGCTTCCACCGGGAGTGACGCGCGCCGGTAACGCGGGAGCTGCACGTAGGCCGCCCCCGCCGCCAGCACAAACAGCACCGCCGTCACCATGAACGTGGAACGCATCCCCAGCGCTACGGAGAACAGCGATCCTATCAGCGGCGACACCGTCCGCGCCCCGGAGAGCACGGAATTATCCAGCCCGTAAACCGCCCCTTCCTCGCCGGGCGGCGTGTACTGGGCCAGCAGGGCGCTCGGCGCAGAGACAATGCCGCCGGCGGCAAAGCCGGTCAGCGCCTGCAGGACAAGCAATTGCCAGGTAGCCGTAGCAAACGTCTGCGGCACATGGAGCGCCGCCAGGACAACCGCTGAGCCGATCAGGACACTGCGATGCCCATAGCGGTCGCCAACCCGCCCCAGCACGATCGCCCCCAGCGTGCCCGTCGCCGAAGCTACGCCGGTGATCAGGCCGGTCATGGCGCTGACCCCACCCTCCCCCGGCATCAGCGAGGCGATGAACAGCGGCATGATCGGGGTGATCAGGTTGCGGGCGATGCCGGTCAGGAAGCGGGCGATGTACGTCGGGATCACGCCCTGCATCGACATGACATGCCGCCACTCCGTCACGAAGCCCATCCGATCCGGCCCAAAGCGGGCCTGCGGCTCGAACTGCTCCCGCACGCCAAAGAGCACCAGCAGCCCGGATAGCAGGAGCAGGGTTGCCGTCACCAGGAATGACACGCGGTAGCCAAACGTGTCGGCCAGCAGCCCACCGATCAGCGGGCCGAGCGAGATGCCGCTCCACAGCCCGACCTGCACCACTCCCATGGCGAAGCCGGTCTGCTCGCGGGGAGCTTCCGCGGCCACCAGCGCGTTAGCGGCGGCCACCGTCCCGGTAACCAGGCCCTGCACCGCCCGCAGAATCACCAGCTCCTCCGAGGAACGAACAAATGCCATCAGGCCCAGCACCACCGTCCCGCCCAGCGTGGCCCTGATGACCATCAGCTTGCGTCCGTGCCGGTCGGCCAGCGCCCCCCAGATGGGCGCAGCCAGCATCATCGTGAACGCCTGCGAGGAGATCACTAGGCCAGAAAGCACCTCAACGCTGGTGCCGGTGCTGCTACCCAGTTCTTCAATGTAGAGAGGCAGAAATGGAAAGATGGTGGAAAAGCCAACTGCGGAAAACAACTGCGCCAGGAAGACGATCAGCAGCGTCTTTTGCCAGCGCTCAAGCCTGCGCAACCGACCGATCACGTGCCAGTTTGCTCCTGTTGCCAGCCGAACATCCCCCCGCGCCGGGGGGGAACCTGGCCGCGAATTATACCGGATTCTGGCGGGGAAGGGCGCTAACGAATCATGGCACCCAGGCCGGATACGCACCGCCGCCGGAGGAGATTTTGCGCGGCGCGCCGCCGCCCGCGGCGATCAGGTAGATTTCCCCCGCACCGCTTTCATCGCTGGTGAAGGCCAACAGCCGCCCATCCGGACTCCAGGCCCCGCCCCAGTCCTCGCCGGGGCCGTCATACACCGGGCGCTGGTTGCCGCCAGCGGCGTCCATCACCCACAGCGCGGCGCGATTCGGGCCGTCCCGCTGGAAAACGATCCAGCGGCCGTCGGGGCTGTAGGCTGGCGCGCGGTCATTGCCCTCGTTGTCGGCCAGGGTGATCGTCTCCCCGCTGCGCAGGTCCAGGCGCTTGATCGCGCCGGTCGCCAGGTTGCCATCCTGCCAGGCGCTATAGACCACATAACGCCCATCCGGTGAGGCGGAGGGATGATCTTCGTCTTCGTCGCTTTCGGTCAGGCGGGTCAGGTCGCGGCCATCCAGGCTGATGCGGTAGAGGTTAAAGCGCCCGGCAAAGCTGGCGTCAGAGGCAAACAGGATGGCCCGCCCATCGGGCGTCCAGGCCGGCGAGCGATCCTCCACCGCGTTATCGGTGACCTGCCGGGCAGCGGCTTCACAGGACTCACTGGCGTTGTCAGCTTCCAGGCAGGCCAGCTCCACGACGAAGATCTCGCTATCGCCGTCACGGTCGCTGACAAAGGCGACCTGTCGCCCGTCCGGGGAGACAGCGGGGGTGGTATCCTGAGCATCATTGCGGGTAAGCGGCTCTTCCAGGCCGGTGGTGAGATCGAGCAGAAAGAGTTCGGCGGCTTCGCCATCACGCGCCGCAGAGAATACGATCCGGCCTCCACTGGCCGCCAGCGCTTCCAGCGGGTCGCCGGTTGGGGCGGCTTCCGCCGTCTGGGTCAGGGCAATGGCGGCGGGATGCAGCGGCCCCAGCGGCACCACGGTAACCTGTGCACCGCCGCCGGTGGGCGTGACCGGCAGGGTTGGCGTGGCGGGGGTGCTCTCCGGCCCGCCAAGCACAGAAGCGAGCACAAATAGCGCGCCCAGGATGGCAAAGATGATCACGCCGATCAGGATGCCCAACAGGGCATTCAGCCAGGGCCGCGAGCGGTTCGCGCGCTCCCGGGCACGCGCCACGCGCAGGCTACGCGGCGGGGTAGGCTGATCGGTGCGGACAGCCACTCCCTGGCGGATCGGCGCGGAGACATAGACCTCGTCGGCCTCCTGCAGCCGCTTATGCGCTTCGGCCAGGTCGACCGGCTTGGTCTGGGCGGTGCTATCGGCAATCTCAGAAGCGGAGGCGTGAATCGCCCGGCTGAGGGCGGCAGCGAACTCGTGCGCAGTCTGATAACGCTCGGCGCGATTCTTGGCCATCCCACGCTGCAGGACATGGTCGATTGTCGGCGCCAGCCGGGGGTTGACCTCCCGCGCGGAAGGCACAGGCGCGGTGACATGCATCACGGCGATGCCGTAGGGCGTTTCCGATTCGTAGGGCCGCCGCCCGGCCAGCATCTCAAACGTGACCACGGCCAGCCCATAGACATCGCTGCGGCCATCCAGCCGCAGACCCTGCGCCTGCTCCGGACTCATATAGGCCGGCGTACCCACCACGCCCTCGGTCGTGATCTGGCTGCTGCCGGTCAGGTGAGCGATGCCGAAATCGGTCAGGTAGGCGTCGCCGGCTTCATCCAGCAGGATATTGCTGGGCTTCAGGTCGCGGTGCAGGACGCCTTTGCTGTGGGCGTAATCCAGCCCGTCAGCGATCTGCAGCACGATGCGCTCCACCAGCGCCGGGTCCAGCGGCCCCTGCACAAGCAGATCGTCCACGCTGCCAGAATCCATGTAGCGCATGACGATGAACGGCAGTTCATCGATCTCGCCATAGTCATGCACCGGGACAATCGCCCGGTGCTCCAGCTTGGCAACGATGGACACTTCCCGTTCAAAGCGGGCGCGGAAAGTCTTGTCGTGAACGAACTGGCGGGGGAGCACCTTGAGGGCCACGATGCGGTTCATGGAAATCTGGCGGGCCTTGTAGACCACGGCCATCCCGCCCCGCCCGATCTCCTCCAGGATTTCGTAACCGCCAAAGTTGCGGCCCAGGAGCTGGTCAGCCATACACGCGGTTCGCTTTCGGTGCGCTGTGGACCTTCTGCTGGATTATAGCGACGAAAAGCTACCGGGAAAACAGCGCCGGCAGGCGGCAACACCGGCCAGTGATTCGGGCGATGGGCAACAAAAGAGGCAGGCGACAAAAAAGACGGGGGCCAAAGCCCCC
The DNA here is from genome assembly GCA_019873685.1 of Chloroflexota bacterium. Classification (GTDB taxonomy): domain Bacteria; phylum Chloroflexota; class Anaerolineae; order Aggregatilineales; family Ch27; genus Ch27. The sequence continues at coordinate 25,037 of JAIOAT010000012.1, forward strand.
TGTCCGCATCTCCTGCCCTGCCAACCCCGGGCTATCGTCCCCGTCCGCCTAAGCGCCCCGCGCTCGCGGAGGCTCCGCTGGCAGCCGCTTCCAGGTCCACAGATGCTCGCGGACCAGACCATCGGCGGCTTCTGCAGCTTCCACCGTGCGGAAGCTGCGACGGGGCAGGCCCGGCACGCGCACTTCGACCCGGTGGATGGGATACAGGCTGATCAGACCGGGGTACGACCACGAGTCATGCTGCTCCAGCTGCACTTCGTGGGTATGGGTCAGAATCTCGGCGGTATCCGGGTTGACGCGCAACTCCTCGCGCAGGCAGCGCCGTACGGCGTCAACATACGTCTCGCCCGCCAGCATCTTCTCCGCCGGCGGGATGTTACGGGCGCGGCGGCGGCCATCTTCCAGCACCTGCTCCTGTTCAATCAAGATACGCCCATCACCGCGGCGGATGATCAGCTGCACCACGCCAGCCAGCACACGGCGCAATGGTTCCGCCTGTAACCGGGTTTCGCCGGTGGCGATCTCTTCCCACAGATTTTCCAGGGACTTCGCCTGGCCGGTGCCCCACCGCTCCAGGGCTACTCCGCCGGCTACCAGCGTCTGCCGCAGCGCCTCCAGGGACGCCACTGGACCGGCGTCGGGCCGGCCCGGATCAGCTTTGACCATCACAATACACCCCGTTGTTCCGTTATCCGAAATGTAGTCCGAATACTTACCATCTGTCAACCGGCCCGTACAGCGCCTGCAGGCTACCCTGCCAGACACATCTTTATACGCAGCCGGGGGCGCGCAGGTCGCACACCCCCGGCTGTGCTATCCTCCCCGCTCAGACTACGATACTGACCATACCCCGCGCGGGGACGTAAATCACCTTCTGAGGCGTCTTACCAGCCAGATGACGCTGGGCGCCGGGGCTGGCCAGCGCGGCGGCTCTGGCATCTTCCTCGCTGATGTTAGCCGGAACCTCGATCCGGTCGCGCACCTTGCCGTTGATCTGGACGATCAGGGTGATCGTCTGTTCGGCGGCCACAGCAGCATCGTAGACCGGCCACGGCTGGCTGTGGACACTGAAGGGATACCCCGCCCGCGCCCACAGTTCTTCAGCGATGTGCGGCGTGAAGGGCGCCATCAGCCGCAGGTAGACATTGCGGGCCTCATCCCAGGCCGGGCTGTTGACTACCGGCGTGCGCCGCGCATCCTGCAGGGTATTCTTGAGGGCCATCAGGGCGGCGATAGCCGTGTTGAAGCTGAACTCCTCCAGCCCGTCAGTGACCTGCTTGATCGTCTGGTGTACCCTGCGGCGTAGTTCGGCGACCTGCGCCTCCTCCGGCGTGCCGTCCACCTGCGGGGCATCAGCGAAGAGCGCCCACACGTCATTCAGCCAGCGCACCGGCCCCTGAATGCTCTGGCTATCCCACGGCCCACCCTGATCCCAGCGGAAGGCGAACATCAGGTAAGCGCGGACGGTATCCGCCCCGAATTCGGCCACCAGGTCGTCCGGGTCGATCACGTTGCCGCGGGACTTGCTCATCTTCTCCCGATCTTCGCCCAGGATCATGCCCTGGTTGAACAGGGCCAGCATCGGCTCGTCGAACAGCCCTGCCGGGTCCCGCCCGATCCGGCGCATGGCCTCCTCAGTAGAGGCAAAGATGCCGCAGTCGCGCATGGCTTTGGTGAAGAAGCGGGTGTACATCAGGTGCATGGTGGCATGCTCAATCCCGCCGGTGTACTGGTCGACGGGCAGCCAGTACGCTGCCTCTTCCGGGTCAAACGGGCCGTCACTGTAGCGCGGACTCAGGTAGCGGTACTGGTACCACGAGGAGCACATGAACGTGTCCATCGTGTCTGTCTCACGTTCCGCCGGGCCGCCGCACTGCGGGCAGGTCGTGTTGCGGAAGCCCGCGTGGAACTTCAGCGGCGATTCGCCGGTCGGCATGAACGCCACATCTTCCGGCAGCAGGACGGGCAGGTCTTCCTCCGGCACGGGAACGGTGCCACAGGCCGGGCAGTAGATGATCGGGATCGGCGCGCCCCAGTAGCGCTGGCGGCTGATCAGCCAGTCGCGCAGGCGGTAGTTGACCGCCTCATGGCCGATGCCCTTTTCCTCCAGCCAGTCGATCACGGCGCTGATGCCAGGATTCTGGCGCCCCTTGTCCTCGGTCACCCTGGTGCCATTGAACGGCCCGCTGTTGACCATCACGCCGGCGCCGGGCGCAGCTTCGGTCATAGTCGCGCCGTCCAGCGTTGCGCCATCCGGCTGGATGACCACCCGCACTTCGATCCCGTACTTGCGGGCAAACTCAAAGTCACGCTGGTCGTGGGCCGGGACGGCCATGATCGCGCCGCTGCCGTAGGTGATCAGCACGTAATCGGCCACCCAGATCGGGATGCGCTCGCCGTTAACCGGATTGATGGCGTACCCGCCGGTGAAGACGCCGGTCTTTTCCTTGCCTTCGGCGGTGCGGTCAATCTCGGACTTGCGGGCGGCCTCCTGCCGGTAGGCTTCGACGGCTGCACGCTGAGCAGCGGAGGTCACCCTGTCCACCAGCGGATGCTCCGGAGCCAGGACCATAAAGGTCGCCCCCCACAGCGTATCAGGTCGGGTGGTGAAGACCTCGATCGGGTCGCCCGCTTCCGTATGGAAGGTCACCTGCGCGCCTTCGCTGCGACCGATCCAGTTCTCCTGCATGACCCTGACGCGCTCCGGCCAGCGGATCTTGCTGTGATCCAGCAGCTCTTCCGCATACTGCGTCGTGCGGAAGAACCACTGGGTCAGGTTCTTCTTGATCACGGGCGTACCGCAGCGTTCGCAGTGGCGGTCTTCCCCCCAGACCTGCTCGCGGGCCAGGGTCGTGTTGCACTTCGGACAGAAGTCTACGGCGGCTTCGGCGCGGTAAGCCAGCCCGTGCCTGTAGAACTCCAGGAAGACCCGCTGCGCCCCCCCCCAGACCTGCTCGCGGGCCAGGGTCGTGTTGCACTTCGGACAGAAGTCTACGGCGGCTTCGGCGCGGTAAGCCAGGCCGTGCTTGTAGAACTGCAGGAAGAACCACTGCGTCCAGCGATAGTATTCCGGATCGCTGGAGATAGCCTCCCGTTCCCAGTCGAACATGGCGCCCATACTGCGCAGCTGCCGGCGCATGTTCTCGATATTGGCGTACGTCCAGGTCTTGGGGTGGATGCCGCGCTTGATCGCCGCGTTTTCCGCGGGCAGACCAAACGCATCGAACCCCATCGGGAACAGGACGTTGTAGCCCTTCATCTTCATGTAACGCGCCCGCGCGTCCGAAGGCGACATGGCATACCAGTGCCCGATATGCAGGTCGCCAGACGGATAGGGCAGCATGGTCAGGGCGTAATGCTTGGGCCGGGTCAGGTCGACCTTCTGGCGGTACAGGCCGCTTTCGGCCCAGCGCTGCTGCCAGCGCTTTTCAATTTCCCCTGGGTTGTATTTGTCAGTCATTGCTTCCTGGCGCTCCTTCGGTCAATGCCTCAAGCAGGAAGATAGGTTGATCCAGTTCAAGCCCGGCGCCCGACACCAGGCTGGCGGAGGGCGAGAAGGCAGGACGGCAGCGGACACAGCCCTGGCGCAGGATGATCACCCATGTCATCTCCCCTCCCTGTTAGCCCGTGTGATGGCACTTCACACGGGGCCACGCACACAAAAAAGTCGGTAAGCGCCTGGCGGGCTTACCGACCGGAAATCCCGGAGGATTGTTGCGCTAACGGCGGCGATCCTGCCGCACGCGCACCGGCACCGGCACAGGCACGGGGCGAGGCTGCGGGAGAAAAAGGCGGTCAAGTTCAGCCAACAGTTCACGAATCCGCTCGACAATCGACTTCCTGGTCTGACCTGCCATAGCACCCGCTCCTTTCCTCACCCCAGGCGGCTGACATCCGCGCTTCCTGCTACCAACGCCACCACAAATCAGATACTTTACATCACGTTATCACGACTCGGTCAGGTGCGCCAGCAGCCAACCGTCACTATCGACCTGTTCTCTGCCCGTTAAGCCTACCTCCCTGGCATTGGAATCCCATTAGTTTTCCTTTAGAACTGCATAAAAACCGGAAACGCCTTCGTCCCTGTGTAGGGACGAAGGCGTTTCTCTCCGCGGTACCACCCTGCTTGATGGCGCGCGTGTGTGTGGACCTGAAGGGGCTCGAACCCTTGGCCTCCACAATGCCATTGTGGCGCTCTCCCAGCTGAGCTACAGGCCCGTGAATGTGTGCCATCCACTCTGTGCTGTAACGGGCATTCCCGGCGACGCCTACCGAACTTTCAGCGCCGCGGCTCCCGGGCGAGTTCGGCCTTGTGGCATTCGCTGCGGATGCCTGGCCAGGCTTGCACTCTCCCCGGCTCGCTGCAGCGATGGCCTACTACTCCCGTTCGCAGCCTGTGCGTATTGGATTGGCTATTGTGCTGAGCATTGTAAACTTCCCGGCGGCGGTTGTCAAGATTTTTCATCACCGGGCGCGGCGGGACGCTGGCTGTGGAGCAGCCCATTGTCAGCCCACTATCAGCTTGCTGACGGGAAGTCCCCCCACCCCGTGCTATAATGACCCTGGTCAGCAGGGAAATACGCAGCCCGGAACTAAAATTCGCCTGCTGCGTAATGCTGATCAGTGCGGGATATCCTCAGCAACCGGGCAAGCCCCTCTTTGCAGGGGCAGGCCGATGATGGGGAAATGCCGGGAAGAATCCGCCGGAAAAAGTTAAGGAGAAAGGTTCAGGGATGGGTATCAGCAACATTCTTGGGTTTATTGCCCTGGCAGGCTGGGTGGCGATGATCGCTGGCATTGGCCTGGCTGTCGCTTCGGCGTCGCAGCGGCGTTCCACGCGCACTGGCGTCTGGCTGGCAATCATCGGCGTGGTGGTCGGAGTCGTCTTCAGCATCTTCAGCCAGGGCGTGATCATCGTCCAGCCGCAGGAAGTCGCCGTTGTCTTCGATACACTGCGCGGCGAACTGCTGCAACCGCGCGGCCCCGGCGTCCACATCATCATCCCGGTGGTGCAGGAGGCGACCTACTACTCGGTTGCCCAGCGCGAATACACCATGTCGCGGGTGGCTGGCCAGGGCGATGACGCGGTAGTCGCCCGCACGTCCGACGGCCAGGAAGTCCGCATCGATGCGACGATCATCTACTCCATCGATCCCAACAACGCCAATCTGGTTCACCAGCGCTGGCAGAACCGCTTCCAGAATGAACTGGTGCGCCCGACCGTGCGCGGCGTCATCCGGGATGAAGTCTCCCGTTATGGCGTTGAGCAGGTCTACAGCACCGAGCGCGAGGCGCTCCGCGCTGGCATCCGCGAAGTGCTGGAAAGCCGCTTTGCTGAAGAAGGTCTGCTGGTCACTGACTTTCTGATCCGCGACATCCAGTTCAGCGAGGAATACGCCCGCTCGGTGGAACAGAAGCAGATCGCCGAGCAGGATCGCCTGCGCGCCCTGCAGGAAGCCGATCGGCTGCGCGTCCAGGCGCAGGGCCAGCGTGACGCCGCCGTCTACCAGGCGGAAGGGCAGCGCCTGTCAGCCATTGAGCGTGCCAACGGTGAGGCGGAAGCCATCCGCATCCGCGCCCAGGCGGAGGCCGAAGCGCTGCGTCTGATCAACGAGCAGATCAGCCAGAACCCGGCCCTGATCCAGTGGCGCTACATCGAGACCCTCGGCGACAATGTGGGTCTGATCATCGTGCCCAGCAACACCCCCTTCCTCTTTGACCTGGCCAGTCTGGTGGAGCAGACCGGTTTGAGCCTGCCGGGCATGACCGCCGAGACTGAACCAGTCCCGACGGAAGAAGCGCCGGCTGCCGAAACCGGCAACTGAGACCGCGCCTGATCGCCGCCTATAGCGCCGGGCCTCGGCTTGAGGCCCGGCTTTTCGTTTGCGCTGGCAGGGGTGTGTTAGAGTATGATAAAAGCTGGCATAATAAAATTGACAAGGATCGGCTTAAGGTTTAGAATGTGACCGGATGCGCTCACCACGATAGCGCAGGGATAAGTGACAGTCATGACCACGTACAAGGATTATTACCGCGTGCTCGGCGTCAACCGGGACGCCACTCAAAAAGACATCAAGCGAGCCTACCGCAAGCTGGCGCGCCAGTACCACCCGGACGTCAACCCCGGCGACAAGCAGGCTGAGGAACGCTTCAAGGAAATCAACGAGGCTTACGAAGTCCTCAGCGACGAAGAAAAGCGCCGCCAGTACGATCAACTGGGCGCGCAGTACCAGCAGTGGCAGCGTATGGGTGGCCAGGGCAATGTGCCCTGGGAAGACCTCATGCGCCAGGCCAGCGGCGGCAGCGTCCATTATGAGTTCGACGGCGCGGAAAGCTTCTTCGATATCCTCAATAGCTTCTTCGGCGGCGGGCTGGGGGGCCGCACGGGGCAAAGCCGCGCTCGCGGGACGGCCCAGGGGGCCATGATGAAAGGTCGCGACATCGAACAGGAGATCACCATCAGCCTGGAAGAGGCGTATCATGGCACCCGCCGCGAATTCAACCGCGCCGGGCGGCGGCTGAGCGTGAACATCCCGCCGGGTGCGCGGACGGGCACGCGGGTGCGCGTCAGCGGCAAGGGCGAAGCCGGCTACAATGGCGGCCCGCCCGGCGACCTGTACCTGGTGGTCAACGTCCAGGAACATCCAGCCTTCAAGCGCGACGGCGACGACCTGCTGGTGGAACTGCCGGTTGACCTGTATACCGCCGTCCTGGGCGGGGAGGTGGAAGTGCCCACCCTGGCCGGCAAAGTGCGCCTGAAGATTCCGCCCGGCACGCAGTCCGGCCAAAAGTTCCGCCTGGCCGGGCGGGGGATGCCGCGGCTGGGGGCCAGCCGCGAGCACGGCGACCTGTACGTGCGCATCCTTGTCCAGGTGCCGCGCAGCCTGACCCGCGAGGAGCAGGAATTGTTCGAGCGGCTGGCCGCCATGCGCAGCTCCTAGCCGGATCGGTTGCCGTTGACAATGGGCCAGGTGAGACAGGAGCGAGACGGATGAGCAAACGGATGCAGGCGCTGGCCATCGGCGCGGTGGTGTTGCTGTGGGCAGCCGCCGGCCTGGCGCTGGTCAACCGCGCCAGGACCGAGGCGGGCGTAGCCGCCCCGCAGGCGATCGCCCGCTATGACGGGCTGCCCGCCGCCGCCGGGGCGGCCGGCCTGGGGCCTACCCCCAGTCCCCTGCCCCCGGACTTCGTGCAGGCGGTGGACGCCGAATACCTGCTGATCAGCAACATCTACGAGCGCGTGTCGCCATCGGTGGTCAACATCAACGTGGCGGTTGCCGTGGAAAACGCCAGCGCCGTGCCATCCGGCAGCGGGTCAGGGTTCGTTTACGACCGCCAGGGCCACATTGTCACCAACTCACATGTGGTGAACGGCGCTTCCGAGATCGAGGTGATCTTCCGGGATGGCTATGTTGCCAACGCCGAACTGGTCGGCATCGACGATTTCAGCGATCTGGCCGTGATCCGCGTGCAGGTGGACGAAAGCCGTCTGCTGCCGGTGACGATGGGCGACTCGGAAGCGCTCTATGTCGGCCAGCGGGTGATCGCCATCGGCAATCCGTTCGGGCTGGAAAGCTCGCTGACTTACGGCGTGATCAGCGCACTGGGCCGTACGTTGCCTTCCGCCCAGCTGCTTGATCCCACCCGCCAGCCGTTCAACAACCCGTCGATCATCCAGATCGATGCGGAGATCAACCCCGGCAATTCCGGCGGGCCGCTGCTGGATTCCTACGGCACCGTGATCGGCGTCAATACCGCCATCCGCACGGAGACCGGCCAGTTCCAGGGGGTCGGCTTTGCTGTCCCCGCCAGCACGGTGCAGCGCGTCGTCCCGGAATTGATCGAGCGCGGACGGGTGGCTTATTCCTGGCTGGGCATCTCCAGCCTGGCCGTGGAGGGCGGCTTTGGCCTGGCCGGGCTGGCGGAGCCGCTGGGCCTGCCGGTGACCTCCGGCGTGCTGCTGCAGACGGTCACGCCCGATTCGCCCGCCGACCGCGCCGGTCTGCGCGGCGGAACCAACAACGGCACAGTGGTGCGCGGGCGGGAAATCTACGTCGGCGGCGATATCATCGTGGCCATCAACGGCCAGTATGTGGATAACATGGATGATCTCGTCAGCTATCTGGTGGTCAATACCCGGCCCGGCGACGAGGTAACCCTGACCGTGATCCGTAACGGCGACACCCTGGAAATCCCGGTGGTGCTGGGGGAGCGCCCGGATTAGGTCCCTGGAGTCTTGGTGTGTTGAACATAGCAGTGGGAAGAGTAGCGATGCCTGAACAATCCGATCTGGATGAGCCTCGCTATACGATCAGTGTGGTGGCGCGGCTGGTGGCGCTGCACCCGCAGACCCTGCGCAACTATGAGGAATGCGGGCTGGTCGTGCCCCACCGCTCGCCCGGCAACTTCCGCCTCTATACCGAGCGCGATGTCCAGCGCCTGCACAAGATCGTCCGCCTGACCAACGATCTGGGCGTCAATCTGGCCGGCGTGGAGATCATCCTCAACCTGACTGAACGGCTGGAACGACTCCAGGCGGAAATGGACGACCTGCAGGCGCGCCTGGCCGCGCTGAACAACGGCGACGATTCACTGACCTGAGGCTGGCCCGGCTGCTGCCTGTGTGAGCCGGTCAGCCGGCGGGGGAGAGGGAAAGCCATGCAGCAGCGCGTATACCCGGATGTTCTGGGCGCGATCACTGGCGGCACACGCCGGGAACTACCGACGCTCCAGTGCGCGCTGGGTGTCTTCCCCGCCGGGATAGCTGTCGGCCAGCCTTTCGAGGTGGTGGTGATTCTACAGAGCATGATCGCCCGGCCTCAGGATATTGCCCTGGCTCTGCGGCTGCCGCGCCGCGATCCGCAGGGCAACCCGCTCAGTTTCACCGTGCCGCACCCGGAATTGAAGCTACAGATGAGCAGCGGGGAAGTCGGCATTGTCCACCTGCCGGTGATCCCCCGCCCCCCAACGCCCCCGGCGCGGGGGTATCCGCTGATTCTCAGGGTGCTTGTCGCGGAAGGCGGCCCGACCTGGCGGGTGCGCCTTCCGGGCGCCGGGGCACCGCCGGACGCGCTAACGATCTCGCCCTTCCGCCTGGAGGTGCTGCGTGAGATTGCCTTCAGCAGCGAAGGCGAACGCAACCATCTGCATGGTCGCTTCGATGTCATCCCCGGCTATGTCCGCTCCACCCCCGCTTACCCCGCCCCCAAGTATCAGGTGCTGTGGAAGACCAGCGACGTCGCGGTACAGGGAAACGGAATGCCGGCCAGCGGCAGTTAGCCTGTCCCTGGCCGCCTCATCACAACCCTTAAGCTTGCCGCGCCTTTCTATTGACATCTGGATTACAATGAATGCGTGATTTCATTCGTTATTTGCGGTACAATGAATACTGGTATATTCTGCCCAAATGGGATTTTGCTGGTCAATGTCCGACAAATCAGACTCCACATCCCGTATCACCGTCGAGGAAGTCCGCAAGCTGGCCCTGCCCATCGGCACGACCATCCTGAGCGGTCAGGAGACCCTCGACCGCGTCGTGACCTGGACCGCCCTGATCTACCCTCAGGAGATCGGCCCTAAACCTCTCAACCGGGGTGAACTGGTCATCCTTGCGCCGCTGGAACGCAACCTGGCCATCCCCAACCGGGATGCGCTGGTGGTGCGCCAGGCCGTTGAAGCAGGGGCTGCCGCCGTTGTCCTGGCGGAACATCCTTCCACGCTGGCCCTGGAAGAAGCCAAGGCGGGCAACCTGCCGCTGTTGCTGCTGCCCCTCGGCGCCAGCGTCCGCGAGGTTGAGCGCACGGTGATCACGCTGCTGCTCGACCGCCAGGCCCAGATTGAGCGCCGCGGCCAGCAGGTCTACCGCCAGCTAACCCAGATTTCGTCGCAGAACCGGGGGATGGCGGAACTGGTCAGCGCCATGGCCGACCTGACCAATAAGTCCGTCATTGTCCACGACAAACGCCTGCGAATCGTCCAGCAGGTCGGCCAGCCGGTCATCAGCAGCGACGACTGGGAGTACGTCAAGGCCTTCACCGGGCAGATCAACAACCTGCCCGATAAGCTGCGCAACCGTCACCAGCTCATCAACCTTGATCAGATGGTGCTGGAACAGGACCTGCAGCGCAGCGGCCTCAAGCGTCTGGTTTCGCCGATCATCAACCAGGCCATCGGGCGCGGCTACCTGTCGATCATCACCACCGGCGACTTTGATGAGGTGGACTACCTGATCGCCCAGTACGGCGCGGAAGCCTGCGCCCTGGAGATGGCCAAGGCCAAAGCCATCAGCGAGACGGAAAAGCGCCTGCGCGGCACTTTCCTGGACCGTCTGCTGATCGGCGACATCAGCCAGCAGGAAGCGATCCGCCAGGGCGAGCGCTTCAACCATAACATGGCCCTGCCGCACATGGCTCTGGTGCTGGCCTGGCAGGGGACGGAAACGCCCTCCCTGCGGCGGCTGGAGACGCTGATCAACGGCGTGGTCTCCAGCCAGCGGGAAGACGCCCTGGTCTGGCAGCGCGACGATCATGTGGTGATTTTCTACGCCGCCGACGCTGAAAACCCCATCGACTCTTCGCTGGCTCTGGCGGAAGCCATCCGCCAGGAGGCGCGGCGGCAGCAGCCGCAACACCGCGTGGCCATCGGCATCGGCCAGAAAGCCATGCATGTCAACCAGTGGCGGGAAAGCTACCAGGACGCCCAGCAGGCCGTTGACCTGGCCCGCCGCCTGGAAACGGACGAGCCGCTGTACATCGGCGATCTGGGCGTCTACCAGTTCATCCTGCGCCTGGAAGACCGGGAGACGCTGCTGGCCTTTGCCAACCACATGCTCGGCCCGCTGCTGGACTACGACGAACGCAACCGCGCCGACCTGATCAAGACGCTGGAAGCGTTCTTCGCCTGCCACGGTAACCTGAGCCGCACCGCCGAGATGCTGATCGTCCACCGCAATACACTGCTCTACCGGATGAACCGTATCAGTGAGATCGCGGATATGGACCTCAACCGCCCGGAGACCCGCCTGGGTGTTCACCTGGCGCTGGTCATCCGCCAGTTGCTGCTCAAGAGCTGATCGCCGGGTAGGAGACACCAAGGAAAAACGGGATGCTCTGCCGCGAGCATCCCGTTTTTGCCTCCGTAGACCGTGCACACGCCTTTACCCGGCGTACAGATCGGCCCGCGTCAGCGGCAGGCGGGCCGGGCCGCGCCGGCTGCGGGAGAGCAGCAACTGGTAGACATTGGTGCTGCCGACCTCGAAGCCGACCGCCGCTGCCGCCATGTAAAAGCGCCACACGCGGAAGGTGCGCTCATCTGTCAGGGCTACCGCCTCCGCCCGGTGCGCCTCCAGGTTGCGCACCCAGCGGCGCAGCGTCAGCGCATAGTGCTCGCGCAGGCTCTCCAGATCGCGCGGCTCAAAGCCAGCCTCCTCGGCGACCTGGATAGCCTCGCCAATCGGGACAAGCTCACCATCCGGGAACACGTAGCGTTGTGTGAACTGCCCCGCCTGGAAGAGCCGGCGGGCCAGCCAGCCTGGCTCCTCATACTGGGCGGCGATGCCGTGGTTGAGGAACAAGCCGCCCGGTCGCAGCGCGTCGTGGGCGGCGCGGAAGTATTCCGCCAGCCGGGCGCGTCCGACATGCTCGAACATCCCCACGCTGACGATCTTGTCGTAGGGCCGGGTCGGGTCCAGGTCGCGGTAGTCGCGGATTTCGACCCGCGCGCGGTCAGCCACGCCCGCCCGTGCGATCCACTCCCGCGCGTAGGCCACCTGCGGCTCGCTCAGGTTGATTCCGGTGGCGTCAACGCCATAGTGTTGCGCGGCGTAAACCACCAGCCCGCCCCAGCCACAACCGATATCCAGCAGGCGTTCGCCGGGTTGCAGGCGCAACTTGCGGCAGATGTGCTCGAATTTAGCCGTTTGCGCCGCGTCCAGGTCATCCGTCTCGCTCCTGAAGTAGGCGCAGGAATAGGCCATCGTCTGCCCCAGAAAGAGGGCGTAGAAGTCGTTGCCGACATCGTAGTGGTAGGTCACGGCGGCCCGGTCGCGGCTGCGGGAATGGCGGGCGCCCCGCAGGCGGGCTGCCTGCCGCCCTTCCGTGTATGCCTGCGGCGGGGTCGTCGCCGGCAGGCTGAGGGCCAGACGGGCCAGCGCCAGCCAGTCGCGGGCGGCGAAGCGCTGCACCCGCACAGCCAGCCCCAGCGCGGCGATGACATCGCCTTCCAACTCGTAGTCGCCGCGCAGGTAAGCCTCCGCCAGCGTCAACTCCCCCGGCGGCAGGAACATCCGCCGCAACGCGCCGGGATGTGTCAGCACGATCGTGAAGCGCGCCGGCTGCCCTGGCCCCGGCGGCAGGACGCTGCCATCCCACAGCCGCACGGCAAAGTCACGCTCCTCCTGGGCCATTACGATGTCGAAGGCGTGGCGCACCACCGCCCGCGCCCCCTCGGCGCGAATCTCCTCCCGGGCCTGTGCGCTATCCGAACGGGTAGCCATAGCCCTGTTCCTCCTTCTCCTCGCAGAGGTTGTGATCGGGCGATCACAGACAGGCGGCTGGCGGGTATGGACCTGCCAGGGCCGCCTGATTCCATTATATGAGGATAGCGGAGGGTTGTTGCGCCCGCGCAACTACTGCTCAATACAGGTCAGCTGGTGCACCCAGACCTTAGTCATGGCCAGCGCCCATTTGTTGCGAAATTCCAGAGCTGCGGTCACAGGCGCATCCTGCGGAGCTGTCCAGCGCCAGACGTAGCGGTGTGGCCGGTCGGGGGGCAGGTCAAAGGTCGTTGTGCCCAGTGTCTCACCATCCCGCCAGTCGTCGGCGGCCAGCACATCGCCCGTCTGCGCCCGCACCACCCAGCGCCATTCCAGGTTGGCCATCCAGTCCCCGGCCTGCGCCGCGCTCATGAAGACCTCGGAACCGTCAGCCAGCCGTGTTTTGACCAGCGGATGAAAGACAGCCGCCAGTTCAACCGTATACCCGGCCCGAACGCCGACATCGCTCTGCTGGAAAGCCCATTCGAACGTGCGCCAGGAGCCGCCCATCTCCACGGCAGTATTGCCATAGGCCGGGTTGAGATAGCGGTCATAGCCCTCAAAGCTGTTCTCCGGGCGCTTTGGCTCGCAGCGCACGGCCTGAGTCTCCCCGCCGGGCCGGGAGACGCCCACCCGGTCAACCAGCTTCCACTCCGCCGGGCCGACCTGCCACTCACCATAGACGACCGGATCGCCGGTCAGGTCGGGATTGCGCAGGATCTGGCCGCGGCCCGGCGGGCGCGGCGGGATCATCTCCACCGGCGGCGGAGAGACGGGGATGTCGACCGGCGGCGCTGGCTCCTCGGCAACAGCGGGAGGCGCGCCTTCCACCATGACCGTCACCCGGTCGCCGAATAGCTCCTGCAACCTGGCGAGCAGCGCTCCTGTTTCAGCGTCGCTGGCCTCAATCGTGATCATGATCCGCATATACCGCCCCTCCTGGCGCGCACCAACAGGCGCGCTTTGCCGGTGACCGGCCGTCTGGAAACAAAAAGGCCGCGCCCCTCAAAGGCAGCGGGACACAGCCGGAAATTGTGCGCCAAGATGCTCCTTAACGGTTGGCGAAACGATACCCGACCCCGCGAGAGGTCAGAATGTACTGGGGATGTTCGGGGTCCTGTTCGATCTTCTGGCGCAGATAGTGGATATACAGTTTCAGGCTATCGGTGGCGTCGGCGTATTCGGCTCCCCACGCCTGGGTCACCAGCTCCTGCCGGGTGATTACCCGCCCGGCTTCGCGCACCAGCACGCCGAGCAGGTTGAACTCCTTGGGCGTCAGGTGGACCGGGCGGCCTCGGACGCGCACCTCGCGGTTAAGAAAATTGATGCGGAAGTTGCCACCGTCGAAGACCAGTTCCTCAGCAACGGCAGGGGTGGGAGCACGTCGCAGGTGGGCGCGGATACGGGCGACCAGTTCCTCGTTATCGTAGGGCTTGATGATATAGTCATCCGCCCCCATCTCCAGCCCTTTGACCACGTCGCGCACCTCGCCCCGCGCCGTCAGGAAGATGATCGGCACGTCGGAAAGCTCCCGCAGGCGGCGGCAGACCTCCCAGCCGTCCATCTCCGGCATCATGATGTCCAGCAGCACCAGATCAGGATGGGTGCGGTAAGCTTTGCGGAGACCATCCTCAGCGCGGTAGGCCTTGATGACTTCGTAGCCACGTCGCTCCAGCAGGATCGCAATCAGCTGCACCGTGGTCTCTTCATCATCAATCACCAGGATCTTCTCGGCCATCGGGCAGCGCCTCTTTCCGGGGCGATTCGCCCCGTGAGTCTCAACCCGTTGCCAAGCCAAAACCAACGGGTTTCTAACCAACTGTATCATGAGGCACTGAGCGGCGCAAGACAACAGGGGAAGAACAAACGATCGGGAAACAAGCAGCTGAGCAGCAGTCCTCACCTGCCCACCTGACCCTTGTCCCTCGCTGTTATCTGCTGTTCGAAGATTGCCCGCAGTTCATCAGCCAGCTTCCGCCAGGAATATTTATGCTCAGCCAGCGTCCGAGCATAAGCGCCCATGGCTTCCTTCTGTGGAGAGGACAACAACGCGATAATCGCCTGCGCCAGCGACTGCGGATCGCCAGCCTCGGCTAACAGCCCGCTCCTGCCTTCTTCCACAACATCGGGCAGACCGCCAACACGTGTCGCCACCACTGGCTTGCCGCAAGCATAGGCAATCTGCAGCACCGCACTCTGGGTAATCGCCCGATAGGGCAAAACCACCACATCGCTGATGTCCATCAGCGTGGCGACCCACTCGTTAGGCACATAGTCCAGATACCAAGCAGTATGCGGAGCAATGCCCAGATCATCAGCGAGGGCGCGCAAGGCCTCCGGATCGACATCTTTGGCCGGGAAACCGGCAACGATCAGTTTCGCACCGGTTTGCTGCTGCACCGCCGGGAACGCCCGGAGCAAATCCTCCAGACCCTTGTACTTGGTGATTGTACCGAAGAACAGAACAACCGGCCGATCTGGTTCCACGCCGAACTGCTGCCGCATTTCATCGGGTGTCAACGCCTGTTTCACTTCCAGCATTAACTCGCTGGTGGGAAGGAAGATGCGGTGTACGCGGGCCGGGTCAATTCGATACAACTCCAGAAACTGCGCGTAGTTGCTCTGATCGTGGACAAAGAGCGCGTCAAACTGCTCATAGATCCGCTGGAATGCAGCGAGTTGCTCACGGGTGGCCACGATCCGGTCGGCGGCGCGGCTGGTGTCATAGGGCTGTACATCATGGACGATATCAGCCAGCAGGAAACCTGATCGCCTTAGCATCCTGAGGAAATACACTTCGAAACCAAAGCGCATTTCGCCAAACAGCACAACATCCGGTTTTTCGCGCTGCAGGTAGCGCACCAGCCGCAACCATTCCAGCACATAGCGGACGCCACGCCAGCCCCGGCGCAGCTTGCGCACGAACGGATTACCGGCCTTCTTGCCCCGCGGATCCCACAGCTTTAGCAGTTCGACGACACGAAACTCGTGCTTGAGATCGCGTAGTTCATAATCGGTTGAAGTGACCAGCGTCGTATCCACACCAAGGCGCTGCATGGCGCGGCATAGATGAAAGGCATAGTGAATCAGGCCCCCTTTGGCGGAAGCCTCAACCATGTAGAAGCGCATTGCGTCCCGGCTCCTCTCCCCAACATGTGAAGTGCCCGCCAGTCGTCCTTAGCCCTGCCGCGCCGCCAGCACCTGCTCGTACAACCCGGCCGTCCGGCGGGCCTGCTCCTCCAGCGAAAAGCGGCCCAGCACCCGCTGGCGGGCCTGATTCCCCAGCCGCGCCGCCAGATCGTGATCGCGCAGAAGTTCGGCCAGCCGGGCCGCGACCTGCGCTGCGTCGCCGGGAGGGACGAGGTAGCCAGTCTCGCCATCGACGACGATCTCCGCTGAGCCACCCACATCCGTCGCCACCACCGGCCGGGCGCTGGCCCCTGCCTCAATCAGGACCGTCGGCAGGGCCTCACTCCACGACGTCTGGACGACCACATCGCAGGCGGCCAGCAGCTCTGGTACATCAGAACGCTCGCCCATGAACTCGACCGTGTCGCGGTAAGGCTCAGCTTCAGCCTTGATCGCCGCGGCCAGCTTGCCGTCGCCCACCAGCTTGATCTGCACATCAGGGACGGCAGCCCGCAGGGCAGGGATGGCCTGAAAGAGCACATCGTGCCCCTTACGTTCCCGCAGGGCAGCTATGAGCAGGACAACCGGCGCGTTGCCCCAACCCAGGGCGGCTCGCAACGCGGCCCGATCATACTCAGCCACAAAGCGCGTCATGTTGAGGCCGTTGTAGATCGTCTCGATGCGCGCCAGCGGCACGTCCGCCAGCCGGGCAAACTCCCGCCGGACAGCCTCTGAAACGGCCACAATCCGGTCAAAGCCGTGACGCGCCGCCAGCAACACCGCCCGCGCCCGCACCCACTTTTTGAGGTTTGGGGCCAGTTCCACCAGCACATGGCGGGTCATCACCGTCGGGATGCCCAGCCGCCAGTGCGCCGCCGCCGCAAACAGGATCGTGTCCTGATCCTGGGCATGGATCAGGTCATACTGCTGTGCCCGGATCAGCGTAACAAAACGGCCCCATGCGGCGCGATCCAGCAAGCGTCGCGCGCCAAGGTCATGGCGCGGCAGGCCGGTGCGGGCAAACTCTTCCGCCAGCGGCCCATCGCGGCGGGTATTGAGCGTCCCCAGGTGGATATCCACTCCCTGCGCCCTGATGTAGGGCAGCACATCGACGACGTTCCGCTCAGCGCCTCGCAATGGCAGGCCGCTGGTCATCAGCAACACGCGCATAGAGTCATGCTCACAGATACTCGCTACGAAAGAAGCCGCTATCGATGACGGCCTAACCGCCGTTATATAGTGTCTGCCACAAAACAGCAATCGCTGCCGGGGCGCCTCCGCCGCCAGTACCCCAAAACGGGCGCATCCGTAGGCGGGTGCGCCCGCCCTGACGTCCGGCTTGGCTCCCGCTCACGCGCTCCCCAGCATCCCCCGCAACACCATCTGCAGGATGCCGCCATGGCGGTAGTAGTCGATCTCGATCGGCGTATCGATGCGGGCGATTGTCTGGAAGCTGAAGCGGCTGCCATCCTCCCGCGTGACCGTGACTGTCACCTCCTGCAGCGGCTGGAGCGTGTCATCCAGGTCGATCGTCAGCACCTCGCGCCCGGTCAGCCCGAGCGTCTGAGCATTCTGCCCTTCCTTGAATTGCAGCGGCAGGACACCCATGCCCACCAGATTGCTGCGGTGGATGCGCTCGAAGCTCTCGGCGATCACGGCGCGGACTCCCAGCAGCAGTGTGCCCTTGGCCGCCCAGTCACGGGAGGAGCCGGTGCCATATTCCTTGCCGGCCAGGACAATCAGCGGCGTCCCGGCGGCGCGGTAGCGCATGGCTGCTTCATAGATCGTGGTCACTTCGCCGGTGGGCAGGTAAGTGGTATAGCCGCCTTCGGTGCCGGGGGCGAGCTGATTGCGCAGCCGGATGTTGGCAAAGGTGCCACGGGTCATCACCCGGTCGTTGCCGCGCCGCGAACCATAGGAGTTGAACCACTGCGGCGGCACATCGTGCTCGATCAGGTATCGCCCGGCAGGGCTATCCTTGGGAATCGATCCGGCGGGCGAGATGTGATCGGTCGTGACTGAATCGCCCAGTAGAGCCAGCACCCGCGCCCCGTTGATCGCCCGGATCGGCTCTGGCTGGAGCGGTAGATCGAGGAAGAACGGCGGTTCCTGAATGTAAGTCGAATCCGGATTCCAGGCGTATACCTGTGCGTCACCGCTGTCGATGGCCTGCCACTGCGGGCCGCCAGCGAACACGTCAGCGTACTGCCGGGCGAACATCTCCGGACGGATCGCCGCAGCGATGGTGGTGTTGATCTGCTCCTGCGTCGGCCAGATATCGCGCAGGTAGACGGCCTCGCCGGCCTGATTGGTGCCGATCGGCTCGTTGTAGAGATCAATGTCTACCGTCCCGGCCAGGGCGTAAGCGACTACCAGCGGCGGCGAAGCCAGGTAGTTGGCCCGCGCCAGCGGGTTGATCCGCCCCTCAAAGTTGCGGTTGCCGCTGGAGACGCTGACCGCCACCAGCTTTTCCGCCTCAATCGCCGCGGCGACCTGAGCGGGCAACGGGCCGCTGTTGCCGATGCAGGTGGTGCAGCCATAGCCCACCACGTGGAAGCCCAGCTGTTCCAGGTAGGGGAGCAGCCCGGCCTCGCGCAGGTACTCGGTCACCACGCGGGAACCAGGGGCCAGGCTGGTCTTGACGTAAGGCGGGACACGCAGCCCCTTTTCCACGGCGTTGCGGGCCAGCAATCCTGCGCCCAGCATCACCGAGGGATTGCTGGTATTGGTGCAGCTGGTGATCGCGGCGATAACTACCGCGCCGTGGGTCAGTTCGTAGCTGCTGCCGTTCTGGCTGACTACCGCCCTGCGGGCCAGCGCGGACTCATCCAGTCCGAAGCCGCGCGCGGCGACCGGCGCACGCAACGCCGCTTTAAATTCCTGCTTCATGGCCGTCAGCGGGACGCGATCCTGCGGACGCTTGGGACCGGCCATGCTCGGCACAACCGTGCTCAGGTCCAGTTCCAGCGTGTCGCTGAAGACCGGATCGGGCGTATCATCGGTGCGGAACAACCCCTGCGCTCTGGCGTAACGCTCTACCAGGTCGATCAGTGCCGCCGGGCGGGCGGTGCGTTCCAGGTAACGCAGCGTCTCGGCGTCAATCGGGAAGTAGCCCATCGTCGCGCCGTATTCAGGAGCCATGTTGGCAATGGTCGCCCGGTCAGGCAGGCTCATCGCGCTGAGGCCTTCACCGTAGAACTCCACAAACTTGCCTACAACGCCTTTCTGCCGCAGCATCTGGACGACGGTCAGGGTCAGGTCGGTAGCCGTGACCCCTTCCCGCAAGCGGCCATACAGCCTGAAGCCGATCACTTCCGGCGTGAGCATATACAGCGGCTGGCCGAGCATGGCCGCCTCCGCCTCGATACCCCCCACGCCCCAGCCCAGCACCCCCAGGCCGTTGATCATGGTCGTGTGCGAATCCGTGCCGACCAGTGTATCGGGCATAGCCAGGCCATCCTGCACGCGGACGACGCTGGCCAGGTATTCCAGGTTCACCTGGTGGACAATGCCGGTAGCGGGTGGAACAACGCGGAAGTTGGCAAAGGCCTTCTGCCCCCAGCGCAGGAATTCGTAACGCTCGCGGTTGCGCTCGAACTCCATCTCGGCGTTGATGCGCAACGCATCCGGCGTGCCGAAAACGTCCACCTGGACGGAGTGATCAATGACCAGGTCGACGGGCACAACCGGGTTGATCCGCGCCGGGTCGCCGCCCAGACGGGCGACCGCCGAACGCAGGGCAGCCAGGTCAACCAGCGCAGGCACGCCGGTGAAATCCTGCAGGATCACGCGCGTGGGATGAAAGGGCAATTCCCGCCCGGCCCCTGAGCCGTCCGGCCAGTTAGCCAGAGCCAGAATATCCTCGCGGGTGATCACCCGCCCATCCTCATTGCGCAGCAGCGATTCGAGCAGGATTCTGATCGAAAACGGCAGGCGGTCGATGTTCGCCAGCCCGTCTTCCTGAAGCTGGTACAACCGGTAGTAGCTCAGCGCAGCGCCGCTGCCGGTTGGCAGGGTCGCACGCGCCCCGAATGTATTGTTGGCCATGCTCATCCTTCGTCTCCGCAACCTGATGCCAGGGTTCCCGGCGCTGATGATACCACAAAACCGGCCCAAAAACGCCGGGTTCAGCCAGCAGGAAGTGGCGAGAGGCGGGGGGCAGGTAGAAAGGGACAAGAGGCTGTTGACAAGTGTCAGGTCAAACAGAGACCGGGAGGCCGGGATGCCATCGGGTCAGCGGGCTGGCAGCCTCTCAACCTGCCCGGCCAGAGGGCTGGAATGGCAAAAGAATCACCTCAGCAGCCGGTCGTGAAATGTATTAGAGTTCTGTCAGAAAACAACTAATTATGACTGCCGAAGTCTCTTTCGTTGTACAATGGATATGCCGGAATGGAGGCAGTCATGCGGCACCTACCCCTACATCTGGGGGCTTGACACAGTCCTTATAATGGTATAAGAGCGCGGAAGGCAGGTAGGACCCATCGACGCCCGCAAGGCCCCTGGCCCGACTCTCATCAACCCCTCACCCAAGCGCCCTGAAAAGTCGAGTATGCTTGTGGTAAAATACACAATGTTTGCCGCCACAAAAGTAAGGGTGTCTTCAGCGGCTTTGCCACACGCTGAAGGCGGCCAATCCTTAACCGCAGGGAGGCAATAAGACGTCCGTGATCCAAGAACTGATGAATCGTGCCGATCAGCAGGGCTATGTCACCTTTGAGGATGTACTGGAAGTACTGGGCGAGGATGGCGACGACGTAACCGCGATTGAAGCGCTACTGGATGAACTGGATGAGCTGGGGATTGAGCTGAGGCAGCACGACGAACAGCAGTTCACCGCCACGGGGTTTGACCCCGATAGCGAAGAAGAATTCGTCGCTGAGGAGCATCTGACCGACCCCAGTGTGGGCGATATCAATGCGGTATCCGCCGACGATCCCGTCGGCCTCTACTTCCGCCAGATGGCTCAGGAGCCGCTCCTGACAGCGGAAGAGGAAATTGAACTGGCCAAACGCATCGAACGCGGCAAAGACGCCCAGTCCAAGCTGGAGCAGTTGAGCCGCAACTGTAACCCGACTCTGCGCCGCGAACTGAGCCTGCTCGTGGAAGACGGCCAGGCCGCCCGCGAGCACCTGGGTCGGGCCAATACGCGCCTGGTCGTTTCCATCGCCAAGCGCTATATGGGGCAGGGCCTGCCCTTCCCGGACCTGATCCAGGAAGGCAATGTCGGGCTGATGCGCGCCGTCGACAAGTACGACTACAAGCGCGGCAACCGCTTCAGCACCTACGCCACCTGGTGGATCCGCCAGGCGATCACGCGCGCCCTGGCCCAGAAGACGCGCACCATCCGCATCCCCTTGCACATGACCGAGCGCATCCGCCAGATGTACCGCACCGCCCAGGTGCTGGAGCAAAACCTCGGTCGCCGGCCCACGCCGGAAGAGATCGCCGCTGAGATGGACCTGCCGCCGGAGGCCGTCCGCAGCATGATGGACGCCAGCCAGCACGCCATCGCCCTGGAACGCCCGGTGGGCGACGATGGCGATAGCGAGTTCGGCGACTTCATCGAAGATCAGGATAGCCCCAGCCCGCTTGAGTCGGCCACGCAGCACCTGCTGCAGGAGACGATCGAGGAGGTGCTGGCGGAACTAACCCCGCGCCAGAGTCACATCCTGCGCCTGCGCTTCGGCCTGGGCGGCGGCGAGCCACACACGCTGGAGGAGATCGCCAACAAGTTCGGCCTCAGCCGGGAGCGCATCCGCCAGCTGGAAAAGGAAGCGCTGCGTCGCCTGCGCCATCCCAAGCTGGCCCATAACCTGCGCGACTACCTGAGCTAAGACCGGGCCACCGGCCCGCTAATCGAGCATTCCCCCGTAGCGCCGGGCCATCCGCCGGCGCTACGTGTTTTCCGGGATATGACAAAATCGTGCTGCCAAACAAGGGCAGCAGGTCTCCTGGTCTCCCGGCCTCCAAACTTCCTGGCCTCCCGGCCTCTCTTTTTTCCGGTCGTCCACATCACCGGCAACGCCTGCCTGTACCCGCCGGGGGGGGCAGCGCAGTGGGCGCGCACTCCGGCGCACCGCCTGTCAAATCAAATGAAAATGTTACCGAATGAGGATGGTTCGTTCATTTGATAATGCTACCGGGCCGTCCTCTCCTTTCTGGGACTGTTGAGGTGGGTCGAACAGGGTCAAATAGACGTTCTGGATATCGCCGGGAACCGCCAACGGCAAGGCAAAAAGCTGGTCGAGCAGGTCATAGATGCGCTGGCGCAGGCGGCGGGGATTGGTCGCCTGGCGAAGCGCCTGCAGCCGGTCTTGCTGGGCGGAGGTGAGCACTCCTGAGGCACACACGCGGTCGAAGGGGGTCTGGGCGCGGTCAAAGCGACGGGTGAGCTGAGGGGGCTGGCCAGGGCTGGTAGGCTGGTAGGTTTTCTCGGCCAGGCGCAGGACAGGCTGGAAGAAGTTGTAATAGAGCCACATGGCGTTATAAATCTGGTTGAGCAGGTTGGTTTGAGCGACGGTGTCTAGGCGGTCGTAGCCCAGATACGCGCGCACCAGCGTGGCGTTTTTCTGCTCGACAAAGCGATTGTCGTTCTTCTGCCAGGCCCGGCTGCGCGACAGGTGCACGTCGACCACTGTCGTTTGCCAGAAACGTACCAGGTGGTGGTTGAAGAATTCGCTGCCGTTGTCGGGATGCACCTGGCGGACCGGGAAAGGCAGGCGTGCCAGGATGCGTCGGAAGGCGTCTTGCATCACCAGATAGCTGCGTCCTAACACCGCTACCCGCTCGCTCCAGCCGGTCGCCACATCCACCATCTGCAGGGTGTGCACGTAATGCCCGGACGCAGAGACCCCACAGTGATGCACCAAGTCCACCTCAAAATGGCCGGGCCGGGCTTCCTGCCAGGCGATCCGCCCGGCAGGAACATCGCGCGTCAGGGTGTTGGCCCGTTCTGGCCCACCCCGCGGCAGGCGTGGGCGGTCACGGCGTTGGTTGACCAGCAGCCGCCGCACACTCGACACGCTGACCCGCCCCAACTGCTCCCGCACTTTCGCCGTCAGCGTCAACTCGCCGTGCTGCTCTAGCTGCTCGGCCACCCACACCAGGTTCGGTTGCAGTCGCTCCGCACACACCCAGTCCAGACTTTCCGCTATCACCCCCAATGCCTGCTTGACTTCCGCGCCGTATGTCGCCCCGCGCTCCCGCCGCCGCGGCTGCCGTTGGAGGTCGCCCCCCATCAACCGGATCAGCGCCTTGCGGTGCATCGCCGTGACTGCTCCCATCTCATCCAACAGCCGGCTCTTGGTGCGCCGGTCTGCCTGCCGATAGCGTTTCTGCATCGTTCGCAGGTACTTGCGTCGTTCCTCTATCGTCATCCGTTCGTCGCTGGACATGGTTCCCTCGGTAACATTTTCTTTTGAGTGAACCATACCCCATCGGTAACATTTTACGTGAAAGAATACGCACCGACGCTTCCCGCCCATTCCCGTGCTACAATGCGGATGCAACGCCTTGGCGCGGTCTGCGAGCTGCTTTGTGCGTCTGGCCCTTACGGTCTGTCTCTCTCGTTACCCCGCTTGTGATTACCTTCCGGAAGGAGTATATGTAAGCGCAGACACACTGCGCCGCTGCCCTGTGCGGGTATCCGCCGTTCCGGCGCGCCCTTGCGTCTTCGCCATCGTCCCCAGCATCGCCGGCGGCTCACCTTCCCTCTGGAGGTCGATCGCCATGACGAAACGCACGCTTGTGGCCCTGCTGGCGGCAATCCTGCTCCTGGCCGCCTGCCAGCCCAATTACCGGATCGCCACTGTCACCCCCACACCGGAGCCAACCGCCACCCACCCCTACGCCCATCCCGACCGAAATCCCGACGGAAGTCCCGGCCACGCCCATCGCAGCGGCTGCACCCGCCGGGGCCGCGCTGCCGCTGCCCATCGTCGCCAACGAGTTCTTCGCCACCTCCGGTCAGTGCGCCGTCTGCCATGTCAACATGAAGGATGAAGCGGCCAATGACGTCTCACTGGATCGCCAGTGGCGCAGCAGCATGATGGCTAACTCTGGCCGCGATCCGTACTGGCAGGCCGGAGTCCGCAACGAGGTGCTGGTCAACCCCGCCTACGCCGACTTCATCCAGGACAAATGCACCACCTGCCATATGCCAATGGCCCGCTTCACCGAATCGGTTTACACGCGCCAGGGCCGGTTGCTGGATGGCGGCTTCGCCGACCCGCAGGACGCCCTGCATACCCTGGCCATGGACGGCGTCTCCTGCACGCTATGCCACCAGATCGAAGGCGCCAACTTCGGCCAGCCGGAAAGCTTCAGCGGTCACTACGAGATCGACACGACGCTGCCCACCGGTCAGCGCCACGCTTACGGCCCCTTTGAGGTCACCCAGGCCAACAGCCTGGTGATGCAGGGATCGTCCGGCTTCATCCCCACGCAGGGCCTGCACGTCCAGGAGTCGGAGCTGTGCGGCACATGCCACACACTCTACACGCCAACGCTCAATGCAGCGGGTGAGATCGTCGGCGAATTCGCCGAGCAGATGGTCTACCCGGAGTGGAAGCACAGCCGCTACAGCCAGACCGATTCCTGCGTGGTCTGCCACCTGCCTGCAGCGGAGGGCGGCGTGGTGCTGTCGATCACCGGCGGGGAGCTGCGCCAGCCGTTCATGCAGCACATCTTCGTCGGAGCCAACTTCTACATGCCCGATCTATTGCGCCGCTACCGCGACGAACTGCTTGTCAGCGCCGGGGATGATCATTTTGAGGCCACCATCGCCCTGGTCATGGATCAGCTGCAGAACAGCACGGCAACGCTGGCGCTGGAAAACCTCGGTCTGGCCGATGGCACGCTGACGGCGGAGGTCGTCATCAGCAGCCAGGTCGGCCACAAGTTCCCGACCAGCTACCCCTCCCGCCGTGCCTGGTTGCATGTCACCATCCGCGACGCCGCCGGGAAAGTGATCTTCGAATCGGGCGCTTTCAACCCGGACGGCTCGATCGCCGGCAACGACAATGACGCCGATGCCGCCCGCTATGAGCCGCACTACACTGCCATCACCGCCCCCGACCAGGTGCAGATCTACGAGGCGATCATGGGCGATGTCGACGGGCTGCCCACGACCACGCTGCTGCGCGGCGCGGGCTACCTGAAGGACAACCGCCTGCTGCCGGAAGGCTTCGACAAGACCACTGCGCCGCCTGACTTCCAGGTGTGGGGGGATGCGGCGGAGGATGACGACTTCATCGGCGGCGCTGACCGCGTCCTGTACGCCGTGCCGGTGGGTGAGGCACAGGGGCCGTTCACCATCGAGGCCGAACTGCTTTACCAGTCGATCGCTTACCGCTGGGCGCATAACCTGGCCCGCCATGACAGTTTTGAGACCAACCGCTTCCTGGGCTACTACACGGAAACGCCCAGCCCTGCCGGGCTGGTCGCCGCCATCAGTGCAACCATCCCCTAGGCAGGATGCTGGCCGCCGGGCCGGGACTGACTGCAACCCGGCCCGGCGGCGCTCCTTCCCTCAAACAGGTTACAGGAACGCTCGCACCGAACAGGCAAATGACCCGTCCTGATCTCGCCGGGCATCCTGCACAGAAGGATCAGGCCGAAAGTCGTTAATAGTGCGGCTGCCCCCGGCTGACAGTCGGGGTATAATCAGGCCAGACACCGGGTTCTGGAAGGAGGTTTGGCCTGTGGCCGGCTTACCGAAGTACGCTTTCTTTGAAGGCAAGATCGTCCCCTTCAGCGAAGCCAACGTCAGCATTGCCACGCACGCCCTGCACTATGGCACGGGCGCCTTTGGCGGCCTGCGGGGATACTGGAACGCCGACAAAGAAGAACTCTACATCTTCCGCCCCATCGACCACTTCACCCGGTTACTGGGGTCGTCCAAGATGCTGCGCATGGATCTGCCCTACACCCCGGCGCAACTCGTCGACATCCTGACGGAACTGCTGCGCACCGAGAACATGCGCGAAGACTGCTACATCCGTCCGCTGATCTACAAGGCGACCCCGACCATTGGCGTCCGCCTGCACAACCTGGATGACCAGCTCGCCATCTTCGCCCTGCCTTTCGGCCAATACCTGGAGAAGGAAGAAGGGTTACACGTCACCATCTCCTCGTGGCGGCGGATCGACGACAACGCCATCCCCGCCCGCGGCAAGATCACCGGCGCGTACATCAATTCGGCCCTGATCGTCAGCGACGCCAAGGCCGCCGGGTTTGACGACGCCCTCGTCCTCAACGAGGATGGGCACATTGCGGAAGCCGCTGCGGCCAACTTCTTCATCGTCCGGGACGGTGTGGCGATCACCCCGCCGATCACCGCCAACATCCTGGAAGGGATCACCCGCCGGACGGTGATCCAGCTCTTGCGGGAAGAGCTGGGCGTCGAGGTGGTCGAGCGCAACATCGACCGCACCGAGCTGTACATCTGTGATGAAGCATTCTCCTGCGGCACGGGTTACCAGGTGGCCGCGGTGACCCGCGTCGACTACCGCAACATCGGCACCGGCGTGATGGGGCCGCTGACCAGCCGCCTGCGCGACCTCTACTTCGATGTTGTGCGCGGGCGCAAGCCCAAATACGCCTCCTGGCTGGTGCCGGTATACCACCCGGTGCGGGAAGCGGCCCGCTAACTTCAGCAAGCATAACGCCCCCGGCCAGCACGGTCGGGGGCGTTGCCTTTGCCGCAAGTCCAGTTATCAAGCCTCAGCGGGGCAGGCTCTCCACTACCCCCAGCCGGGCGAGGTCCACCCGCAAGCGCCGCCCGCCCAGCCGCAAGGCCCGCGCCGCCACCGGCAAAAAGACGATCGTGTCGCGGCTTTCCCGTGGACAGGACGGCCCCTGCAGGACAAAGAACCACGTCCCAAAGGTATAGGCCAGGCCCAGCACGGCGGCAATCACCGCCGGGACCCGTGACTTGGGATTCTTGGTCAACCCGGCCACGATGAGCGGCACCACGAAGTACAGCACGCGGATCAGCATCACCTCCAGGCCGCAGTTACCCAGCACCTTGACCTTGTCCACGAAGACGCCCACCGCCACGATCACCAGCAGGATGGTGATCGTCTGCTGACCGGCCCGCTGCATGAAGAGGGTCATCAGCGCAAAGAACAGGAAGATGTAGAGCAGGTAATCCCACGGGCTGCGTGGAGTGAGCAGAGCCAGGATATCCTGCAAATTCAGGTTGGTCAGTCCTTGCATAAGGTCGCTGCCTTTCCCCAGGAACGCCAGGCGGCACACACCAATAAGAACAGGGGGAAGCAACCCTCCCCGCGCCTGCAACGCGTGCATTATAACATGCTCCGCCCGGCGCTACCGGCCTGCTCAGTCGGCGGCGGGCGCCTCCGCCAGCGGCTCCAGCGCTGCCCGCGACTGCCCGCGCAGCAACCCCAGCGCCGGGAGCAACAGCAGGCCGCTGATCGCCAGCGCGGCGCGCAGGGAAACGACCGTCCCGATTGCGCCGATAACCGGGCCGCCGGCGATCTGGCCGATCTCGTCAGCCTGCGCCGACATGGACAGCACCGTTGCCCGCACCCGCGAGTCGATGTGCTGGTTCAGCCAGGCCACCATGACCGGCCCCGCCGTTGACCGGGCGGTGACCACAACCCAGTAGGCCGCCAGCGCCGCCGCCACACTGTCCGACAGCGCGTAGGCTACCGTCCCGGCGGCGACCAGGCCGTAGAATAGCAGCAGCGCCCGGCTGAGGCTCCGCCGCTGGCCCAGCGCCAGCCGCCGCTTGACCAGCTCTGTCGCGCCGATGGACAGCACCGACGAGACGGCGCGGATGAGGCCGAACCAGACCACCGGTTGTAGATCGCCGATTCCCGGCAGGGTATGCTCCCGCAGCAGGAAAGCCGTCCACAGGCGGTCAAAGCCTTCGCTATACGCGCCATAGAACAGCCCGACCAGCAACAGAGCCAGCAACACAGGGCGCAGCCGCACCAGCCGGATGCCCTGCCTCAGCGTCTCCCGCATATGAGACCAGCTCAGGCGGCTTCCCCGCGCAGCAGGCTGGAAGCCTTCCTCCGGCATGAAGAGGAACAGAAAGACGGCCAGGGCGATGAACAGCGCCCCGCCAAGCACAATCGGCCCCGTGATCGCCACGCTGGCCAGCAGCACGCTCGGCAGGATCGCTGCCAGGCCCATGATCTGCCCGACCTGCGAACCGCGCAGATAGGCCCGCCCGGCGCGTTCCGTGCCGACTTCGTCGGCGATCCAGGCGTCCAGCGCCCCGCTGATGAACGTCCAGCCAAAGCCCCATACCGCCTGGCCCAGCATGACCATCCCCCACACCGGGAAGGAGCCTTCAATGATAAAGCCCACGCCGGTCAGCGCGGTGCCGATGATCACGGACAGCCGCCGCCCGTGCAGGTCAGCGATCACGCCGGTAGGCACTTCGAAGATCGCCGCGGAAAGCTCCAGGGCCGTCCCCACCAGCACCAGTTGCAGCGGGTTCAGCCCAACGGTCACAGCCTGGTAGACCATGTTCACGGTCACCACCAGACCGAAGAAGAACGACCATCCGCCCTGAAAAATCAGATATACCGTGACAGCGTTGAGTTTCTTCAATGGCTTGCCTCGTCATTGTGCGCAGCAATGGGCCAGCCAGCGCCGGCTGCCGCGCCTGAATTGCACTGCCTTGCCGGATATTCCCCCCAGCCGCTACAATAAGCGGCCATTATACTTGCGCCACCCTGTGTTTCCTGGCTACTGCCTACCCGAAGGGTTGAATCCATGGCTCTGTTCCCCCGTTCCAGTGGCGTTCTGCTCCACCCCACCTCGCTGCCGGGCCGCTATGGCATCGGCGATCTGGGGGAGTGGGCATACCGCTTTGTGGACTGGCTGGTCGAAAACGGCCAGTCGATCTGGCAGGTGCTGCCGCTTGGCCCGACCAGCTACGGCGACTCGCCGTACCAGACCCTTTCCGCTTTCGCCGGCAACGCCAACCTGATCAGCCTGGATCGGCTGGTCGAGGACGGCTGGCTGACCGCTGACGATCTGGCCGATGTGCCGCCCTTCCCCGCCGATCGCGTCGACTACGGCTGGATCATCGGCTACCACGACCAGAAGCTCAGCCTGGCCTACGATCGCTTCGCCGCCGACCGCACCTCCCCCCACCAGGCTGAGTTCAAGGCCTGGTGCGCGGAAAACGCCTACTGGCTGGACGACTTCGCCCTGTTCGCCGCCCTCAAAGACGCCCATGGCGGGCGGCCCTGGGTGGAGTGGCCGGAAGGCGAAGCCCTGCGCCAGCCGCTGGCGCTGGAAGCCGCCCGCCATACCCACGCTTACCGCATCGCCGAGCATCGCTTCCGCCAGTGGGTCTTCCACCGGCAATGGTTCGCGCTCAAGGCTTACGCCAATGGCAAAGGCGTCCGCCTGTTCGGCGACCTGCCCATCTTCGTAGCTCATGACAGCGCGGATGTCTGGGCCAACCGCGATCAGTTTTACCTGGACGCCAAAGGTCGCCCGACTGTGATCGCCGGCGTGCCGCCGGATTACTTCAGCCCGACGGGTCAGCGCTGGGGCAACCCCCTGTATCGCTGGGATGTCATGCGTGCCGACGGCTACGCCTGGTGGATCCGCCGCTTCCGCGCCATCCTCAGCGTGGTCGATTACGTCCGCATTGACCACTTCCGTGGCTTTGAAGCCTACTGGGAAATTCCGGCGAAAGAGGAGACGGCCATCAACGGCAAGTGGCGGCCCGGCCCGCGCCACGACTTCTTCAACGTGGTCAAGGCGGAACTGGGCGAACTGCCGATCATCGCGGAAGACCTGGGCGTGATCACTGAAGGCGTCGAAAAGCTGCGGGAAGACTTCGGGCTGCCGGGCATGAAGGTGCTGCAGTTTGCCTGGGGGGAGGACCCCAAGAACCCCTTCCTGCCCCACAACCACGTTCCCAACTGCGTCGTCTACAGCGGCACGCACGACAACAACACCACCCTCGGCTGGTGGAAGGAAGAATGCACCGACGCCATGCGCCGCTTCATGGCCGATTACCTGGGCGCTGAAGTTCACGACCCGGCCTGGACCTTCATGGTGCTGGGTATGCGCTCCTGCGCCCATACCTTCATCGTCACCATGCAGGATGTGCTGGGCCTTGGCTCTGAGGCGCGGATGAACACGCCCGGCAATCCGGCGGGCAACTGGACCTGGCGCTTTACGCCGGAGCAGATGGCGCGGGCCAACCGGGGGCTGGCCCACATCACCTGGCTGTACCAGCGCCGCGCTGACCAGCAGGAAAAGGTCTACGGCGATGTAGCCGTCGCCAAGAAGTAATCCGGGCATCATCGGCAAAACGGGACGGGTTGGCCCGGCTGCGGATGCCAGCCAACCCGTCCGGGTTCAGAACTCCTCGTGCAGGTACGGCAATTGCGGCGGGAAGATGGCCCGCATGATGGCCTGCACTTCCGGCGTGGGATCACCCCAGCCCAGCGTGGCGAACAGCGCCGGGTCATGCGCCCCGTAAACCAGCGCCGATAGCCCCTGAATGGTCAGGTCACCATCAGGCGTACCGGCGGCTGGCGTCACCGTCAGGCTCCCGCCCTCGCCCGCGAACGCCCAGATGCCCTCGTTCCAGGGGCAGAGCGGATCGCTGATCCGGGCGGTGAAACGGCCTTCCCCGGCAGCCATCCCCCCGATCCGCGCCACATTCAGCACACGGCCCATCGGCGGCCACACGCGCTCCGTCTTGAGCGTAGCCAGGTCAGGCCACCACGTTTCTGGCAGTTCCGTCGGCGGCAGGTGTACCTCAACGTGCTCCACCTGGTCGACATGGCGGGCGAACCATTCCAGCAGCAGGTAGAGACCCTGGGCCGTGTGGGTGTAGAAGCGGCTGACAACCATCACGCGCCGATCTTCTTCCCCCCTGATGGCGTAGATCATCGCGCCAACCGTCTCACCTGCCACGCGGGCTACCGCCAGCCAGTAATTGCGACTGGCTTCATTGAGCGCCGCGGGTTCGCTGCAAACAGCCATACCATGAATGCGGCGCTGATGGGCCAGGAGATACGCCCGATAGATCGGGTGGCCGTCCTTGATCGGGGACAGTTCTACTATCCCGCCCAGCGACATCCGCAGCAGGGGCGCCAGCAGGCGCGGGTCGATTTTCGCCGTGCGCGGCTGCGGGAAGGACACATAGCCCATCCGCTCGTAGAAGGATGGCCGGAAAGGATACAGGCAGGTCACCGGCATGCCTTCCTCATACCCCCGGCGCAACAGATCGGCCATCAACCGCCGGATGTGGCCGTTGCGCCGCGCGCCGGGCAGGGTCGCCACGCCCCAGATGCCGCTCATCGGCCAGATCTGGCCGCGCACGTTCTGAGTGAAGGGCGAGCTGGCCGAGATGGCCACCGCCTGATCCCCCTCAAAGGCGGCCAGGATGGTTGCATCGGGTACGTTGCGCAGCCAGCGCTCCCAGTTTTCGCGGGGCACCAGCGGCGGCGACGACTCAAAGGCGTAAGCCCCTATACTGTGTACAACGCCGACGCGCTCCTCGTACTCGGTGAGCGCCCGAATGACAATGGTGCTCATGGTTGCATCTTCTTCTTTCTTGCTGCCACCGGGACGGCAGGCTCAGCGGCCGTCCCGGAATCTCAAAGCGCGCTCAGTCCAGCTTCGGCTGGAGCAGGAACAGCCCCCAGCCACAGTACTCACGCTCATAGGCCAGGTAAGTGCGCTGGTTGCGGTCGATCCATTCCCGCAGCGCGGCATGATCGGGGTCGTCCGGATGCTCGCGCAGCCAGGCGAAAACGCTGCGCCACTGCGGGGCGTAGTAGGCGTCCCAGTTATCCGCGTTAGCCAGAGACATCTGCACCAGGTCAAAGCCAGCCCGCTGGAACATCTCCAGCGCAGCCAAGAGGCCGTGCGTCCACGCCCGCGATTCCTCACCCATGGCGGCGTAAGCCGCTTCGGGGACGGGCAGCCTGGCCCAGTAGACATCCCCCACCAGCAGCAGACCGTCCCGTTGATCCCTGAGGGCGCGGCGCATGATCGCCAGCGTACCGGGCGTCCCACCGCCGATCCACGTCGCGCCGACGCAACTCACCACATCGTAGGCTCCGGCTTCGCCGGGCGTCTCGTCCAGGTACTTCCCGGCGTCGGCCTGCACGAATGTAACCCGGTCGGCCACTCCACGCTCGCGGGCGCGGCGGCGGGCTTCCTTCAGGAAGGCGGCGCTGATATCCACGCCCGTCCCGCCGATCCCGTACTGCGCTGCCCAGCGAGTCAGCAGCTCGCCGCGCCCGCAGGCCAGATCGAGCAAACGCATCCCCGGCTGGAAGCCACAGGCTGCGCCGATGATGTCCAGCTTTTCCACCGTGATCGGATTTTGAATCACGTGGTGACGTTCCGCGATCTCGTGAAAACGCAAACTCATGGTCGGGTCTTCTCCCTTTTTGCACACGCAACCTCAATCCCCCCGTAGGGGCGCAGCATGCTGCGCCCCTACTGCGCCCCTACAGCGTGCCCGCCGCTACGCTTCCTCTTCATCCGGCTCCCAGTGTAAGCGAGCCTCGTCGGCGTCGCGTTCGGCAGGCGTCTGGCCGATATCGCGCCGCCATAGCCGTTCCAGGATGGCCGCCGGATCGCTGCGCAGGCCATACCCGGCGAAGTACTCGCACACACGGGTGATATCCCGCCCCAGGATCGCGTAGGCGTCGCGGTTGCGGCGCGGATCGACCACCTGAGGGAAGTCAATCAGCGTGATCTCCCCGGCCCAGTACAGGATGTTGTAGGCGGAAAGGTCGCCGTGGATGATCCCGCACCCCAGCATCAGGTCGATGTGGCGCAGCACCTCGTCAAACAACGGCTTCACCTCGTCCGGTTCCAGGGTGACTTCGTGCAGCGTGGGCGCGGGCGTGTCCTCGTCGCCCACATAACCCATCAGGATGGCGTTGGCTGCCGCACCATACGGTTCCGGGACGGCTGCCCCGGCGGCATGCAACGTTTGCAGCGTCGTATACTCATGCATCAGCCAGGAGGTATGCGCCGCCTTCTGGCCAAAGGCCGTCTTCTTCTGGATGGCGTGGGCGATCCGGTCGCCTTTGAGGCCCACCGGGCGGCCTTCCGGCGTCAGGATGTCGCGCCCCTGGCGGTAGACATGATCCCGGCGCAGGTTGCGGAACATGCGCGGGCGGTACACCTTGGCCGCCACCAGCCCCAGCCCGCTATCGGAGTGGCCCTGGCAGCGGTAGACGCTGGCTTCCTTGCCGCCTTTGATCACGGCCAGCACATCAGTCAGCAGCCCCATCTCATAGAACGGCAGGAGCGACTCCAGCAGCCAGCCTTCTT
This sequence comes from Chloroflexota bacterium, assembly GCA_019873685.1. GTDB lineage: Bacteria > Chloroflexota > Anaerolineae > Aggregatilineales > Ch27 > Ch27. The sequence continues at coordinate 58,002 of JAIOAT010000012.1, forward strand.
CATAGCGGGACGGCGTATAGGTGGTGGCAAATTCGCTTTCCGCAGCGGCCAGGGCAGCCACTTTGGCGGCGGCGCGTTGCCGCCGCGTCCGGCGGGACTTGGACATGCCACGCGGGCGGCGTCCCCGGCGCGCCTGGCGGTCGAGACGTTGCGGGTTGTAGAGGTCATCGAGGGCATCGATGGCTTCAGGATCATTCAGGTAAGCGTTCAGGTCAGGCAAGGTCGTATCCTCAGCAAACAACACCTGTGACAGATAACATGACGTAAAAGCGGCAACGGTAGCTCTCCACGCCGGGGGCACGGGCCTGGCCCGTCGCATGCTGTACACAGGCCATCATGGCCGGATACAGTGGGTCTGGTTCAGGAAGTCGGTTAACCCGATCAGTCGGGGGAGCCTCAGACAGCCTGAAACAGGCGCGGCAGCGCCTTACCCCGGTGCGGTCAGGAGGAGCGCGTCGGCCAGCTGCTGAGGAGGTTGAGGCAGCGTCTGCGCCAGCAAGGGGCGCGACGCCGGTTGCTGCGCCGCCGTCAGGCGGATCGCAGGGGCAAGCGATGAAGCTGACAGAATACCCTAAACCAACGTAATAACTCAGCCGCCATCAGCAAGGCGGGGGCGCGCTCCACCACACAACGGTTTGGCATCCCAGTACTTGCATCCGTTCCCTCACTTTCCACAGTGTTCCCGGCATACCGCCGGGAGGCAAAACCTTTGCCACTGTAGCACAGCTTTCGCGGCGCTGTCAACGAGCCAGCGAGGCGCTCAGCCCAGTGCCTCGGTCGCGATCTCCTGCCCGTCGCGCAGCACTTTCTCGTACTGATCCCACTGGCGGACGACGCGCATGCCGACTTCTTCGTACAGGCGGGTCGCGCCGGTCAGGCTGGCCGCGTCCACGCCCAGACCAACCCGCGCCCGCCCCCGGCGGTGAAACTCGCCGAAAGCGTACTGTAGCAGGGCGCGGGCGATTCCCCGCCGCCGCCACTCCCGCAATACACCCAGCGAGCCAACCCAGCCCATCTCCGGGTCCTCAACGGATGCCGGAGAGCACAGCGCCACGCCGACGATCTCATCCCCGCCGGAGGCCGTCGTCACCGCCAGCAGCCACAACGATGGATCGAAGTCAGGGCGCTCCCTGGCCCGGCGATGCCACGCCTCAAACGGCTCCTCGATGAAGCCCCAGTGATCGCGGAACGAGTCCATGACCACCCGGTAGATCATCCGATCGTCCAACCCCGGAAAGTAAGGCCGCAGCGTGATCCCCTCCGGCCAGTCCGGGAGTTCCGGCGTAACGTCCGGGTCCAGCTCGCGGACCATGCGCCAGAAGTGCCGCACCGGGCGGTAACCACGACGGGTCAGCAGCCGCGCGGCGCGGGCATTGGTGCTGACCGTGCTGGCCCGCACGCTGACCCGCGCCCCCGCCGGGGCGTCATTCACTGCTCTGGCGGCGCGCGCCTCCGCCCAGTCCATCAGCCCGGCCCCGATTCCCCGGCCCTGATAATCCGGATGGACACAGCCCCAGATGAAGGGATGGACATGCGGCGGGCGATCCCACACTTCGATGTAGCCGATCAGGCGGCCTTCTGAATCCAGGGCAAAGCGTGCATCAGTCGCCAGATCAAAGTGATCCGTGGCCCATTCGTGGGCCAGGTGTGCCTCATCCTCCTGGCGGACGCCCTGCTCTGCCAGCGAAACGGCATTCATCAGGGCGACAGCGGCGGGGATATCCGCCAGCGTCGGCGGGCGCAACAGTAGCTGGTTATCAGCAGTGGTCATCGTGATCTCTCGTCCATTACCGCCGGGAAGGCCGTTGTCGACCTCCCCGGCGCTTTTCCTGCACTCAAGCGCTGCTTAAGCGCCGCCTAAGCGCACAGTTCCTTTTCGTAGATGTCATAACGGTACGCCGCCAGCCCCTGCTCGCCGGGCACAAAGGTCCGCCGGGCGATGCGATCAGCGGGGCCGCCGGAGCGCCCGGCACCCGGTGCACCTTCGCCGGAACGCCAGAAGCGCTCGGTCAGGCGGAAGCCCTGCTCGTTGAGCATACGGCGAGCCGTCTGGTTCAGACAGATCGTGGCCACCCGCAGCACCACCCGCCTGCCCGCCACATCGCAGCGGGCCGACTGGCGAACATGCGCTTCCGCCAGGCTGAGCAGATGAATGCCGATGCCACGCCCGACATGGTCCGGATGCACATGCACCCACACATAAGGCGCTTCGTAGGGCGGCTGTTCCCATAGCTCAGCGTAACCTACCAGCCGGCCCAGCGGATCAAAAACCATCCAGGCATCAGTCTGCAGATCAAAGCCGGGCGAGGCCCAGATCTGCAACAACTGATCGACTGTCATCGCCAGCGAGCCGGTCTCGACAACCGCGCAGACGTTGATCAGGCCGGTCACAGCGGCGGCGTCCTCCAGCGTGGGACGCCGAACCATAAAGTGTTTGAGTTGCCCTGCTGCAATGCGAACTGTATTCATGGCCTGCCATCCTGATTCCGGCGCGCGCCGGAGCGCACGCCTGTTGTTTCCCCTCAAAACCTGCCAGCCGCCGGGAGCCAGACCTGCCCCGGTACTTACCGGCAGTATGCGTTCTATGGTAAGATCGCGCCTGATGCGCCCGTCCGGAGCAGGAGCCGTCTACCGGGGCCTGCCACGATCGGATGACCCGTGCTACCCCAGTTTACGCCTCCACCGTCTGACAACCGCCCGCCGCCCCTGGCTCGTCTGATCCTGTGGGTGGAACACCGGATCAGCCGGCTGGCCTGGTGGCTGGCGCGGACCTACGCTGCGCTGGACCGGGCCACCGACGGCCTGCTGCCGCTGCTGGCGCGGGGCTGGGTCGCCTTTGCCCAGCGCGATACCCGTTACGCGGCCTCGCTGGCGTACTACGCCCTGTTTTCGATCTTCCCGCTGGTGCTCCTGGCCATCACCATCGTCAGCGGCCTGCTGGGGCCAGGTCTGGCCCGCGAGCAGGTCATCCAGTTCATCGGCACGTTCTTCCCTGCCGACACAGTTGAACTCATCGCGGACAACGTCCAGCTTGCCCTGCGCCAGCGCCAGCCCTTTGGCCTGGTGGCCGTGGTCAGCCTGGTCTGGTCGGGGCTGTCGTTGTTTTCCAACCTGACTGTTGCCATCGATAACATCTTTCATCCTACCCGCTGGCGCCCCCTCTGGCGCAAGCGTCTGATGGCCATGGTCATGGTGGTGGTGCTGGCTGCCCTGCTAACCGGCTCCCTGATCACGTCGCTGGGCCTGCGCCTGGTCAGCGCCCTGCTGCTGGATCGCGGCGGGGCCACCCTGCGCATCCTCAACCTCTCGCTGCCGCTGGGGCTTAACCTGACGATCTTCGCCCTGTTGTTCCGCTACGTGCCCCGCGTGCGGGTGCGCTGGGATGCCATCTGGCCGGCAGCCATCCTGGGCAGCCTGGGCTGGAACCTGGCGCAAAGCCTGTTCGTGTGGTACCTGGACAACTTCGGCCTCTACAGCCTGATCTACGGCTCCCTGGCGGCGGTGATCATCCTGCTACTCTGGGTGTACGTCAGCTCGGCGATCTTGCTTCTGGCGGCGGAACTCTGCAACGCGCTCAACACGTGGCTTGAACGGCGGGAGCAGTAGCCAGCCCCGCCGCCAGTGACTCTTCAGTTGTCAAAGTACAGTGCCGCGTCGTCGCCAACCGGCGACTAGCCCACCCGCTTGAGCTTGCCTGTCCGCTTGGCGTATAGCTCCGCCTGGCGGAAAGCCCACACCCCTACCGGCAGCCCGATCGCGCCGATGATCAACAGCGGGATCATGTACGGCCACAATTCTAAGGTCGGCACGCCATCCAGGATGGCAGCCCGGATGCCGCCCAGTACGTAGTAGACCGGCGAAATCTGCGCGATCGACTGCAACCACGCCGGCAGCACTTCGATCGGGTAGTACACGCCGGAGATCAGCAGCAGGAACGCCTCGACGATATGGGTCATCTGCGTACCGCGCTCGGTGTAGAGCAGCGGCAGAATGCTCGCCACTACCCCCAGCGAGACCAGCGAGATGCTCCCCGCCAGCAATACCAGCAGCGCCCCGAACAGGTTCGCGCCGCTGAAGTCCAGTTCAAAGAAGGCCACCATCGCCGCGCCGATCACCAAGGTAAAGAGCAGGCTGTACAACACGGCAAAGCCCGCCTGCCCGGCGATCTGGGTGAAGCGGTGCACCGGGGCCATCAGCGTGTACTCGATCGTCCCCTCCCAGCGCTCCCACTGGATCATCTCGCTGATGTTGTTGAACAGGCCCGACAGAAAGCGCCAGACCAGCGTCCCGATCAGCAGATAGACGACGAAAAACGACGTGTTAATGTCCTCCTGCCCGGTGATGAGCGTCGACCCCTGGCCGATGAACACCACCGAGAGCGAAGTCGCAGTTGAATACGCCAGCCACACCAGCTCCCAGCCCCAGTACCGCTTGACCAGGTTAAAGTTGCGGGCGACAAAGGCGTAACTCTGCAACGCCTCTTTACGAAAGTTCAGCTTCCCCAGCATGGTCATCATCCTTCAGCGGGGGGTGGGAGCCGGACGGTTGTGCCCGGCTCCGCTTCCCCCTGGCAGTGAGTGCTCCGATCAGGCCACAGCCTTCAGGTCTGCGGCCTTTTCTGCGTCAAAGTCGTCTTCTTCCACGAGCTGCTTGCCGGTCAACTGCATGAACACGTCTTCCAGCGTCGGCTCGTGCCCGTTACGGCGGATCAGGCGCTTCAGCCCTTCAGGCGTATCTTCCGCCACGATCCGGCCATCATCCAGGATGGCGATCCGGTCACACAGACGGTCGGCCTCGCCCATGTCGTGGGTGGTGATCAGGATCGTCGCGTCGTGCTTGTCACGCAACTCGTAGACGAATTCCTGCACCTCGTACTTGGAGCGCGGATCGAGGCCGGTCGTCGGCTCGTCCAGCAGCAGCAGGATCGGCTGGGTGAGGAAGGCGCGGGCGATGGCCACCTTCTGCTGCATCCCCCGGCTCATCTCCTCCATCGGCTGCGTGTAAGTGCGTGCATCCAGGCCGAGCCGCTTGAGGATAGCGATGGATTTCTCGCGGGCCTCGCCGCCGCTCATCCCGTACAGCCGCGCCCCGTAGAGCAGGTTTTCCAGCGGACTGAGCTTCTTGAAGAACGCCGCATCCACCGACACCCGGTTGATCATGCGCTTGACATCCATCTCGTGCCGGATGATATCCAGCCCAAAGACGCGCACTTCCCCCTCATCCGGGATCAGCAGGGTGGAGAGCAGGCGCACCAGCGTGCTCTTGCCGGAGCCGTTCGGCCCGAGGATGCCGTAGATCTCACCGCGATGGACATCGAGGGAGACGTTGCGGACAGCCACCACCTCGTGGCGAGCCGTCTCCGGCTGCTGGCCATTCTCCGCCGCGTTCCTGCCGAACCAGCGTTCCCAGAAAGGCGGCTTCTGCACCTTGAAGCGCTTGGTCACATGCCTGACGGTCAAAGCGTCCTGATTACGATCGATCACTGTCGTCATACCGGTTTCCCTTTTGCAGAATGTTTCCCCAAGTGTTATCCCGGCGTTCCCCTCAGATTGCCGGGCATAAAGTATCCCTCATCACTCGTAGCGATTCGCCCAGGCTGGCTGCTGGCGGGATTCCCGCCCTGCCGCCATGCCCTGAGCTTCCCCGGCCTGGCTGAGCAGCCAGCCGCCCAGTCCGGTCAACGCGCGACCGAGCAGGTGTAGCGCAGGCCGCAACAGCCAGCCGCCGGGCACCATTCCTGCCCCCCGGTAATCCGGCACGCCCAGAATTTCGCGAGCCTTCTCCGGCTGGTGGGTCAGGTAGGCCAGAGTCTGGTACGTCCGCAAGTCAGTCATCATCCCCTCTTACGTATCGATAGCCAACGACGCTCAGAACTTCCCCATGGTGACCGATCCCGTCACCCCGCTATGAGTACGTTGCCTGCCTGCGCCGGTTGCTCGGCTTCCCGGCAGACCCGCCCTCTTTCCCCTCCGGGAGGGCGAGCGGGCCGGAAACAAAACGGGCCGTGGCGAGGTGGCTCCCCCCACGGCCCGGACCCTGGCTTGGCGTCCTGGCGTCGCAGCCCTGTGATGACTGCGGCAATAAAAAAGGCCGTGGGGCGCGCCCACGGCCTTCTGTTACCCGATTCTTAACGGTAACTTCCGGCGAGCAGGCGCATTGCTCCCTGGGAAATAACTGCACCACCGACAAAGGTCGGCGCCCAGAGGCGGTACACGAGTGTGCTGTTGGACATGCGCCTCGCTCCTTTCGCGCGTAATCTTTCGCCAGTCTAAACGGGAATTCCAAAGCTGTCAACCCCCCAGAGTCTTAAAACCTTCGGCAGTCGGTCAAATAGCCTTAACCGGAGAGACCCTGTACAGGGCGGGAGGCGTGATCGCCAGGTGAAAGCGCGCCCGGTCTGCGAGTAGCTCCTTGCGCCTGCCGATGCCACTTAACTGCAGCAAGTTTCGTAATCTGAATAGATGGCTATAATTGAAGGCTATAGCCTACACTGCTGCCGCTGTTCAGAATCCTCTTCGGTCTGCAGGTCAAACAAGGAGAGCGGGATGGACGAGCTGGTCAAGCTGGTGTCACAAAAGTTGGGATTGTCTGAAGACATCGCGCGGCAGGCTGTAGAGCTGATCCTCAATCAGCTGAAGCAGCATTTTCCAGCCCCAATCGCCGGGCAAATCGATGGGCTGCTCAAGGGCAGCGCCAGCCTCAGCGACCTGGGCAACCTGCCCCAGACCGGCGGCGGTCTGATGAAGGTGCTGGGCGGATTGTTTGGAAAGAAGTAATTCCTCTGCTTCAGTAGAAAGGGATTCTCCAATGGCCAAACTATCTTATATCGAGGGCATCGGTCAGGCCTACGAGGCCAAACTGCGGGAAGCAGGTATCCGCTCCACCGGCGAACTGCTCAAGAAGGGCGCCACCCCGGAAGGGCGCAAAGAACTGGCCGCCAAAGCTGGCATCAAGCCAGAATTGATCCTCAAGTGGGTCAACCATGCTGATCTGTTCCGCGTCAGAGGCGTCGGCGCCGAATATAGCGAACTGCTGGAAGCTGCCGGGGTGGACACTGTCCCGGAACTGGCCCAGCGCAAGCCGGAAAACCTGTACAAGAAGCTGATCGAAGTCAACAACGAGAAGAAGCTGGTCCGCCGGCTGCCGACCGAGCAACAGGTCGCCGAGTGGATCGCTATGGCTAAGACCCTCGAGCGTGTCGTCACTTACTAGGCCTGGTAGTTGACTCGGTGAGCGCCCCCTGCTGAACGTAGCAGGGGGCGTATTTGTGCCCGACCCAGCCGCGCCGCAACTACCGCTCCCTCAACGCCGTAATGACCTGCAGAGGCATTCGGCCTCAACCCGTCAATTGTGGAGGAGCGCGCCATGTCCCCTCGTGAGCATCGCCGTTCGCTGTTGCTGGCCATCCTGGCTTTCCTGCTGGTGCTGCTGATCTGGCAGGTGCCGGAGCTGAACGGCCTGCTTTACCCGTTCCGCTACTTTGTGACCACCATCCACGAGATGAGTCATGGCCTGGCGGCGGTGCTCAGCGGCGGCACATTCGTGGAGTACCAGGTCTACGCCAGCGGCGCGGGGGTAGCCACCACCGCCCACCGCGCTCCCTGGCTGGTCATCCCGGCGGGGTATGTGGGCACGGCGCTCTTCGGAGCCATCCTGCTCTACCTGACCAACCGCACGTCACAGGCGCAGGCCATTGCCGTGATCCTGGGACTCGGCCTGGGCGGGATCACGCTGGCCTTTGCCCGCAGCGGTACGGCCATCCTGGTCGGGCTGCTTTCCGCCGCGGTGCTCATCGCCCTCGGCTGGAAGGCGCCGCGCCTGCTGGCGGCGTTTGTGCTGAACGTCCTGGCCATGCTAACCGGCCTCAACGCCGTGCTGGATGTGTGGGGTCTGCTCCACAACCTGAACGCCAGCGCCGTGACGGGGCTGGGCAACATCCCCAACGATGCCTACCACATGGCCCAGGCCGTCGGTTTCCTGCCTGCGGCTGGCTGGGCCATGATCTGGATGATCCAGGCGCTCGCGCTGCTCGGATTTTCCGCCTATCTGACCTTCTGGCGACCGCTACGCCGTCGCGCCGATGATCCCGCCGTATAGGCGCAGCACAGCCCGGCACTGACAGGCCGGGCTGTGACAGCAACCTTCGTTTTCAGGCAGCAGTCCTACCGTGCTAACGCATCGGACTGATCGCGGGCAACCCGGCGCAGGCCTCACTGAGCGATAGATACTGGCTGCTGATCCAGCCCAGCGAGCCAAGATAGTTGGCGCGAATCCAGCCGCCATCGCTGGTGCGCAGGTCAGCGGGCATCGAGGACTGGTACGGCACGCTGACCAGCACCGGGGCGCTTTCCGTGGGCATGGCCCGCATGCGCACGGTGTACGTCGTGCGCACCAGGCAGGTCTGGACGCTGCCCGGCTGGACAATGCTCAGGTCAAGCTGGCCGCCCCAGGTCGGGTCGAAAGGCGTCGCTGCCGCCGGAGGCTCAACCGGGGCCGCCGGAGTCGCCGCCGCCGGAGCGACCACCGGCGCGGCAACCGCCGCGGCAGCCAGCGGGGCGACCACGGTAATGTTGGCGCAGGCGTCGCTCAGATCGAGATAGCTGGCGAAGACCCAGCCCAGCCGTCCGACGCCGCCTTCCCCGACGAAGAAAGCCCGCACCCACTGACCATCGGAAGTCTGCATATCTGCCGGCATGGACGTGCCGTAAGGAACACGATCCAGCACCGCCGCGCCGGTGGAGGGGGCCTGACGCATGCGCACCGTGTACATACTGCGCACCAGGCAGCTGCTCACCGACCCGGGGCGGATGATGCTCGGCTCAAACGCGCCCACCACAGGAACATCCACCGGCGCGGGCGAGGCCGCCGCGCCAGCCGTCCGCCGTCCGCCTACTCGCTGCGGAGCAGGCAGGCTGATCCCCGGATCGGCGGCGGTGCGCCTGGTGAACTCGGCGCGGGAAAGCGGCCCAGCCGGGCCATAAAAGACCAGCGTCCAGGTGGTATCGTAGCCGTTGGCCGGGGCGGGCGTCTTGCCGGTGAAGTACAGCTCAGCCGCGTAGCCATCGGCGCTGATGGTGTAGATGAGCTGAGCGCTGTCGTAGTAGGCGGCGGCATAGGGATACACCTCGCCGGGGATGATCCCCACTTCGATGCCCCGTCCATTCTCAATGCGCAGCACCTGCAGGCGGTGGCCTTCCAGGAAGCAGGCCCGGAAGTAGACGACATCGCCGAAGCAATTCCCGTCCTGAGCGTTCGCCGGGCCGGTGAATGCGGTCAACATCAGCGCAGCCGCGATCAACATGGCAAAGGCATATCTTTTCACCTGAATCGCTCCTCTTCTCTTTCTCCCGGTAGCGAATGAGACTCTGCCACGAGCATCAATGGCCGGTGCAAGCGGGTAGCGAACGGCAGAAAGCCTGGCAGATCTCCAGATCAGTGCCAGCATAGAGGAAATCAAAGGTTTCGCCGTTGATCACCGTGCTATAGCTGTAGGCGCAGGGCTGCAAACCGCCGCCGCCCTGCCCTTCCATCAGCCCCTGAGGTTGCTGAGCGCGGGTGATGCAGGCCAGGAAGGTCTGCGGGTTGAGCAGCAGGTTGCGGTTAGCGATAGCCACCACGCCTGCCACAATCGGCAGGGCGTCCTTGCTGTAGCCGCTGGCCGCCACCGCGCCCATCTCCTGGTAGCAGTCGGCCACGCTATCCACCATGGCGATCACCGCCGTGGCCTGGAATTGCCCCAGCAGGGCCGAACCGGCTTCCCCCAGCCCGGCGATGAACTCCTGGATGCTGCGGGCATCCAGCCGCGTATAGCCCGGCAGGTTGGGCAGGTAGCTGTACGCTGGCGGCGCGTTACTGACCGGCGTAGCCACCGCGTCAATGCCCGGCAGCAGCCCGCAGGCCGCGCTCAGGAGCGCCAGGATCAGCCCGACCAGACGCCAGATCGGTTTAGGTCGCATCATCACACCCTTCCTTCACCCGTGTCAGAGACCCGATTCACACCACCCCCCGCACACCTGTCTCCACCAACCCCTGCCGCCCTCACCCGGAAAGATCGAGCACGACCGAATCCAGCACCTCCTGCAACACCGGCAACAGGGTATCCACATCCGCGCTGTCGCTGGTGAAGAATGCCAGCGTGACCAGCTGCGATCCAGCCCGGCTGTAAAACAGATCAAGCTGGCCGGGGCCAAAGCGGTCGTACAGCGTCCCCGGCTGCGGGATGCGATAGCTGACCCGCAGCTGCCCATCCGGCTGTTCAGCCCGGTCAATCGGCACAAAGAGGCGCTCATCGCCGTAAGCCGTGTGGTTGTGGCGCTCGATCAACGCTGTCAGCGCCTCCGCCGCGTCCAGGGGAGTCAGCCGCAGCGCCACAAACGCGCTATCGTCTTCCGGCGCCCACAGGACCGCCAGGCCGTCCTCAACAGGCAATTGCCGCTCCTGCCAGTCTCCCGGCACCGCCAGCCGGTAAAGCCGCTCCGGGCCGGTGCGGAGTACCGCGCCGGGGAAGGGGGTCGGCTCCGCCGCGCTCAGGGAGCCGCCGGGCCAGTTATTCCGCAGCAACCGCACCGCACCAAAAGCCAGAAGCAGGACGATCAGTATCCCGGCCAGCGCCCCCACCCACCGGCGGCGACCGACCCGCGGCGCAACAGCGGCTTCGCCTGTCGGCGCTGCGGGCAGCTTCTCCACCGCCGGAGTGCTCTTCTCCGCCGGGATGCTTCTTTGCGCTGCTCTCGCCGCCGGCATGGTCGGCGCGGCCAGGTCTTCAGCGCCGAGCACTGTCGGCAGGTCTTCCACCGCGCTCACCATCTCCGCCTCGGTCGGCGCTTCCCGGCGCGGCAGTCTGGTGATCTCGGTGGAAGGCGGGCGCGGCAGGCGGACGCTGCTCTGTTCCGGCGAGATCGTGCGCAAGGCCTGGCTGAAAGCCGCCGCCAGCGCGCCCGCTGAAGGGTAGCGCATCGCCGGGTCTTTGAGCGTCGCCCGCAGGATGACCTGCTCCACCGCTACCGGCAGATCGGGCCGATAGGCGCGCGGTGAAGGCATCGGCTCGGCGATCTGCTTGAGCAGCATAGCCATCGGCGTATCCGCCTGGAATGGCTCGCGCCCGGTCACCATCTCGAACAACACCACCCCCAGCGCGTACACGTCCGAACGGGCGTCCAGCGGGCGGCCTTCCGCCTGTTCCGGCGACATGTACGCCGGTGTGCCGATCAGAGCAGAGCCGGTCAATCGCCCGGCGTCCTGCATAATCTGGGCAATGCCGAAGTCCGAGAGGTAGGCGTTGCCGTGCTCATCCAGCATGATGTTCGAGGGCTTGAGATCGCGGTGGATGATGCCCTCGCTGTGAGCAAAGTCCAGCGCGGCGCATACCTGCTGGATCGGTTTTTCCAGGTTGGCCAGCGGCGGCAGGCCGTCGATCAGCAGGTCGAGCATACTGCCGCCGCTCAGGTAGCGCATGACAATATAGGGGATGCCGTCTACCTCGCCAAAGTCGTAGACGGGCAAAATATGCGGATGTTCCAGTTCGGCAATCAGCTGCACTTCCCGCTTGAAGCGCTCCAGGAAGGTCGGATCGTGCAGGAAGTGCCGCGGCAACACCTTGATCGCCACCTGGCGGTTCATGTTGGTCTGGCGGGCCAGGTAAACGGTCGCCATCCCGCCACGCCCCAGTTCCCGCAGGATCTGGTAATGCCCGATCGTGCGGCCCAGCAGGTCGTCGCCTGTGCCCGGCGTGGGCCTGTCGCCCATCATGGTGGAACCGATCATCCTCCCCATCGACGCGGTGCGGGATTGCCTATTCCCAATGGTAGGCAAGAACGGGGCCGGATGCAACCAGCAGGGATGAGAACAGGGCATGGGGAGCAGGGAGTTGGCAGTGGAACGGACACCCGGCCTCCCGGTCTCCTGGTCTCCTGATTCCCTTGCCTGCGCCCGCGGCGGGGCGTGGCGCACCTGTGTTGACAGGGGGCGCAGCGCGGTCTACAGTTGGCAGCAATGTACGGAGTACTGGCCCGATTCATCCCCCTGCGAGGAACTGGTTATGCCGCTGGAAAAACTGGAAGCCTTCATCTTTGAGCAGCTTGCCGCCACGCACCTGCCCGGCCTGAGCGCCGCCGTGGTACGCGGCGGCGACGTGATCTGGGCGCGGGGCTTCGGCTTCCGCGACCTGGCCGCCGGCTTGCCCGCCACGCCCGACACGCTGTACGGCATCGGCTCCGTCACCAAGTCGTTCACCACCCTGGCGATCATGCAACTGGCAGAAGCCGGCCTGCTCAGCGTTGACGACCCGGTCGAGAAGTTCATCCCGGAGTTTCAGGTACGACCCGGCGGGGAAACGGTGCGTATCTGGCACCTGATGACTCACACCTCCGGCCTGCCCGCGCTGGCCTACATGGAACAGATCATCTACGCGCATACCGACGGCAGCGACATCCCCCTGCCGATCAGCACCACCGCCGACCTGCTGACCTTTATGAAGGACGCCAGCGACTGGACGCTGAACAAGCCCGGCGAGCGCTGGTACTACCTCAATGAAGGCTTCGCCCTGCTGGGCGAGATCATCACCCGCATCAGCGGCCAGCCCTACGCCGACTATGTCGCCGAGCACATCCTCAAACCGCTGGGCATGACCCGCACCACGTTCGACCAGGCCGCCCTGGCGGCGGATAAAAACGCCGCTGTGCCGTATATCGTTACGCCGGAAGGCAAGCGAGAACCCTCCAGCTACGTCTTCAACACGCTGCAGGCGGACGGGGCGCTGGTCAGCAGCGTGGCGGAGATGGCCCGCTACATCCAGATGTATCTCAACGGCGGCGAGTACAACGGCGCCCGGTTGATCAGCGCCGTCAGCCTGGCCGAGATGCAAACGCCGCGCATCACCCAGCCGGAGCGCGGGACGCACTTTGGCCCGCCCGGCTATGCCTACGGCCTGCAGGTCACCCCGGACTTCCTGGGCCGGAAGGTGATCGGGCACGGCGGATCGGTCGGCGTGGCCACCGCGCACATGGCTTTCATCCCGGCGGAGAACATCGGGATCATGCTGCTGGCCAATGGCACGGGCTATCCGATGAGCTACTTCGCCCTGTACGGCCTGGCCGAGCTGCTGGGCGAAGATCCGGAGGCGCTGCCCTTTATCCGCCATATGCGCCGTCTGGAAGCCCTGACCGGCACCTATGAGACTTACCGGGCCACCATGCGCGCCCAGATCCGCCGGGCGGGCGACTTTCTGATCTACGAAAAGGCCGGCAAACTCTCCCAGGCGAAAGCCGTGCTCATCCCGGACGAAGTCAGCGATGAGGTGTCAACTTTCTACATACAGGATGGCGGCGGCGTGCAGATGCCGGTGGAATTCCGCCGCAAGCCGGACGGCCCTACCGAGATGATCTTTGGCCGTTACCTGTTCCGCCGTACCGGCAAGCTGCCCTGATCGACGCCGAGAGCGCAGGCCATGAGCGACCCGATCCGCATCCTCCACTTTGCCGACGCCCATATCGGGCTGGAAGCCTACGGGCGGACTGACCCGGAGACCGGCCTCAGTTCCCGCGCGGAGGATTTCTTCGCCCGGCTGGCGGAGGTGCGCGATCACGCCGCCGCGCATGGCGCAGACCTGGCGATCTTCGCCGGCGACGCTTTCCAGACGCGCAGCCCCAGCCCGACCTACCAGCGCGAGTTCGCCCGCTTCGTGCGGGACCTGGCCGCGCTGTGCCCGGTACTGCTGCTGGTCGGCAACCACGATCTACCGGCCAGCGCCGGCAAAGCTGCCAGTATCGAGATTTACGCGACGCTGGGCGTGCCCAACGTGATCGTCGGTGTGGACTACGCCCTGCACCGCATTGAGACGGCGCGCGGGCCGGTACAGGTTGCTGCCGCGCCTTACCCCATCCGCGCCCGGCTGCTGGCGGAAGACCGGGCGCGCGGCCTGACGCTGGCCGAACTGGACGCCGCCCTGGAGCGCGCCCTGGTGGATCGTCTGCGCGCCCTGGCGGAGGAAGCTGACGCTGACCCGGCCCCGCGCGTGCTGGCCGGGCACTTCAGCGTGCGCGGGGCGCGGTCCGGTAGTGAGCAGGGCGCCATGCTGGGCCGCGATATAACCGTGCCTCTGGAGGCGCTGACCGACCGCCGCTGGGATTACGTGGCCCTCGGCCACCGCCACCGCCACCAGGTGCTGACCCTGCCGGGCAGTATCCCGCCGGTCGTCTACAGCGGGAGCCTGGAACGGCTGGACTTCAGCGAGGAGGGGGAGCCAAAGGGCTTTTGCCGGGCGGAGGTAACCCGCGGCGCGGCAAGCTGGCGCTTTGTGCCGCTGGCGGTGCGGCCCTTTGTGACCGTGCGCGTGGACGGGCGCGACAGCCGCGATCCGACCGCCGCTGTCCTGGCTGCCGCTGAAGGGCTGGAGATGAAGGACGCTATTGTGCGCGTGATCGTCGCCCTGAGCGAGGCTAACGCCCACCTGTTGCAGGAAGGCGCCATCCGCCGCGCTCTGCACGCCGCCGGCGCCGATCACGTGGCCGCCATCCAAATGGAGGTGGCCCGCCCGGTACACGCCCGGCTGGGCGCCAGCCCGGAGCGCCTGCCACCGGAGGAACTGGTGCGGCGTTACTTTGAGGGCAAAGGCACGCCGCCGGAACGGCTGCGCGATCTGCTCGACGCCGCGCAGGAGATTCTGAGGGACGAAGATGCCTGACGCGCGGTAGACCGGCAATTTGTGACGTACCATTGCATGTAACGCCAGAAACGAGCCATGCTCCCGATACGCTTGACCCTGCGCAACTTCCTGCCCTACCACGCCCCCGACCCGATCGTCTTTGAGGGGCTGCACCTGGCCGTGCTCAGCGGGCCGAACGGCGCGGGCAAATCCGCCCTGCTGGACGCGATCACCTGGGCACTGTGGGGCCGCGCCCGCGGCCGCACCGACCAGGACCTGATCACTCTTGGCGCGGACGAGATGCGCGTTGAACTGGAATTTGAGCAGGAAGGCGAGCGCTATCTGGTCGCCCGCTGGCGTGACCGCCGCCGCCGGCAGACCAGCCTGAGCCTGTACCTCCGCGATGACGCCGCCCCTGGTGGCCTGCGCGACATCAGCGCCCCCACCCTGCGGGAAACGCAGGCCCGGATCACCGGTCTGCTCCGCCTGGACTACGACACGTTTGTCCATAGCGCCTTCCTGCAGCAGGGCCGCGCCGACGCCTTCACCACCCGCCCGCCCGCTCAGCGCCGCCAGATCCTGGCCGACATCCTGGGCCTGGGAATCTGGGAAAGCTGGGCGGAACAGGCCCGCAACCGCCTGCGCGAGATTGAAGGCGCGTTGCAGAACATCGACGGACGGCTCTCCGAGATCGCCGACGAGCTGGCCCGCCAGCCCATGCTGGAGCGCGATCTGGCCGCCGCCGAGACCGATCACGCCGCCGCAGCCGCCGCCCTGCACGAGGCCGAAGCCGCCTATGACGCCATCCGCGACGCCCCGGCGCAACTCCGCGCCGCCCTTGACCGCCAGGCTGACCTCGACCGCCGTCTGCGGGCCTATGCTCACGACGAAGGGGCGCTGCTATCCGAGGTCGAGCGCCTGGCTGCGCGGGTCGCCGACTACCGGGCGATCATCGCCCGCCGCGAGGTCATCGAAACCGGCTTCGCTACGCTGGAAGCGGCCCGCCAGGCTGACCGTTCACTGGGCGACAAGCTGCTATCGCTGCAGGAAGCGGAGGAACGCCGCCACGCCCTGGAGCGTCAGATCGCCGCCGCCCGCGCCGAACTGGAAGCGCAGGCCAGCGACTACCGCGGAGCCATTGAGGAACTGAGCCGCCTGGCCGTCGACGCGGATTCCATCGCTGCCGAGATGGATGAGGTTGAAGCTGAGATTGCCGCGTTGCAGGCCCGCGAAGCTGAACGCGACGCGCTGCGCCAGACGATCGCCAGCCTCAAGGAGGAGGCCGCCGCCCTGCGCGGGGCTAACGACGCCCTGCGCCGGGAGATGGGCCAGATCAAGGCGCGGCTGGATACGCTCAGCGCCGCCGACCCGGACGCCGCCGAATGCCCGACCTGCCAGCAGCCGTTGCCGCCGCCGCGTCGCGCTGAACTGATCGCCGCCTTCCGCGCCGATGGCACCGCCCGCGGCGACCGCTACCGCGCCAACGCCGCCCGCCTGCAGGCCATCCAGGCGGAACTGGCCCGCCACGAGGCAACGATGCAAACCCTGCTGGCTGGCCTGAGCCGGCTGAACACCCTGCGCCAGCGGGCAGGGGAACTCCGCGCCCGCCTGGAAGCCGCCCGCGACGCCGGTCAACGCCTGCAGGCTGCCCGCGATGCGCTGGCCGGGGTGGAAGCGATCCTGGCGGCGGAGAATTACGCCGGGGAAGCCCGCGCCCAGCTGGCCCTGCTTCAGGAGGAAATCGCCGCGCTGGGCTACGACCGTTCCGCCCATGCCGCCGCGCGCGAGGACCTGACCGCCTACCGCGCTTACGAGCGCCAGCAGCACGAACTGCAGGCCGCTCTGGACGCCCTGCCCGCCGCTGAGGAGGCGCTGGCCGCCGCTGAAGAACGGCTGGCGCGGCTGCGCCAACGGCGAGCCGAGGACGAAGCCGCCCGCGCCGCCAGCGACGCCGAGATCGAACGCCTGCAGGCCCTGGCCACTGAAGCCAACCGTCGCTTTGATCAGGCCCGCGCTGTGCGCACGACCTTCCAGGCGGCAGCGGAAAAACGCGCCCGCGCCCAGCAGGCGCTCCACGCGCTGGCCGCCGCCCGGCAGCGGCAGGAGACTCTGCAGGCGCGGCGGGCAGCGCTCGCCGGGCAGGGGAGCCTCTACGCCGAGCTGCGGGAGGCTTTTGGCGGCAGCGGCATCCCGGCCATGATCATCGAGGCAGCCATCCCGGAACTGGAAGACACGGCCAACGAACTGCTGGCGCGTATGACTGACGGGCGGATGCGCCTGCAGATCACCACGCAGCGGGAGAAGGTCAGCGGCGGCCAGATCGACACGCTGGACATTGTCATCGCCGATGAGCAGGGGACGCGCGACTACGCCCTCTACAGCGGCGGGGAAGCCTTCCGCATCGACTTCGCCCTGCGGGTGGCCCTCAGCAAGCTGCTTGCCCGCCGCGCCGGGGCGCACCTGCGCACCCTCTTCATCGACGAAGGCTTTGGGACGCAGGACGCCGCTGGCCGTGAACGGCTGGTCTCGGCCATCAATGCGGTGGCCGATGACTTCGACCTGATCCTGGTGATCACCCACCTTGACGACCTGCGCGATGCCTTCCCCGCCCGCCTGGAAGTGGAACGCACTGCGGCGGGTTCCCGCGTGCGAATCGCCTAAACTCCCCCGCCGGGAATTTCTAACACGGTTCTGATACCGCGTTGATGTGATTCCGATATGGTTTTGCTTGACTACAGTTGCAACAACACCACGGCCTGTATGGCGTGGAGTGTCAGGAGGTGCCTATGTTGATGCGTTATGACCGTTTCAACCCATTCCGTGAGATGCGCCGGATGATGGACCTGGTAGAACGCGAACTGTGGCCCTTCGAGGATGAGGCGGCGGTGAACCCGCTGGCCCTGGATGTCTCCAGCGATGACAAGCATGTGATCGTTCGCACGGCCATCCCCGGCGTCAAGCAGGAAGACATCAACATCGAAGTGCGCGATGACGTCCTGACCATCTCCGCCGAATCGCGCGCCGAGTATGATGAGCAGAAGGAAAACTGGCATCGCCGTGAGCTGCGCTACGGCAAGTTCAGCCGCGCCGTGCGCCTGCCGGAGGATGTCAACTTCGAGAAGGCGGAAGCCGAGCTGGAGAACGGCATCCTGACCATCAGGCTGCCCAAGACCGAACCCAGCCCGGTCAAGAAGATCGCCGTCAAAGCCAAGAAACTGCTCGAAGCCAAGACGGAAAAGAAGTAGACCCGGTACCCATTCACCTGCACGCAGCGCCCCCATCGCGGGGCGTTGCGTGTTTTATCGCCGCGATCCGCTCTCCACATCCGGCCTACCTTCGGGTATGATCAGCGCGCTGTTGCGCTTTTACGATGGCGGTTTATCCGCCTCATCCGGTTTGCCCAGGAGAAATCATGCCCCGGCCAGCTTACGCCCCGCCCCCCGTCCGCACCGACCATACCAATGCCTTCGCCAACCACACCATGCGCGTCCGCGTGCCGGATACCCTCCAGCGCATCGTGGACGTCAACCCGGACTATCCGCCTGCCATCCGGGAGGCGCTCCTGCGCCTGCGGGACGCCATCAGCGGGGATGCTCCGCTGCCCGCCCTGACCCTGCCCGCCCCGGATTACGAGGATTGGATGGCCGTCCTGGCCCCGCACCTGGGCGAAACCTGGCAGGCGACCACCTGGTTTGTGGCGGAAACATACGCCTACCGCCTGATCCTGGAGGCGGTGCGCTGGTGGGAAACCGGACGCGATCCCTTCCTGCCGATCAAGGCTGAGGAAGAGCAGAGCGCCGACCTGTGGACGATGACCGCCGAAGCGCTGGCGGCGAACGGCCCCGACCTGCCGCCGGATGAACGGCTGGGCCGCCTGTTGATCGGCGCGCTGTGGGGCAACCGCATGGACCTCAGCTTCCCCTGGTCGATGGCCCACGGCACTGCCGCCGCCCATGACGACCTGCTGGTGGATGACAGTGAGGCGATCGTGGCCCACCTGCTGGCTGCCCGCGGGCCGGTGCATCTGGTGCTGGACAACTACGGGCGCGAACTGGCCATGGACCTCGTGCTGGCTGACGCCCTGCTCGATTCGCCCGGCGCGGAGAGCGTCTACCTGCACGTGAAGTTTCACCCCGGCTTCGTCAGCGATGCCACCGCTGCAGATGTCTGGCGCTTTCTGCGTCTGGCTGCCGACCGGCCCGATCCCGTGCGGCGGCTGGCCGCCCGCCTGATCGCCGCCTTTGAGGCCGGGCGACTGCGGCTGGTGGTGGATCCCTTCTGGAACGGCGGGCGCTTCTGCTGGGAGTTGCCGGAGCGCCTGCGGGCGCTGCTGGCCCCGGCGCGGCTGGTCGTCTTCAAAGGCGATCTCAACTACCGCCGCCTGGTCGGGGATGCCATCTGGCCGGCGGGCCGGACATTCGCGGACGCCACAACCGGGTTCCCCGCGCCGCTGGCCGTCCTGCGCTCGATCAAGAGCGACGCCAGCGTCGGCCTGCCGGCGGCTCTGGGCAGCCTCAACACCGCCGACGAATCGCTGGACTGGAGCCGCTACGGTCTGGTGCAGAGCCACCTGGACGCCGCCTCCTGCTGACCGGCGACAAAACAGGGCAGACAGGAAGCACGTTTCCCCTGCCTGCCCTGCGCGGATCCGCCCGGGGCACGTCACGGGGCGGCTGATCCTACATCCCGGAGTACAGGTCGTCCACGTCGCTCATGGCGCTGGTCTCGCCGCCCACGCTGGCGACGAACCACACATCGCCAACGAGGTGGCCGGTGGTATCGCCGGGGATGACATCCCGGATCCAGGTGTACAGCGGCATGTCATTGTAGGTGACCTGGAACGTACCGTCAGCGCGCGCGATCACGCCCAGCGTGCCGGGCAGTTCGGCGCTGGCGGTGGGCTGCTCACCGGCGGCCACCAGCAGCGGCGGCCAGTTCACCGCGCAGCGATCGACGCAGCTGGAGACGCCCGGCTGATCGTTGGCGAAGGTGTAGAGCGTCATGCCGTCCGGCCCGACCAGGAAGTCGCCCAGTTCGGCGCTGCTGCGGACGGAAACCGTGGGCGGCTTGATCACGAACCACACGCCATTGACGTTCTGGCCGGTGGCGTCACCGGCGGCTTTGTCATTCACCCAGTAGTAAAGCGGCATATCGTTGTAGGTGACCTGGCGCAGGCCATCCGTCCGCTCGATCACGCCCAGCGTCCCGCCCAGTCCAGGCAGGATGGTCGGCTCCTCGTCCTCGCCCACCACCAGCGGCGGCCAGTTCGCCGCGCACTGGTCATAGCAATTGGAGACACCCGGCTCATCCCGCGTGAACAGGTAAAGCGTCCTGCCGGTTTCGCCAACCAGGAAGGTCCCCAGTTCAGCGTTGCCCCCCAACGCAATCGTCGGCGGCGCAGCCACAAACCAGACATCGCCGACCAGATGGCCGGTAGCATCGCCGGGCACCCGGTCCCGAATCCAGTAGTAGAGCGGCATCCCGTTGTAAGCGACCTGGCGGGCGCCATCGGTGCGGGTCACCACCCCCAGCCGGCCGGGGATGCCCGCCGCCAGTGTCGGTGTTTCATCTTCGCCGACCAGCAACGGCGGCCAGTTAACCGCGCAATCGCCATAGCAATTGGTCACGCCCGGCGAGTCCATGGCGAAGATGTACAGCGTCATGCCGCTGGCATCCACCAGAAACGCGCCGAGATCGGCGTTGCCGCCGAACATCACCGTAGCCGCTGCCCCCTCCTGCGCGGCAACGCCGAGCGCCCCGGCTACCAGAAGCACAACCAGCACAAGAATACGCTTAACCATAGTCATCTCCCTGCTCCCCAGAAAACGAACTCGGTGTGGGCGTCAATCGCTCACATGCTGTATTACGCCGCAGCAGGGGCGGCTGGATGCATGAAAGCCTACCAATTTTATCTTTTTATCAGCACTGCCGAGAAAAATCAGAAAGGGAATGTGCAAAAACAGGGCACGGATTCCACGGCCGCCACGCTGATCGTCACAGAGCAGCACCGCCCCTTGTGACCTATCCGGGGCGGTGCGCCTTTGAACCGTGAAATGCGTGCCTGCTTGCTGGAAGCCAGCGAAGCTCAGTTGCTCAGCACGTCGCGCCGCTGGAAGAACACCACGGACAGGGCAAACAGTGCACCAGCCGCCACCAGCAGCCCGATGAAGCCCGGCCAGTAGATGCCGTCGATCAGCACTTCAGCGCCGTTGTAGTACTCATAGAATGACAGGTAACTCAGCGCCTTGAGCGAGTCGCCAGCCATATCGGTCAGCGTGGTCAGGAAGTACGCGCCGACGATGATCGCCGTCGCCACGCCGCCCGCCGTGCCCCGGTGACGCAAAACCGTGGAGAGTAGCAGGGCCAGCGCGGCCATCAGCAACGTGACCGGCAGAGCGTTAATCACCGCCGCTGCCAGTTGCCCCACCGACAGGGAGAAATCCGGGATGGTCAGGCCGCCAGCCAGCATCCCGCCCAGCATCATCGCCAGGATGATCAGCAGGGCGACGACCAGCGCGGCCACCTTTTCCACCACGATCTGCCAGCGCGGGGCGGGCGTGCTCAGCAGGATGTCCAGCGTGCCGCGCGCCTCTTCCCCGGCCACAATGCCCAGCGCAAACAGCACCGCGTACACCGCCAGGATCAGCGGCAACATGCTGAACAGCTTGACCCCCAGGAAGCCTTCCATGGTGGCAAACTGCTTCACATCCCCGACCAGCATTTTGACAACGGGGTTTTCCAGCAGTTCGCCAAACTGGCTCAGCATCCCGTCAATACTGGGGAACAGGGCGATGACCATGAAGCCCATCGCCGCCAGCGCCAGCCCCCAGCCCACGATACCCACCCGCGAATCACGCAATGTCCGCCGGAAAATGATCCCCCAGGGTATGCCCGGTGTCATGGTTGTCATCCTTCATCACAACAGCTATCCCCACTGATTCATGATAGCAGAAAACACAGGGCGCGGGCCTCCCCCGGCAGGGGCAAGCCCGCGTCCGGGTGTAGATCACAGACATCGCTAGACGGCCAGGTCGCGACGCTGGAAGAAGTAGAGCGCCAGCCCCAGGAACGCCAGGCCGATCGCCAGCAGCAGCAGGAAGTTCCCCCACTGCACGCCATCCAGCAGCACGCGGAATGGGGCGTAGTACTTGTAGAAGGAGAAGTTCTGCAGCGTCTTGAGCAGCCCCGACTCAGCCATATCCGCGAACGAGTTGATGAAGTACGAGGCCACGATGATCCCGGCGGCGATGCCGCCCGCCTGGCCCCGCGAACGCAGCACCGTAGAAAGCCACAGCGCCAGGGTCATCATCAGCAGCACGGTCGGAATCACGTTGACCATCGCCACGGCGATCATGCCCAGGTCAATCCCGGCCAGCTCAGGCGTCATCAGCACCGCCGCGACCATCGCCAGCCCTGAGACCGCCAGGATGATCACCAGCGCCACCAGGAACGCAACTGACTTCTCCACGATGATCCGCCAGCGCGGGATAGGAGTGCTCAGCAGCAGGTCCAGCGTGCCCCGATCTTCCTCCGCGCCGACGATGCCCAGCCCAAAGATCACCGCAAAGACCGCCAGCACCAGCGGCGCCCAGGTGAAGAACTCAATGCCCAGAAAGCCTTCCGGCGAGGTGTAATCCAGTTCGCCCAGGTCGCCAAAGAGGGCGCTGAAAACCGGGCTTTCCAGCAGTTCATTGAACTGCTCGAACTGGGCGATCATCGGGAAGACAATCGTCACGTAAAAGGCCAGCACGCCGATCCCGATGCTCCACCACAGGATGCTGCGCCGGTGATCGTACAGTGTGCGCCGAAAGATCGCGCCTGCGTTGTTCATGCCTGTCCCCCCTTCTTGCCCTCGCCATAGTACTCCAGGAAGATTTCTTCCAGGCTAGGCTCTTCATACGTCAGATCAATGACATGGTACTGCGCCGCCAGCTTGATCACCGGGTCCAGCTCGCCGGTCACCCGGAAGCGAATCGAGTCGTTCTCGCGGCTAACATCAGAGACACCTTCCAGCCGCTCAAAGGCCGACGGATCGGCCCCGTTGGCGACCTTGAGCGTCATCCAGCGGAAGCGAACCTGCTTGAGCGCGCTGATACGCTCGACGGCCTGCAGGCGACCCTTGTTGAGGATACCCACCCGGTCACAGATCATCTCCACTTCGCGCAGGTTGTGCGAGGAGAGGAAGACAGTGCGCCCCTCAGCGGTGACCTCACGCATCAGCTGGTAGAACGTCTGCTGCACCAGGGGGTCAAGGCCGTTGGTCGGCTCATCCAGGATGAGCACCTGTGGCTTGTGCATCAGCGCCTGGATCAGGCCGATCTTGCGCTTCATGCCGGATGAGCAGTCGCGCACGCGGCGGTTCATGTCCATGTCCAGCCGCTCGGCCAGTTCACTGACGTACTTCTCATCAATCCCGCCGCGCAACTCGCCCAGGTAGCGGACCAGCTCCCAGCCGGTCATCTGCTCCCACAGGCCCAGCTCGCCGGGCAGGTTGCCGATGTGCCGGTGCAGGGCCACGCTATCGCGTTGCACGTCCATGCCCAGGATCGTGGCATGCCCCGCGGTCGGGCGGATCAGGTCCAGCAGCAGACGAATGGTGGTGGTTTTGCCCGCGCCGTTCGGCCCCAAGTAGCCGAAGATCTCGCCCTGGTACACGTCCAGACTGAGGTCATTGAGGGCCTGCACGTTGCCGTAGTGTTTGGTCAGCCCGTCAATGTGGATCACCACTTTGTCCGTGTTCATAACTTCCCCCTGTCGTGTCAGCACAGCGTCAGGCGCTGTGGTGTGTTGAGCGAACGAATCATAGCACGAATCCGGGGGCTGTCTGCCCCCATACTTTGGGGGAGCGTTGCCAGCGGACAGGCCGGATTCAGGCGTCTTTGGCGCACACCGCTACAAAGTGGACAGCCGCCGCTTCCGGCAGGAGCCGGGCGGCCTGCCGGCTGAGCCAGAACAGCGCATCATTGAAGGCCAGGTAGGTGGGATCGTCAATGGTGTGGAAGGCCGCCAGCCGCAGGCCCGCCCCGCGCGCCAGGGCAGCCACCCGGCGGCGCGTATTGGCGCGGTAGACCACGGGGAAAGCGTCCGCTTCCGCCCGCCCATAGAGCCGCGGCACCAGCCACCGTTGCAGGGGGAACAGCGCCTGGTTGAGCAGGGCGATCGGGTTGTAGCGGTTCGGAGCCAGACAGATGAATACCCCGCCGGGGCGCAGGACACGAGCGACCTCGGCAAAGGTCCGCTCCGGCGCGGGCAGGTGCTCCAGCACCCAGGCGGCAATCGCTACGTCAACCGCCGCCGCGGGCAGCGGGATCGCCTCCGAGAGGGCGACGGCGCGGCGGAGCGTTGGCAAACGATGCTCCACCAGTGAGGTCAGGTCGGGGTCGATGCCCAGCAGGCGCAAACCGTCCACATCGGCCAGTTGCTCCAGGACACCGCCCCGCCCGCAGCCAATATCCAGCACCACCGGGCGCTCCCGTCCGGCCAGCGCCGCCCGGATCGTGCTCTCATAGACGGCTGTCGCCGGGCGCCAGCCGGGGCGCAGACGGGCGTAACGGGCGCGGTAAGCGTTCTGGCGGTCAAGTGTCAGGGGCATACCGAGAAACCTCGACCACGAACATAAAAGTGCAGCGGTCATTGTGCAGCGAAATTAAGCAAGATTCAACACATTGACGCAGACTCTCGTATAATGAGTCAGGGGGCCGATCACGCACTGGCTGCCTGGAGCCAGCGCCGACCACCTCTTTGTTCGTCTTCGCGGTCGCTTGTCGAGTATGTGAAGGAGATCAAGGGGGATGAGAAGAACATATGTGCTTTTAGGGATCGCCCTGATCCTGGTGCTCGCCGGGAGTCTGATCGCCTGGGCGGCGCAGACGGCGGGCGGGACGATCACCGTGCGGGATGTGCGCTTTGAAGGCACAGACGGCAAGCAGATGAGCGCTCTGCTCTACATTCCGCCGGGCGTCAGCGCCGAGTCGCCCGCGCCGGGTGTGCTGGCTGTCCATGGTTACATCAACTCACGGGAGACCCAGGATGGTTTCGCCATCGAGTTCGCGCGCCGGGGGTATGTAGTACTGGCCCTTGACCAGACCGGTCACGGCTACTCCGCCCCACCGGCCTTCGCCAATGGTTTCGGCGGCCCGGACGGGCTGGCTTACCTCCGCAGTCTGGACATCGTGGACAAGGACAACGTCGCGGTGACCGGCCACTCGATGGGCGGCTGGGCTGCGCTTGCCGCTGCCAGCACTTACCCGGATGATTACAGGGCCATCATCCTGGAAGGTTCTTCAGTTGGACAACCCTGGGTGGGCACTGCCGAGTTTCCGCGCAATCTGGGCCTGATCTTCAGCCAGTTTGACGAATTCGCCGCATCAATGTGGGGCTCTGAGCCATACTACAATCCCGAAGCCACTGGTGATGTTTCGACCTCTGCAGATATT
>JAIOAT010000013.1:0-71091 GCA_019873685.1 Chloroflexota bacterium
AAATTGGCTTACGGCACAAACGGCTCACTGAGGGAAGGAAAGCCGTTCCCCCCCACCTTGCGCGATAGTTCTACAGGCTGATTGTGCGAATGCGGCGCTTGGTCGTAGAATGCCTGTAGAGAGTAGAGATACGTATACTGGACGAGATGGGGCTGGTTTCCACCCTGGTTGACTCGGTTTTTTGCCGGGGGTATAATGCCCGGCAGTCCAACATGGGTCGCCAACTCGATACTCTGTCCACAGATCAAGAACAGGTCATGGATGGCGCTTAAAGGTAATCTCAGAGACTTCAGCACGACCCAGCTTTTGAACCTCATCAATCTCGCCAAGAAGACCGGTATCCTGAAGATTTACGAGGGTATCCCTACCACTGAGAGAGACGCGAACGACAGGATCAAGTATGTGCCCGGTAATGAGCGGGCGAGCGTCGCCTTCAGGGAGGGGAAGCTGGTTCATGCGTCGATGGGCAACCAGGACGGTAACCTGGCCACGGTGCTCTATAAGGCTGGCAAGCTCAACCAGCGCCAGGCCCAGGTGATCCGCGACCGCGCCGGCAACACCAGCGACAAGGCGCTGGCTTTGTTGTTGATCCAGGCCAATTACGTCACGCAGGTCGATATTGTCACCAGCATTCAGCAGTACATGCTGGACATCATCTACGACCTCCTGACCTGGTCGGAAGGGCCATTCCTGTTTGATGAGGGTCAACAGGTTGGCGATGACCGGATCACCGTCCCGATTGATCTTGAAGATGTGATTATGGAAGCCAGCCGCCGCATCCGTGAGGTGGCCTTGCTGAACGAGGAGTTGCCCAACCTCGACCTGGCGCTGAAGTTCCCAGAGGCGCCGGGCGACAAGTTCAAGGGGCTTCACCTCAGCCAGGATGAGTGGCGCGTGGTTTCCTATGTTAATCCCAAGAACTCGATCCGCCAGATCGCCAAAGCGACCAACCTGAGCGACACGCAGATCCGGCGGATTGTCTACGGGTTGCTGCAGGCGGGATTGGTGGAACTGGTCCGCCCGCCGGAGATGGTGGAGCAGGCCCGTCAGGCGGCGGCCCTGCGTCGCCGCCGGGAGATGTCCCAGGTGCAGCCAACCGTCATCAACAAGCTTATCGAACGTATCCGGACGCTTTAGGCGTTCTGTTCTGTCCGGTTATGGACAGGCGTAGTGCGTGGGGAAAAAGCGAGTAGCCAGTTATGCAAACAGTCAAGATGGTCATCACCGGCCCCTTTAGTTCGGGCAAAACGGAATTCATCCGCTCCATCTCGGAAATTGAAGTCGTCTCCACCGAACGCGACCTGCATAATCCTGCCGAGCAGGAGATCAAGGAGCAGACGACGGTGGCGATGGACTTCGGGCGCATCACAGTCGATGACGACCTGGTGCTGTACCTGTTTGGCACGCCCGGCCAGCGCCGCTTTGACTTTATGTGGGAGATTCTGGCCGAGGGGATGCTGGGCTTTGTGGTGATGGTCGATAGCTCCAAGCCGGAGACCTTCCGTGAGGCCAAGAGCATCCTGGAGACTTTCCGCGCATACGCCCCCACGCCGTATGTTGTGGCCGCCAACAAGCAGGATCACGAAGACGCCTGGTCGCCGGAAGATCTGCGGATTGCCCTGCGCATCGACGACAACGTCAAGCTGCTGCCGTGCGTGGCGCTGGACAAAGAAAGCGTCAAGAACGTTCTGCTGGAGCTGCTGTATTCCATCCTGGAAGAGATGGAAACCTGATGCGCACCGGCTCCAATCCGACCGGGCCTGAGCGAATTGCAGTCTGGCGGATGAGAAGCGTGCGGGGATAGACCAGCGCAGGGGGGGCCGGCTGCCGTGGCGTCACTGGTGACTGATCAGGGCATTGTCCATTATGAGACGTATGGCCGGGGGCGGCCTGTCCTGCTGCTGCATGGCTGGCTTGGCTCCTGGGCGCTGTGGCGGGACACGATCGAAGTCCTGGGCCGGGAATTCAAGACCTACTCCCTGGATTTCTGGGGCTTCGGAACCAGCAGCCCGATTGAGGAAGGCTTCAGCTTTTCGGTGCCCAACTTTATCGAACTGGTTAACCAGTTCATGGATCGGCTGGGGATTCGCCAGGCGCCGCTGATCGGCCATTCGATGGGCGGGACGGTCTCGCTGGGGACAGCTATCAAGTATCCGGAACGGGTGACCAAGGTCGGGGTGGTTGGGTCGCCGATCGTTGGGTCGTCGCTGAACCTGTTGCTGAAGGCGTCTGGCTACAGGGCGGTGGCCCGGTTCTTCTTTCTATCGCCGCCGGCGGTCAAGCTATTCCTGCGCGGTTACGCTTACTTCATGGCTAACGACGGCGCGCGGATGTCCCGGATGATCACCGAGGATTTTTCCCAGGTGACCGTCAATTCGTTCTTTGAAAGCATTGGCACCCTGCGCCGGACCGATCTCCGTCCGGCGCTCTCCAGCGTGCGCATCCCGACGCTGGGTATTTATGGGCGCAAGGACATCATCGTGCATCCTAACCAGCACCGGGTGCTGGCCGCCGGCGTGCCCCACGCCCAGGTGCACCTCTTTCAGAATTCCGGTCATTTTGTCATGCTGGATGAACCGGAGAAGTTTCACGAGATCGTGCTTGGCTTTTTGCGCAGCGCCTAGCAGGAGGCGGCTGTGGTCGGGCCGCAGATGGATCAGCCCCCGCTGATGGCGGGCAACGAGCGGCGTTACACTTATCCGAACCGGATGGGGCGTATCCTGCTGCTCTCATACGAGGAGGTACTGGGCCGCACCGGCTTGCAGGCGCTGCTCAACCTGGCCGGGCATGCCCACTATGCCCAGTCCCCGCCGCCCAATAATTCCGACCGGCAGTTCAGCTTTGAGGTCATCGGCGGCCTGACGCAGGCCCTGCTGGACATGTACGGACCGCGCAGCGCGCGCGGCATTGCGCTGCGGGTGGGGCGGGTGTGCTTTAAGCACGGCATCCGCGAATACGGGCCGATGATGGGACTGGCTGAACTCACCTTCCATCTGCTGCCGTTCAGCATCAAGCTCTCCCAGGGCGCCAGGGCGTTCTGCGAGCTTTTCAACCGCCAGACAGACCAGATCGTGCGGCTTCAGGACACCCCGGAGACGCTGTTGTGGATCATCGAACGCAATCCGGTGTGCTGGGGGGTGACCGCTGATCGCCCGTGTTGCCATGTCGCTGTCGGCCTGCTGCAGGAATCGCTGCTGTGGCTCAGCGGCGGCAAGACCTTCCAGGTGGAAGAGACAACCTGCATGGGCTGCGGTGACGAGGTCTGCACGATTGCCATCACCAAGAAGCCACTTGACTGACGACTATGGCCCCTAAACTGCGCAAATTCATCCTGCAGGACGAACGGCACATCCCGCCGTTCAACGAACCGGCCAGCGAACTGTCCTTTATGGGTAAGCAGCTCAAGCTGCACCAGGAGGACCTGCTGGCGGAATACTTCGGCGAGCAGCTTGAGCCGACCGCGGAGTTGCCGCTGACCCGGCTGGAAGAACTGGCGGAACGCGATGTTGATGGGCCATGCCTGGTCTTCCGCGCCAGCATTTACTTTGACCGTGAGTATCTGGACGCCTTCTACCGGGCGGCGCGACGGCTGGCGCAGCAGACCGGGCGGGCGATGCGGGCGGCTTATGCGCCGGATGATCGCGTCTTTCAGACCTATGTCCGGCCGCTGACGCGCGGCTTTGAACCGTACTATGGCCCCGATGGAGAAGTGGCCTGTTACATGGCCGACCTGTGGTACTTCCCCGCCGGGTACACGGATGACATCCAACCGATGATCATCCCCACCGATCCGCAGGAGAAGGGCTTCTATTCCGTCCCGCACTACATGTCCCAGGATGGGCAGGACCTAACCCACTTCCTTTCCGAGCGGGTGCTGTTTTCCATCGAGAGCTGGGTGCACGTCTACTTCGCCAATACGGTGCAGGGTGTCTTTGCCCGTGGGAGCCGCTTTGAGGAACGGATCAAGCGCAGCAACTTCCTGCAACTGAAGATGTTGTGGCGGGCCATCCTGGAATGGAAGCAGTTGCTCTCCAGCTCGGCGCTGGTGAAGGTGGGCAAGAACACTCAGATTCACCCATCAGCGACCATCCTGGGACCGACCACCATCGGCGATAACTGCTACATCGGGCCGGGGGTGGTGATCGACAACTGTCACATCGGGGATAACGTCAGCATCGACCAGGGTTGCCAGTTGATGACCAGCGTCATCGGCAACAATTGTTTCTTCCCCTTCCGAGCCTCGTGCTACTTCAGCGTATTCATGAATAACTCTATCCTGGCCCAGAACACGTGCGTGCAGATGTGTGTGATCGGACGCAACACGTTCATCGGCGCAGGCAACACCTTCACCGATTTCAACCTGCTGCCCACGCCGATCCGGGCGATGAGCATCCATGGCCTAGAAGAAGTCGGGCAGATCGTGCTGGGTGGTTGTGTGGGGCATAACTGCCGCATCGGTTCCGGGTTTGTGATCTTCCCGGCGCGGATGATCGAGTCAGATACCGTTGTGGCCGCCGATCCGAATAATCGCGTGATCATGCGTAATGTGACGTTTGAACAGAGTGCGCACCATAACATGCCGGATTACATCCGCGAGATGCACCCGCGCTACTACCCGCGCCCCGGCGAGGCCGCTGAGGAGGAGGAGTGGTAGGTTGTCTTGCGCCAGATGTCTGTTTGGGCCACGGGGCTTTGTGGTATATCAGGACAATCTGCATCCAGATTTAGATAAATCTTGCCAATCTCCGTTGACGCAATTGGTTGCAGGCGGGCAACTTCCCCCAGAATGGCATAGCTCTCGTTACTGATCAACAGATAGCGAGATTTGATTTCGGTGTACTGCTCAAGATTGTCTGCCCAGGAAATCCCTATACCTGGTGGAACTCCTACCATTCGACTGTCCATATAGGCTGGAAAATCGACAAGCAAAGTATTACACCACCCTCCCGCTTCGGGGTTGTAGGCCATTACGGACGAGATCCTGCTCTCAAATTGCTCGACAGCCCTCTGGTCGACTTCGAAATGAATGGATTTATGTTCCTGGGTGGCTTTCAGGAATTCTGGCGTTACGAGAAGGTTGGTCATGACAATCAAAGCCACCAGAGTTTGTCTTCTATGAGCAATTAGAAGGATAATCGCAAATAGAAGCATAGGGGCAATTAGGCGATAGTCTCTCCAGTCACCAACATCGAATAGCAGGATGTTCTCCATAAGCAGGATGGAGAGACTGATTCCGATTACCAGCCCACTCCGAGCAAGGGCCTGATCACGTTTGGTCCGCAGGGCATACAGGAATCCCACAACGATTACCAATAGAGCCTGGAAACGGAGCATAAGCCAGAGGGGGTTATCATCAGGTTTAAAGAAATGACGGAGACTCAGCAGTGCGTGATCAACGAAGGTCTCAATACCAGTTCTGAGTGATACCTTGAAAGCAGAGATTAAATCTGTTGTGAAGTATGGATAGGGTGCAATAATGAGGGAATAGATGCCATAGGCGATTACAGTAACTAACCCGCTAATCGCGATAGCCCCCAAAACTGAGAGTTTTAAGCGACGACGAATCAGCAGGAAATACGGCAAGTACAGTATTGTCCAACTAATCTTGAAGAGGCTGAGGTAGGTAATCAGCAGGCCACAACAGATAGGCAGAGCGGTCGAGCAAGACTCGGCTTTGGTGGAAAGTCGATAGAAACCAGCTGCCAGGACAATCGCCAACGCGTCAAATAAGACCTCACGCATATTGGTCGGCGTGTAAATCAACGCAGGCCAAAAGGTGAGCATAATGAGTGCGGTCAAGACCAATTGTACGTGGCTTGGGCGTGTCAGGAAGACAAAAAGTGCGAGGCTCAGTACCATCATGGCCACGTTCAGATATGGCATATAGTAGAGTTTCCAGCCGATTAGGCGGGCGAGTAAGCCAAATGTAATCGGATAGCTAGGGCCGTGAAAGTTGAAGTGACTTAACGGAGCAGGGGCGGGATGCTCGTCTATCGTATAGTATCCGCCGTTGAAACCCGCTTCTTTGAATGTGGCAACCTGGTGCCAGTGGTAGATCTCGTCAATCCAACCCGGGAAGAACTCTTGAGGGGAAACCTTCAAGTGTTCTCCGATCAGTAATGTGGCTGCAAGAATAGGAGATGTGATTACAAGGATGCATAATAGAAAATACAAACTTGAGTGACGGACATTGGATGGCATACTGTATTGTCTGCCAAGAGAGTGGTCTGCAGTGAGTTCTGGGGCTATCCGCGATCTGTGCATGGGGAATCCTAACTTGGTGTTGCCTTAGTTGCGTTCTTCCAAGTTCAAGGGGACTTTTGCTGATTAATGTCTCGTACAAAGGAACTTCCGGGGTATTGTACATGCAGGAAAGCGATATGCAAGAGGGCGAGAAACAGCCACACACCTTTGCCTTTATCATCCACCCGATTGACCCCAAAAAGGATGTCTCGCGCAAGTGGCCCTGGCTGGGCCGCCTGTTGACTCCTGAGCAGGTGGACTTTTTCTCGCTGTTTTTCCCGCCGGTTTACATCTCCGAGATCACAGGGATTCGTTCCGCCAGCACCGGGCGCGAGTTGCGAGGCTGGTTTGTGGCCTGCCCGTTCACGCCGCAGCGGATGATGACCCTGCCGGAAGAGCGTGTGTACCGCAAGATCATTGCTACAGGTCGGCTGGCCGAGCGGCTTGGGGCGCGGATACTGGGCCTGGGCGCCTACACGTCGGTGGTGGGCGACGCCGGGATCACCATCGCCCGCGCTCTGGATGTGCCGGTGACCACCGGAGACGCTTACACGATCGCTATGGCTGTGGAAGCGGTGCGCCGGGCGGCGGAGATCATGGGCATCGCCCTGGGGCAGGCCCATGCGGCGGTAGTCGGCGCGACCGGCGCGATCGGGCAGGTCTGCGCCGAACTCTTGGCCGGGGATGTCGCCCGCCTGACTCTGGTGAGCCGTCGGCCTGATGCGCTGGCAGCGCTCCGGGAACGCTGCGCCGCAGCCGGCAGCGCGGAGCTGATCACGAGCACCGACCCGGTCAGCATCTACGACGCCGACCTGGTGCTGACCGTGACCAGCGCCATCACTGCCGTGATCGAACCGGAGCATCTCAAGCCGGGGGCGGTCGTCTGTGATGTAGCCCGCCCGCGCGATGTCTCCCGGCGGGTGGGGGAGCAGCGCGATGACGTGCTGGTGATCGAGGGCGGCATGGTGGAAGTGCCCGGAGACGTGGACTTTCACTTCGATTTTGGCTTCCCGCCGCGTATGGCCTATGCCTGCATGGCCGAGACGATGGCCCTGGCCCTGGAAGGCCGCTATGAGGATTACAGCCTGGGCAAACAGATTTCCCGCGCCCGCGTGGAGGAGATCAGCGCGATTGCTGCCCGGCACGGCTTTCGGCTGGGGCTTTTCCGCAGTTTTGAGCGCGGCCCGGTCACGCCGGAGACAATCGCCCGCGTGCAGGAACGCGCTGCCAGTGAGCGGCGGCGCTGGTCGCCGCGTCACAGCAGTTAAACCGCCCGGGGGAAGGGCCGGGGCGCGCCTGCCGGTGGCGGTTGGGCCGTTTCGTATGTATAGTTTAGGCGCAGGTATCAACAGGTGGAGAGGGTGAATGGCCTGACCGACCGGCATGGCTGGCGGGCCTTTGGCGCTGGAGAGCAGCCCATGAACAACAAAGCCAAGCTTCTGGTTGTTGAGGATGATGTCGATATCTCCAACATGCTGTGCATCTACTTCAAGAGCCAGGGATACGATGTCCACGTTGCGCCACGTGGCGGTGATGCGCTGGAGTACACCCGCCGGCAACTGCCACACCTGATCGTGCTGGATATCATGTTGCCGGATATGGATGGCTATACCATCTGCCGGGAACTGCGGACGACAACCCGTACCAGTCACATCCCGATCATCTTCCTGACCCAGAAAGACGAACGCAGCGATAAGATCGCCGGGCTGGAACTGGGCGCGGACGACTACATCACCAAACCTTTCGACATCGAGGAGCTGCGGTTGCGCGTCCAGAACGCCATCCAGCGTTCGGAGATGATCTCCCTGACCGACCCCAACTCTAACCTGCCCAGCGGGCGGCTGATCGAGGAGCAACTGCGCAGTCTGCTGCGGAATCCTTCCAACAACACGTGGACGTACATTGACCTTAAGATCAACCATCTGGAAGCCTTCAAGGAAGTGTACGGTTTTCTGGCCGGCAATGATGTGCAGCGTTTTACCGCGCTGCTGCTCGGCGAAGTCGTGGACGAACTGGGCACCCCTAACGATTTCGTCGGTCATCCCGGCGGGGACAACTTCATCATCATCACCCACAGCCCCGATCCGGACGCGATGCGGGCGCGGATCGAAACCCGCTTTGAGAACGAGATCAAGCAGCATTATTCGTTTATCGACCGCGAGCGCGGTTATGTGATTGTCCAGAGTGAGGGGATCGAGCGGCAGGCGCCGCTGATGACCATCTCCACCGGCGCGGTATCCGCGCGGATGCATGCCTTTGCCGACATCCGCGAGATCACGGAACTGGCCGCCGAGGATCGCCGGTCAGGCGGGCAGGCAGCGATCGAAGATTACGAGACGGAGTGGTGAGCCGGCCCGCTCCTGCCGCACCATAGCAGAGCTGTACGACCATGAACCTGGCGCTAGTGTTCATCATCGCCGGTGTTGTGCTGCTGGCAGGCGTGTATGTCGCCCTGCGCTACCGGCCCCAGACTGCCCCGCCTGCCTCCGGGCCGCCGGTGCCGGTCAGCCTGGCCAGCACAACCGACGCCATCCTGTTGGCCAGCGGCTACGGGCGGATCGCCTTCGCCAACCGCCATGCCCGCGATTGGTTCTCGCTGGATGATAGCGAGCCGGACCTGGAACTGCTGGCCACGCAGGTTCGCCCGGCAGATGCCTTCCGCGATCTCTTCGCCGCGGAGGGACGGGCGATGCTTCAGGTCGGCCAGCGACGCGTGGAAGCGGCCTCGTACGCCCTGCCGGGGGAGACGGGCCGCTACCAGGTGGTGATCCTGCGCGATACCGCCAGTGCACGTACCGTCTACGGCCCGGACACCGCGCGGGCGCTGACGACGCTGGGTGAGATCGGCCAGCGCATCGGCGATGGTACCCCTCTGCCGGATACACTGAACGCCATTCTGGCTACGTTGCGACGGGCCATTCCCTTTGATGCCGGGCAGGTGCTGATCGCCAGCGCCGAGGGTCAGCCGCTGCGATCCCTGGCGGCTGTTGGCGAGCGAGCGATCCTCCAGGCGCTGGAACGCCAGGCGCGGGAAGGCCAGGGCAACAGCGGCTGGATCATGACCTACCGCGAGCCGCTGCTGGTGGAACGCGCTCCGGATTCCGGTGCGGGGCGCGAGGCTCCCCTCTTTGAGAGCTACATTGGCGCGCCGCTGCGCATCGGTGGGCAGTTCATTGGTGTGCTGCAGGTGGTCAAGGCGGAGCCAGAAGCGTTTGACTTCGATGACCTGAGCCTGCTCAGCGCCGCGGCGGATCAGACGGCGGCGGCGATTGACCGCGCCTGGTTGCTGGATGAGAAGATCGCCCGCGCCAGGGAACTGGCCGGGCTACAGGCTATCATCCAGGTGGCGGCTGGCGCAGCCGATCGGGAGGCCCTCTTTGCCGCATTGACCCGCCAGGTAGCCGAGGCGATGGATGTCGAATTGTGCGGCGTCTTCGTCTATGATCCGGCGGGCGCCCGGCTGGTTGCCGCCCCGCCGTTCTATGGCGTCCCTGAAGCAGCGGTCGCCGCGGCCCGCTACTCCCTGGCGGAAGGCACGCTGACGCGCCGCGCCTGGCTACGTGACGAAGGCTGGTACGCCAACGATCTGCGCGAGGGCGGGCTGATCGATAGCCTGGGCTGGCGCGACCATGCCGCAGCGATGGGCCTGCGTACGCTGGCGCTGATGCCGTTGCTGGTGGGGCGGCGGCGGGTGGGTCTGATCCTGCTGGGCAACCGACGCGGCGGGCAACTTTTTGGCCCGGCAGAATTGCAGCGGCTGCGCCTCTTTGCTGCCCAGACGGCAGTAATTGTGGAGGCCGCAGCGCTGGCCGAGCGTGATCGCCGCCGCCACCGTGAACTGGGCGCATTGCAGAGCTTCAGCCTGGCCGTGGGGCGGGCAGGCAAAGCCGAAGCCGTGTTTCGGGCGGCTGCCGAGCAGATCACGGCGCTGCTGGGGGCGGAGATGGGCGGCGTGCTGCTGCTGGACGACCGCGTCAGTGTGCTGGCGGCCCATCCCACTTTTTACGGCGTTGACCCGGCGCTGATCGAATCGGTGCATCTGCCTGTCCCGGCAGGGAGCAAACTGGCCAATCTGTGGGCGGCGGAGGGCTGGCTGTGCAACGATCTCAGCCAGGACCCGGTGGCGCAGGAAGCCGGCCTCGAACAACTGGCCGACTGGGTTGGTATGCGCCAGATGTTGCTGGCGCCGCTGATTGTCAGCGGTCGCCCGATCGGCGCGTTACTGGTCAGCAACAAACGGGATGGCAGCGGCTTCACCCCCGACGACGCCCGGCTGGCGAACATCTTCGCCGCCCAGGTGGCCGTGATCCAGGCCAATTCCCGTCTACAGGCCGAGGCGCAGGCTCAGGCAACTGAGGCGCGTGTCCTGGGCGAACTGGCGGAACGTCTGGCCTCTCCCGCCTCTCTTGATGCTCTGGTAGGCGAGACGCTGGCGGCGGTTGCTCGCCTGTTTGATAGCCCGGTCGCGCTGGTCGACCTCCGGGATGAGATCGGCGGCGCGCTGAAGGTGGAGCCGGAACATGTGCGCGGCGCGGCGCTGAGTCAGCCGCTGTTGCTGCCGGAGGCGACTCCGTTCGAGCAGCCCCTGCTGAGCAACGATCTGCTCCGGGAAAGTGGCCTGCCGATCGCTTATCGCCCGTTGATCGAACAACTTGGCTTGCGGAAGGCCCTTATCGCACCCCTGCGCGGCGGCAGCCAGACGCTGGGCGATCTCGTCGTCGCCAATCGCGGGCGCGCCGATTACAGTCCGGCTGAACTGCGCACCCTGACACTGATCGCGGCTCAGCTCAGCGCCGCCGTGGAACGCCAGCGTCTGGCGGCCATGACCGATCAGGCGCTACAGGCCCGGCTGGCCGAACTGGAGGCGCTGGGCCGGGTCAGCAATGCGCTGGGCCTGAGCGTCGAACTGGAACACATCCTGCAGGTCATTCGCCAGGAGGCGACACGCGTCACCGGGGCTGAATGCACCATCCTCATGCTCGCCCCTCAGGAAGACTGGGCCGACCTGGATCAGCCGGAGATCATGCGTCGTCATGGTGCAGAAGATCGGCTGACGGAGATCGCGCCGGTCGAGCAAATGGCGCTGGAGAGCGGCGAGATCGTCCGCATCCCGGACTACGCCGCCGTTGCGCTGGCTCCGGCTCCAGCGGGGGCGGCTTCGGCGTTGATCGTGCCGGTGCAGTACAGCGGGCGGGTGGTCGGCGCGATCCATGTCTTCGCCGGTGCGCCGGGCGCTTTTGACGCCCGGACGGAAGACTTCCTGACCGCGCTGGCGCTCAAGGCTTCTACCGCCTACGCTAACGCCGCGCACTTCCGGGAGCAGATCAGTCGCAACCAGTTGCTCAGTCGCCGTGTGGAGCAACTCAACCAGGTCTTCGAACTGGGGCAGGTCATCCGCGCCGGGCGCAACGTGGATGAGTTGCTGGAAGCGGTCGCTCATGCCGTGCAGTCGGCGGCGGGTTATGCGGTCGTGCTGATCAGCCTGTATGACGAAACGGTTGACGGTTTCCGCCGCACGGCCCAGGCGGGCATCCCACTGGCGACCTTTGAGGCGATGCGCGGGGTGGTGCTGCGCCGGTCGCGGATCGAGGGTCTGCTACAGGAGAAGTTCCGCATCAGCCACTCGTATTTCTTCCCGGCGGAGCGCGCCGCTGAATGGCGTCCATTCCTGACGGACGAGGAGATCGTCTACCACCGCGAGTACGTTCAGGATGAACAGGTCAGTGCGTTGTGGCAGCCGGATGATGCGCTGGTGGTGCCGCTGCGGGATACGCGCGGCGGGCTGCTGGGCATCATGACCGTCGATGCGCCGCTGGATGGCCGCCGCCCGACCGCCGCCACGCTGGAGCCGCTGGAGATCTTCGCCCAGCAGGCGGCGATCGGCGTGGAGAACGCCCGCCTGCTGGAGGTGATCCAGCGGGAGGCGCAGGTTGCCCGCCGCGACCGCGACCTGATGGAGCGCCTGTACGCCGTTTCCACCCAGATTCAACAGGCCCTGGATGTGCCTTCCCGCCTGCAGGTGGTGGCTCAGGGCATCCAGAACGCCGGCTGGCGGCATGTATCGATCACCCTGCGCGACGCCAACCTGGACCCGACCACCCTGATCGCGGTGGGCTATACGGAGGCGGAACTGGATGCGCTGCAGGCGAGCCTGGAAAGCGGTCGCCAGCT
Organism: Chloroflexota bacterium; assembly: GCA_019873685.1. Classification (GTDB taxonomy): domain Bacteria; phylum Chloroflexota; class Anaerolineae; order Aggregatilineales; family Ch27; genus Ch27. Next base: position 12,415 of record JAIOAT010000013.1, read on the forward strand.
GCGCGCCTGGCTGGATGATCCTCTGTTTTATGAGACGCGGGTCGGGGCTGCTTTCTACCTGCGCTATGACGCTCCCTGGGTGATTCAGAATCTGCGCGGCGGTCAGCCGCCCGACCCCGCCGAGGCTGTCCCTGCCGGGCGCTGGCATCCCTCTGATCGGATTCTGTTGCCAGTCTACGGGGCCGAGAACCGGCTGATCGGCCTGATCGGCATGGCTGACCCGGCGGATGGCCGGGCGCCGACCGAGGACAGTCTGCGACCGATCCAGCTATTCGCCAGCCAGGCCGCCAGCGCCATCGAGCTAACCCGGCTGTACCAGGAAACCAGTCGTGCCGCCGAACAGGAAGCGCTGTTCAACCAGATGATGCAGGCCGTGACCGGCACGCTGGATGTCGAGCAGATCATCCAGGCGGTGGCGGAAGGGTTGCAGCACTTCCTGCTGTTCACCCACATGAGCGTGGCTCTGTATAACACCGCCGACGACCGGTTTGACCTGCTGGAGGCCAGCTTTGTCGCGGTAGATCGTGTTGAGGTGCAATCCGGCGGCTCCCTGCCCGCAGCCGGGACAGCGCTGGCCGCCGTGCGGGAGGCCAACCGCGGTCAGGTGCGCTTTGCCCCGGCCAGCCTGGAGCCATCTCTGGAGCCGGATGTTCGCCAGTGGTGGGAAGCCGGCGAGCGTTCGACGATGCTGATCCCGATGCCGGCAGGCGGCGAGGTGATTGGCGTCCTGCATCTGGGCAGCGAGAGCCAGCGTGCTTTTGGCTTTGACGAAGCGACAATGGCGCTGGTCCAGCGCATGACTAACCTGGCCTCGGTGACCATCGCCAACGCCCGGCTTTACCAGCGGACGGTTGAGCGCGAGCAATTCTCGGCGGCGCTCGTCCGGCTGGGCAACGAACTGAACGCCACCCTCGATCTTTCCGCCATCCTGGCCAGCATCTGCCAGGAGAGCCTGGCCATCCTGGAGGTGGATGGGGCGTACATCTGGCAGGCCGAGCGCGATGAACTGGTGGGTATTGCCGGGGTAGGGCCGGCCAGCGATCGCTTTGTGGGTCTGCGCGTTCCCCAGGCTGATGACCGGCTGCTGGCGTCGCGCGTCTTTGCCACGCGGGAGCCGCTGTCGGTCAACCGCTTTGCGGAGCAAGAGGCGATACGCATCGCTCTCGCTGAGGAGATCACAGCCAGGGCGGTGATGGGCGTGCCATTGCTGCGGGAGGGGCATGCACTGGGCGTGCTGGTCGTCGCCCGTACGGCCTCTGACCGGCCGTTTACCGCCGATAGCCTGGAACGGGCGGCCATCTTTGCCACGCAGGCGTCCATCGCGGTGCAGAACGCCCGCCTGTACCAGGACATGCGCGACCTGCAGGGCTACACCAGCGCGATCATTGAGTCCATCCAGCAGGGTATTGTCGTGCTGGATCGTGCTGGGCGGATCACGCTGTTCAACTCCGCCATGCGCCGCGCCTATGGCTGGGGGCCGGAGGCGACGGGTCAGCCGCTTGCGGCTTACCGCCCGGAACTCGCCGCCCTGCTGGCGGAGGCTATGGGCGCTGTCCTGGCGGAGGGCGAGCCGCGTCTGGTGTACAACGCCCCGGCTCGCACGGTCAGCGGGCAGGCGGTTATCCAGAACCTCTATCTGTATCCGCTGCAGCAGGGATCAGAAGTCGCCGGGCTGGTGTTGCTGGTGGACGATGTCACCGAGCGCGCCCAGCTTGAAGCCGACCTGGAACGCCGGGCAGAGCAGCTGGCTGCCCTGACCGATATCTCCAGCCGGTTGACGGCTACGCTGGAACCGGACGACGTGATCCGGCTGGTGCTGGATCAGCTTGGCCGGGTGGTGGCCTACGATGGGGTGACGCTATGGCTGCGGGAAGGGGATGCCCTGCGGGTCGCCGCAATCCGCGGCTACAGCGATGACACCGGCAACGGCGCCGGCGAGCCGATCGGTCAGACGACCGCCATTGCCGACAGCCCGCTGTTCGTGGAGATGGCTACCCGCCAGCAGGCGCTCAACGTGCTGGACATGACCCGCGATCCTCGCTTCCCACCGGAGATGCGGCGCGGGATGCGCAGCTGGCTGGGCGCGCCGCTGGTCAGCAAGGGCGAGATGATCGGACTGCTGGCCCTGGATAAAGCTGAGCCGGTCTACTACACCACCGCCGATGAGCAGCTGATCCTGGCCTTTGCCAACCAGGCCACTGTCGCCCTGGAAAACGCCCGGCTCTTCGCTGAGGCTCGCCGCCGTACGCAGGAGTTGACGCAGCAGACCGCGCGCCTGAGCCTGCTCAACCGCGTTTCGACCAAGCTGGCCCAGTCGCTGGACATTGAAAACATCTTTGAGGTAGCCCTGCAGGAAAGCATGCAGGCGCTGGGGGCCACTTCAGCGCGGGCGTTGCTCTTTGACCAGGAGCTACACATCGCCTCAGTGTTGATCGCCGTGCCGCGCGGCGATACCCCACCGACCGAAGTTGTCCCGCTGAACGATCCGGCGCTGGCGCACCTGCGGCACACCTCCCAGCCGCTGGTGGTGGCCGACGTCCGGGAAGAGCCGCTGCTGGCGGGGATGCAGGCCCGGCTGGTCGAGCGCGGCGTGACCGCCCTGATGCTTCTCCCTCTGCAGGTCGGACGCCAGGTGATCGGCGCATTGATGCTGGAAGCGGCGGGTGCGCCGCGCGCCTTCACGCCGGAGCAGGTCGAGCTGGCCGGGACGATCGCCGGCCAGGCTGCCATTGCCGTCCAGAACGCCAACCTGCTGGAACAGTCGTTTGTCCGCACGCGGGAACTGGAGACGCTGCTGGAAGCGTCCCAGATGATGTCCCTGACGCTGGAACTCGGCGAAGTGACTCGCAGTGTCGCCACGCAGGTCGCCTACGCCCTGGAAGCTGACCGCTGCGCGGTGATGCTGTGGGACGAGGTTGAACAAGCGCTGGTGGTCTCCGCTGATGTTCGGCGGGAAGGCGACGCGATTCTCCCGGCGCCAGCAGAGGCGGTCTGGCCGCTGGAGAACTATCCGGCGCGTCGTCAGGCGCTGGAATCGCGGGCGGCGATTCTGGTGCGCCAGGGCGAGGCGGAGCATCCTCATGAGCGTACGGACATGGCGGCGCAGGGCTGCGCCATCCGCGCGCTGGTGCCGCTGGTCGTCCGGGAAAATGCCATCGGCCTGATCCAGATCGACATCAATGATAAGTACCGCAGCTTTGGCCTGCGCGAGCAGCGCATCGCCCGGACGCTGGCCGGGCAGGCGGCCATCGCCATTGAGAACGCCCGCCTGAACAGCGAGACGGCGGCCCAGGTGCAGGAAGCTTTCCTGATCAACGATTTGAGCCGGGCGGTGTCAGCAGCGGTGGATATGCGCGAACTGCTGCCGATTGTGCGCTCCCAGATTCCAGCGTTGACCCGCGCCGGCTGGCTGTACCTGGCCATCTACGATCAGGAGCATGATGTCCTGAGCTTCCCGGTAGCGATCCGCGACGGCGTGGAGCATCCGCTGGAAGCCCGCCCGCTGGCGAATGATGAGTTCTCCTGGATCGTGCGCAACAATCGCCCGCTGCTGCTGGTCGGCGACGATCTGGCGGAAGTGCGCCGCAACCTGGAGATCGAAACGCTGTTGCCAGAAGCGCGCAGTCTGCTCGGCGTGCCGCTGTCGGTTGGCTCCAGCGCGGTGGGCGTGCTGGTGGTGGCCGACGCGCAGCGCACGCGGGCGTTTGGGCTGAGCGAACAGCGCGTCCTGACCACCGTCGCCAACCAGCTGGCTGTCGCCGTCCAGAACACTAATCTGTTCTCCGAACTGCGTCGTCTGACGCTTGACCTGGAGATGCGTGTCCACGAGCGCACCGAGGAACTGCGCGCTGAGCGCGACCGGCTGAACGTGCTGTACCGCATGACCGCCGAGCTTTCGGCCACGCTTGACCTGGATCGCGTGCTGAACCGGGCGCTGAGCCTGCTGGCCGGGGCCGTCGGCGCTGATCAGGGCCTGATCATGTTGATCGATCATGCCCAGTCCCGGCTGTACAAACGGGCCGAACTGGGCGCGGAGTTCGCCAGCGCCGGGATGGACGCCGGTCTGCGGCTGGATGAAGGGCTGGCTGGCTGGGTGATCCAGAACCGCGAGTCGGTGGTGATCGACGATGTGCAGGGCGATCCGCGCTGGGTGGTCACCGCGCCGCACCACCGCGAGCCGCGTGGCACGCTGGCCGTACTGCTGGAAACCAGCGATGATGTGCTCGGCGTGCTGTTGCTCTACAGCGTCCGGCCAGGGGCCTTCAACCAGGATCATCTGCGCCTGGCCATCGCCGCCGGTAACCAGCTGGCTACATCGATCAACAACGCCGAACTGTACCTGTTCATCCGCGAACAGGCGGAACGGCTGGGCGATATGGTCCGTGAGCAACAGGTGGAGGCTTCCAAGAGCAACGCTGTCCTGGAAGGCGTGGCTGACGGCGTGATGTTTGCCAACGAGTTCGGCGAGATCACGCTGTTCAACAATGCGGCGGAGCGCGTGCTTAACCTGCGCCGCCAGGACGTGATCGGGCGTTCCATCCGCACCTTGACCGGCCTGTACGGCGGCGGCGGGCGGCGCTGGGCCGAGCGCATCGAAGCCTGGATGCGCGAACCGGGCGATATCCGCCCCGGCGAATACTTCTCCGAGACGCTGGAACTGGGTGAGCGGGTGGTCAACGTGACCCTGGCTCCGGTCAACCTCGGCGATCAATTCCTGGGGACGGTGTCGGTCTTCCGCGACATCACCCGCGATGTCGAGGTTGACCGGATGAAGACCGAGTTCATCTCCAACGTGTCCCACGAGTTACGCACGCCGTTGACGAGCATCAAGGGGTACGCCGACCTGCTGGTCAAAGGGGCGGCGGGTCAGGTCAGCGATCTGCAGATGAACTTCCTGACCACGATCAAGAACAACGCTGACCGCCTCAACCGGCTGGTCGATGACCTGCTGAACATCTCGCGCATCGATTCCGGGCGTGTGGCGCTGGACCTCCGCCCGGTGCAGCTTGACCTGCTGGCGCGGGAGGTCTTCAATAACCTGCGCGGGCGTTGCGCCAGTGAGGGCAAGGCCCTGACGCTGGTCGATGACATCCCTGATGACCTCCCGATCACGTATGCTGACCCGGACAAGCTGACGCAAATCCTCACCAACCTGACGGACAACGCCTATCGGTACACTCCTGAAGGTGGTAAGATCACCCTGTCGATCCGCCTGGAGGATGGCCGGTTCCTGATCGCGGTGCAGGATACCGGGATCGGCATTCCGGAGGAAGTCCAGGCGCGTGTATTTGAGCGCTTCTTCCGCTACAGCGAACACCCGCTGGTGATCGAGACGCCGGGCACCGGCCTGGGGTTGGCGCTGACGCGCGAACTGGTGGAGATGCATCACGGCACTATCTGGCTGGAGAGCGCGGTTGGTCAGGGGTCGACCTTCTTTGTCTCGCTGCCGCTGGTAGAAGCGCCCCCGGCTGATGACGCCGGGTTGTGAGCGTTCTGCTGAGGGCTGTCCCCGCCCCGGTGGGGACGGTGGGGAGTGCTATGGCCAGGATTCTGATTGCTGAAGACGAGCGCGACATCCGCGATCTGGTGGACTTCACGCTCAAATTCGCCGGGCATGAGGTGCACACTGCCGCCAACGGCCTTGAGGCGGTTGAGCTGGCTCCGCAGGTCATGCCTGACCTGATCCTGCTGGATGTGCGGATGCCGCACATGACTGGCTACGAAGCCTGCCGCGCCCTTAAGCAACTGGAGACCGTCAAAGACATCCCTGTCGTGTTCCTTTCCGCCAAAGGGCAGGATGTTGAGATGCAGGCCGGGCTGGCAGCCGGGGCGGTGGATTACATCCTCAAGCCCTTCGCCCCGGATGACCTGGCGCGGCGGGTGGCGGAAATCCTGCAGGCGCATCCTCGCGTTGTGACCGCACCCGCTGGCGCGGAAGCGAGCGGGACGGTTACGGCAGGCCCGGCTACTGAGGCTGCTGAACCGGCGGTAGAGGCAGCTGGCCCGCAGACGGCAGAGCAGGCGCCGCCGCCAGCCGCCGAAGCCGGCCCGGAAGCTACAGCAGGGGATGAAACAGCGGGCCTTCCGGCAACCGACGTGGATGAGACCGGGTGAAAGGCGAGCATGAGCGCCATAACCATTGACAACGATCTGGTGCACTATGAGGTGCTGGGTCGGGGCCGCCCGGTGGTCTTTGTGCACGGCTGGCTGAGTTCCTGGCGATACTGGCTGCCGTCCATGCAGCACCTGTCCATGAAGTACCGGACGTACGCGCTGGATCTATGGGGGTACGGCGATTCCAGCAAGGACACCGAAAAGCTGTCGCTGGAAGCACAGGTCGACCTGCTGAGCCAGTTCATGGATCGGCTGGGCATCTCCAAGGCGGCTTTCATCGGTCATTCGCTGGGTGCGGCAGTGATGGTCCGCTACGCGTTGTTGCACCCGGAACGTGTAGCGCGGCTGTTGCTGATCAGTCCGCCGATTTTTGAGCAGGGTCCTCAGCCCGTAGAGGCTCCCGATGCGCCGCCAGCCCGCCCGGCCAATCCGCCTTCGACGCCGACCCCGGCAGCACGGCGGTTGCCGCCCGTGGATAGCCTGGCCCGCCCGCCTGTTGTAACGCCCGGACGGTTGCCCGCTTTCCGCCCGCCGACGACTCTCAGCCGCGCTACGGTACAGAATCCGCCGCCGCGTAACCCGGTTCCGCCGGTGCGCCCGGATCCGGCGGCCAACCCCTTGCGCAGCTTGTTGCTGGATGTGACGCCGACCGAATTGCTGGCCCAGCATCTGGAACGGGAGACGCCGGAATACGACCGGCATATGGTCGAAGCGGCCAAGACTGCCCAGGCGGCGCTGGCCGCCAGCGTGGCGTCCTTTGACCGGGTTAACCTGGCCCTGGAGATCCGCTACCTGGTGGAAACGCCGACGCTGATCCTGCACGGCCAGGATGATCGCTTCCTACCGCCTCCCGGCGATCGGGTGGTGCAGTTGCTGGGCGGCAATCGGCCTACCCTGCGCTGCGAGATCGTGCCCTCGACCGGGCACTTCCCCATGCTCAGCGACCCCACGAATTTCCAGCGCCTGATCATGGACTTCTTGGAAGCGACGGATCTCACCAGTCTGGTGCTGCACAAGGAGCGCTGGGTGCGCCGGGTGCGCTAGGGCAGAAGCGATCCCGGTTGCTCCCGCGCCGCCCCCTGACCGGGCGGCGTCGTGTTTGCTGGCCGCTTGCACAAGGAGGTGCTATGCAGGCGCTGATCTTCGCCAATGGCGATCTCAATCCTGGCCCGCTGGTAGACTACGTCCTGCAGGATGCAGGCGATGCGCTAACCATTGCGGCGGATGGCGGGGCGCGGCATATGCTGGCCCTGGGCCTGGCTCCGCAGGTGGTGATCGGTGACATGGATTCGCTGAGCGAGACCGAACTGGCGCACTGCGCGGCGCTGGGCGCGGCCATCCTGCGCTATCCGCCTGCCAAGGATGAGACCGATCTGGAGCTGGCGCTGTTGTATGCCGCCGGGCGCGGCGCGGAGACAGTGCGTGTGATCGGCGCGATGGGCGGGCGGCTGGATCAAACGCTGGCCAACATCCTGCTGCTGACCCTGCCGGTTCTGCGCGGGCGGGATGTGCGGCTAGTGGCCGGGCGGCAGGCCGCCTGGTTGCTCTGGCCCGGCCAGCACCGCCTGGACGGCCAGATCGGGGACACGCTGTCGCTCATCCCACTGGGCGGGGAGGCAGCGGGAGTTGCCACAGATGGGCTGGCCTATCCACTGCGGGATGAAACGCTGCTCTTTGGCCCGGCGCGGGGCATCAGCAATGTCTTCAGCGCGGATGCTGCAGCCGTACGCTTCAGCGCCGGGATGCTGCTGGTCGTCCACACGCTGGGCCGGGCGTAACTTCCGCCCGTCCGGGGGGTATACCTGATCAGGGAGGCGGATCGCGGCGATTGACCGGCGATCCTTGACGAAGGAGACCGGGATGCAGATCGTGACCGATCGCGGGATGGATCTTTCCGCTGAGCAGTGGACTGGCCTTGACAATGTTCATCTTGTGCCGCTGCTGCTGACCCTGGATGGTAAGACTTACCGCAGCGGCGTGGACATCCAGCCGGACGAATTCTACCGTTTGCTGGCCCGGACCGAGAGCTACCCAACTACATCCCAGCCTTCTGCCGGAGACTTCGCCGAACTCTACCGCACGCTGGCTAAAGATGATCCGGAGATTCTGTCGGTGCACATCTCCTCCGGTCTGAGCGGCACGCTCAATGCGGCCCGCCAGGGCGCGCAGATGGTCCCGGAGGCTCGCGTGACCTTTGTCGATTCGCTGACACTCTCCGGTCCGCAGGGCTGGCAGGTGGAGGCTGCGGCGCGGGCGGCCAAAGCTGGCTGGGATAAAGACCGCATCGTTGACCTGCTGGCCGTGATTGCTGCGGCAACCGAGACGATCTTCACGCTGGATGAGTTGCGCTATCTGGTGCACGGCGGGCGGATCAGCCATATGAAGGGGCTGCTGGCTTCGCTGCTGCAGATCAGGCCGGTCATCGGGGTGTCCAAGGATGAAGGCGTCTACTACCAGCGGGGCCAGGCTCGCACCTTCAAGCGGGCGCTGCGGACGCTGGTCGACGTGCTGGCCCACCAGTTTGGCGAAGGCGCTCATCTGCGCGTGCAGGTGATGCATGCGCAGAATCCGGCGGGGGCAGAGGAACTACGGAGTCTGCTGGCGGAACGCTTTGACTGCCACTTCCTGCCTGTGGCGACCATTGCGCCGGTGCTGGGCGCGCATACCGGCCCGACGCTGGTCGGTGTGGGTTGCGCGCCGGAGGCAATCTTCGCTGGCTTGCCCTGGGAAGCCGGACGTTAGACCCGGTCAATCTATTGCAGGCCGCCCCTCCGGGGTCATCCGAACTGACTGAAGTCAAACCCCGCCCAGGTGCCGGTGAGCTGGTAGCGTAGCAGGTCGATGCTGCCGATGAGCAGGAAGGTCAGCGCCAACCCGGCCAGCAGCGGCACGATCAGATCGGCGGCGCGGTGGGCGGTGTTCTCCCGGCGGGTCAGGCTGACGAACAGCACGGCCCAGACCATGGTCAGGATCAGCACGGGGCCGAGGGCGCTCAGGTAGCCGAAGACAATCAGCGCCGGGGCGCTGCCCAGTAGCACCAGTGCATCGGCCAGGCCGATCACGAGCAGCAACGCGGCCAGTTCGCGCAGCCCGCGCAGGGGCGGCTGCGTCGCCGGGCGCGCCCACATCGTGACGCTGAAAACCGGCAGGAGCAGGGTGATCATGGCGACGCCGGTCAGCGAGCCGGTGATCAGACGCAGCCAGTTCTGCGGCTCGTACGGGCCTTCGTAGCCGGGGAACAGGTGCAGGTAGCTGTTGAGGCCGTCCAGGCCCATCACCACCACAAAGATCGCCAGCACGATCAGCACGCGGCGTGGGGCGAATTGCGCAGCTTTGCCCCGCCGCCCGGCGACCAGCACCAGAAAGCTGATCATCACGCCCATGTACATCCCGGTGCAGCGAACACATAACGGGAGTTGCACGCCGTCCACGTGGAAAGAGCGGTCGACGATGCGGTGGCAGACAGCGTAGCCGATGGCGTCGGCTTTCCCGGCCAGGCCGGAGGGCGTACCCAGCCACCACAGGGCCATGATCAGCCCGGCCAGCGCCGTGATCAGGGCAGCGGTCGCCCGGCGGCGGGGACGGGTCTGGGCGGGCGAGTCGGCGGCGGGCGGCTGGATCATGACGCGAATATCCGGTGGTGAAAGGCAAAGGGCACAGCGACGACGGTCGGATTATAGCATACGCTGGCCGGGCTGCTTTTTTGCTTTTTTGGCGGAAGCCGGATTGAATCGGGCATGGTAAGATGAGCGGGCTATCCGCGGGAGTATCCGCGAAGGAAGGCGTATGCGTTTTCTGATTACCGGTGGGGCGGGCTTCCTGGGGGCGGCGCTGGCCAATCGGCTGGTGGCCGCCGGGCACGAGGTGCGCGTGCTGGACGACCTGAGCAATGGCGATCAAACGCGCCTCTCGCCGCGCGTCTCGTTCACCCGTGGCGATGTCGGAGATGTGCCGCGCCTGTGGACGCTGCTGCAGGGGGTGGAGTGCGTCTACCATCTGGCGGCGCGGGTGCATGTTCCGGAGAGCCTGCAATACCCCCGTGAGTACAACACGGTCAATGTAGGCGGGACGGTGTGTGTGCTGGAGGCGATGCGCGACGCCGGGGTTCGGCGGGTGGTGCTGGCCTCATCAGGCGCGGTCTACGGGGAACAGGCCGAGCAGCCTGTCCGCGAGGATATGACGCCCAATCCACAGTCGCCTTACGCCGTCAGCAAGCTGGCCGCTGAATATTACGTGCGCACAATCGGCCTGCTGTGGGGGATTGAGGCTGTGTGCCTGCGCATTTTCAATGCTTACGGGCCGGGCCAACCGTTGCGGGCATCCTTCCCGCCGGTTATCCCCTCCTTTTTGCAGCGCATCCTTTCCGGCGGCAGCGTGATCATTCACGGGGACGGCAGCAGCACGCGCGACTTCGTGTACATCGATGATGTGGTGGATGCCCTGGTCACTGCCGGGAGCGCATCCAATGTGGATCGGCGCGTGATCAACGTTGGCAGCGGGGTGGAAACCAGCGTCAGGGACCTGTTGCGTCTGGTGGAACGGGTGACCGGACGCGAGGCGCAAACGCTCAATTCCCGCACGCCCTCCGGCGCGTCGCGCCTGTGCGCCGATCTGACGCTGGCCCACGAACTGCTGGGCTATACGCCGCAGGTGACGCTGGAGGAGGGACTGCGTCGCATCCTGGCGGAGGATCCCCGCTTCAGGGAGTAGTGTATCCGCCGCAAGGGATGGAGACGCATGCCAGACACAGACACCGATACTCAGGCAGTTGAAGCGCTTTCCGGCGGGCGGATGGCCCGCGCGGCGCTGGTGGTGATGCTGGCCTATGTGGCCAGCGCGGCGCTGGGACTGGTGCGGCAGAGCCTGGTTGGGGCGACTTTTGGCGCGTCCGGCGATCTGGACGCTTTCTTCGCCGCAACACGCATCCCGGAGCTGCTTTTCAATCTGATTGCCGGGGGCGCACTGGGGTCAGCGTTTATCCCGGTATTTACCGGCTTCCTGGCCCGCGGCGAGCGTGACGCCGCCTGGCGGCTGGCCAGCGCGGTGCTGACCCTGTGGACGGCAGCGGCAGCCTTGCTGGCGGCGGCGATGTTCGTCCTGGCGCCGGAAGTGGTGCGCGCTGTTCTGCTGCCCGGTGACGCGCCGGACAAGCAGCGTCTGGCGGTGGAACTGCTGCGGATCATGCTCAGTACGGTCGTCATCTTCAGCCTCAGCGGCCTGCTGATGGCCATCCTCAACGCTCGCCAGCACTTCTGGCGACCGGCTTTCGCCCTCAGCCTGTACAACCTGGGGATCATCGGCGGGGTGGTATTCCTGGCCGGGCCGCTGGGGATTCATGGCGTGGCCTGGGGCACGGTGATCGGGGCGCTGCTGCACGCCGGAATCCAGATTCCGGGCCTGCGCCGCGTCGACGCCCGCCTGCACTTCTCGCTCAATATCCACACGCCGGGCGTGCTGCGGGTGCTGGGGCTGATGCTCCCGCGGATCGTCGGGCAGGCGGTGGTGCAGATCAACTTTGTGGTCATCACGGCGTTTACGTCGTTCATGGTCGACGGCGCGCAGGTCAGCATTGGCACAGCTTTCACGCTGATGTTCACCGTGCTGGGCATCCTCGGCCAGAGCATCGGCACGGCGGCCTTCCCGTCGCTGGCGGCGCTGGCCTCCACCGAAGACTGGGACGGCTTCCGGCGGCTGCTGGGCGGCGTGTTGCGCAGTGTGCTGTTCCTGGCCATCCCGGCGACGGTCGGCCTGATCCTCGTCGCAGAACCGCTGGTGCGGGTGCTGTTTGAGCGCGGGCGCTGGCTGCCGGAGGCGACGGCGGGCACAGCCTGGGCGCTGCAGTTCTTTGCCCTGGGGCTGGCGGCGCACGCCCTGCTGGAGATTCTGGCGCGTTCCTTTTACGCTCTGCAGGATACCTGGACGCCGGTGATCGTTGGCGTGATCACCATGGCGATCAATGTCCTGCTGGATGTGCTGCTGATCCGGGTGATCGGGGAGCCGGGCAGTCTGGCGCGCGGGCCATTCGCCGGGCTGGCGCTGGCGATGAGCGTGGCTACCGCCCTGGAAGCGGCGACGCTATGGTTGCTGCTGCGGCGGCGGATCGGCGGGATCGAGGGGCGGCGGGTGTGGGCGCTAGCCTGGCGGGCGGCACTGGCCGCGGCGGGCATGGGCGCGCTGGTCTGGGGGGCGTTGACCCTGACTGAACGGCTGGTTCCGGTTATCGGGTTGCTGCTGGCGGCGGCGCTGGGCGTGAGCGCCTACTTTGGCCTGAGCATGGCACTGGGACTGGAGGAAGCCCTGACGGCGCCGCGCCTGATCCTGCGGCGGCTGGGCTGGCGGCGCAGTCATACCGGCGTAGGGTAGCCGTAGGGGAAGGGCTACCGGGTCGTCAAGCAGGCTGCCGGGCGCTCGTTTATAGTAACGCTCGGTATTGCCTGTCGGGCAATGCCACCGCCCGACCATCAGGGCAGAGGGGGGAAACCCTCTGCAGCCCATCACTGTCACAACCCTTGCTGCCAGAATCGGCCATTAGCTGTGGACCGCACTGCAACGCTGATGGGGGCGCTTTGCGCAGCCTTTCCCTAAAGAGGGGGGAAACGATGTACCGCTTGTGGATTGCCTTGCTGGCGTTTTGCGCCATTTTCACGGTTGCGGGCGTCGCCGACATCGCCGGGACGCCTGCCGCTGCTGCCCAGGAGGCGGCCTCACCGCAGAAAGTTGTCGATGGCTTCTATGCCTGGTATCTGGCGTATCTGACTCCCGATGCACAGGGGAACTTCGCCAATCCGCTGGTTGACCGTGCCTATCGTGGAAGCCCCTTCCTGACCGCTGATCTGATCGCTAGGCTGGACGCCATGCTGGAGTCGGACGAGCCGCGCCTGGCTGATCCGATCCTGTGCGCCCAGGATATCCCGGCGGCGTTCACAGTCGAGGCGACGGAAGATGGCGCCTACCGGGTTAGCGGTCTGTTCCCTGCGGGGCCGGAAACCTTGACGGCTTACCCCCTGGCCCGCGTCCAGGTGGAGACCGGGCCGACCGGCTGGCGGATCACCGCTATCCGTTGCGAAGCCCGCTAAAGTTCACCCCGCAGGGCCGACACAGGCAGGACAACAGCGCCGGAGATCACCGCCGGCGCTGTGCGTTTTCTCCGTGTGATCTTGTGTGTGAAGCCGCGCTGGCAGGCGGTTCTGACCGGTTCCTTACGCGCGCGCCGTTATGCGTTATCCCAAATGATTTTTGGGATAACTTGGGAAAAGCCTCCTGACAAAGCAGGCCGATTGTCACTTCCTGCCTGGCGCAGTCAGCTTCAGTCAAGCTCGGTCAATTCGCGGACGCGCAGTTCGGCGCTATCCAGCGCATCCTGGCAGAAGGCGGCCAGCCGCTGGCCCTGCTCAAACAGCGCCACCGAGTCTTCCAGTGTCAGGCTGCCTTCCTCAAGCCGGGTGATGATCTGCTCCAGACGGGCCAGCGCTTCCTCAAAGGTCAGGGAATCGGGCAGGGGTTGCTGTGTCATGAGGACTACTCCGGGAGAATATCTTCCACGCGGGCGCGCAGGCTGCCCTGCGCAAAGTGCACGGCCAGCCCATCGCCCGGCGCAGCGTCGGCAGCGCGACGCAGGCGGATGCCATCCCCCGCGCGTTCCACGATCGCGTAGCCGCGAGCCATGATCGCCCGCGGATCAGCGGCAACCAGCGCCCGGCGACGAGCCGCCAGCCGTTCCCGCTGCAGGGCGACGATCTGCTGGCAGGCGCGCGCGCCCCGCGCCGTCAGGTCGTCGATGCGCTGGCGGGCGCTTTCGATGCGGCGCAGGGGGGTAAGCGTGGCCAGGAAGCGCGTCTCGCCTTCCAGCCGCCGGCGGCGCTCGGCCAGATCGGCCTGGATAGCTTCCAGCAGGCGCTCCCGTGAACGGGCAACGGTATAGCGCAGGTCTTCGATGTCAGGGGTGACGATCTCCGCAGCGGCGGAAGGCGTGGGCGCGCGCCGATCGGCGACAAAATCGGCGATGGTGAAGTCGATCTCATGCCCGACCCCGGTCACCACCGGGATGCGGCTGGCCCGGACGGCATAGGCTACGCGCTCGTCGTTAAAAGCCCACAGGTCTTCCAGGCTGCCGCCGCCGCGCACCAGCAGGATCACGTCCACATCCTGGCGGTTGATGCGCTCCAGCGCGGCGACAATCTGCGGCGGGGCTTCATCGCCCTGGACCAGCGTCGGGCTGAGCACCACCTCGGCCAGCGGAAAGCGGCGGCTGAGCACGTTAAGCACGTCCTGAAAGGCGGCGGCAGTGGGCGAAGTGACCACGCCAATGCGCCGGGGGAAGGGGGGCAGGGGGCGCTTGAGGGCCTGGTCGAACAATCCTTCTGCCTCCAACCGGGCTTTGAGGGCCTCGAAGCGGGCGTTCAGGTCGCCGCGCCCGGCGGGCTGCAACAGGTCAGCGTAGAGCTGGTATTGCCCGCCAGCCTCGTAGACGGTGACGCGCCCGTGCACCAGCACGCCATCGCCCTGGCGCGGCCGGTAGCGCAGGCGGATGGTATCCCCCTTCCACATCACGCACTTGAGCGTGGCAGCTTCGTCCTTGAGGGTAAAATACCAGTGGCCGGATTGCGCTGCGGTGAAGTTGCTGATCTCGCCCTGCACCCATACGTCCTGCAGGCGCAGGTCGGCGTCAAACAGGTGGCGGATGTAGGCAGTCAGGCCGGAGATGGTATAGGCGTCCGGGTGGTTGAGCAAGGGTACACTCCCCCAGGTGGCCGGCACGTGCTACAATGCTAGCGCCGCATAAGTCCGATATTAGCCGATCCGGCGCCAAAATCAAACGTCGCGCCGCGCCGGGGTCCTTGCACCGCCCGTACACTAGAGGAGCACAACGGACGCATGATCAAGATGCTGCACAGGCTGACTGAACAGGAGATGCAGGAACTGGCCGAAAAACTGATCGGCATGAAGATCAACAAGGCTCGCGGCTACACCCGCCGTCTTGATCCGGAGTCGGAACTGGAATTGCTGCGCGTAGGCGTCGGGCATGAGCTGTTGACGCGCTACCGCCTGCCAAACCTGGGCGTCCGGGTGACGCTGGTTGAGTTGCCACGGGAGCGTGTCTTTGAAGATGGCGGCAACATCCCCGCCTTTGCTACCCGCAAACGGTTCGAGCCGGAGTTCATCGAAGCGCGGGTGGAACCGCTTGAGTGAAGCGCCTGCAAGCAGGCAGACAAGGGGTTTCGGCCCCTTGTCTGCTTAATCCTGTCGCATCAATCTTGTTTCGCCTGTCAGTTGCCGGGGGCGAAAGGCGTCGGCGTGGCGAAGATCGGCAGCGCTGGCAGGGCGAAGGGCGTCGGCGTGGGCAGCAATCCCACCGGCGGCAGCCCGTACATGGCCCGGAATTCGTTCTCAACCTCTACAAACGGCTTGCCCAGTACTTCCGCGATGGCCCCTTCGACTCCTCGGCCCGGCATGGCTTCCACGATGCGGCGGTGAGTCTCCAGACCGCCGTAGTTGGTCACGAGGAAGCGGATGAACGACTCGCCTACGGCGTAACCCAGAGCATGGCAGCCATCCGCTGACCGGGTTGCACCGCCGCCAAGCTGATCGCCCTGCAGGGTGGGTAACTCATAGCCGGCAGCGCCGTAGGCGATCATCCGCGCCTCGGAGTCCCTGTTGCGCCAGCCGGAGAGCGAGGAGAAGTAGTCGGCCTGTCCCTCCGTCCAGAAGAACGGCCCGCTGCGGTTGAAATCGGACTGGTACAGGTGAACGGTCTCGTGGACGATGGTGTGGACGGTATCCTGTACCCGCCATTCCTCAGGGGTATTTTCCCGGTTGCCGTACCAGTAACCGCCGCACTGGGTGCGCAGTTCCTCGTGGCGCTCCGGGCTGCGGGGATCGCCCATGCTCTGCACAGTGAAGCCCTCAGCGGGGTTGGTGAATCCGGCAGCGTTCGGGTTGACGCCGCCGGCGACGTACTCATTCCAGATGTCACCGGGCGGGAACAGGATCGCCAGCGGCTTATAGCTGAGCGTGCGGCCCCAGCCCAGGGTGAAGTATTCGCGCATTTCGGCCATGGTCGCGGCCACCCGCTCGCCCAGTTCCGGCATTTCGCCGAACCAGTAGAGCGTAATGTCTTCGGTGTCGATGCTCCACCAGTCGCGGGTATTGTCCTCGTAGATGCCGTACTGCTTTTCCGTCTCAAAGGTGTTGCCCGCGCTGTCGGTCAGCAACCACCAGTAATGAAAGTCCACCCATGGCGGCAGGCCGCCGCCCTGCCGGTAAGGCTCGGCTACCCAGCGCCCTTCAGCGTCCTGGGCGGCATTAGCCCGTTCGCGCAGGCCGGTGCGCAGTTCATAGAACAGCGTGGCGCGGGTGATCTCCCCGGCGCTGCTGGCGGCGTCGATGGTGAAGGTCATGCCGCGCGGGTAATGGGATTCCAGCGTGGTGGCGTTGACGGTGAAAACAGCCGCTTCCTGAGCGTGGACGGGCGACTGTACCGATGGAAAAACAATTGCCGCAAACGCCAGCATCACAATCGATGCGATTCCCCAGACCAACAAGCCTCTTTTCCTCATGACGTCATCCTCTAGACCACAGACCAGTTCAAAAGGAGCGCAGCAGAATGTTGCGCCTGCCGGTTGTGGAAAAGCATACCGTCAGGGATAGGCCAGGCGCAACAATCCGCTCGTGGATCCGCCTGCGGCGCTCCGTAGCGGGCTATTCCAGGTTGAACTGTGCCCGCTGTTCCTCGGTCATGGTCAGGCCCAGGATGTTGTAGCCCGCGTCGACGTAGATTGTCTCGCCGGTGATGGCGCTTCCCAGGTCAGAGGCCAGCCACAGGGCGGTGTTGCCCACATCTTCCTGGGTGATCAGGCGGCGCAGCGGGGCGGCTTCCTCGCTAAATTTGAGCATGGTGCGGAACCCGGCGATGCCGGAGGCGGCCAGCGTCTTGACCGGCCCGGCGCTGATAGCGTTGACGCGGATGTTCTGCGGCCCCAGTTCGTAGGCCAGGTAGCGCACGGAGCATTCCAGGGCGGCTTTGGCCACCGCCATCACGTTGTAGCGGGGCATGACTTTTTCCGCGCCATAGTAGGTCAGGGTGAGGATGCTGCCGCCGTTGGTCATCAGCGGGGCGGCGCGTTTGGCCAGCGCCACCAAGCTGTAGGCGCTGGTCTCCAGGGCGATCTTGAACCCTTCCCGGCTGGTGTCAATGTACTGGCCGCTCAGGTCCTCGCGGGTGGCATAGGCGATGGCATGCACCAGCACGTCAAGGCGGCCAAAGTGTTCCTTCGCTTTGGCGAAGACGGCGTCCAGCTCGTCGTCGTTGTTGGCATCGGCGCGTTCTACGAACGTGCAGCCGATCGATTCCGCCAGCGGGAAGACACGCTTTTCCAGCTGGGGGATGGCATAGCTCAGGCCGATGTTGGCCCCGGCCTCGTGCAGGGCCTGGGTGATGCCCCAGGCCAGCGACTTGTTGTTGGCTACGCCGAAGATGAGTGCGTTCTTGCCGTCCATCAAGCCCATGACTGTCAGCTCCTTCTGTGTGGATCACGGTTTTGTGTGGGCGCGCTGCGCCAGCCGGATTTGACGACCCGTTACATCTATAAAACGCCGTCAGCGCCCTTTGGATACGTCGGCGCTGTCCGCCAGCCAGAATCGCCAGGGCCGGGAGCGCCACGGTTCCGGCGCGTAGGCAATGCCCACCCGCGGCCCTGTATGGATCGCCGCTTCCGGCGGGGTCTGCCCGGCCTCGATCACCAGCGGCCCGGCAGCGGTGAGATCGACGCCGTTAAGCGCCCCGTCGATAGCCAGCGCCCGCGTCAGCCGGGCCGGGCCGGAAGTCCATTCGCGGCGCGGCCGTCCGGCGCGCAGGGCGGCGATGCGCGCCAGCCCTTCCAGCGGTTCCAGCGCCCGGATGAGCACGGCGGCGGGCTGGCCCGCCCTTTCAGTGACGACATTGAGCAGCCAGTGCAGGCCATAGGTGAAGTAGATGTAGGCGTGGCCGGGCGGGCCAAACATCACTGCGTTGCGCTCTGTCCGCCCGAAGCGGGCGTGGCAGGCCCCGTCTTCCTGGCCGATGTAAGCTTCTACCTCGACAATGCGCCCCGCCAGGCGCTCGCCGTCAAGCTGGCGGACAAGTACGCAGCCCAGCAGGTCGCGGGCGACTTCCAGGGTGGGGCGGTCGTAGAAGCTACGCGGCAGAATCGTCATGGGGCGGATTTTAGCACAGGGTCGGGCCGGGGCACGAGAAGTCAGGAGAACAGGGCGTGGCCCGCGCCTGTCCGGGAGGCCAGGAGGGCAGAATGCCGGGAGGTCGCCGGGCGCCGGGGCGCTGCATACGGCGGCGATCACGCTGGCGGTTGCCGCAGGGTTCACGCGGCTGCAGAGAGTATGTTTACTGGGGTGTACCAAAAGGACGCGGCCTGGGGACGCCGAACCCCAGGCCGCTGTCAAAAGGAGGAGAAGAAGAGATTTCGCCCTTCGAGGATAAAAATACACTACTTTGTGAATATTTTCCTGACGACTGCCCTACGCTTGCCCTACGCTTGCGTGAAATTTCCGTGAATCCTCCGATCAGATCGTCTGTCAGAACTGTGATCGCCGGCCCCCAAAAGAGTTCTTTGGCACGGCTAAACGATCTGGAAGATGAAGCGCAGGCTGATGACGAGCAGGAATACGCCGTAGAGACGTTTGACCGTTGCCGAAGGCAGGCCCAGCGCGATGCGCGCCCCGCCCAGCGCCCCGAAGACCAGCCCAACGGCTACCGTGAGCGCCGTAGGGATATGAATATAGCCTGCATTGTAGTAGGTGATGATCCCGCCGATGCCGACCGGCGGCAGCAGGGCCGCCAGCGACGTCCCGACGGCGCGCTTCTGGTCGAAGTGCATGGCGCCGACCAGCAGCGGGACAATGATCACGCCGCCGCCGATCCCGAACATACCGGAGGCAATCCCGGCGATCAGACCGATACCCAGCAACGCCAGCCAGGACGACGCTTCCGGCTGCGCTGGCGGGCGGTCTTCACCCGGATTGCTGGCGGGCGCGCCGTTCAGACGCGTTCCCAGGGCAGCCAGAGCTTTGCGCGGTTCGGCAAAGCGCCAGCCGATATAGACGAGAAACAGGCCGTACAGCCGCTGCAGGGTTTCCCGCGGCAGGTTGATGGCGAGTTGGGCGCCCAGCAGGGTGGCGATCACCAGTCCCAGGCCGATCAGGACGGCGGCCCGGATGTTGATCAGATGGGCGCGGTAGTAAGCGATCACAGCGAAGATGGCGACCGGCCAGATCAGCACAGCCAGCGAGGTGCCCAGCGCTTCTTCCAGCGGGTAGCCCATGATGATGGTCAGCGCCGGGACGATGATCACGCCGCCGCCGATCCCGAACAGGCCGGACATCACGCCGGCGACCAGACCCAGCAACAGCAAGGCTACAGCATGTTCAGGCATAAGGTCTCCACAGGGGTCAGGATGACCGGGTCTCACGGGGAAGGCGTCGCCCATTGTACCGGAAATAGCCTCAGGGGCAAGGCCAAACCCAGGATCGTCGCCGGGGATACAGCCCCCTGGCTCCGGCGGCGCTGGCCTGTATCCGCCTGGGCGAGCGATAGGGTTTTGGCGCGGACTGTGCTATCCTACTGGTTGCTCAAGCCCGGCCTGCAACCGGTCGCTGCATCCGGTGGCCGGCTATGTGTAAGGAGGAAAGCCAACTGGCATGGACGATAAGGTGACCGTCCTGGTGACGCTGCACGCTGACGAGTCTCTCCTCCAGCGGTTACGTGACGTGTCGCCCCGCCTGGAGGTGATCCACCGCCCGGCCCAGACGGTGGCGGAAATCCCGCCGGATGTGTGGCAGGAAGTGGAAGTGCTGCTGACCTGGGGGGATGTGTTGCCGGATCGGGAGATGGCGCCCAATTTGCGCTGGGTGCAGGTGACTTCCGCTGGTGTTGACCGGCTGCTGGGCAATCCGCTGTTTGAGCAGCGCGATGTACTCCTGACCACGACCAGCGGTATCCATGCGGTGACCATGGCCGAGTATGCGCTGGGGATGATGCTGGCCTTTGCCCATCATCTCCCCCGGTTTATGGCCTTACAGCAGGCGCGTGAGTGGCCGCGCCAGCGGGAGGCGTTCACGCCGCGGCTGCTGCGCGGGGCGACGCTGGGTATTGTCGGCTATGGGAGCATTGGCCGCGAACTGGCGCGGCTGGCGCGAGCCTTCGGTATGCAGGTGCTGGCGACCAAGCGCGACGCTATGCACCCGGCCAGCCTGCCCGAATATGTGGAGCCGGGGACAGGCGATCCGGACGGCGTGATGTGCCACCGCCTGTATCCCTCGCAGGCGCTCAAGTCGATGGTCAGGGAATGCGACTATGTGGTGGTGCTTGCCCCGTTGACGCCGGAAACCGTCAATATGGTCAATGCGGAAGTGCTGAACGCCGTCAAGCCCGGCGCGGTGCTGATCAACCTGGCGCGGGGTGGAATCGTTGACGAGGCCGCCTTGCTGGCAGCCCTGAAGTCAGGGCTGCTGGGCGGTGCAGCCTGCGATGTCTTCGCCGAAGAGCCGCTGCCGGAAGAGAGTCCGCTCTGGGATGCGCCTAACCTGATCATTAGCCCGCATGTGGCCGGGATGATGCCCGACTACATGGATCGAGCGGCTGATGTGTTTGTGGAAAATCTGCGGCGCTACCTGGCGCACCAGCAGCTGCTGAATGTGGTGGACTGGGAGCGCGGATACTGACGCTTGCTCCGCAACCCCTGGCCTGATCGCTACGTAATATCAAACAGAGACGCTCGCATTCTACCGGTACAGGAGAAGGTGACTATGGCAGAGCAGGAACCGATCATCACCGAAGCGATGGAAGAGGCCGTGGAGAGCGAAGAAGAAATGCTCCGCGACGAGAAGGAAAGCGTGCTGGAAGCCTTCATGCGTTACCAGTGCGAAGCAGCCCGCGAGGCTCGCATGGCCCTCGAGGCGCTGATCCCGGAGGGCACCCGTTCGCATGGCAAGGCCGCCAAGCGCGCCTTCCGCAAGGCGTTCAAAGTGGTCCTGCAGGACCTGGCCCGGCGGATTGAACTGCCCGAAGAAGAGAAAGGGCCAGGCCGCCCGCCGAGCACAACCGGCAAGGCCAAGGTCAAGGTCGAAGTGAGCTAAGTGGACGGCTGCCGGTTCAGCCCGGACACCTGGCCGGCAGAGGTCTTTCCGGTCGGGAGGCTGGCCTCATGAGGGGGCCGGCCTCCTGTTTTATCGGGTATGGGTCAGGGCCGGCGAGCGCTGTCGGCCAGCAGGGCCAGCAAGGCCAGGCTGCTCAACGCCAGACCGCCCAGCCCCAGCGCCATCTCCCCGACGCTGATCAACAGCGCTCCGGCCAGAGCAAAGCCCCCGGCTGCCAGTCCCAGTCCGATTGGTCGGCCATTTGGAGCGCCGCGCTGCTGGCCGCCTGAATCGCTCTCCGCCGGGCGAACCCGAATCTGCAGCTCACCCCGTTCAAGCTGTGTAAGGACACTGTCCAGCCGGGCTGGCAGGCTGGCGAGCCGTTCCAGCGTGCTTCGCCCGGCATCCAGGGCCAGACCTACCGCCTCCGGCGAAAGCAAGGTGCGCAGTGTTTCCAGCGTCAGCAAGTCCATCCAGCCCTTTTTTTCCGCGCGGGCGCCATCTTCCGCCAATAGCTGCCGCACGAACGGCTGAATGGACCGCCAGGGGTCAAAATCCGGGTCGAGGCCGGTGCACATGCCGCTCAGGATGCCCACTGCACGCCCCAGGTAGATGAAATCCTGCGGCACCTGGAACGGCAGGCTGAACAACAGGTCGCTGAACTCCCGGCCAATATCACGTATTACGGCCAGGTCCAGGTGGGCGATCTCGGCCATGGGCAGACCCCACACCCGATCGAAGACAGCATCGCTGGCGGTGGCAATGCGTTCCAGGTCAGCGCCGGGCAGGATGATGCCCAGTTGCTGGTAACTGCGCACCAGCCGCTGCGAGTCGCGTGTGATCAGGGCGATCAGCGTCTCCCGTAGCCCGGCGACCAGGGCAGGGGTCAACTCAGCGGTCATGCCAAAGTCGACGAAGATCAGGTAGAACGGGCGTTGGCCCGGAAGATATTCCTGACCGTCGGCGGGCAAAGGATAGACGAAGATGTTGCCGGGGTGGGGGTCGGCGTGGAAGAAGCGGTGAACAAACACCATCGTCAGGTAGGTGTTGAGCAGCCGCTGGGCGACAATGCGCCGGTCGATGCCCGCCGCTTCGATGGCCTCGTAGTCGCTCAGCTTGATCGCGGTTACGTCCTCCAGAGTCAGCACCCGGCGGGTGGTTAGCTCGCGGTAGACTGCCGGGATGTAGACGCCGTGATCGTCCCGGAAGAGGGTGGCGAAGCGTTCGGCATTGGCCGCTTCATGCTCATAGTCCAGCTCCTGCCACAGGACGCGGGCGAATTCCTCCAGCAGCAGGGGCAGGTTTGCCCGGCGGCGGATGAAGGAGAAGCGCATACCGATCCGGGCGACGACGTTTAGCGCCTGCAGGTCAGTGTAGACAATGTCGGCGATGCCGGGGCGCTGAACCTTCACCACGACGCGCTCGCCATTGACCAGCTGGCCGCGGTACGCCTGGCCCAGGGAGGCAGCGGCCACCGCGTTTTCATCCAGGGCGGCGAAGCGACTCCGCCAGTCCGCGCCAAGTTCCTGGTGCAGGGTAGGCTCCATGGCGGTGAAGGGCAGGGGCGGCACTTCATCCAGCAGGTCGGCCAGTTCGTTGATGACTGAGGATGGCAGGATATCGATGCGGCTGGAAATGAACTGTCCCAGCTTGATCATCACCCCGCCCAGGGCGACAGCCAGTTCCCGGAATTGGCGCGCCCAGCGGCGCAAGCGCTGTTCTTCCCCCCTGCGGATGGCATCGCGGCCCACCAGCGGCTGAAGGATGACGTACAGCAAGACGGCCTGGGCTGCCAGCCACAGAAAAAACGCCACAATCCGCAGGTAGCGGATGTGGCTGAGGCGGTACGGCAGTTGTGGCGGTGATGAACGATCGGTTGTGCTCATAGCTTCCTGACCGCCTGGGGCGCTCAGGAAGTCGTCTGCACCTGGGTGCCCTCCGGCGCCACCTGCGGCGCGGGCTGGCGGGCGGTGACCAGCACGTCGACCAGCACGCCCACCGCGATCAGCGCGAACAGCAGCGCTTCCTGGCTCTCCCTAAGTTCCGTGATGCGGCCACCATAGGATTCCCGGACGGCCCCCAGCGGCCCATACAGTTTGGACAGGATATATAACAGCAGGAACTGCGCTCCTATTATAAGCGGGGTGAGGGGAATGCCAACTGCCACATAGAGACGACGCAGCCGCTCACTGAACATCGCACTGGCCGGAATGAGAATACCCAGCGTGAACCAGAAGTACAGGAACATCCGGTTCATCTGAAACAGGTTGCCGATGTTGGTGGTATTGAAGAACGGCAGGTTGTGGATAGTGAACTCCTCCTGTTCGTTTTCCTGCAGGAAGTCGGGCGTTTCAAAGCCCAGGATGCGCTGCCCCCAGCTGATCTCCTCTCCTGCGCCGAACAGCAGGATCAGTGCCAGCGCCAGGTATGCAACGTTGCGCCGCGTACGAAACAGGCCAAAGTTGCTGCCCGTGCGCGAGTATACGAAGGCCAGAAACCAGGCAACGGCTGATGTGAAAAAGAATATGGTCGTCAGGTATTCCGGTACGCTGTCTTCGCGTACCAGGCTGGCGACTGTCTCCTCTGGCAGGATGAAAGGCAGGGACCAGGTGATTAAGCCATAAACTAGACCAATGGATGCCAGAACAATCGTCCAGTTGGGAAACATAAGGCCTCCTAAGCGACACCAGGATAATCAGGATAGTGGTGTTGCTCCGGCTGAATAGTGATGTGCGGCAACCCTTCCTTTCTGCCGGGTGAAGATACTGTCTGTGCAGCCTTGCCCCGGTCTTTGTTGATGACGGAATCTGGCTATAACGACACAAATGAGAAGAACTGTTTAAGTGTTTACGTTGATTTTAACGCACATATGGGTGTAACGATGGTAAATTTTGGTAAATTCGCGGCGGGAAATCCGGCAACAGGCAACCGGGCGCGGCATAAACGGGCTGCGCCCGGCGCTGTTAACTAAAGAGCGAAGTGCAGACGGGGAATACTAAGCTGGGATGAAGCGGATCTTAAGCACGGCCTGGTCAAATCGGGCGCCTTCGATCTCCATGCTGTGCAGGGCGTACGGCAGCACGATGTTGCGGCGGTATGGCCCGACGCGCAGGGTCAATTCATCGCGGGAACGGTACAGGTCCAGGTCGTTGCGGTCGGCAAAGGGCAGCGGCACCTGCAGCGTGTAGCCTTCGCCAGCCGGGTCTTTCTCGATGGTGTGCGTGCGCCCGGCGAAGAACACTTCCGCCGGGTTGCGCTGGGCGTACAGTGCGTCGGCCAGCCGCCGTAGATGATCCAGGCCGCCCATCTCCGTGTCAAAGAGGGGCGCTTTTAGCAGGGGCAACTCGCCGAAGGCCTCGGCAATGAGCGCCAGATTTTCCCGCTGAGCATCCTGCCAGGCGCGAAAGTAAGGGTCGGTCACCGTGTCCGGGATGATGCGGTTGCAGATCACGGCATCGGTCGGATACCCGTAGAGGTTCAGGTAGGTGTAGGTGCGTTGCGTCTCTTTGATGACCATCTTCTCCGCGTTGACGACCAGGCGGATGCTGCTCATTGTCGGGTCAGCCAGCAGCTCGCGGACGCGATCGAGTGTATCGAAGAGGTCCTTGACCGCTTTGAGCGCTTCGTTGTCCGGCAGGTCGCTGCCCATTGCCAGGCGGCTGAGCGGACGCAGCAGACGGGCCGCCGTTCCCCCGGCCAGAGCGATGATCTTCTCCAGCCACCAGCGCGTGGCGTCCGGCAGGCTGAGCAGGCGCAGCGTCTCGGCGGTTGGCGCGGCGTCTACCACCAGCACGTCAAACTCCTGCTCCTCAAAATACTTGTTGATCCAGAGCAGGTGCGCGCCTTCTTCCAGGCCCGGCAGCAGGGTCACTTCCTCCGCCACGATCGCCTCTACCCCGCGCTGGGTGAACAGGGTGACCATGTATTCCTGGAACTTACCCCAGTACTTCTCCATCGAGTAGCGGGCGTCGACTTCCTGCGCCCACAGGTTGGGCAGGATGGCGACTGGCTCCGGCCCGATCTTGACATCGAGCGAATCGGCCAGGCTGTGGGCCGTGTCGGTGCTGATCACGATCGTCTTGAGGCCCAGGTCGGCGCAGCGCAGCGCGGTTGCCGCTGAGATGCTCGTCTTGCCCACGCCGCCTTTGCCGGTGTGTACGATGATACGCATGTGCTCCAACTCCCGTTGAAACGCTCTTCCGGTGGATTGCAGCCCTATCCCGTTATACGCAGCCCGTCTGCGGAAGTTCTACCGCGCTGCGGGGGTGTCGACAAGTTGCTCCCGGCAGTTGCCGATCCGGGCGACGCTCCCTATACTGGGCAACGGGTCAACTGTCAGAAGGGGGAGCTATGGATCACACACTACGCCTGCCCTGGGGCAGGGAAACACTGACGCTACACCTGCCGGAGAACTGGTCACTGCTGGGGGAGATGACGCCGCAGCCCCTGCCAGCCGTGGCGGATGTGACAGCAGAGACTGCCCGCGCCCTGGAGAAACCCTATGGCATGTCACGCCTGGCGGAACTGGTGGGCGCGGCAGCGCGGATCGCCCTGGTGATCGATGATGACAGCCGCCCGACTCCGGTCGCCCGGCTGCTGCCGGCGGTCATTGCCGAGATTGAACGCGGCGGCGCCGGGCTGGAACGGGTAACCCTGATCGCGGCGCTGGGGGTGCACCGCCCGATGACCGATGCTGAGATTGCCCGCCGTGTTGGCGAGCAGGTAGCGCCCCGACTGAAGATCGCCACGCACAACCCTGATGATCCGGCAGGGTTGGCTGAACTGGGAACAACAAGTCGCGGTACGCCGGTGCAGATCAGCCGCGTGGTCGCAGAGGCCGATCTGGTGATCTCGATCGGCTGCATCGAGCCGCATATCATCGCCAGCTTTGGCGGCGGGTACAAAAACCTGGTGCCTGGCGTGGCCGGGCGGGCGACCATCGCCCACAATCACGCTCTGAACTGCCAGCCGGCTACGTTCAACAGCGTTGGCCAGCCGATCGATCGCAACCCCGTGCGCCTGGACCTGGAAGAAGCGGCGGCGATGATTCGCCCGCCGGTGTTTGTGGTCAACGCTGTGCTGAACAGCGCCCTGGATGTCGTGCGGGTAGTGGCCGGGCATCCGGTTGCCGCCCACCGGGAAGGGGCGCAGGTCAGCGCCGCGATCTACGGCGTGCGCATTCCCAAGCTGGCCGATGTGGTGATCACTTCCTCGCATCCCATGGATCAGGACCTTCGCCAGGGCGTCAAGGCGTTGGCCAACACGATCCGGGCGGTACGGCGGGGTGGAGTTCTGCTCACGCTGGTGCGGGCGGAAGAAGGCGTGGGCGTGTTCGGGTTGGCGAACCGCCGCCTGCCGCTGGGACGGGGGACATTGCGGACGCTGGCACCGGTGCTGCTGGCGCTCTTGCCGCGCCTCAAGCTCAAGAACATGGGCGAGGAAGATCGGTTCTTCCTGTACTTTGCTCTGCAGGCCATGCGCCACGCCACCCTGTTGCTCTACGCGCCGACTATCCCGCCAGAGGTGCGGGCTAACCTGCCTTTTGTGCAGTTCGTCGATTCCGTGGAGGAAGGCATCGCGCTCGCCCGGGGCAAATTCCCAGGGCGGGCGGAGGTGCTTGCCTTCCCGCATGGCGGGAGCACGTACCCGATTCTGCCGGAATGAGCCTCTGTTAGTGCCCCATATGGCCGTTGCTTGCGGCAGCGATGGCCAGCCCTGAGGAGACGCTCAGAAACGGCTTGTGCGGGCGCAGTTTTTCCTGGCCAAAGCGGGCGGCGAGCAGATCGGTGATCGCTGGCGTGGCCGACGCACCGCCGGTGCAGATCACAATAGCGATGTCAGCGGGCGTGCGTCCGGCGGCGCTGACCACCCGGCTGACTGCCCGGTCGATCTGATCGAGATAGTCCTGGATGGCCCGCGTGAACATCTGCCGGGTGATACGCTGGTCGATGTCGATTCCCTCTACGTGGAACGAGAGGGTGACTTCTTCCTGCTGGGAAAGCGCGATCTTGGCCTGTTCGATAGCCTCGAATAGCTGATAACCGTGCTTGTTGTTGATCAGCGTGTAGAGGGCAGTGAATTCCGGCCCGGCTTTGTTAACAGTGGCCGCCCGCTTGATCTCGCGGAAGTACTGGTGCCGGGTCAGGTCGGGATGGCGCGCCCAGTCCAGCAGGTAGTCGTAGACCTCGTAGGAGAGCTTGCGGTCGCCTTCGTGCGCCTTGCCATAGCCGAAGTGCTTCCACAGGAACTTCTCCATGATGCGCTGGTCAAAGTTGTTGCCGCCGATGAGCAACCCTTCCGTGGCCAGCACAACGGGCAACTCCGGGCCGCCGATCTCCGCTACGGTTAGGTCAAGCGTGCCGCCGCCAAAGTCGAAGATCAGAGCCGCCTGGCGTTCGCTCAGGCTGGCATGGTAGGAATAGGCCGCGGCGATCGGCTCCAGCATGAAGCCGACGCGCTGGAATCCGGCGGCGTGAGCGGCCTGGCGCAGGATCGCCTCGGCGCGGGCGTCATTGCGCGGGCTGCCGGTGAAGGTCACCGGGCGGCCAAGCAGCACCTCCTGCACCGGCTGTCCAGCGGCGCGCTCGGCGGCCCCGTGCAGCTCCCGCAGCAAGAGGGTGATCAGTTCCTCGATGGTATACAGGCGGCCAAAGATGGCGGTCCCGGCGTAGTTAGGGTTGCGCAGGGCGGTCTTGATCGATTGCAGCAGGCGGCCATAAGCGCCAATGTCTTCCTGCACGAAGACGTCGTGGTGGATCAACACCGGCTCGACCTGGCCACCCAGCGCAGAAGGCATGTCAATGGTTACCCAGTAGTCGATCGTCCCCGCGTGACGTGTTTCCCAGACGGCGGGCCGACCGGTGTCCTCGCTCAGGTAGCGGCGGGCAGCGGCCTTGCCGAGCAGGTAGTCGTAGCTGCGCATGATGTACAGCAGCGAGGGCAGCACCCCTGATTCCTCGCTGAACGAGGACTGCACGATCGTCAGGTCGCCGTCCCGGTAGAGTGCGGCACTGGAATTGGTCGTGCCAAAATCAAGCCCCAGGATCATCCCCCTGTCCCTCTTGGTCCCCTGGCCAACCGGCCGTGTTCCGTTTTGGTGGTAAAGCGCTGAAAGCGCTAACAATACCGTGCTACGGCACGTCTGGCAACAATTTGTATGGCGCAGCTAAAGGCACGGTTGTCAACGATTCCACCAGACAGTTGGGGATGGGAAGCGACAACCATACAGCCTTACCGCCGCTGTGAAACCAGCGCTCGCCTTCTGCCTCTGGTTTACCCTTTCGTCTGCCGCTGCGCTGGTTGTGGTGCATCCTCCGATAACGGGTTTGCCAATGGTCGGTGGTGAAGCGCGGCTTGCAGGCGTGCGGCGAGAGCGGCGAGATCGACTCTTGTCGGGGCGGGGCGGATAAGGTAAGATAGCGCCCTGATACTCCATCAGAGGGAAGGAATCCGGGAAGATGAAAGTTATCCTCACGGCAGATGTCTACAAGCACGGCGTGGCAGGTGAGGTGGTCAGGGTAGCGGATGGGTACGCCCGTAACTATTTGATCCCCCAGGGCCTGGCCGTCAAGGCGACGCCCGGTGCGCTCAAGCAGAGCGAAAAACTGCGGGAGACGGCGGCGGCCCGTAAGGCAGCCCTGGAGAACCAGCTGAATGAACTGGCGCGCCAGATCGATGGCGTGACGCTGGTCTTTGGCCGGCGCGCCGGCGCTAACGGCAAACTCTACGGCTCTGTGACCTCGACTGACATTCAGCAGGCGCTGCTGGAAAAGACCGGCGTTGACCTGAACCGCCGCCGGATCGCCCAGCAGTCCATCCGTGAACTGGGCGAGTTTGAGGTGCCGGTTCGCCTGGGCAGCGAATTCACGCCCAAGCTCAACGTGATCGTCGTCCGCGAAGAGGAACTGGCCAGCTACCTGGCTCCGGCAGCGGAAGCCGCGGCCCCCGCGGAAGAGGAAGCGGCTCCGGAACTGGCTGGCGAGAAGATTGTCGAACTGATCAAGGAAGCCGAAGCCAGAGCAGCCACCCTCGGCGAGACCGGGTCGGCGGAATAGGCCGCGCATGCCCTCTGACTCTGATCGCGAACATGCGACGCTGATCCGTTACCTGATCGACACGTTGCCCTGCGTGGAATGTGGCGGTTCTTATGGCACGCAGGATATCACCGTCGTCGATGAGGACGCGGAAAGCTGGACCCTGGTAGCCCAGTGCCCGCATTGCGGAGCGGAGAGCGTCGTCAGGGCGGTGCTGGATGAGGACGCCGGGGAGCCGGCGGTTGAAGCTGGCGAGCCGGCTGCGCCCGAAGCCGGGGATATCGCGGTCGATCTGCCTCCCGATGCGGCGGAGGTCGCCGCCTGGCGACGCTTTCTGCGCGAATTTGATGGCGATCTGCGCGATCTGCTGCGGAGCTAGCTGCGCGGCAGTCGCCGCGTTTGATTCTGCCGGGTGAGGCTTGTCAAGCGAACGGGCCAGCATGGACGCCGAGAGGCTGGGACAGCAGCTGCGCAGCGCGCGCGAAGCCCGGGAACTGACCCTGGAAGAGGTGGAGCAGGCGCTTCGCATCCGGGCCAGGTACCTGGAGGCTTTTGAAGCGGGCGCATATGGTGACCTGCCGGGGGCCGTGCAGGCCCGCGGCTTTTTGCGCAATTATGCCCGCTTCCTGCGCCTGGATGAGGAAGCGATCCTGGCGCAGTTTGAGGCGGCCTGGGCCGCGCATGGCGGCGGGCAGGGGCGTACCCCTGTTGTCCGCCGTGGCGCCCCTCCCGCAACAGGGCCGTTGTCGCCCGTCACCCCCCTGGCGGAACATCCTTTTGCTGTGGCTGTTGAAGCAGGACGGCGTCGACGGGCCGGGATCGTTTTCGGGACGTTGATCGGGATCGTTGCCCTGATCGGGTTATGCCTGGGCGGGACGAGGCTGGTGGAGCGATTGCTGACCGCGCAGGCGGATCGGGCCAGCACCGATCTGGTGAGCATCCTGCCGACCGTGCCTTCGCTTACGCCCAGCGCCACGTTCCTGCCTTCACCCACGCCTCTGCCAGGAGCGCGGCAGGTTGCCGGGGCGACGCCGATCACCGACCGGGTCGTGCTGGATGTGACCGTGGTGCAGCGCACTTACCTGCGGGTGACGGTTGACGGCGTGGAGATCTTCAACGGCCTGGTCCGACCGGGTACGCAGCTGCAGTATCAGGCTCAGCAGGTGCTTAACCTGCAGGCCAGCAATGGCGCCGGGCTGGAAGTGGTCTTCAACAACCTGCCGCTGGGGCCGCTGGGGCTGCGCGGCGAGGCGATTGATACGACTTTCACGCCTGACCTGGTACTGACTCCTACCCCCGACCTGGCTCCAACGGCGACCTTTACCCCTTCACCAACGCCGGTGATTGACGTCACCTTTGCCACAGTGGAAGGCACGCCTGACCCGGCGCTTTCCGGCAAGGCGGGGCAGGGGGCTGGCGCTCCGACTCCGCTGCCGCTGCCGGATGTCGCCCGCGATGTTTCCGGCGGTGCGACCTTGACCGGCGTCCCGTCGGAGCCATCGCCAACGTTGCCCGTTCCGGGCGGCATCCCAACCCTCGCGCCTTCCGTCACACCCACGCTGACGGCTACACCATCCCCCACGCCGACGCTCACCGTCACTCCGTCGCCGACGTTCACGCCGTCACCGACGCCGATTCTGCCGCCGCGCCTGACCAGCACGCCGATACCCGTCAAAGAACCCTAGAAAGACGCCCGCTGATGTCCCGTCGCCGCCAACACTACTACCTGCTCAGCCTCGGTTGCGCCAAGAATACCGTCGATTCGCAGAGCATGGCTCAGCTCCTGGAGGGCGCGGGCCTGCGCGGGACGGACGATCCTACCCGGGCCGGCGTGTTGATCGTCAACACCTGCGGATTCATCGAAAGCGCCCGCCAGGAATCGATCGCGGCGCTGAACGATCTGGCTGCGCTCAAGCGCGATGGCCAGTTGCTGATCGCCGCCGGTTGCCTGTCCCAGCGCTACGGGCAGGAGCTAGCCCGGCAGGTGCCCGGACTGGACGGCGTGATCGGCACGCGGCGCTGGATGGATATCGTCGATCTGGTCAGCCGCCTGCGCCAGCGCCGCCACCCGGAGCCGATCTACCACCTGCCGGATGAGGCGCTCACGGTTGGCGCGGATGAGCGGGGCACACTGCGGGCCGCCCGCCAGGGAGCCAGCGCCTACCTGAAGATCGCCGACGGTTGCCGCCGCCCGTGCGCTTTTTGCGCCATCCCCATGATCAAGGGCACAGCGGTCAGCCGACCGCTGGCTGCCATCCTCGACGAAGCCCGCCGCCTCCGCGACAGCGGAGTCAAAGAGCTGATCCTGATCGCGCAGGATCTGACCGATTACGGCCATGATCTGGGTCTCAAGGACGGCCTGGCGCAGTTGCTGGAGGCGCTGGTCAGGGCGGTGCCGGATATGCCCTGGATTCGGCTGATGTACGCCTATCCGGGGGCGGTCACGCCACGCCTGATCGACCTGATGGCGGAGACGCCACAGATCTTGCCCTACCTGGATATCCCGTTGCAGCATGGCCACCGCGATACCCTGCTCCGGATGCGCCGCCCGGCCAATGTGGAGTGGGTCTACCGCACCATCGCGGCCATGCGCGCCCGGATGCCCGACCTGGCGATCCGCACCACGTTCATCGTTGGCTACCCTGGCGAGACCGAAGAGGAATTCGCGGCGCTGCTGCAGATGGTGCGCGATCTACAGTTCGACCGGGTGGGTGTGTTTACCTACTCCTATGAAGCCGGGACGCCCAGCGCCGCCCTGCCGGGCCACCTGCCGGAGGAAGTCAAGGAAGCCCGCCGTGACGCCCTCATGGCACTCCAGCAGGGCATCTCCCTGGCCCGCAACCAGGCCCAGGTGGGCCGGACACTAGATGTGCTGGTGGAAGGTCACGCCCGCGCGGAGGATGAGCATGGTCAGCCGCTGGAAATGATCATCAGCGTGGGGCGCAGCTACCGCGACGCGCCGGAGATCGATGGCTACGTGGTGGTGGAGGGCGAGCTGCCGGTCGGGGAGATCGTGCCGGTGCGCATCACTGGAGCGATGACCTACGACCTGATCGGGACGCCGGAACTGGCGCCGGGGCGGGTGGTCACGCCGGGGCAGGTCTACGGACCAGGCGATTTGACGTAAGCTCCGACGGCACAGTCTGACCGCACTGCTGACCTTACCCGCTTGTCGTGCGGGGTAGTGGCCCAGTTGTGCGGGACCCCTGCCGGAGTGTCCGGCACGATAATGCTCCCTGTTCGCTCGCCGGTCGCCAGATGACCGATGGAGGCAAAGAGATGCAGCCGCGCCAGAGAAGATTCTTGTCGATTGTTGTAGGGGTAGTGGTTGTCGGATTCATTGTTCTACAGGTCATTCCCTTCAAACAACGTACCAACCCGCCGGTGACGCTACAGATTGCCTGGGATTCCCCGCAAACGGAAACGCTGGTCAGAAACGCCTGCTTTGACTGTCACAGCAACGAGACACGCTGGCTCTGGTATTCGGCTATCGCGCCGGTGCGGTGGTTGCTCGTGGATCATGTCGAAGATGGGCGGGATGCCATGAACTTTTCCACAGGCGATCTGGAACTGGATGAGATCGTCAAAGAGATCGAACGCGGGGCAATGCCCCCGGCGTATTACACACCGCTGCATCCGGAGGCGAATCTGACGTCTACCCAGCGCGGGCAACTCATCGCTGGCCTGCGCGCATCGCTGGCGAATCTGCCCGGGGGGGAGGGTGAGCGGGAAGGCGACGGGGATGAAGGTTAATCCGGGCAAGGCAGCCTGGCAGGGGGCGCATCTCCGGTATGCGCCCCTTTTGTTGTCATAAAGCGGTCGTGATAAGACGCATGCATCGCCGGCCGCTTTCGGTATGATGTAGGCGGCAAATGTCTGGAGAACTGATTAGGAGGGGTTGATTGTCGTCGCTCATCATGACGTGTGTCACTTGAGGATTAATTTGCATTTTACTACTCTTAAATGCAGAATAAGCCCAACAGGCACTTGCTCTTGTGTTGCCTGCGATATGGAGTCGATTATGCAGATAACGCGTCAAGCTGATTATGCCGTTCGCGCCGTTCTTCATGTGGCTCAGCTCAAGGAAAATGAACGGCTCGCTACTTCCGTCATTGCGGAAGAAGAGAACATTCCTCTGCCGTTCCTGGCTAAGATTGTCTCTCAGCTGTCGGTCAAGGGTATTCTGGATGCCATGCGCGGGGCCAGCGGTGGGGTACGCCTGGCTCGCCCGGCAGGCGAGATCTCTTTGCTTGAGGTGATCGAGGCGATTGACGGGGAGATTAGCCTTAACCGCTGTGTGCTGAACGAGGAAGCCTGCACCAGCACGGCTACCTGCCCGGTGCATGAGGTCTGGTGTGAGGCGCAGCGCGACCTGGTGCGTCGTTTGCAGGCAACCAAGTTTGACCAGTTGCTGGAACGCCAGGCGGCGCTTTCCCAGCAGACGCAATCCGCCTGACTCATCCGCAGAACGCCCGGCGTGACAGGCCGGATCGTGTGGCTAGCAGCCTGCACGATCCGGCCTGTCGCCGTTCGGGAGCTACCCGGCGTTACGCTCTGGCTGGTTCCAGGCGGGTGACCGGCTGGTTCTTGACAATGCTGAAGCGGTCAAAGTCGCGGGCAACAAACGTATTGGGAAAGATGGCTGCAGCTTCGTCCAGGATGTCCCGTTCCCGGTTGCGGCGGGAGAGGTGGGTCAGGATCAGCGTCTTGACGCCGGCCTCCTGTGCGTAGGTCGCCGCCCTGGCCGCCGTCATGTGGCCAAAATCCTCGGCGAAGTCGGCTTCATCGCTGCGGTACGTCGCCTCCATCACCAGCGCGTCGGCGCCGTGAATCGATTCCGGCAGGTTGTCCGTTCGGGCGATGTCGCCGATGAGCACCAGCCGCGCCCCCGGAACAATTTCCCCCAGCACGTCATCAGGATGGATAACCCGGCCATCCGCCAGGGTGACTGATTCGCCCGCGGAAAGGCGGCTGCGCTCCGGCCCGGCGGGGACGCCGAGCGCCTCGGCCCGTTCCGCCAGAAAGGGGCGGCGCGGCTTTTCCGCGAAGATGAAACCAAAGTTGCCCGGCCCGCGGTGGGTGACCGGGAAGGCCTCGATGGTGAACTTCTTCGTGTCAAAAGCGATTCCCGGCTGCAGATCCACCAGGTGGATCGGCATCGGGGGGCGCTGACCGCGCAGAACCACACCGTAAATCAGGTCCTGGACGCGGTCAAGGGTATGGCGACCGCCCCAGATTTCTAGCGAATCGATGCTTTCCCAGCGCATAAAGGTGGAGAGCAGCCCGGCCAGGCCAAGGATATGATCCAGGTGGCCGTGAGTGAGCAGGATGCGGTTGAGGCGCTTGAAGCCAATGCCGCTCTTGAGCAACTGGCGCTGCGTGCCTTCGCCGCAATCCACCAGAAAGCGGTACTCCTCGGCCAGGACAATCTGCGCGGGCAGCCCGCGCAGCACGGAGGGCGCCGAAGCGGAGGTTCCCAGGAAGACCAGTTCGAACATGCGCTGTCCTAGCCTGTGGCTTCGCCCGGCGCTGTGACCGTGATCTGGTACAGGAAGAGCCGGTCGCCGCGCACACGATCGCCGTCGAAAACGGGCAGGCGCAATCCGGAACCGGCCTGGTAAGCACCGATAGACAGGTCATACTGGCCGGGCGGGATCGAATCGGGCAGAGTGACGTAGCTGACCTGCAGGAAGATGTCCCGGTTGCAGAGCGAAGGTGGCCAGACGTTGATCACCGAACTCTGGCTGACAATCGCTGCTGGATCGGAAAGCACGTGGGTGAAGATGCGCAGGTCTGCCGGGACGGGGCCATCCGTCCGCCAGTAGGTGATGACCGGCACGACATCGCCGGGAGCATAGGTAGGGTCATCCGGCGGCGCGTAGCCCAGGTAGGTGATGTTGCCGCCGAAGCGCACCGGCAGCCTCGCCGCGCCCGCACCGCCTGGCGATTCCGGGGCGTAGCCGGTCGGCGCCGTGGTCATGAAACGGCCGACGGTGTCACCCAGGGTGCGGGCGACATCCACCTGCAGCACGCTGCCGTCGACCAGACCGGACACGGAGACAGAGGGCTGGCCTTCCAGCCAGGCCCGCAGGGTCGGGTGAATGCGGTCATAAAGCGTCCGGTCAGTGAAGACGATCTGCTGCCGGGCGCCGCCTTCAGCCAGAATCAACCCGTTGGCGCAGTCAACGTAACGCAGCGGCGCGTCCTCCCGGTGCATCATCAGTTCCAGCAACAGGGGATCGCCGGGCTGGGCCGCTGTGTTCTGCAGGTGCGGGCTGCACACAACGGTCGGGATGCGGTGAGCGGTGCGGTCGAGATAGGCGGCCAGTGCGCCGCGTCCGGCATTGAAGGCCTGCCGCACTGCAGGCTGCGCCGGAAAGCGAATCAGCAGATCGCTGCCCGCCCAGACGAAGTTGGCGGCAATCAGTCCTGCGGCCAACCAGGGTAAGGCAGACCGCAGACCGGGCCGATAATCAACCAGCACATCCAGGGCCAGGTCGGCCCCGCGCCCGGCCAGCAGAACCAACATCGGCAGGGCGCCGGTCAGGGCCATGAACGAGCCGGGGCGGGTGCTCAGCAGGGCGGGCACCAGGCTGATGGCTGCCGCCAGCACCGGCAGGAAGGCCGAAGGTCGCCGCCAGTAGGCCAACCCGTGGGCCACCCCGCCCAGCAGCAGAAACGCGCTGAGGGGTCCAAACAAGGGTCGTCCGGGCAGGTTGAAGGCCGGGTCCGGGTCGCCGCGCGGGAAGATCGCCGCCAGCGCATTGATGATCGATCTGGGCAGGCTTTCTGGAGACATTGCTGCCTGCAGGGCGGCCAAGCCGCTCACTTCTGGCAGGCGTACCGTCGTAGCCAGATATGGGATGATGACGATGATCGAGAGCAGGATGGCGAAGATGCTGGCGCCAAAAGCGTGGCGTGAAATCGGCTGGCGGCTCAGGAACAGATAGGCAACGGCTGCCGTGACGATGACAGCCAGGAAGATGCCAAACCAGTGCACATACAGGCTGCTGGCGACGACGATGCCCAGCAGCGTGTAGCCGGTCAGGGTGGGAGTTTCCGGGGAAACACGCTGGCGGATGTGGAAGGCGTTGACCAGGGCCAGCAGGGCGGTGACCGTCCACAGCGGCACCAGCGCCTCCCGCAGGGAAAGGCGGCTGAGCAGGGCCGGCCAGAAGCCAGCGGCCAGCAACCCGGCGGCCAACAGCGCTGCCCGCGGCCCGTATAGCCGCCGGGCGAGGGCGTAAAGCAGCGCCACGGTCAGCAGGCCGCTCCAGACGGAAGGCAGGCGCAGGGTGATCAGCCCTTTGCCGGTTGGGCCGGTCAGTACCGCCTGCAGGACATGAAACATCATCTCCTCGATCTGGCCCAGCTCCCGGTCGAAAACGCGGATCGCGCCGGCGCTGGCGTGCTCGGTCATGAGCAGGCTGGCCATCTCGGTGCTGTTGAAGCCGGGCGGGATCGTCCCCAGGTCCCACAAACGCAGACCCGCCGCCAGCAACAGAAGGAGGGTGGCCAGGACGAGATGGAGATGACGTTGGCTCAAGACGTGGACTCCTCGGCAGGATGGTCTGCGCCACCGGCCCCCCGGCGGCACAGCGCCCGATTATAGCGCGGTTGCCACCGCCGTAAAGGCCAGCACCAGAGCGCCCAGCGCCAGGTTGAGCGCGTTGAGCCGCCGTTCCCGGCGCAGCAGGCGGGTGGCTTCCGCCGGATCAGCCTTGCCACGGGTACGCAGGATCGCCAGCCGCTCCTGCGCCGGGGCTACCCCGAACTGCAGCAACACGCCAACGATGATCATCCCCCCGATGGCGATGTGCTTGAGCAGGATGGCCTGGCTCCACGTGCTGTCAAAGACGAGCAGGCCGTTGTAGTTGGGATCGCCGCTGGTCTGGAAGAGGCCCGTCACGATCAGGACGACCAGGCTCAGGTTGGCCAGGGGGGTGAAGCGTCGGCGTAACTCGGCCAGCAGCTCCGGCCAGCGCGGATCATCGCCCAGCGTGCGGGCTGCTGCTGGCCAGACCACCAGCACCAGCAGCGCCAGCCCGCCGATCCAGACGATGGTCGCCAGCAAGTGGAAGAAGTAGCTAATGGCGAGGACTGAGGGGTTCATGCTGCACACTCTCAGGGTCGCGGGCAGGGATGATGGTGTCCCCCATGATCTTTTCCATGTTGGCCAGGTCGATGTACGCCTGCCGCACGCCGTAATCCTCGCCGAAGCCAGGCGTCGTCACCGCCCACCAGTACTCTTCGTCAGCTTCGGTCCATTCCGGCGCGGCAATGTAGATTGTGCTCATCAGCCCGACCCAGGGCCGCCAGTGCTCGGCAGCATAGCGGTACGCGCCGACCAGATAAGCAGCCTGCGTCGCCTCGTCCACCGCGAACCAGGCATAGTCCGGGTGAATGCCGGGGTTGATGTGCCAGCCGAATTCCAGCAGCGCAACCTGCCGTTCGGCGTCGCCGTTGGCGATCTGGATGCGGCGCATGTCCTCCACATGGCGGAAGACCATCCAGCGCCGCTGACCGGCTGCCTCCGCCTCGTCGGGCGACATCTCCGGCGGGTTGTTGTAGCCGGGGGCGTGCAGCCCCAGGACATCATAGACTCCGCTCAGGCCAGCGTCAAACATCTGCTGCAGGTAACGCTCATCGGGGACGGCCGTCGGCGGCTCAGTCTCGGTCGGAGCCAACCCGGCGGAGATCACGATCGCGGCAGGGTCAGCGGCCTTAATTGCCCGGTAGCACGCGCCCAGCAGCTTGACGTAACCGGCGGCATCCGGCGGGTAACCGGCCCATTCGCGCTGGAGGTTCGGCTCGTTCCAGACCTGATACCCGGCGATCTGGCCCTTGTAGCGAGCGGCCAGCGCCCCGCAGAACGCCGCGTAAGCCTCCACGTCAAAGGGGATGCCATCAGGGCGGGTGGCCGGATCGACAATCGCCCAGTCAGGGGGATGGTCGACGCGGGCGACTAGCTGGCGGCCCCGGTACAGCACTTCGGCTACTACCTCATCGGCCCGACTCCAGTCCCACATATCCGGCTGCGGTTGAATGTCGCCCCAGGCGAAGATCTGCTTGACATGGGTGAAGTTCATCAGCCGGATCATCTCCAGGTCGAAGGTCCGCGCGTCGGGACTCCACCACAGGAAAGCCTGAATGCCATACGTGAGCGACTCAAAGCGCGGCTCAGCGATCGGCTCCGGGGCAAGCGGCCCGTTGTAAGTCGGGACGGGCGTCGCCGTTGGCGCTGCGATCGGGGTAGGAACGGCCAGCAGAGCGCACCCCGCCAGCAGGTTAGCAGCAAAAAGGGTCAGGCCAAGCGCGATCACGCTCGCCCTGACCCTCTGGTTCCAGAGGCTCATCTACGGTCCGAAGCGCTCCAGGCGGTATTGAGCGATGGCGTCCCACGCCGGGGCGGGTTTGCTATCCGGGCGCAGGATCGAGTAGGGCACATTGTCGTTGTTGGGGTCAAAGCCGGCCTGGGCGCCGTAATTCAGGTTCCAGATCCAGGCCAGCCAGATGATGCCCGATTCCTCAAACCACTGCACCGCTTCGATGAAGTATTCCGCCTGTTCCTGCAGGGTATTGTCCTGGGCGAACTCAAAGCCACGCGGGTACCCGCCCAGGTCCTCGGAAACAGCCCAGCCAAACTCGGTCACGCACAGGCGCTGATTGCCGCCGGCCAGCCGGACCTTGTTGGCGTAAGTGGTCAGCGTGGAGTACATGCTCCAGGAATGGTGCGGGTTGTCGAACGGGCCGCGGAAGCGAGCGGTGCGCGCCTCCGGCTCACGCGGGGCCACGTCCCAGGCTACCAGCGGGCCGATGTTGTAGCCGTTATGATGTGCGCCCACGCAATCCGCGTAGTTGAGCATGCCGTTATTGAGCAGCGCATCCAGGTAAGTGAAGTCGTCAATGGCGGTCACGCGGCCATCCGGCTCTGTCCAGCCGCCGCCCGGCGAAAGCGCGCCGCTGATCACGATGATGCCGGGATCGATGGCCTTGATGGCGTTGTAGGTGGCGGAGAGCAGAGCGATGTATTCGCGGCTGCTGAGGCCATTGACCGAGGCCCATTCGCGGTCGAGGTTCATCTCATTCCAGACCTCGATCGCGCCGATTGTGCCGGGATACTCGTCCAGATAGCGGTTGAGGATGGCCGTGACGAAGTTGACGTAGTCCTGTGGGTTGGCGGGCGGGCCGTGCTTGCTGAGGTCAGCGCCCGGCTGGCGCGCCCAATCCGGCGCGGTGACGATGCTCAACATCACGTTGACGCCCTTCTTGTGGGCTTCCGGGATGACGATGTCCAGGATCGTCCAGTCGATGTTGCCCTTCTGCGGCTCCATGACTTCCCAGCGGGTCTGGTGCTTGATCCAGTCCAGATGAAGCTGGTCTTTGACGACGGTCATCCAGTACTCGTAGATGTCGTAGCTTTCCTGCACCTGGATGCCGAAGTCGAAGTCGGTGCGCTGGATAAAGGGCAGGGTGGGTTCTGGTGTCGGCTCAGGCGGCTCGGTAGCGGTAGCGGTTGGGGCCTGAGTCACCACTGTCGGTGTTGAGGTAGGCCGGGCCTGGGCCAGTTGCGGGATCGGCGTAGCTGCTACGACGCGCGTCGGGAAGGCCGTTGGCTGGTTGATCTCGGCGGCGCTGACCACGACCTGGCTCGACGACTCCGGCAACAGCAGGCCGGAAGCCAGGAAGATAGCGACAAAGGTCGCCAGGCCGAGCACCAGAGTCAGGGCGGTCCAGATCAGGGCAAAGGCGCGCATCTGGCGGCGGCGTTTGCGTTCTGATTGCACAGCAGGGATTTCCATCGTCATCGCTCAGTAGCTCCTTACTGGAAGCCGGGAAGGAAAGGTGGGCGGGGGGCGGCCCTTGCAGCCGCCCCCGGCGCAGGCAGGTTTACCCGGCGACGCTACGCAGAGCGTCACAGGCCGGACAGCCGCCGCCCGGACGGACGATGGCGTAACCGGCCATGGGGTCCCCGGCGTAGTTGGTGAAGTTGACGTTCCAGATGATCATCAGGCGGACCTTGCCGCTGCTGCTGAGCAGCACGGCGGCGCGAGCCAGCCAGGCAGCCTGCTGGGCGACGGTGGTGTTGCCGCCCCACTCAAAACCAGCAGGCGGCGGGCCATAGCCTTCCGGCGAAAGATAGCCCAGTTCGGTGTAGCACACCGGGCGGGAGCCGCCGAAGGGCGCCCAGGCGCGGTCGGTCATCGTCGTCAGGAAGTAGGTGGGGTAGCCACCGCGTGGATCGCCGCCGACCTGATCGGGCGGGACGATGCCCTCGTTGTAGTGGGCGCCGATGCAGTCGGCGAAGTTCGCCGCGCCGGCGGCGGCCATGCCAGCATAGTAGCGGTCGTCATTCCAGACGCGGTCGGTGCCAAAGGCGCCTTCCGCGCCGGTGGGGGCCAGCGCGCCGGTGATGACCATTGTGCTGCCATTGGCCCCTTTGATGGCGTTGTAAGACGCCTGCAGCATCCGGACGTACATGCCGGGGTCGATCCGACCGGTGGGCCATTCCCGGTCGATGTTCATCTCGTTCCAGACCTCAATGGCGTCTGCGCCCAGCGCGGCCAGGCCAGCATTGAAGCGGGCAAAGGCGGCAAAGTAATCGCCTTCCGAAATGCTGGCCAGTTCGTTGGGGTAGCCCACAGAGCCGATCAGAATCTTGAAGCCGTTGGCGTGGGCGGCGTTGATGATGCCCGCCTGCCCACCCGGGTCGGCGCCGTAGTTATAGCGCACCTGAACTTTAACCCAGCGCATCCCGGCGGCCTGCATATAGGGCACGGCGCTGTTGAAGTCCGCGACATGCCCGCCGATCTCAAAGCCGCCGCTGATCCGCCCCGCCGGGACGACCGGCGCAGCGCCGCCCCCGCTGGGCGCGGCAGCTACCGGGCGCGGCGTGGGCGTCGGCGTGGGTGTTGGCGTGGCGGTTGGCGCAGGGGTGTTGGTGGGGAAGGCGACGGCCACCTGCTGTCCGCCGCGACCGCTTTCCTCACCACCGCCGACCACGGCCACGTTGATGGCGTAATTGCCGTCCTGGTCAACCGCCTGCCACTGGAAGCGTTCGCCAACGCCGGTGGTGGCTTCTTCCACAACCGCGCCGGAAGAGGCGACGACTGTCCATCGCAGGGCCAGGTCGAGATCACTGCCAGCTGGCGGGGCAGCGTTGAGGGCGAAGTCGGTGAGGGCCTGCAGGATGTCCGGGTGAGTTTCCCCGTTCAGCAGGTCGCGGATGGCCACGCCGCCGATATTGAACGGCCTGATGACGTTCATGCGGTGCAACAGGGCGCCGCGGGTGGTCAGCCAGATGCGATTGCCGCCCTCGTATTCGATGTAGGGGGTCTGGGCGGCCTGGTCAAAGCCGGTTGTGGCGGGCGTGCCGTTGAGCGTCGCCTCGATGGTTGTCCCCGGCAGGAAGTAGTGCCGCTCGCTGGTCGTCACAATCTCGACATCGCCCAGCCCGGCAACGGCTTCCGCAAAGGTGATCGGGACAAAGACAGGCGTCTCCCCACCGATCTGACGGAAGCTCCGGGCGGAAAGGCTGATCTGTAGCTTGTAACGGCTGATCTCGCCCACGCCCCAGCGCAGCATCCGTTCCACCAGCCCGCCGGAGACGAAATCGACCGGGTTGTCGCCCAGCGTGACCTGCACGTAGTCGGCGTAGCGGCCAATCTCCCGCCAGTCGTAGGCGCCGGTATTCCATGGCTCGCCAACCGCGCCTTCCTGCGCCGCCGGGACGACTACCAGCAAGCTGCGGCCATTGGCGTGCAAGGCGCGCCCCAGCCCGCGGATGAATAGCGAGAACTGATCGCGGTAGGCCGGATCAATGCCGCGGTAGTCAATGGCGATGCCGGTGACGGCGGTGCCCTGGTAGCAGGCCTGGGCGCAATTGGCCAGCTCCTGGATGTGCGCCGCCAGCAGATTCTCGCTGCTCAGGATGGTCTCCACCGTGCCGGTATCCAGCGCGTTGGGATCGCTGTAGTTGCGGACGGCCAGGAAGACCCCGTAGCCCGCCCCGGTCTGGAAATTAGCGGCCAGGCTGCCCTGCAGCGTGCCCTGCAGCGTAGGCTGTAGCCCGGCTGGCAGCACCATGCTGGCGACCTGAGCGACCTCCGGGGTGAGCGCCTCGGTCACATCCAGCGGGACAGCGACGATCGGCGCAGGTGCGGCGGTCTGGAAGACAGCCACATGCTGCGGGATATAGGGCAGGTCAGTGACAATGGCGGCGCTGCCCTCAGCCAGCTGGGAGGGGATGAACGCCCACTGGCCGGTTGTCTCGTCGTAGCTGTAGAGATCGAGCGTGTCCAGCGGTTCCGCACCGGGGGGGATGGTGACGCGCA
The DNA here is from genome assembly GCA_019873685.1 of Chloroflexota bacterium. Lineage (GTDB taxonomy): Bacteria > Chloroflexota > Anaerolineae > Aggregatilineales > Ch27 > Ch27. The sequence continues at coordinate 55,022 of JAIOAT010000013.1, forward strand.
GGGCAATGCGACCGGGCGCTTCGCCCTCATAGGTGATAGTGTATACCGGGCTGAGCAGGGTCAGCGCCGGGGGCAGGCTCCGGCGGGCGTCGGCGACCCATGCTGCGTCTGACGTACCGCTGGCAAAGGCGGAGGCCTCTACCGCGCTGAGGGCCACGCCGAACCCCTCGCCCGGCTGGGCCGGGTCAATGGTCAGCGTCAGGCCGTCAGGATGGCTGACGCCCGGCGTTTCGGCGTTGAGGGCCACATACTGCGGGCCGGTCAGCCGGTCCAGCAGCGAGAAGGGCGGCAGCAGCAGGCCAATCACCACCAGCACGATGACGATAAAGCCGAGCACCAGTGCTGGCAGCAGGCAGCCGCCGCGCTGTTGCGCTGGTCGGCGTCCCTGTGGCGGTGGGACGGGCGGCATACCCCGCGGCGGTGTGACCGCCCTGGAGCTGTCCCGTTCCGGCTTCACGGCAGGCAGCGAAGGCGGCGTCTTGGGCGATTCGTGGCGAGGGGCTTCCGCGTTATCCTGCGCCTGTGGCTCAAGTTCCGGTTGAGAATCGTCGTTAGTCACGAATGTCATAGCTTCATCCTTCATCTGGAGGGCCGCCCGGCAGGGGCGCTGCTCTCCATCATCGTCAATTCCGCTGGCACGATGCTGAGGGTAGGCGGCGGACTAGGGCAGGCCGCCCACCCTGGTGAATGTGATCAGCGGGCGATATATACCATATCCCGGCGAATTGTCCATAGCGTGCTGCGGTCTGTGGTTTCCATTGTGTGCGATGGCGGCAAGGGAACCCGTAGAGCTGCCGGGCAGAAGGTCAAAGAGAGGGCCAGACAAGGGGCTTAAGCCCCTTGTCGCTGTCCCTTGTCTTGCTCGCTTCAGCCGGAAGACCGGGGTGTCTACCAAACTTGCGGGTCCTTTGTTTGCGCGGCTGCCCGCCGCTTACCAGATTCCGGCCAGGGCGCGGCAGGCCGGGCAATCCCCGCCGGGACGCACGATCGCATAGCCGCCCTGCGGGTCCTCACCCCAGCGTCCGGTGAAGTCCACATTCCAGACGATGAACAGGCGAACCCGGCCGCTGCTGCGCGCCATGCGGGCGGCCTCGGCCAGCCACTGGGCCTGCTGGGCGACGGTTACATTGGCAGCCCAGGAAAAGCCGCCGGGCACCGGGCCGTAGCCTTCCCCGGAGAGGTAGCCAATCTCGGTGAAGCACAGCGGTCGCTGCCCGCCAAAGGCGTTCCAGTAGAGGTCAACCATGCTGCGGTAGTACCAGCTATAGTGCCCACCGCCTGGATGACCGCTGGTCTGGCTTGGCGCGGTGGCGCCAGCGTTGTAATGGATGCCCACGCAGTCCATGTAGCGTGCCGCGCCGGCGGCGGCCATGCCGCGGATGTACCGATCGTCATTCCAGACCCGGTCGCTGCCAAACCAGCCCTCTGCGCCGGTGGGGGCTGGCGCGCCGCTGATGACCAGCGTGGAGCCGTTGTTGGACTTGATGGCGTTGTAGGCAGCAGCCAGCATCTGCGTGTACCAGTTCGGGTCAATGCGGCCGGTCGGCCATTCCCGGTCGATGTTTTGCTCGTTCCAGACCTCGATGGCGTCTGCGCCCAGGCGGGCCAGGCCGCCCAGGTATCCGGCGAAGTTGTTGAGATAGTTCGGATCGCTGGCCAGGTCGCTGGCATGGCCTTTGACGCTGAGCAGGATGCGGAAGCCACGGTTATGGGCGTCAGCAATCAACCCGGCCTGGCCGCCCGGATCAGCGCCGTTGTTGTAGGTCACCTGGCGCTTGACCCAGGTCATCCCGGCGGCCTGCATCCAGCCCTGCTGGCTGAAGTCGGCCACCTGGCCGCCCAGCATAAAGCCGCCGGAAGGCGCCGGGTTGGCCACCGGGGGCGGCGGCGCGGCAGCAGGAGCGCCGGAGGCGGCGGGCTGCGCCTGCGCTGCCGGGACCGCCGCCTGCGCGGCTACGGCGCTGACGCCGCTGGGCGCAGAGGAGTCCAGCACGGGCAGGCTCCCCAGTGTGGCAGCGGTGACATCAGTATAGCGGGCTACCACCCAGCCGGTGATCCCGGTGCTGGTGGTGCCATAAGCCCACAGGCCGCTGGCGTCGCGGCCCTTGAGGCCGATCTGCACGCCCAGCGCCAGCGTCCCCAGGCGGCGATGCTGGGTGCCGGGGCCGCTGCGGATGTTCACCCGCGTGACAACGGTGGCTGTTGCGCCATAGCTACCCGGATCGAAAGCAGCATTCAGCGATGCACTCCCGGGAGCGCTGGCCGGCGCGGAGACGGAGACGGTTTCCCCGCTGATGGGCAGGCTGTTGATGTTCAGGTCCAGGCGCAGGGCCAGCCAGCTGGCCTTGACCCAGCCGGTGACATTCGCTGAGGTGGCGGCCAGCAGCCAGGTGCCGTCTTCGGTGCGGCCTCGCAGGGTCAGCAGTGTGCCGTTGGTCAGCCGCTGGACGATCGGGGCGCTTTCGTCAGGCGCGGCCCGCATGTTCAGGTAGGTCGTGACCACCTGTGCATCGGCGACAGGCCCCTGCGCCTCAACCGGCGGCAGGGTCGTGACCAGCAGGGTCACTACCAGCACCAGCGCACTCAGGCGCGGCAGGAGGGATTGCAGATTCTTCATACTTCTCTGCTCCAGTCGTGGCTTCGGGATTGCGGACGGGAGGTGATGATCATGGCTGACAAAGCAATAATGACCCGTTTTAGGAACACGGATGCGCTCAGCAGGGCAGGCTGTACCCCCTGAGGCTGGCTGTAGTTTAGCATCTACAGAAGGGATTGCAACCACCCCTGCCTGACGCTCAACCGCCGTTGACCTGATAGGCAGATGACGGCGGGCCTTCACAGCAGGCGGGCAGCGTGCTATGCTGACGGGGCACGATGAGCCGGGTTGGAGGAGTGTGGCGCGTGAGCGCAAACGAATCACGGGACTTTTACGAACTGGTGGCGCGGTACTACGACGCGGAAAACGCGCACTGGACTGATGATCTGCCGTTCTATGCGGAGATGGCCGCCCAGACCGGCGGGCCGATCCTGGATATCGGCAGCGGGACCGGGCGGGTGCTCTTCTACCTGGCCCGGCACGGCTACCGGGTATGGGGGTTTGAAACGTCGCCGCAGATGCTGGCCCGCGCCCGTCGCCATCTGGAAGAACTGCCAGCGTTGCAGAAGCGCGTGACCATGCTGGAGGGTGATGTGTTGGGCATCCAGCTGGAGGAGCGCTTTGCCCTGATCACGATCTCCTACCATACCTTCATGCATCTGCGCACTCAGGAGGAGCAGATCGCGGCGCTGGAGCGTTGCCGTGAATGGCTCAAACCAGGCGGCCAGGTGGTCATCGATCTGCCGGATGTGGGCAGCCTCTTCGCTACGCCGGATGATGGATCGGTTGTCTTGGAACGCACGTTTGTTGAGCCAGAGAGTGGACGGCTGGTCATGCAGCAGTCGGTCAGCGAGCTGGATCGCGCCGCCCAGTTGATGCACATCACCTGGATCTATGATGAACTGGATGCCGATGGCGTGGTGCGGCGGCTGGTTGCACCCCTGACATTGCATTACTATTTCCCGGCGGAGATGCATCTGTTGCTACGTCTGGCCGGACTGCGCGAAGTCGCCTTCTATGGCGATTATGACTTCGGGCCGTTTGCGGATGGCTGCCCGCGTATGATTGTGGTAGCGGAGAAAGGCGCCTGAGCGATGAGCAAGCGTCTGTGGCTGGGGCTGGCAGTCGTGGCGATTCTGCTGGCGGGTTGTGAGGAGGTCGGGCCGACTCCGTTGCCCACCCGCACGCGGATGCCGGAGATCGCCCCCAGCCCGACGGTCAACCCCGTGCTGCCCAGCATCGATCCCTTCAGCCAGCCAGGGCAGAACATCCCGGAGGCCGCCGCCGCGCCCAGCGGCATGGACATCGAGAGCGTGATCCCGCTGCCGGGCGAGTCCAGTTACGAGGTAGTCGCCAGCCAGGATCGGCTGCGATTGCAGGCCATGCTCTACCCTGCCGATGTGCAGCCAGCCCCGGCAGTGCTCCTGTTGCCGATGCTCAATGGCCGCAAAGAAGATTGGCGGCCTCTGGTGCCGGTATTGCAGCAGGCTGGCTATACCGTGCTGACAGTGGACCTGCGCGGGCAGGGGGCGACCGGCGGCACGCCCAACTGGACGCAGGCCCGCCAGGACGTGCTGGATATGCTGGCTGACCTGCAGGCGATGGATGGCGTCGACGGGGAACGCATCGCCGTGATCGGGGCGGGGATCGGGGCTAACCTGGCCCTGACGGGCTGCGCGGTCAGTACCTTCTGTGACGCGGTGGCGGCGCTCAGCCCTGGCCTGGACGATCAGGGAGTGCTGACAGAGGGCGCGGTGACCCAGCTCGGTGACCGTCCGCTGCTGTTGATCGCGGCGATTGATGACACGGTGGCCGCTGCGGCGGCGCAGCGGCTGGACGGGCTGGCGAGCGGTCCGCATGAGTTGTTGCTGCTTGAAGGCAGCGCGCGGGGGACGGCCCTGCTGCAGGCGCGGCCTGACCTGCCGGGCACGCTGCTGGCCTGGTTGAACGCCAATTTGTAGCGGTAAGGCCGGCGGGAAAGGGCTGGAATTTTGCCTTGACACCGGCTCCCGGCAGCGTATAATGTCGGTTACAAGCTGGCCCCGTAGCTCAATTGGCAGAGCAGTTGACTCTTAATCAATTGGTTGGAGGTTCGAGTCCTCCCGGGGTCACAGTGACTGAAAGCGCCCACCACGAACGGGCGCTTTTTTTGTTCGGGGTTGACCGGGTTTGCGCAGGTAGACCGGTTATTAGCATAATTGGAGGCTCATTCCGGCAATTCGCGGTGGTTCAACAGGAGGAAGGCGCAGCATGTACAAACTCGCCTTGAAACCAACTTTCCTCGATCATTTTTCCGCTTTACACCGGGTAGAACAGAAGCAGTGTTGCAGGGCGATCGAGGTGCTGAGAGAGACTCCTGACAACACACGAAGCAAGAACATCGAGCGACTGCACAACTGGGAGCGACTGTGGACGATCCGGGTCAGCGACGATGTGCGCCTGCTCTATGCCATCCACCCCGGCTACGTGGTGCAACTCCTTGATGTTGGCAACCATGACTATATCTACAACCATGCTGCGCCGAAGATCGATCAGTATGACAACATCGGGGCAGAGACCTTTGACTTCAGGGCGTTGGAGGATGTAATGGACCCCACCAGCCCGACGACAGCGGCGCAGGTGCCAAACTACCCTGTTCCAAAACGTCGGGCTTCACCCACCACGCCTGGCAGCGCCAAAATCCCGATGGCAATCACCCCCAATGTACTGGAACGTTTCAATGTCCCGGAGCAGTATCACCGGGCGCTCCTTGACGCCGTAACCGAGGATGACTTGCTGGAGGCTGTGCAGGGCAATGACGTGCTATTTGAGACCCTATTGGACTGGCTCTACAACCAGCCTACGCTGGCCGACATTGCCCAGCAGCCCAATTACATCCTCAGTACTCCGGAAGACCTGGAGCGCTTTGCGGAACGCAACTTGCTGGAATTTCTGCTGTGGCTTGATCCCGAGCAGCAATCGCTGGTTGACTTTGCGCTGCAGGGGCCGACGCTGATCAAAGGCGGCCCTGGCTCTGGCAAGAGCACCGTGGCCCTGTACCGGGTGCGCGAACTGTGCAGCCAGCTTCCTGGTCTGACTCCTACTATCCTGTTCACGACCTACACCAAGGCGCTCATCAGGGCTTCCGAACAGCTGTTGACTCAGTTGATGGGCCGTCTGCCGGAAAACGTGACCGTTAGCACACTGGACAGCATTGCCCGGCGCATTGTGTGCGAGGTGGAGGGCACCAATCGCCTGGAAATGACCAGCGCGGACGCCTGGCGTGACGCACTGGCTACAGCGCGGACAGTGCTGCGGACTACCGAGCCAGAATCGCTGGCTGCGCAATTGTTGAATCCGTATGCGACACTGTTCCCGGAATCGTACCTGATTGACGAAATGCAGTGGGTTATCGAAGGTCAGGGGCTGGAGTCGCTGGAAAGCTACCTGAATGTGCAGCGTACAGGGCGCAGCTATCCACTCAATGCTGAGCAGCGGCGGGCAATCTGGCGGATTTACGAACTGGCCGCGCAGTACTTCGCTGCCAATGGTCTGCTGACCTGGGACGCCCTGCGTCGGCGCGCGCTGAAGTACGTCAGGGATGGGGACTATCCCTACCGCTATGACTATGTGCTGGTTGACGAGGCCCAGGATCTGACTCCGGTGCAGATCGAACTTTGCCTGCACCTGTGCAAGACTCCTGCCGGGCTGTTCCTGACCGCCGATCAATCGCAGTCAATTTATAACAAGGGTTTCTCCTGGCAGCGCGTGCACGATGATCTGCGTGTGAAGGGCCGTACCCGTCACCTCAAGCGCAACTATCGCACCGCGCTGGAGATTGCAGAGGCGGCGCATCAATTCCTGCACAGCACCAGCGGAGGCGATGCGGAGACCCTCAGTCAGCACTACGTATTTCGGGGCAGCAAGCCCGTGGTCTTTCCGGCTCCAAATGAAGGGGAGCAGATCGCCTGGCTGTGCAGGAATCTTCATTCGGCGTCGCGGTCGCTCAACAGGGGGCTGGAAGCCGTGGCGGTACTTGTCCCCAGTAAAGATCTCGGCCAATCGCTGGTTCATGCCTTCAGGTCGTATCAGACTCCAGCCATGTTCATCGAGAGCGGCGACGAATTCAACTGGGAGGCGCCGATGATCAAGATCATGACCATGCATGCGGCCAAGGGGCTGGAGTTCCCGATCGTCGCTCTGCCTTACCTTGAAGCTGGCCGGTTGCCGCGTGACCTGGTTCCGCAGGATCGCGACTACCAGGAGAAGCTGGATGAGCAACGGCGGCTGTTCTATGTGGCCGCAACGCGGGCCATGCGTTACCTCTTTGTGACGTTCAACCGCAACAGACCATCGCCATTTATTGCTGATCTGTCGCGGGACCACTGGTATTTTGTCGAGTAGCCCTTGTTCAGGCGGGGTGTGGGACGTTAGCACGTCCTTGCGCCGATCGCCGCCAGCAAGCAGACGTGGTATTTGTCGGCCCACATGTGCATCCGGCGCCCCCGGTTGGAACCCGGTCATATGAGTTTGAAGGGAAAGACCATACTCGACCTGCGCATCTGCAAATAAGCTGCTGTACTGACCCGTTGCAGCAATGCCATCCAGCCCACCAGATGGCCCCGTCGCTTTTTTTGTGCGGTTGTCATGCCTGCCCGGACTCTGATGCACCTCTTATCTGCTTTCGACGCGCTTCTTATACTACCTGCCTATAGTGGGAACGGTAAACACACCAACATGACAGAAACTCCCCCATCAGGGGGATTATTGGGAGTATCTTATGGATCTGAACCGTTTCACCACCAAAGCACAACAGGCGGTGCTGGCGGCGCAGCGGCAGGCGGAGAGCGCCGGTCACCCGGAAATCCAGCCGGCCCACCTGCTGTATGCTCTGCTGACCCAGCCGCAGGGCGTCGCGCCGGAGGTTATCGCCAAGATTGGCAGCCGCCCGGAGGCGATCCTGGCCGAGGTGAAGACCGTGCTCGATGGGTTTCCGCGTCTCGGCCACCGCGACCAGCAGATCGGCCTGAGCCGTGCCGCCTATAACGTCCTGACCCAGGCGGAACAGGAAGCCCGCCGCATGAAGGATGATTATGTCAGCACGGAGCACATCCTGCTGGCGCTGACCAAGGATGATTCCATGGGCGCGCTGCTGGGACGCCACGGCATTGATGAGCACAATGTCCTGACGGCGCTGACCGCGATTCGCGGCGGGCAGCGGATCACCAGCCAGGACCCCGAATCCACGTTCCAGAGCCTGGAGAAATACGGGCGCGACCTGACCGCGCTGGCTCGCCAGGGCAAGCTTGACCCCGTCATCGGGCGCGATCAGGAAATCCGGCGGGCGATCCAGGTGCTCAGCCGCCGCACCAAGAACAACCCGGTGCTGATCGGCGAGGCCGGCGTTGGCAAGACCGCCATCGTGGAAGGTCTCAGCCAGCGCATCGTCAATGGCGACGTGCCGGAGGGCCTGAAGAATAAGCGCATTGTCGCCCTGGATATGGGCAGCCTGGTGGCTGGCGCCAAGTTCCGCGGTGAGTTCGAAGAGCGCCTGAAAGCGGTGCTTAAAGAAGTCGCCGATGCGCAGGGCGAGATCATCCTGTTCCTTGATGAGCTGCACACGATCGTCGGCGCGGGCGCAGCGGAGGGCGCCATGGACGCCAGCAACATGCTCAAGCCAATGCTGGCGCGTGGTGAACTGCATTGCATCGGCGCGACCACGCTGGATGAATACCGCAAGCACATCGAGAAGGATGCCGCGCTGGAACGGCGCTTCCAGCCGATCTACGTTGATGAACCCAGCGTCGAGGATACGATCAGCATCCTGCGCGGCCTTAAGGAGCGTTACGAAGTGCATCACGGTGTACGCATCCAGGACAGCGCGGTGATCGCTGCGGCGACCCTCAGCCACCGCTACATCACCGATCGCCATCTGCCGGACAAGGCCATCGACCTGATTGACGAGGCGGCTTCCCGCCTGCGCACGGAAATTGACTCCAAGCCGCAGGAACTGGACGAGGTTGACCGGGCGATCATGCAGCTGGAGATCGAGCGTGAGGCGCTCAAGAAGGAGCGTGACAAGGCTTCCCGCGAACGGCTGCAAAAGCTGGAGGCGGAACTGGCTGACCTGCGTGAGCGCTCCAACCAGCTCAAGATTCGCTGGCAGGCGGAAAAGGAAGCCATCCAGGCCATCCGCGCGGTCAAAGCGGAACTGGACCAGGCCCGCGTGGAACTGGAAAAGGCTCAGCGTCGCTTTGACCTGGAGGCGGCTTCGCGCATTCAGTACGGGGTCATCCCGGACCTGGAAAAGCGCCTGCAGCAGGAGGAAGCCCGCCTGCGCCAGTTGCAGGCCAACGGCGCGATCCTTAAGGAAGAGGTTGACGCCGATGAGATCGCCACAGTGGTTTCCCACTGGACGGGCATCCCGGTTAGCCGCCTGCTGGAGGGCGAGATCGAGAAGCTGCTGCGTATGGAAACGCGCCTGCATGAGCGCGTGATCGGTCAGGACGAAGCGATTGCAGCGGTCAGCAGCGCCGTACGGCGCAGCCGCGCCGGTCTGCAGGACCCACGCCGTCCAATGGGCAGCTTCCTCTTCCTGGGGCCGACCGGCGTGGGTAAGACCGAGCTGGCTCGCGCCCTGGCGGAATTCCTGTTCGATTCGGAAGATGCCATGGTGCGCATCGACATGAGCGAATATGGCGAGCGGCACAGCGTCGCCCGTCTGATCGGCGCGCCGCCGGGCTATGTCGGCTACGATGAGGGTGGCCAGCTGACCGAGGCCGTCCGCCGCCGTCCGTACGCGGTCGTCCTGTTCGACGAGATCGAAAAGGCCCACCCGGAGGTCTTCAACGTCTTCCTGCAGGTGCTGGATGACGGGCGGCTGACCGACGGTCAGGGGCGCACGGTGGACTTCACCAACACCGTGATCATCATGACCAGCAACATCGGCAGCCAGTTCCTCAAGGCTGCGGGCAGCGCCGACGATCCCGCCGTACGGGAACAGGTGCTCAGGGAACTGGATCGGCACTTCCGGCCTGAATTCCTCAACCGGCTGGATGAGATCATCCTGTTCCACAACCTGCGCAAGGAGCATCTGCTGCGCATCGTGGATATCCAGATCGGACGGCTGGGACGCCTGCTGGCCGAGCGCGGCCTGACGATCAAGCTCAGCGATGCGGCTCGCACCTTCCTGGCCGAGCGGGGGTACGATCCGGTCTATGGCGCGCGTCCGCTCAAGCGCACCATCCAGCGCGAGTTGCAGGATCCGCTGGCTGAGCAGATTCTGCAGGGTGCGCTGCGCGAAGGCGATCATATCTGGGTGGATGTCGATCCGGATGGCGACGGTCTGACCTTCCAGGCTGTCGTGCCGGAAGCGGCCGCCGCCTGAGGCGGGATGACGCGGCCCGGATGGCTATTGACACAGCCGCCTGCCGTCCCGTACAATCGGGGGCAGTAACGGCGCAGCAGGAGGTTGTGGATGATCGGCGTAACGGCTCGTTAAAAGGACGCACCGCGCCTTGGTGACGTGACGTTACGGCATGCCTGCTGCCCGGCGATCCGGGCCAGAGACTGCAACCGCAATTGACCTCACATCGATTCACACAGCCGCGGGCGTCTTGCCTGCGGCTTTTTGTTACCAGGGCGGCAGTACAGGCTGTGTCTGGCCTGTGCTTTGCTCACCGGGCAGCGATGTCCCTGGCCGCAGGCGGCGCCCGCTTTTGAAGGGAAAGGAAGCCGCCATCATGCTAGCTGTCAGTCAGTTGACCAAGCGTTACGGTTCCACGCTGGTCTTTCGCAACGTCAGTCTTCTGGTCAATCCCGGTGAGCGGGTTGGCCTGATCGGCCCCAACGGCTGCGGCAAGTCCACGCTCCTGCGCATCATCGCCGGCGAGGAGACTCCCTCCGCCGGGAGCGTGAGCTTCACGCCGCCGGACCTGCGCATCGGTTACCTGCCGCAGGGGCTGGAGCCGCCGCCCGGCGCGACGGTGGGCGACGTGCTCTACCCGCAGGCCAGGGCGCTGGCCGCGCTGGAAGCCGACCTGGAGCGCCTGAGCGTGCAACTCGCTGACCGGCCTGAGGATCCGTCGGCGGTGGCCGCCTACGCCGCCACCCTTGACCGGATTGAGCGTCTGAGTCGCCTGATCCAGCCGGAGACCAGCGGCCCGATCCTGGCCGGGCTGGGGCTGGATGGTCTGGCGCTGGATACCCCGGCGGCCATCCTCAGTGGGGGGCAAAAGACCCGGCTGGGGCTGGCCCGCCTGCTGATCGCCGCGCCGCAATTACTCTTGCTGGACGAGCCAACCAACCATCTGGACATCACCGCCCTGGAGTGGCTGGAAGGCTGGCTGGCGAGTTTCCCCGGCGCAGCCCTGATCGTCAGCCATGACCGAACTTTCCTCGACCAGACGGTGACCCGTGTGGTGGCGATGGACCCGGTTGAGATGACGGCGCAGAGCTATACCGGCGGCTATACGGCGTACATTGACGCCGTGACCAGAGCGCGGGAAAAGCAGTGGGCGCAGTGGCGCGACCAGATCGTGGAGATCGAGCGCCTGCGCCACGATGTCGAACGGACAATGGCCCGCGCCGTCCGCAAGGAGAACGCCACCAAGAACGACCGGCAGCGTCGCTACGCCAAGAAAGTCGCCAAGAAGGCCAAAGCTAAGGAAAAGCGGTTGGAGCGTTACTTGGAGTCTGAGGAGCGCGTGGAGAAACCGCGCCAGACCTGGCAGATGAAGCTGGACCTGGCCGCGGTTGAGCCGGGCAGCCGTGACGCGCTGCGCCTGGTCGACCTGGCGGTGGGTTACGACCCTGCTGCGCCGCTGCTGACCGGCATCAACCAGACCATCCACGCCGGAGAGCGTATTGTCCTGCTGGGGCCGAATGGCTGTGGCAAGACCACCCTTCTGCGCACGATCATGGGCGAAGTGCCGCCGCTGGCCGGGAGCATCTACCTGGGGCCAAGCACGCGGGCCGGGTATCTTTCCCAGGAGCAGGACACGCTGGACGCTTATGAGAACGCGCTGGAAGCAGTCCTGGACGTGGCTACACAGAGCGAAACAGAGGCCCGCACCTTTCTGCACTGCTATCTCTTCAGTGGGGATGACGTCTTTGTGCCGGTTCCCGAACTGAGCTATGGCGAGCGCGCCCGGCTGATGCTGGCCCTGCTGGTGGCGCAGGGCTGCAATCTGCTTATACTGGATGAGCCGATCAATCACCTTGATGTGCCGTCACGGGAGCGCTTCGAGCGGGCCATGAGTAGCTTTGACGGCACTGTGCTGGCCGTGGTGCATGACCGCTATTTTGTCGACCGCTTCGCCACACGGGTGTGGGTGGCGGAAAGCGGCACGGTGCATGCCTATCTGGATCGCGCGGAAACGCGGGCGGCTTCCGGGTGATGGCTCTGGCGCGGCTGAGGTGCTCAACAGGCCGGGGAGAAGCTCTCCGGCGGGGTGGCGAATGGCATGGTTGAACTGATTGTGCGCATGGCGACGCTGGATGACACCGCCGCCATCACTGCGGTGCATACCTCCAACATCGAACGCTGGCAGCGCATGAACGAGGCCGGGGTTGTTGAGGACGTTCCCTACGAACGGCTGCGCATCTACGAGCGCTGGCTTTACGGTGGGCCGTGGATGAGTGTGGAGACCTGCGCAGTGCACCTGACGCACCTGTTGCGCGGAGCGGGCCTGCCTATCGTGGCCGAGACGGCGGGGCGGGTTGTAGGACACGGCGAAGCCTATCACGGCGTCGAACCGGAGCCGTTTGGATCGCATCTGCACGTCTCCGTACTGTACGTTCATGCGGACTACGCCGGGCAGGGCGTGGAGCAGGCGCTGCTGGCGCATCTGATCGCGCTGGGCAAGGAGCGCGGCTGTGCGCGGTTGTGCCTGTCTGGCGCGGACGCCGGGGAATTTTACAGCGGTGAAGGCTGGCGACGGCTGGCCAGCCGCCGCCGGGTGAGCTGGCCAGCGCGGACCGGGCAGGTGTTCTACCAGGCTACGCCCCATCCTGATGACGACCCGGCTCAGATTCGCGGCTGGGCCATGCCGCTGGGCCGCGAGCAGAGCGCCCACTATGAATGGGTGACGCACTGGCCAACGCTGTGGATGGCGGTGCCGGAGTTGCGCGAGCAGCGTGTCGAACGCTTCAAATTCCAGGTGGCGGGTGGGACGTTCTTTGTGATGTACATCCAGTCCCGCTATGACCCGCGCTGGGCCACGCTCTACGTCTGGACGGGCACGCCGTTGATCGGGCCGATGATGACCGCCATCAACGATAAGGCGCATAAGCTGGGCTTCCGCCGCCTGGAGTCGACTGTGATCGGGGAGCCGTACAGCTTCCTCGGCCCGGAGGTGGAACGGCTGGATGAGCCGCGCGACATTTTCAGCATTGAACTGTGAACCAGCCGTGCCCCGGCTATGAGGTTGTCTGGATGCCTGGAGAGGGTCGGGCCTCGTTCGTAGTGATGCTGTCTGGCGCCATTCGCGTCATCGGCAGGACGTTATTCTGGGCCATCAGCCACAGCAGCGGTTCCAGCACACGGGCCGGTTGCAGGCTGCTGTAATCGCCGGGGCGGATGATCCGCCCGGTGGATGAGCAGCTAAAGAAGCGCACCGCGCTGAACTGGGCGCGCAGGTTGCGCACAAAGTTGCCTTCCCCGTAGGAGAGCAGAAAATGCTCGACCAGGCCGTTGATGGCTTCCGCTTCGCTGCGGATGACCGCTGATTCGGCCAGCAGGCGGCGGGCCGCCGCCGCGCCGATGCGCTCATCCAGATCGAAGGCGTCCGCTTTGGTCAGCACGACGGCGATCGGGTGGGGGAAGCGCACGCCGCGTCGCAGGCTGTAGTGCACCTCCAGCGTCTCGATCATGCGCTCATAGATGCCTGAAAGCGGCTCCTGAGGGTTGACGGCCAGCGTTTCGCCTTCGGCCCGCAGCCGCGGCGCATATTCCGCGTAGACGGCGGGGATGGCGAACGGATCGACGATCAGGATCAGGCCGTTGACATAGCGGTAGTAGACCTGCTGCTGGGCGCTGTCCTGGCTGGTGTAGTACTCCCCTGCGCCGTCGTAGAGATAGAGCAAAGTGGGGACGGGATGCCAGCGGCGCTTGATCTGCAGGTTAAAGGCGCGGGTGTTGCTATCCTGCTCGATCGGGGTCTTGCGCAGTTGCTGGCCGCGCCGCAGCAGGCGGGCGCTGGCTTCATAGTCGCGGCGGTGCTGTACGTCCGGCATGGTGATGGTCAGGTGGTGGGCCGGCGCGTAACGCTCGATCAGCTCGCGCACGGTGGCAACCAGGTAGTGCGTCTTGCCCGCTGACGGCCCGCCGACGATCGGGATGTGCAGGTTGGTGGCGCGGCCAATGGCCTCGTTGAGGACGCCGTCACAGACCGGGCAGCGTTGCACCAGTTGGCGGCGGCCCAGCAGGTCCAGGGTGGGCAGCCGCTGGCCGCATGCGCAGGTGTGGTAAAACACCCCGTAGACGCTCGGCCACAGGCGGGTGTGCCGGCGGTCGCAGGTCGGGCAAATCACCACCGGGATGCGCATCTGAGCGTGGCAGTTCGGACAGCGGAAGTAGATGCGGTACAGCGCGCCCTGCAGGCTGTTGAATGCGCCCAGAAGCAGCATCACCAGGCTGCTGGCCAGCGCCCCCGCCAGCAGGATCAGCGTCCCAACAGCCGCCAGTAATGCCCCGGTTGCCGCCGCCGCGCCAAAGTGCAAACCTGCACCAATCCATTGTCCCGCCGCTGATCCGTACAGCCATACGCTGAAGATGTAATCCCACAGGTTCGCTTTTGGCTCCCGCGCCAGCTCAGCGTAGGCCCGTCCCCTGGCGACCCAGAAGCGGGCGCTGGCGGTGACGATGCGTCGCAGGCGGCGCAGCACCCGCCAGACCACAAACCAGCCAGCGTCAGCGACGAGCATCAGGCGGGCGGGTTGCGGCTCATAGAAGCGGTGAATGAGGACCGGGCGTGGCTGGCGGCGCGGGCTGGCGGCGGCGCGCCAGGCGCTTAGCGCCAGGCGGAGGACGGCCCACAGGCCCGCCAGCAAACCGGCTCCTGTCGCCAGCCCTGCCCAGACCAACAGGGTTACGCCAGTGATGAGCAGATAGGCTACCGCCAGGGGCGTCCCGACAATGATCGCGACGATCGGGGCGACAATGTAAAAGAGGATTTCGTCCAGCGCGGGCGCATTCTGGCGCTTCACTGAGTCGCTCCTGCCTACCGCTCAAACAGCCCTTTGAGGAAGCCGCGTGAGCGACCTGCCTCAGGGAAGTAGCGCTCAACCAGCGGGTACCAGACCAGGCCGCGCAGCGCATCCTCCAGCTCGCGGGCGACGCGGGGATAGGCCTTGTCTGCTTTGAGGGCGGCGATCCGATCCGGCAGGGTCAGGAAGAACGCCGGTAGCAGCAGCGGGTACGTGGCATGCAGGCGCTGGCTGTGCACAAACCAGAAGTCCAGCGCCCGCAGGACGGCAGCCAGTTCCCCGGTCTCCAGCAGTCGCCGCCGTAGTTCCGCCCAGTAGAGTTCCCAGAAGACCGCCTGACGCTCTTCGACATAGAGTGCGGCGATGAGCAGGCCGTGGTCGGCGGCGGAGCTGCCCGCCGCGAAGAGCCTACGCAAGAGTCGTCCTGCTTCGGTGCGGTAGGTAGCTTCGTCCGCTGCGCTCAGACGGCGGTTGAGCAGCGGCACGGTGTTTTCGTGCAGTTCACCGGCGGCCAGCAGGACGACGCCTTCCAGGGCTGCGCGCGCCGCCGGGGCCAGGGGCGTGTCTTCGCGGCTCAGCAGCCGGCGGTAGAGCGTCAGCGCGGCTTCATCCGGCTCGGCGGTTTCGATGATCGGCAGGGCAGCTTCCACCAGGCGGGCCTGCCAGGTAATGTCCAGCGCGGCGGCGACTTCCGGGCGGGCGAGCAGCGCGGCGGCAAGGGTAGCGCGGTCGGTCTCCGCTCGCTCCCAGCAGAAACGCAGGGCTTCCCCGGCCATGGCTTCGCGGTGCATCGGATGGAGGTGAGCCAGCCAGTCGCTCAGGGTAGTGGCCTGGTCGGCGGGGCTGGCCAGACGCTTGAGCAGGTCGCGCCGGAGTTCATAGGTGACGATCGTTGGATCAATGGCGCTGTATACCTCGCGGACGGCGGCGCGGTCGGCCAGCGCCGCCCCTTCTACCCAGGCGTAATAGACCCAGGCCAGGATCGGGCTGGCCGGGTGGTGCTGGTGAAAGTCGCTGACCAGCCGTGTGACATAGCCGATCGTCTTCTGCGTGCGCAACATGGCCTTGAGCAGGCGGTCGATCTCAGGCGGGATCAGCAGTGGATCGGCTGTCGCCTGGCGGTGAGCGGCGACCAGCGTCCGGGCGAAGATCGGGGCCAGCAGACCCAGTGTCGCCTCGTCGAAGGTCAACAGCGGGCCACAGCATTCCCAGAAGACCAGCAACCGGGCGGGGTCTTCGCCCACGCGCTCCACCAGCGGCCCCAGCAGATCAGGCCCGCGCATGGCTG
>JAIOAT010000013.1:71633-83004 GCA_019873685.1 Chloroflexota bacterium
AAGTAGGAGCGGTATTCGTCGGCGGTGAAGCGGAAGGTTGAGTCGGGCGTGGTGCCGGTGACCAGAAAAGGGACGCTGTACGGATCGTGATGGTAGGTGGCGAAGGTGAGCCAGGGCCGGTGCTGATAGGGCAGGGCCATGGTCAGCAGCGCGATCCAGGCCGCGACGCTATCCGCGTCATCCACGATGATGATCCGGCGACCGGAACGGGGATGATCGATCACGGCGCACAGCAGGCGGTAAAGCCACTCACGGCGCTGGCTGGTCAGGAAAGCCCACAGCCCGTCATAGTTGAAGGCTACTGGCGCCGCAGCAGCCAGGGAACTCAATTCCGGCAGACGGCTCTCTCCGCTGTCGTCGCGCTGCACCCAGAAAGGGCTGCGCCAGTAGAAGATTGGCGGCAGGGGATCGTTGAAGGCTTCCGGCGACCCGACCAGACTGTGGGCAAAGAAGTTGCCGGGCCGACCGAATTCGTCCGGGCCGTTGGACTGGGCGCAGATCAATAGCGCTTCGTCACGGGCGGGCGTGTAGTAGCGCAGGCTGATCGGGTGCGTTTCCGGCGTCCGGGGATCGGCGCTGGCTGGCGGGCGGTAGGCGATCAGGCGTTGCAGAGCCTGCTCCGCCCGGCGGGAGATGCCTGGCGTGGCGGCCTTAACCTGAAAGCCGGTCTTGGCGGTTTCGGTGTTGCGGCAGGAGGTGTAGTACTGCTGGCGGATAGTCATAGGTAAGCTCCTGCGTGTGAAAGACAGGCGACCCGTCGGGCGGTCATGCCCGGCCCCGGATCAGGCCGAACTGGTGGAAGATCCACAGGATCGGGTCTTCCACCCGGACCGGGGCGAGGCCCTCCACCTTTTGCTGGCCGGGCACTCCACGGGGCGGGCGGCCAAAGGATGATACGCCAAAGTAGCGGGCGTTGGCGAAGTTCATCTGCACCAGGGTGTTGAAGTGCGGCCCCATCCAGGCCTGCAAATAGGCCGAAATCTCGGCATGGATCGACCGGACATCAGCCAGATTCAAAGTGCCGAAGTGCTCCCCGGTGTGGAACAGCCCGGAGCCAGGATCGAGCAGGGGATAGAGCATGTCGATCTTGGAGAGGGTGAAAGCGACCGGCTTCGTGATGCGGTCACGGCTGCGCAGGCCGAACTCCTGCTCGTATAGCTCGCGCAGACGACCGACGATGTACTCCGGCTCTGCGCCGGGATCGCTGGGCGGCAGCTCGGCGGCGGGCAGGCGGTGACGCACCGCCGGGATTTGCAGCGGGTCCAGCAGGAAGATCAGGGCGTCGGCGTAAAGGATGTAGCGCGCCTCGACGCTCATGGTGTCCAGCGACTGCATATCTTCGCCCGCGGTGTCAAAGAGCACCAGGTTGGCGGATCGTCCTCCGGCGAAGGTGATGCGGAAGACCAGCGGCGTCCGGGTGGCGGGGTCGACTCCAGCGGTACGGGTGGGCGGGATCACCTGCCCCTGGCGGAACAGCGGGGTGTAGAAATCGCGTTCGTAGCGCTCGCGGGTGCGGTCGCCCAGGGCGCGCACAGCGGCGTCAAAGTGCGCGCCGATGGTGTTTTCCAGACGGTTGACGAGCAGGGCGATGTAATTGCTCTTGCCCGTGCCGCGCCCGCCCAGTACGGCGATCATGCGTTCTTCGGTCAGCCCGGCGTCGTAGAGCAGTTCGTAATGGCAGGTCGGGCAAACGCGGCGGTGCGTTTCCGCGCCGCAATCCGGGCAGACGGCGCTGATCGGCGGGCGCAACAGGCGCAGCCAGCCGCCGCGTGGCTCCGCCGGGAAGACCCTGCCCATGATCTCCGGGGTGACCAGGCCCTGGTAGTCGGCGTAAACGGCGTCTTCAGCGCGTCCGGGGCAACGCGGATTGGCGCAGCGGAAGAGCGCCCCGCCGGGGGCGAAGCGGGTGAAGCAGAAAGGGCAGGTGATCGGGTGGCTACGCGCCATACGTCAAAAGACCTTCAGATCGGCCTGATCAGGCCGGCGGATGCGCACATGACCGCCCCGTTGCTCATACTGGCGGTCATCGGTCAGGAACAGGGCGGCATAACTGTTCATCTGTTCCACTGCAGCGTCGAGCGGGATGGTGATCGTGGTGGCCGGTTCGTCCAGACGGCGGGCAGGCAGGTACAGGATCGGCTCGCCATCGGTGCGGCCTGTGGGCGGCGAGACCGGCTTGCGGACGAGTACCATCTCCGGTAGTTCACCCGCGCCCTCCGCCCGGAGGATCAACCGCAACTCGCCGCGACCAAGCACGCGGCGCTGGCGGCGGATGGCGTAGGTGAGCGTGATCCGGCTGCCCAGGCTGATCCGGGCGCGGCAGGTCGGCTCTGTCCCCGGCGAGATCAGGCGCTGATCATCCTGCACGAGGGCAGCATAGACAACGATGAAGTAATCCGTCTGGCTTGGGCGAGGGATCAGGAAGCGACCTTCGCGGTCATATTCGGCGCGGGTTAGCACGATGCGGGCGGCCTGTGGATCGTCAGCGCTCGGATAGTCATCGTGCCGGTAGGCGATGAGCGCATGGTGGCAATTGGGGGGCCATTCCCAGGTGAGCGCCAGCGCGTCGCCGAGGTACTGGACGCGCAGATCGCGCATATCTTCCAGAGCGGTGTAGCTCTGCGTGGGGCCGGGGTAGGCCATCTCCCCGAACAGCACAACCGGCGTCAGGTAGATCAGGCCGGTGCCGGAGAGGGTGAGCGTGACCTGATGGTGCGGGGCGGGGATGACCTGCCCGTAATCGGCCAGGAGCGCCTGCGGGATGGCCAGACCGGGGCGCAGGTGCGGCGGGGTATCGCTGCGCAATAGAGCGGCCTCGCCCTTGCTCACTGGCGGCCAGGAGACGCGCAATTCGCGCTCGCGACCACTGCGCCGGGCGCTGATCGTCATCCCGGTGATGATCTCCGGCGGCGGCTGCGGCGTGGCGCTGATGCGCGCCCCGGCGCTGCATGCCCGGCGGCCATCGCCCGCGTCGAAGATGGCGAAGACGGTGTAATGGTATACCTGGCCATTCTGCAGACCGCTGTCGGCGGCATCCGACAGGCCAAAGACGCGCACCGGGACGCCATCTTCCGGCGTGGTGGGCGGGGCGGCTTCCCCACGCCGGACAATCACGGCAGCGGCGTTAGGCGGCGGCTGCCAGCGCAGCCGCACCAGACCATCATCCACCTGGGCGGCGAGCGCCTCCACATCGGCGGTCAGCAGCACCGGCTCCGGGGCGCGGGCGCCTTCCGCGGAGCGGACGCCCTCGCGGTCGCTGTAGACGGCGTAGAAGACGGGCAGGCCGACGGGCAGGCTGTCATCGTCAAAGGCGGTGCCGGTCAGGCTGGCCAGCATCTCCCCATCGGTCGGGGCGATGGGCGGCGCGCCGATCCGGCGCACCACTACATAGCGCACGCCACGCGCCGGGCTGGGCGCCCACTGCAGGTGAGCCATGCGCTGGCCGGGCCGGATGGTCAGCGGGCCGGGCGGGGCGGGGGGCGTGCGGGCCAGCGCCTCCTGCGCGGGGCGGCAGTCACGGCACTCCCACAGGATGGCCTGGTACAACTCGACCGCATCCTCGCCAGCCTGTTCGGCCTCCCTGGCGCGGCGCAGATCGTCCTCGGCGCGGGCGATGGCCGCGTCAATGCGGGCGCGATGCTCATCCAGCGGCAGGTCGGGGCGCGCGGCGGCGATATGGCGCAGCAGTTCCCGCGCGGCGTAGAAGCGCCGGGAGTCGATGTGCTGCGCCAGGCGGTTGAGGGCGTCGGCCTCGGCCTGTTGCTCGGCCCGGACGCGGGCAAGGAGGTCCTCCAGAGCAGCGGTGAGGGGGTCGCGCAGGGGACGCGGCGGGGCAGCCGCCCACTGGCGGCGGGCGTCCAGCAGGGCGGCTTCTGCCCCGGCGTAGTTGTGCGCGTTGAAGCAGGCATCCGCCTCCGCCAGCAGTGCCTGTACATTAGCCAGATTGCCGATGGGGAAACCGCAGGCGGTGCAGGCCCGGTATTCGGTGGGCATGGTTTGCCCGCAGCCGGGGCAGGGGAGCGTCAGCGGTGTGCCGCAGGCCGGGCAGTTTGCAGCGGCTGGATCGGCCAGCGCCCCGCAGCGCGGGCAGCGCAGCCGGGTCTCGATCGGGGCGGGATCGGCGATGACCAGGGCAACCTGTAACTCCTGCGCCCGGCGGCGGATGTAGTGCTCAGCGCGGCGCAGATCAAGACCCTGGGCGCGGGCGCGCTCCATCAGGCGGGCGAACTGCGCGGCGTGGATGGTGCGGCTGCCCTGAGTGATGCGGGCCATGTCGTCGCCCAGCCGGGCGTAGGCCAGATCGTCCAGCGCGTTGTCGTAGCGCCGGCGCGAATCGTCGTCATTGAACACGGTCATCGCCTGCCCGGCCAGGTCGGAGCGGGCGGTCACCAGCGCCGTCTTGGTGGCCTGCTTCTGATTTTCGGCGTACAGCCGGGCGGCGCGTTCGTGAAGGTCGGCGGTGCGGCTGGCGCGGACCATGCCCAGGAAGTCGTACAGATCGGCGCTGCCGACGATCTTGAGGTTGGCGGCGATGGCCTGCATGGTGCTGGGGTCGAGCGAGTCGCGCGGCTCCGGGGGCGCGTCATCAGCCCTGATCTCCAGCCCCAGTGCGTCGATGGCGGCCTGTACCGCCGCCTGGGTGAGCGCGGGGCCATAGTCGCGCAGCAGGGCGTCGACTTCGGCGCGGGTGAGGAAGCCTTTGGCAGCACGCAGGTCAAGCTCCTCGCGGAAGCGATTCCCGGCCTGTTCGGCCTGGGCAGCAAGCTGGGCGCGGGCCGCCGCCCGCTCGGCTTCGCGGCGGACAGGATCGCCGAGCACCGCCTCAATGTCGCCAGCCATGTCCAGATAGCTCTTGTAGCGCAGGGCATGTTTGGGGTGGTTGCGCCCGCGCGTCCATTCCGCTTTCTTCTGATCCAGCCGGGCAGCGAAGGCGGCATCCGACCAGGCCGCGTCAGGGTCGAGTTCCAGCAGGAGGAAGTAATTGGGGCGCTCAGGTGGGGTGGTGGTCATGGACTTCCGGACTTACACTACGCCTGTCAGCCAGAGTATAAACATCCCGGCCCCCCGGCGCTACAGACGGGAGCCTCAGGCGCTCTGACTTGCAGAATCGACGCGGGGCAGTAAGCTAGGCGTAGCGCAGCCGGGATGACCGATGGAGGGATGGGGTGTTAGAGGAACAACAGTCTGCGGAATACGCTGGAGAACCGGCGGCAGGGCCGGATGAGCTGGCGAGCAGCCCGGCGGAAGATGTTCTGGCCCGGCTGGACGGCCTGCAGGACGACCTCCGCCAGGGCCTGATCGCGCTTGGCCAGCGGCTGACGCGCCTGGAAAAGCACTTTGAGACCAAGATTCTTTATGATCAGGCCAAAGACCAGACGATCGACGCGCTGCACCGCGAGTTGCAGGATTACCGGGACGGGCTGCAATTCCAGCACCTGCGCCCGCTGGTCGCTGACGTGCTGACCGTCTATGACGATCTCTCCGCTGTCCTTGAGCGCTTCATGGCGGAAGCGCCGGAGGCGGCGTCTGAAGCGGTTGCCGGGTTGCTGGAGCAGTTATTCGCCCTGCGCGATGACCTGGGCGGCGCGCTGGAGAAGCACGGTTTCGAGCTGTATGAGCATCCCGGCGAGGCGGTTGACCGGGCGTTTCAGCGCGTCCAGGCGACTATCCCTACGGACGATCCGGTGCGGGATCGCACGGTCGCCCGCCGGGTGCGGCGCGGACTGCGCTATGGCGAGCGGGTGATCCGCCCGGAGATCATCGAGGCGTATCGTTATGAACCGGGCCGTTGAGACCGCGCCCGCAGGCGCACGGCGGTGAGCGGCCCCGATAGGAAAGCGGAAACGAGGGGAAATGAGCGAGAAACACACGCCAATCTTCGGCATTGACCTGGGCACGACCTATTCCTGTATCGCCTATGTGGACGAATATAATCGGCCGACCGTGGTACCCAACAGCGCCGGCGACCGCACCACGCCGTCGGTGGTCCAGTTTGACGGCGACGAGCGGATTGTGGGCAAGGAGGCCAAGAACGCCAGCCTGCTCTATCCCGACACGACGGTTGAACTGATCAAGCGGGAGATGGGCAGCAAGGACTATACGTTCTACTACCAGGGCGAGAAGTACACGCCGGAGGAGATTTCTTCATACATCATCCGCAAGCTGGTGCAGGATGCAGCCCAGTATACCGGCTACGACATCCGCGACGTGGTGATCACCTGCCCGGCCTACTTTGGCATCCCGGAACGGGAGGCGACCGCCCGCGCCGGGCAGATCGCTGGCCTGAACGTGCGCAGCATCATCAACGAGCCAACGGCGGCGGCCATTGCCTATGGCGTGCACGAACAGGCTGACCAGGTTGTGCTGGTCTATGACCTGGGCGGCGGCACGTTTGACATCACCATGATCGAGATCAAGGGCGGCAATATCACCGTGATCTGCACTGACGGCGACCACTTTCTGGGCGGGCGCAACTGGGATGAGCTGATCGTGACCTATCTGGCCGAACAATGGCAGCGGGAGACCGGCTCCAGCGAGGACCCGCTGGATTCGCCGGAAACGCTGCAGGACCTCTACCTGCGGGCGGAGCAGGCCAAGTACACGCTCACCCAGCGCGACCGGACGGATGTCAGTGTAGCCCATGCCGGGCAGCGGGCACGCATTACCCTGACGCGGGAGAAGTTCGACGAACTGACCGAGCCGCTGCTCAGCCGGACGGTGGCGCTGACCCGCCAGGCGCTGGCGGAAGCCGCCCGGCGTGGCTATACCACCTTTGACCAGCTCCTGCTGGTTGGCGGTTCCTCGCGGATGCCGCAGGTCAGCCGGCGGCTGGCCGCGGAATTCGGCATTGAGCCGAAGCTCTTTGAGCCGGACGAAGCCGTAGCCAAGGGCGCGGCGATCTTCGGCCAGAAGCTGTTGCTTGACCAGGAAATCCGCATCCGCGTGGCGGAGGCGACCGGCGTTGCCCCGGAGGAGGTCGATGTCCAGGCGACGGCCTCACCGGTCGTCGAGGCCGTGCAGGAGGAGATCGCCCGCGATTACGGCCTGCAGATCGGCTCGGTCAAAAAGCAGGCCGAAACGCAGATCGTCAACGTCACCAGCCGCAGCTTTGGCGTGGTGGCCTGGTCGACCCAGCTTCAGGCGGAGGTGGTCAGCAACCTGATCCGGCGCAACGACCCCTTGCCCGCTTCCGCCACGCAGCGCTTTGGCACCCGCGAACTGGGGCAGGCCACCGCCCTGATCCAGATCGTGGACAACCTTTCCACCAGCAGCCAGTACGAGCCGCCCCCGGCCAGTCGTCTGATCGCCGAGGCCGAGTTGCGCCTGCCGCCGGGCCTGCCAGCCGGGTCACCGGTGGAGATTACCTTTGACCTCAATGAGCAGGGTCGCCTGCACGCCCATGCCCGCGAATTGACCCACGGCCAGGAGGTCGAGGTGGAGATCGAGACCGAATTGGGCGCAACTGAGGAGGAGATTGCAGCGGCGGAGCGCCGGGCCAGGTCGATCGTGATCAGTTAGCAGACAGTCTGGCGGTCTGGCAGTGAGGGCGTCCGGCAGGGCGCCCTTTATGATCCGCTGCCGGGTGGGTACAATCCCTCGTGGAGGGGAGGGGTTTATGGCGAAAGTGGTTGGCATTGACTTGGGGACGACATTTTCGGCGGTGGCGGCCATCGGCCCGGACGGGCGACCGTTCGTGATCCCCAACGATATCGGGGAATTGCTCACGCCGTCGGTGGTCGATCTGGGGGCTGACCCGCCGCTGGTGGGCCGGGAAGCCAAACAACGCCAGGAACTGGGCGATCCCGGCGTCTATGCCTTCTTCAAGCGCGACATGGGCGACCCCAACGCGCTTTATCTTGCCGGGCAGCGGCAGTACACGCCCGTTGATCTTTCCGCGCTGGTGCTCGCTTACCTGAAGCGCTGTGCGGAGCGCTACCTGGGGGAGGCGGTGCGCGATGCGGTGGTCACCGTCCCGGCTTATTTCAACAATATGCAGCGCCAGGCGACGATCGACGCCGGGCGGCAGGCTGGCCTCAACGTGCTGCGCATCATCTCGGAGCCGACCGCCGCTGCCCTGGCGTATGGCATCCGCCCGACGGCAGAAACCTCGACCGTGCTGGTTTATGACCTGGGCGGCGGGACGTTCGATATCTCGCTGGTGGAGATCGGGCTGGAAGCGTTACGGGTGATTGCCACGGCAGGCGATCATTATCTGGGCGGCAAGGACTGGGACGACCGTATCCTGCGCTATCTCTCCAGCCGCTTCGAGCAGCAGTTCGGCGTGGAACTGATCGGCGATGACTTTAACGAGTTGCTGGTCAAAGCGGAGCAGGTCAAGATCGCCCTGTCGACGCGGCCTGCGGTGCGTGTGACCGTACATGGCTCCGGGCGCAGCGGCACTTACGAGATCACCCGCGAACAGTTCGAAGGGCTGACCCGCGACCTGCTGGCCCGCACCGAGCAGCTGGTTGAGCAGGTGCTGGATGACGCCGGGATGACCTGGGAGGCCATGGCCGGGGTGCTGCTGGTGGGCGGCTCGACGCGGATGCCGATGGTGCGCGACTATGTGACGCGCATGGCCGGGCGTCCGCCGATGGCCGGGGTTGACCCTGATCAGGCGGTGGCCCTGGGCGCGGCCATTCAGGCGGCAATGGATCTGGAGGAGCGCCAGGGTGCTGCGCTGACGCTGCTGCTGGCCGGGCGCAAGGCGACCGTGGACGTGATCAGCAATAGCCTGGGCATGATCGCCGAGAGCGCCGACCGCAGCTGCTACATCAATAGCATCATCATCCACAAGAACCAGCCGATTCCCTGCCAGCAGACACGCCCGTACCGCCTGCGCGTCGGCAGGGCGGGCAAGGGCCGGCTGGAAGTGTACATGACCCAGGGCGAGGTCACCGATCCGCAGGGTTGCGCTTACCTGGGTAAGTATGTCTTCTCCGGTTTTCCGCGTCTGGCTTCCGATCACGCCGTGATTGACGTGACCTATGCTTACGATCGCAATGGCGTGGTGCAGGTCTCAGCCGTAGAGCGCAGCACCGGCCAGCCGCTGACGCTGGTCGTCGAGCCGCTGCCATCCGATGTCCCCGCCCGCTTCCTGCGCCCGCCGGAGGATGTAGTGGCGCCGGAGCACCTGACACTGTACATGGCCTTTGATCTTTCCGGGAGTATGCTGGGGCGTCCGTTGCGGGAGGCCAAGAAAGCTGCCCACGGCTTCCTGAGCCAGATTGATCTGGCGTCGGCTTCGATCGGGCTGATCGAGTTCTCCGAAAAGGTGCGGGTGAGCGTCCAGGCCAGCCAGAACGCGGCTGAGATCAGCAAGGGCATCGAGCACATGAGCATCGGCCGCACCGGCTGGAGCAATTTCGTCCACCCCTTTGACACGATCTACAGCCTGCTGGCGGAGGTCGATGGCAACCGGGCCGCGCTGGTGCTGGCCGATGGCGTGTGGATGCGGCAGGGGCAGGCGATCAAGGCGGCGCAGCGCTGCCACGCAGCGGGCATCACGATTATCGCTGTGGGGTTCGGGGAAGCGGATCGGGAGTTTTTGCGCGCCGTATCTTCCAGCGACGCGCTGAGCTTCTTCACCGATCTGAACACGCTGACGCACACGTTCAGCACCATCGCCCAGGAGATCACCGAGCGCGGCGGGCTGATCGATCCGGAGAGCATGCGGCTGCGCCGCGATCGGCTGAATCTGATCGACTGAGGGCGGCGATCAGGGTCGGGTGACGGCCAGGACGGCTGCCGCGGCAGCGGCTTCGGGCGTTTGCTCCCGGCGGAGGACGGCTTCCAGCGCATCCTGCAGGGCGCTGGCGACGTGGCTGCTGACTTCTTCCGGCAGGATCGGTGTCGGAGCGCTGAGCAGACGATCGACTAGGTCCACATAGTCGTCGTCGTTCCACAGGCGCAGGGCGGCCCGCTGGGAAGGCAGCCGCCCCAGCGCTTGGCTGAGCGCGCCCTGTTGATTGGGCTGCATGATCCAGGTCAGGAATTCCAGCGCCGCAGCCTGGCGGTCGGAATCCCGTGTGGCAAGCACCCACAGCCAGCCGTGCAGGGTGGTCTGCGCGGGGCTTTCTGCGCTGACCAGCGCCGCGGCGACTGCCTCCGGCATACTCGCTCGCTGGGCGAGATAGGTGGTCGAGTCGATGCCGATCAAAGCCAGGCCGCCGCTCTGAAAGCGACCCCAGTAGTTGCTGGCATGCAGGGTGGTCAGGATGTCCGGCGGCAGCAGGCCGTCGTCCAGGGCAGCGCGATACCGGGTCAACAGGCGGCGGAGCGGTTCCTCGTCCAGCACCGGGCGGCCCTGATCATCGGCCAGACGACCACCTTCAGCGACGTACTGGATCAACAGGGTATCGCTGACATTGGTCTGCCGTCCGATGACCAGCGCGAAAGGACGCCGGGCGTCCACCAGATCGGCCAGATCATCGGGCGCAGTGGGGTAGGCGGCAGGCCGGTAGATGACATGCTGCGCTTCCAGCAGGAAGGGCAGGCCGTAGAGTGTGCCGGAAACCGCCCCGAGTTCGCGCGCCGCGGGGTACAGGCCGTCGATCAGCGCGGCAGGCAGGCGCTCTTCGAGTGGAAAGATCAAGCCGGTCTGAGCGGCGGTGACCATCTCCTCGCGAGGCAGGAGCACCAGGTCAGGCAGGGCCAGGGGGGCGACACTGCTGGCGTTGCGCAGCGTCGACATGATCCCGCCGACGCCTTCCAGACGTTTGACGCGCAGAAGCAGTGAGCGATTGTAGCTGGCGCGGAACTCGTCGAGCTGGCTGAGCAGCGTCTCTTCCGCTGGCGAACCAGCAGCCGGATAGAGCGTTGCCGGCCACCACAGCGTGATCTCCGGGCGGGTCAGGGCCGGGGCAGGTGTACCTGCCGGAGTCGCCGGGATCGGCGGCGCGGTCGGCGTGGGGGCAGTCTGCCCAACTGCCAGTTGCGCCAGAGTGTCCAGCCGCGCGCCGGGCTGGGATGCCTGTGGCGCTGCAGCAAAAGCGGTGATCCCGGCCAGGATCACCAGCGCCAGCAGGGAACGGGTCACCGTGGACATCAGGGTATGTTCTCCTCCTGTGTCGGGCAATTATACTGGCTGGCGGCGGGCTGTCCAGGCGGTATGGCCACGCCCCGGCTAAGAAACGCACTGCCACGGGTGGCCCCGTGGCAGTGTCTTCTCTGGCGGAGAGGGTGGGATTCGAACCCACGGTGGCCATAAAGGCCACACCTGTTTTCGAGACAGGCCCGATCGGCCACTCCGGCACCTCTCCAGGTCTGGCTATGGGGGACGCCTCAGCGCCCGTTTTTGCCCTGCGCCCGCAACGAACGGAAGAATTCGCGGATGAGTTCGGCGGCTTCCTCCGCCAGCGGGCCTTCCAAT